>NZ_JACXAE010000119.1:0-52876 GCF_014698965.1 Iningainema tapete BLCC-T55
CTCACACTCGAATCATTTTTATTCTTTTACTAACTCACAAGTCATCTTGCTAATGGGGGGGGAGTGAAAAGTTACATTGTATCTTCTCACTAGTAACTGAATGCCGAAGAAATAGGAGCCAAGAAATGCATAGAAAATTATTTTTACTGTATTGGCTTCTATAAAGTTGAATCTGTTCGGCTCTGTAGTGACAATATAGTATGAAGCAAATATCAGCGATGATAGCGTTACAAATAAAACAATATAGACTCCAAATTGAAACGGATTGTATACCGTACTATAAAGTTCATTTATCTCATCAATATTTTGCTCGGAAACCAAACCTAGTAATCTTAAGTCATTAGCAAGACGTTCTTTTTGAACTTCAGATTTATAAAAACTATAGGCAATATATGAAATTGGGAAAATTCCTACTAATGCGCCCACAACTAAAGTGAATACTATAATTCCTGATAAGTCGTTAATAAGCAATGAACTAACAAAGAAAATAATTACTCCTGATAAAGCTAAAAGAAAGAAAGACATTGTACGTTGAAATGTTCTTCTTGTCCTTTGCACTTGTGCTTTATATGCAACTAATTCTAGATAATTGTCTATTAAATTTTCTATTCCATCACTTATTCCTTCAATAACTGAGTTAAGTTCTTTGTCATTATTTTGTTCTTGTTTAAGTTTTTCTAACAGTAAATTTCTCAGTTGTTGAGGTATATTTTTAGATTTTTCAATACTGGCTGGCGATAACAACTCAGATACTTCTTTTGATACGTTTCGTCTTTTTTTGCGACGATTCCACATTTTGTTAATTTTTATCAACATATCTGTAGACTACCATTCAATATCAATAGTAATTACAGTTGCGTATGGGTCAATTACAGATTCTGGTACAGTAATTGTTATTTCTCCTATTGGGTTAGGATTGAAAGATTCGATGATGCTACAGCGAGTTGTGTATTGGAGTGGGGTTCCGCTAGCCAAAACGCTTACTGATTGCACTTTTTTGATGGGTATTCCCCGTACAGAAATTGTTTCATACGGCTTCCAGAGAAGATGTAAATAGATTTGGTTGTCTTTACGGGTTGATGGACCGTAAAATTGCCAAGGCTCTAATCCTGGTTGCGTACCTATGATGCTCTGTTTGTTCGATCGCATCCAGGTTTCTACTACTGCTAATCTTTCTAGTAATTCTGGTTGAATTTGTCCATCACCCATAGGGCTGATGTTTAACAACAAATTGCCGCCTTTACCTGCTACTTCGCAAAGGGTGTGAATTAATTGTCGTGGTGATTTAAAATTAGTATCGGCAGTATTATAACCCCAACTTTCGTTGATGGTCATGCAAGTTTCCCAAGCTTGATCTGGAGGTTGGGGAGGTATAAACTGTTCTGGGGTGGTGAAGTCACCAAATCCTGGTAGGCGATCGCTAATTAATATTTCTGGCTGCAAAGAGCGAATTATGTTGTATAATTTTTCAGCTTGCCATTGTTCAGGCGATCGCTCCCAACTACCATCAAACCAAATTACATCAATATTACCGTAATTTGTGAGTAATTCGCGCACTTGGGCGAACATAAAGTTTATATAACGCTGCCATTGTTCAGGAGTGGGCTGACGGTGTTGAAAAGTTTGATAAGGTTTATCAGCTTCAGTAAAAGCCGGATAATCAGGATGATGCCAGTCAATTAAGGAAAAATACAAGCCGATGCGAATTCCTTCTAGTCGCATTGCTTCTACAAATTCCCGGACAATATCTTTTTTATAGGGCGCATTCTGAATAGAAAAGTCTAATTGCTTTGTGTGAAACATCGCAAAACCATCATGGTGCTTGGTTGTCAGAATGGCGTATTGCATTCCTAACCGTTTAGCTAAATTAGCCCATTCTTGGGGATGATATTGTTGTGGGTTGAATGTTTTTGCTGTGCTGTGATATTCTTCAACAGGAATATTGCCACAAAAAGGTAGGCTGAAAACACCTCCTACTAAGGGCCAAGATAATTCGCAGCCTTGTTGAGAACTATGTCCCCAATGAATAAACATTCCAAAACGGGCTTGTTCAATCCAGGTTTTCATAACTAGATATTCCTAACATTTATATTCATGCTTCCATCGGATCGAGTCTACCAATTCCTAGTTCCTTTAACTTAGCCTTGACATCTTCCCACTCAGTACCACAGTAGTAATATTTTTTATCCAAGATGTTTGCTATGTAAAAACCCTGTTTACCGCCGTTAATTTGTCTTAGCTCATTAGCAGCTTGTTTCATAGATATGCCAAAAGTAGCAAATAAATCCTCGCCCTGAAGCCAAGGTGCGTTAAACCAATTGATAAACGGCTCACCTTTTGTGAAGTACCAAGTGTTGTCACGACGAACAACTAGTCGATAATAAACTGGGTAAACAATTGTGCCTAATTTTGACATAATGTTCTATCCTGAATTTAGGGAATAGCCCCTAGAGGCAATTCTAGGGGTAAAGCGAAACATCTGACGCCTAGTGCTTAAAGTGCTCAACAGCCGCGCCAAGAGCGCTCGCCAGCAAATGAGGTGTCACATTGGTTGCAGTAGCAACTAGAACCACATCACCATTGGCATCTCTTACCCAAAAGCCAAGTTTAGAATTGCTGAATGCTCCATTTCAAGCTAACTTCATAGTACCCAATTGAGGTATCATTCAAAATTACCTCAAGCAGAATGTAATTTTGTGTTGACTGAACCCCATATTCTTGAATCATTAAGTCGATCTTATATCCGAGCGATTGCTGGTATTGCTGGCTTAAATCTTTCCATCCGCGAGTATGATTATGGAGTAGATGGCAACTTTGATGAAATTACTATCCGCAACAATCGGCGTGTTGAGTCTGGCTTTTCCCTTAGCTTTCAATTAAAAGCTTCAACCCAATGGCAGCGAGACGACAACATAGTTATTTACGACTTGGAAGCCAAAACTTATAACGATTTAGTGCTTCGAGGCAATTTCAGGATGGCTGTACCTTGTATCCTCATATTATTTGCCTTACCTTCAGACTCATCCCAATGGTTAATATATAATGAAGATGAAATGCGGCTTCGTGGCAGTTGTTACTGGGAATACCTGAGTGGTAAACCAACCGATAATAGACAAAGTGTGAGAATCCGGATTCCAAGGGCACAACGCTTAACCCCAGAATCATTGCTAAATTTAATAGAGAAGGTAAAAACAGGAGAGTGGTCATGACAGAACAGATTGTCCCAGAGGAATTGCAAACCCATTCTCTTAAAATTGCTGATATCGTATCTTATCTCCATCAAAATGGTTGGCAAGCAGTAAGACATCCCAACCCACGTTTATTGGTATTTCAAGGTGCTGCTGACGATGAAGGAAATCCCATCCAACTTGTATTACCCAGTCACAACACTTTTGAAGACAGCGATCGCTTATTAACAAAAGCTGTAAACTTGTTAGCAGTAATTGAAGATAAATCACCGCAAGCAATCATAGATTTAATTACTCAAACACATGCAACAACAGCAGGTACTTAGTGGCTAATAGACACAAACAGCTATACTAATAGCGACCGCCAGCAAATGAGGTTTGTTTTTCATCAATCAGAACAAGATGCAGGCGTAAACCAGGGATTTTGAGGTATCACACTAGGTACACTAGCAACTAGAACCACATCACCATTGGCATCTCTTACCCAACCTTGTGCTTCCACAATTTGATTAGAGGGATTGACATTTACGGCATTTTGTTTTATTTCTCCCCTTGTTTCATCAAACAGTGTTACCCAAGGAGTCAGCACCGCATCACTCATCAAAGGCTCAGAGGGACTAGGTGCTATTCCGCCCCGCCCTGTAGCAGTAAATGAACCCTTTCTTTGTCTACTACCAGGGGTGCAGGCAGTGGAAATTTGCTGTGTAGCATCAACCAAATTTGTGGGTAGTTGTATCAATCCCCGATTGGGATCGACTTCAGGTGTGTTGAGTTCTACAGTGCCAGCTACTCCACGTTCTGAACTAGCAGTGATGTCTGAGAGCGAAGTTGGGCGTGGACGAGATTGAATACCATAGATACCAGAGGCTGTAATGTTAACATTGCCACCATTACCATCAAAAGCATTAGCGCTGATATTGCTATCTTCCTTTGGCACAGCGACGATGAAGGGGGAGTTGATCGTAATTTTACCGCCATCACCGCCAGCCTGTGCAGTGCCAGCAGTAGTAGAAATTTGACTGCCACGACGCAATAGTAATAAGTCCTGCACATTCAGGTTGAGATTTCCGCCATTGCCTGAAAGAGTCGTAGCTTGAATAGTACCCTTGTTATCAAGACGAACAGAACCAGCTGTAACTGCTATGTCACCTGCCTGCCCCTGCCCAATGTTGCTTGTACTTAGTTGAGCCTCATCCGTAACAAAAAGTGATCCAGTAGCGATTGTAATGTTTCCGGCTGTACCTACAGCTTCAGGTCTGACTCTACTGAAAATACCTGTTTCATTTCCAGATAACAAGATGCGATCGCTTGCATCAATTCTCACACTGCCCGCATTCCCTTGTCCAGCAGTAGTGGTAGTTAGAATAGCTCTATTTGTAATAGACAATGAGCCAGTGGAGATGGTAATGCCACCAGCGTTGCCCTCTGCTCCTTCTCCTACAATACTTTCCGCATACGCCTGTCCGTTAAAGGCAACGGTATTGCCAGCATTAATGGTCACACTGCCTGCATTTCCTTTACCATTGGTACTAACATTTAGGAAAGCCCCATCTGTTGCCGAAAACGATCCGGTAGTAATAGTAATGTCTCCAGCTTTGCCCACCACACCAGATGCCAAATTGCTACTTATACTACTCGAGCGATCGTTACGACTTATTCCACTCAAAGAAACACGATCGCGAGCGTTAACCGTTACACTACCTGCCGAACCGTTTTCTTGAGCGATGGTAACTAATCGAGCTCCGTTAGTGATAAATAGAGAGCCACTATTTATAGTAATGTCCCCAGCGTTGCCCTCTCCTCCAGAAAGTACACCGGTGATAGCTTGACTACTGCGCCCATCACTTCCAACCCCATCAAAGGAAACCAGATTGTCAGCATTAATCGTTACATTACCTGCATCTCCTTTAGCATTAGTACT
Organism: Iningainema tapete BLCC-T55; assembly: GCF_014698965.1. GTDB lineage: Bacteria > Cyanobacteriota > Cyanobacteriia > Cyanobacteriales > Nostocaceae > Iningainema > Iningainema tapete. Next base: position 5,110 of record NZ_JACXAE010000119.1, read on the forward strand.
AGCGATTAATCGAGCGCCATTAGTTACAGACAACGAACCAGTAGTAACAGTTACATTTCCACCCTTACCCTCCCCAATCCGATCCCCTAAGCGTTCTACTGCGCTTGCAACAACGCTGTTTGCCCCATCTAAGTATACACCATGAGCATTAATTGCCACATCACCTGCATTCCCTCGACCAACTGTGGTAGCACTTAATTGTGCTCTATCACTAACAGACAGCGTTCCAGTGGTAATAGTGACGTTTCCACCTCTACCCTCTGCTCTTGCTCCTACTTGGCTGAAAACACCTGTATTAATTCCATCAATAGAGACTCTATTACGAGCATCAATGTTGATATTACCTGCATTCCCTATAAAGAAAGTACTTGCACTGAGTTGTGCCTCATTTTTGACAGATAGCGTTCCGGTAGTGATGGTAATATTCCCACCGTTACCCCTATTTCTCACATTGCTAAAGACACCTGTATCATTGCCATCAAAAAAGGCAATGTCACTGCTATCAATTGTCACATTTCCAGCATTCCCTAGTCCATCGGTAATAGAGGACAATCTTGCGCCATTGGTTGCAGAAAGTGACTTGGTTGTCAAACTAATGTTACCTGCATTACCTCTACCCCCAGATCGAACATCATTGAACACTCCACTGCGAAATTCATTGCCTCCTACTCCATTAAGTAGGATGTTGTCCCTCGCTAAAATATTTATATTACCCGTATCGCCTCGCCCAATAGTGCTGGCAGATAGTGTAGCGCCATCGGTAACAGAAAGCGATCCAGTGGTAATACTAATGTTGCCTCCTTTGCCCACAGCTTGACGGTCTTCAACACTACTAAATACACCACTGGGGAACAATCCATTGCTACTTACCCCACGCAGGGATATACTGTCACGAGCATCAATAGTGATATTACCTGCATTTCCTTGTCCAAAAGTGGAAGCAATGATTTGCGCTCCGTTTGATGCAGAAAGTGTCTCGCTTGTCAAACTAATGTTACCGCCCTCGCCTACAGCCCCTGGTGACACATTATTAAATATGCCGCTGAGGGAGCCATTACTGCCTACCCCATCGAAAGAGATGGTATGTGTGGCTTTAACTGTAATACTACCTGTATCTCCTTGCCCAAAAGTACTGGTATTCAAACGAGCGCCATTTTTTAAAGCCAGCGCCCCAGTTGTAATGTTGATATTGCCGCCTTTTCCTGACGCACCCTGTTCCACAGAACTGAATACACCACTGGGAAATCCATTCCTACCTATTCCATCTAAAGAGATAGTGTCAGCTTTAACATTAATATTACCTGCATTTCCTCGCCCGAGAGTGTTGGCATATATCGGTGCACCATCAGTGAGAGAAAGCAAACCTGTGGTAATGCTGATATTACCTGCATTCCCAATCGCATCACTTCCCACGCTGCTATAAACACCACTAGAAAATCCATTGCTACTGACACCATTCAAGGAAATAGTGTTAGCATCAATAGTGACATTACCTGCATTTCCTTGTCCAAAAGTGGAAGCAGATATTTGCGCTCCATTGGATGCAGAAAGTGACTCGCTTGTCAAACTAATGTTACCAGCTTGACCTACAGCCCCTAGTGACACATTATTAAATATGCCACTAAGGGAGCCATTACTACCAACTCCCGCTAGAGAGATCGCGTTGCGGGCATTGATCTTGATATTGCCGACATTTCCGATTCCAAAGGTACTGGTATTTAATCTCGCACCATTAGTAATTGAGAGCGACCCAGTTGTAATGCTGATATTACCAGCTTGACCGACGGCGTTACCATATACAGTGCTGTCAACACCACTAGAGATGCCATTGCTACTACCATTCAAAAAAATCGTTTTAGCATCAATAGTAATATTACCTGCATTCCCTTGTCCCAAGGTGGAAGCAAAAATTAACGCTCCATTATTTGCAGAAAGCGACTCAGTTGTAATACTGATGTTGCCTGCTCTGCCTACTGCTCCCTGTTCCAAAGCAGTGAATACTCCACTCAAAAAACCGTTACGGTCTATTCCATCAAGGGAGATGTCTCTAGCTCTAATTGTGACATTGCCAGCATTTCCTTGTCCAAAAACATTAGCTACTAATTGAGTACCATCAGTAAATATCAGCGAATCTGTAGTAATATCCAGGTTTCCAGCATTACCTGCACCATTGGCTTCCACAATGCTTTGAATCCTACCACCTTGCCCAGCCCTAATTGTGCTTGTTGCATTGAGCGTAATATTTCCAGCTTGGCTGTCAGATGAACCTAACCCCGATCCTATGCCACCTAAAAGCCGACTTTCTCCTAAAATATCAATATTACGAGCATTAACCGCAATACTTCCCCCATTACCAGCAATCACATTGATGCCGGCTCCGTTAATTAGTGATACATCCGATCGCTCTACCCCATCAGAGAAATTTAGATTCAGATTATTCCCCAACTCTACTGTTCCCGCTCCGGAAACACCTCCTAACTCAACTCTCCCACCAAAGGCATTTAACCTTCCGCCATCCATGCTGATGTTACCACCTACTAACACCAAACTCCGACCATCTCTAACACGTAACCCAGATGCACTCACTCTTTCTGTCGGATCTAATCCTGCTGGTGCTACTGAGTTATTTTGAATCGATGCTGCTGCAATTTGATTGAATAAAAAAGCAGAAGGATTTACTGTCAACAGTTCAGGAGTATTCGGATTCGTTGCATTGAAAAAACCTTGATTACCAAACCCAATCGCATTAGCAGTCGTTGCAACAAACGAACCTCCGACATCTAAACTGGCATTGCGTCCAAAAATGATTCCGTTGGGATTAATTAAAAATAAGTTGGGATTGGAGTTACCAAACGTGCCCAAAGTCCCCAAAATCTCAGAGCGATCGCCACCCGTAACTCGTGCTAATATATTTTGTATATTGGCGCTAGGACTAAAAAAATAAGCACCGCGTCCAGCACTAACATTGAATTCTCGAAAACTGTGAAAGAGATTTTGACCCCGCTGTGTTCCACCATTAATTACCTCGATTGGTTCCCCATTAAAGTTAGGGGTGACAGTCGAGTTCTCGGCACCTAGTGTATTGTCAGGAACAATGTTACTTTGGGCTAGTGCGCAATTCACAGAGAATGCGATCGCACCCCCCACAATCCCTAGCTCGAATAACCAACCTTTAATACGAACATCGCCGGACATTGCATTCCCCTAGCGTAGCCACAGTTACTGAAAAACTATCTATTAATTAACTTCTCAGCTTTTGAACTATGAGGTATGCATTTTTTAATAAAAATTAATAGTTTGCCTGTAAGATCCCCGACTTCTTAAAGAAGTCGGGGATCTTAGGGTTAATTCAGATTGCTGCTGTAGGCGCTAAAGCCGTAAGCCAAGGTTTCTCTCATCGCAGGTGATGATGGCTTAATACTTCTGTTAATTGTTTTCGCAAAAGGTACAACAATGCCTTTAATTTTCTCCGGTAAAATTGCATATTCTTGTGTTGGTTCCACAATATATTGTGGACTCTTTGCTGTAATTCCAGAAGCCGTCAACATCTCTTTGATTTCTGCTGCTGAATATTGCTTGAGATAAACTGGATTCCGAGCAAATATATTGAGCTTTCTAATAAAATTGTGGATTTTATGAGAAGGACAAGATTTGTTATGGAAAGAATGATTGAAAACAAAAATACCGTCCGGTTTCATTATCCGCGCTATTTCCACAAACAGATTTCTGATTTGTGCGTCGGGAATATGCATAAACACACAGTTAGAAATTACCAAATCTACAGAATTATCTTCTAGCGGCAATATTTCTGCCGAGTCACAGATAATATTAAATTCAGCTTTCGGAAAGAAATCATATTCTTGCTTACACTTAAGTAAACGTCGCAATAAAGGTTCAGAAATATCCAGCCCGTAGTATTTATTGCATTGCAGATTTTTCTCTTTAGAAAGATACAAAGGAATTCTACCGTAACCACAGCCAAGTTCCAGAATAGAATCAACTGATTTATTCTGAGGAAATAGATTCCAAGTTCCACCAGGTCTTCCCGTCAGTAGTGTATAATCTTGTTTAATTGGCGCTGTTTCCCCAGCCTTTTCAATCTTTTGAGAACCGTAGTATGTTTTGCCTATTTTATCCCATTTTTGTTTATGTTTGGTACTAGTTAATTCCTCGTATGATTTGGGAAAATAAATACCATCTCTAATTTGAAATTCGCGTAAAGTAATAGGTGAATTTACTGATTGAGTCATTAACTTATCCAAGTGAGTAATTAACATGTTTTATGTTATACTCTGAAGATAATACTAACTGCAAGTTTTATTTGTGTATGTTAGAAGCGTCACAAGGCAAAGTGGTTGTTGTTGGTGCAGGTTGGGCAGGTTTAGCAGCAACCTATCATTTAGCTAAACAAGGTTATGATGTGACGCTGCTGGAAGCGGGTTCATATCCTGGTGGATTGGTAGCGGGGTGGAAGACAACGGCAGGGCGCTCAATAGAAGCAGGTATTCACGGCTTTTGGTATCCTTATCGAAATATTTTTTCCCTAATTAATGAATTAGGAATTAGCCCCTTTACAAGTTGGACTCGTTCATGTCAATATTCACCCGCAGGTTTGGAAGTTGAATCGCCAATTTTTCAAGATTTACCACGACTGCCCACACCTCTAGGCACTTTTCTCTACACTCAGTTTAAACGTTTACCCTTGAGCGATCGCCTCAGCGCCCTGCCTTTACTTTATGCGGTAATTGATTTTGATAATTCCCATCAAGCTTGGCAACGTTATGATTTCGTCACAGCCAGAGAATTATTCAAAGATTTTGGTGTTTCTGCCAGACTTTACCGCGAATCTTTTGAAGCAATGTTATTGGTAGGCTTGTTTGCCCCTGGTGAACAGTGTTCGGCAGCTGCTACCTTAGGAATGCTGTACTTTTTCATTTTGGCGCATCAACCAGACTTTGATGTAGTTTGGTGTCGTGGCACAGTCGGGGAAAAAATCTTTCGCCCTTGGGTACAACAAATGGAAAAAGCCGGGGCAAGAGTGTTAGCAAACCGTAGAGTTACTGATTTAATTGTTGGTAGTAACAATCGGGCAACAGGAGTTGTCTGTGGTGAAGAGGTATTTGATGCGGATGCAGTAATCTTTGCCGTGGGAATCACGGGGATGAAAAAGATTGTCTCCAGTAGCCCCAGTTTGCAAAGCCGCCCAGAGTTTAGAAATATAAATAATTTAGGAGCAATTGACGTTTTAGCCTCAAGACTGTGGTTTGATCGCAAAATTGATATACCTCGTCCTTCCAATGCTTGCTTTGGTTTTGATGCCACCACCGGATGGACGTTTTTTGATTTAAATACGCTGCATGACGAATATCGCAACGAGCCAGGAACAGTCATAGAAGCTGATTTTTATCACGCCAATCAGTTTCTTAATTTAGAAGATAAAGAGATTATACCAATAGTCCAACACTATTTAACAAGCTGTGTACCAGGATTCCGAGACGCAAAGGTAGTTGATAGCAGTGTCATCCGTCTACCAAATGCAGTAACTCACTTTGCCCCTGGTAGCTATCGTTATATGTTACCAGCAATTACAAGTTTGCACAATGTATTTATGAGTGGTGATTGGATTATCACCGCTCATGGTTCATGGTCTCAGGAAAAGGCATACGTTACTGGTTTAGAAGCAGCAAATTTAGTAATTTACTATTTGGGCAACGGTACACCAGCACAAATTTTACCTGTGGAACCAGACGAAGCCCATATTCAAGTAGCTCGGACTGTCAATAGAATTGTACGTCAAATTGGCAACTCTGTATTACCTGATTTTTGGCTACCGTAACCATCAAGAAACCCGGTTTCTTAAAGAAACCGGGTTTCTCATTTGAGTTTACCTTCGCCGCACATGCAATCCATCCAGCCCTTGTTTAATCCAATTTAAACACTCGAACTCTGATTTGAATAATTTTGGTGCGGCAATGTTGTTTAATGAGTCAGGGGGATAATGGTCATAAAAATATTTACCACCATCTTGAAAGACAATCACTAAATTGTTATTGTAGATATAGCGACATTTAAAATAGTCACCGTTCGTAGTAAATTCCGCATTTTTGTCAATGTGTTCTTTGGCGATCGCAATTACGTTTTCAATGCTACTACCGTAAATGCCCGCCGGGTTTTCTGCTTTGTGGAATTGGCTTTTACTTCCAATTACTGATAATAATTTGTACGAATAAATTTCGTAACCACTTGCCTTGCCAAAAACAAAGGGAATGATGAGATATCCATTATAGGAAACTGAATTCTCATAAATATGACGCATCTCTAACTCCTATACCTGTAAATGCCCACTGCAAGATAATTGCTCCGTTTTTCACAGAACAATTAAGAGTAGATTTTGGAGATTAACGGAATCTGTCTTACCACCATAAAGGCGTGTTATAGCCGAGAAGCGGAATATTTGATTGAATAAACTGCTTCCCTGTCGCTGCTTACTTATTCTACCAACATACTATATCGATATAGTCAAAAAAATACTTCTATTTTTAGAGTTATTTTCAAAGTGTTACAAACCTAGTAGCTTAATATAAAAAAACATGGGCAGTGTTGGGTGTCCAATGGTATTCATAACACACTAAAACCATAATATCTACAAGCATTCGATTTGTTTTGCACATCTATTCTATCGGTAGATTTTATGAGAAACTGACAGTGATTAATTAAAAAAATTTGTTGCATGAGTATCGAATTTGGACGAGAAATTTGCGGCTACCTCGACATTGCAGAATCACGGGAGTGGTTAGTCACTAACGGTATTGGCGGTTATGCTTCTGGTACTGTAGCAGGATTGCTAACTCGGCGTTATCACGGTTTATTGGTGGCAGCTTTGAAACCACCATTAGGTAGAACTTTACTACTTACTAAGTTTGACGAAACTGCGTCTTACGATCGCCATTCCTATCCACTCTACTGTAATCGTTGGGCGGATAACACCATAAGTCCCCACGGCTATCAATATATTGAACGTTTTTCTTTAGAAGGTACTATTCCAGTATGGCGCTTTGCTTTGTGTGATGCAATACTTGAAAAACGAGTCTGGATGCAACAGGGCGCTAACACTACCTACGTCCAATATACCTTGCGTCGTGGTAGCCAACCGCTACAGTTAACGCTCAAAGCATTGGTTAACTATCGCGATTATCACAGCAATACCCGGAATGACGGTTGGCGAATGAGTGTAGAGCCAGTGCCAGGGGGAGTTTGTGTCACGGCTTTTTCTGGTGCAGTACCACTTTACCTATTGAGCCGCGCCACTGCTACAATTGTGAATAACTGGTACTATGGATTTTACCTAGCAGTAGAACGTCGTCGAGGATTGAGCGATCGAGAAGATCATCTTCATGCAGCTACCTTTGAGGTGACGCTTCATCCTGGGGAAACTCTGACTTTTGTTGCCAGTACCGAACAGCAACTAGATCTTGATGGTACAACATCTCTCCAACAACGCCATCAGCAAGAAAAAAATTTAATTGAACTTTGGAGCAAGCAATTACCCCAAGTGGAATCTCCTGCTTGGGTAAATCAACTAGTTTTAGCTGCTGACCAATTTATTGTAGATCGTCCCTTACCCGACGAACCAGATGGCAAAACTATCATTGCTGGATATCACTGGTTTAGTGATTGGGGAAGAGACACTATGATTAGTCTACCAGGTTTGACGGTAACAACTGGACGCTTAGAAATTGCCCGCTCAATTTTGCGTACTTTTGCCAAATATGTAGATCGAGGAATGCTTCCCAATCGCTTTCCTGATGCAGGACAGACACCAGATTATAACACAGTTGATGCGACACTTTGGTATTTTGAAGCGATCCGCAGTTACTACAGTGTGACAAAAGATGTTGATTTGGTGAGAGAACTTTTTCCAACTCTAGCAGATATTATTCACTGGCATCGTCAAGGCACACGCTACAACATCCACCTTGATACAGATGGTTTACTTTATGCTGGTGTTGCTGGAGTACAACTGACTTGGATGGATGCGAAGGTTGATGATTGGGTTGTTACGCCCCGCATTGGTAAACCTGTAGAAATTAACGCTTTATGGTATAACGCGCTCTTGACAATGGTCTTGTTTGCTCAACAAATTGGTCAGCCATATCAAGAGTATAAAGATCTTGCCAACCTTGTTCAAACACAATTTTCTCGCTTCTGGAACAATTCGACCAATTACTGCTATGATGTCTTAGATACTCCTGACGGAGATGATATATCCTTGCGTCCCAACCAAATATTTGCGGTATCCTTAAGTGAAAGCCCACTCACACCAGAACAACAGCGTGGAGTAGTAGAAGCTTGTGGAAGAGTTTTGCTGACTTCTTATGGGTTGCGATCGCTTAGCCCAGAGCATCCTCAATACCAAGGAATTTATGATGGCGATCGCTATCAACGTGACGGAGCCTATCATCAAGGAACTGTTTGGGGTTGGTTACTCGGTGCATTCGTTCACGCACATTTGCGCGTTTATAACAACCCCTCTCAAGCTAGAGAATTTTTAGAGCCAATGGCAAATCATCTTTACGGTCATGGTGTGGGTAGTTTAAGCGAAATTTTTGATGCTCTTGAGCCGATGACGCCAAATGGCTGTATTGCTCAAGCTTGGACAGTAGCAGAAGTGTTACGAGCATGGGCAGCAATAGATACCCGACTTCTTCAAGAAGCCGGGTATCTGAATACTTGACTTTTGACCTAATCTATGTATACAAATGTCAAGATCAGACGCGGGAAAAAGTGTATACGATCAACTAAGCATTGTTAAACGCCAGTTGCTATAATTTTTACTCCCCTGTGAAACAGCTACAGGTTATCAACGTCATGTAATTATCAGCTACCAGATGAAAATGAGATTAAAAAGAAAGACATGTAGATTTGATGACTTGAAAATTGTTTAATGTTCTTAATCATCCACACTTAGTGTAGTGTCATCTGTAGTGACTGGGGTGCAAGGTTGGTGTATGCGAGGAGTGCAATCAATGAATTTATGTAGAGAAGCGTTGGAAATCCTAAAGGAGACTAGCCGGACTTTTTACATCCCAATTGTACGTTTACCTCATGGCTTGCAAGAAGCAGTGACATCAGCGTACCTATGTTTTCGAGCCATTGATGAAATTGAAGACAATCCAGAATTAGATAATCTTACCAAAGCAAAGCTATTGCGAGCGATTAGTTTAACATTACAAGCTGGGAGTGATGGCTTTGGCGTTGATGTCTTTTCTCTGGCATTGAGTACACAGGAGAATTTACTCCCAGAAGTAACAATGCGGATTCGGGAATGGACATTATTAGCGCCTGCGACTATTGCACCTCGAATTTGGGATGCTACGGCGGCAATGGCAGATAGAATGGCTTACTGGGCAGAAAATGAATGGAAGATTCGTGATGAAACAGATTTAGATCGTTATACTTTCGGAGTTGCCGGAGCAGTAGGTTTGTTGCTCTCTGATTTATGGGCTTGGTACGATGGTACACAAACAAACCGTACCTTGGCAATTGGTTTTGGTCGAGGTTTACAAGCTGTTAACATTCTCCGTAACCATATTGAAGATTTGTCACGGGGAGTGGATTTTTATCCAGAAGGTTGGAGTGCAGAAAATATGCAAAAGTATGCTCGTCGCAATCTTACACTAGCAGATGCCTACATCAATTCCCTTCCCGTCGGTGCAGCATTAGATTTTTGCCAAATTCCGTTTACACTGGCTTATGGCACTCTTGATGCTCTTGCTGATGGCAAAGAAAAACTTAGCCGCAGTGATGTGATGGCGTTAATTGAGCAAGTAACAAAATAATTAATAATTCGTAATTCGTAATTCGTAATTATAGAGAGCAATTACGAATTAACGATTACGAATAAATATATGGGAGAGAAGTCTGTGAAGAAAACTCTGTTCCTTAGCCCTCCTTCTTTTGAGGGATTTGATGGTGGTGCGGGTTCGCGATATCAAGCCAAACGCGAAATTACCTCTTTCTGGTATCCTACATGGTTGGCACAGCCTGCCGCTCTTGTTCCTGGTAGTAAGCTGGTGGATGCGCCACCACATAATCAAACTGTGGAAGATGTGCTGAAAATTGCTCAAGATTACGAGTTAGTGATCATGCACACCAGCACGCCTTCACTATATAATGATGTAAAATGTGCGGCGGCAATCAAAGCTGAGAACAAGAATGTACAAATTGGCTTTGTTGGGGCGCATGTGGCAGTTTTACCAGAGCAAACTCTGCAAGAAAACCCAGTCATTGACTTTGTTTGTCGCAATGAATTTGACTATACCTGTAAGGAATTAGCAGAAGGCAAACCGAGTGAGCAAATTAAAGGTCTGAGCTACCGTGATAATAATGGTAATATTAATCACAATGAAGAACGCTCACTGATTCACGACTGGGATAGTATGCCCAGTGTATTACCAATCTACGCTCGTGATTTGGATATTACGAAATATTTCATAGGATATTTACTACACCCTTATGTTTCGTTTTATACAGGGCGCGGTTGTCCGGCAAAATGCACATTCTGTCTTTGGCCGCAAACAATAGGGGGACACCAATATCGGAGCAAAAGTCCAGAGGCGGTAGGGCAGGAAATGGCAGAAGCTAAGGCGATATTTGGCTCTAGTGTGCGGGAGTACATGTTCGATGATGACACGTTTACGATAGATAAGCAACGGGCGATCGCCATCAGCGAACACATGAAACGACTGAAACTCACTTGGAGTTGCAACGCCCGTGCTAACTTAGACTACGATACACTCAAGCAACTGCGTGACAACGGCTTGCGGTTGTTGCTGGTAGGGTTTGAATCTGGTAATCAACAAATTCTGGATGGAATTAAGAAAGGTATTAAGCTAGAAGTGGCACGGAAGTTTATGCAAAACTGCCACAAACTTGGCATTACCGTACACGGTACATTCATTATCGGTTTACCCGATGAAAGCCGCCAGACAATAGAAGAAACAATTCGCTTTGCTTGCGAAATTAGTCCTCATACCATTCAAGTTTCCATCGCCGCCCCCTATCCGGGAACGGAACTTTATCAACAAGCTCAACAAAATGGCTGGTTTAATGACAGTTCCCTAGTGGCTAATTCTGGAATTCAAATGTCTACGCTGCAATATCCAAACCTCAAAAACACCGAAATTGAGGATGCTGTTGAGCAAATGTACCGCCGATTCTATTTTAGACCTAAAGCTATTATCCCGATTGTTGGTGAAATGCTTAGCGATCCGCAAATGCTCGTGCGTCGTCTACGCGAGGGGCGCGAGTTCTTCTCTTACCTCAAAGAGCGTCGCAACCAAGTAGTGAGTTCAGTAAACAATTAATAAATATAAGGTTTCACCGCCACTGGAGCTAGTAACTTTGTGGATAATCTTACTCCTGAGTTGTTTCTATCTACTTGCCTTCAAGAAAATGCTCGAAGGTTGAGTGTATACGATCAACAGCTACTTCAGCCGCAACTTATGCCTGCACTGGCTAAAATCGCTTTGCGTATTTTTAGATTCATGCCTCGACAAAAGCCAAATCCAACAGCTGAGTTTTCTAAATCATAGAATTTTTTACCCCACCCTAACCCTCCCCGAAATCGGGGAGGGAACTAGGACTAGTTAACGTATCCAGAGGTATGTATGAGTGAACAACATAATAGCTCTCAACTTGTTTTAGAGCCAGAACAATATGCAGCTTTAGAGCAACTGGCAAGTAAGCAAAACCGCCCAATTTCTGATGTAGCAAGAGAAGTTGTGCGTTTGGGATTAGAATCTCTTGAACACAAGAAACAGCAGCGAAAAGAAGCTTTGGAGCGTTTAGAGCAAAGGCGGCTAGAAATTTACAGAGTACATGGAATGTATCATGGAGATCCAGTTGCTGAGGTACGGGCAGAACGGGAAAAACAAATTGAAAGGGTAATGAGAGGAGAACCTTAAAAGTAGTTCAACCAAAAAATACTTTTAGTTAAGAAGGGAGAAGTAACAATGACTGATACAAAGCCTACTCGTACAGCGCGTCGGGGAAGAATTTTCCCGGAAATTCAATGGACACCAGAAAATATTGCTCAACGGAAAGCTGAAAAAGAGGCGTTTCACCAGCGCTGCAAAGTAATTTTTGACCAAGTTCAACCAGAGTTAATCAAAACACACTACAACTGGTACATGGCAGTTGAACCTGATAGTGGAGATTATTTTATTGATCAGAATGTAGAAGTAGCTACACAATTAGCACGTCAAAAGCACCCGAATGTTATCCCGTTTGTCTTCCGCATCAATGAAACAGGGACATCTGGGACGATATGATCCAAGGTAGGTTTGGCGATGATGATGAACTATTCTTTGAAATTGAATTAATTGCTGCTAATGGATTGGAACTGCCAACTGAAGCACTTCTAGATACAGGGTTCTCAGGATGGCTAACCATCAACAGCCAGGATTTAGATGGGCTAGATTGGATTTATGTGCGTAAGCAAACTCTGCAGACTGCTTCCGGGGAAGCAGAGTTTGATATCCATGTAGGAAAAGTGCGAATTGATGGACAAGAATTTGATATTCCTGTTTATGCGGGTGATGGAGTACCAGAAGTTTTACTAGGTCGTCAGTGGTTGAAAAGTCGGCGGTTGGTAGTGGATGTGCTATCAGGAGTTTTAACACTAGGAACAAGTAGCTAATAACACTCGCTTTGTAACGCTGCTTATGGATGGATAGTAGAGGGATAACGCTCTACAAATAAAATCTACAAACGCTCCAGACAACTATAAATTTAGTGATATTTCAGTACAGTTACTGAAATAAATATGTTAAACGACGTGTTAGTTTGAGTTATCCACATCAAACCAAACACGGAGCGGGTATTTCGTGTCTGCTCAAGCCTCTGACAAAAGCTTTATTGCTGCCAATGTATCTCCTGATGACAAGTACCAACAAAGTAGAAGTCAACTGAGATTAACCGAGGTTTCGCCAATAGGTAAAGCTTGGGACAAGCATCGAGCCAACGCTGATCAAGTTTCCGAATATTATGCTAGCGCTGTTGAAGGTTGCTTCCATTCCTATGCTATGCGAGTGAGAATGTGTTCTGATACATATTTTAGCAATGATACCGCCTTCGTATTTCAGTCATGGCTATCTTTCCCATGCCAAGTGGGTAGCATTATGGCAGCAGTGCTTACGGATTGATTACCAGCCAGTTATTTATGTCAGCGCGATCGCCAAGTATCACGATCCCAAAGCGCTCATCCCAGAAATTCTTAAGTATCAGCTCAAGGAGTCAGACTTGGTTAGCGATCGCGAATGGTTTTTGGAGTTAACCCGCCAACTACACAAAACTAGAGCAATTGCTGTAGGGGGTGTACTAAGGCAGTATATGCGGGAATTAGAGGAGAAAAATCAAGACCTGATTGACGAGAGTGAAGAGACGGATGAGGTAGATGGGGCAAGTGTGTCTTTCAGATGGGAGCGCAAGGTACAGAAGTACAAGATAGAGGGGTAACTAAGATTAGTCAAGATACTCATAATCAGGAAGGTACGGTGGTTTGAGTCCCTTAAAGAAAGTAGAAGCGGAGTTCAAAAGATACCGAGTATAAGCGGCATGGCGATGGTGTGGATATCGAGATGCAAGACGGCAGTATTCAGTATAAGAAGCAATAAACCAAATCACTTTTCCAGTAACATAAAAGGTTTCACGGTGAATGCGAACAGACTTATACCAAAGAAGAAAAGTAGGGTTGGTTGTGAAAGAGTAAGGTACGAAGAGTCTTCCCACGGGAAAGCCGGGAATTTCACTAAGATTAATCAAGAATTCTGGCATATTAATACCTCATTAGTTTTTCCTATTTATTTAGGCGATAGCCTATGAATAATTGCGTGAGTCACAGCTTCACCCTGCCCGAACAAACAAAAAAAGAAACCCCCGCCACTTAACGAATAGGTGACTGGGGGATGAAAATTACCTTGACTAGAAACTGGGAAATAACCCCGATGAGCAGTTATAAAACTGCCTTAAAAGCGACGTAATATTACCTTTGAGCGTGAGCGAGCATTCTTCGACAAGAAATTTACTGAATACACGAAATGTATCCAAGAGATCCAGTGGCTGAAGTACGGGCGGAACGGGAAGAACAAATTTATAGAGTGATGAGAAGCTTGAACGTGGTTTGTCTAAGAGCTATTTTGAGTTAAAAAGGGAGAAGCAACAATGACTGATACAAGGAATACGCGCACAGCACGCCGGGGAAGAATATTCCCAGAAATTCAGTGGTCTGAAGAAAAAATAGCGCAATGGAAAGCTCAACAAGAGGCATTTTACCAGCGCTGCAAACCCATTTTTGACCGTGTTCAACCAGAGTTAATAAACACTCACTATAACTGGTACATGGCAGTTGAACCGGAGAGTGGAAACTATTTCATAGACACAGATGAATTAACTGCTATTAACAAGTCTCGTCAGCAGCACCCAAATGCTCCTGTATTTATATTCCGGATTAATGAGACAGGTGTATCCGGAACAATATGATAGAGAGCAGATAGCAAAAAGATGCATTGTACATTATGACCCAAACCCTACCCACACAAAAGCTATTTACCTTTGATGAATTCATCGAATGGTATCCGGATTCAATATTGCGCTACGAGCTACATAATGGAGTAATTGTAGAAATGCCTCCACCAACTGGAGATCATGAAGATGTTGTAGGTTTTTTAACCCAAAAAATAGCAGCCGAGTTTGAGCGGCACAACCTACCCTACCGCATCCCAAAATCAGCTTTAGTCAGAACATCCAGTGGGGAATCTGCCTATATACCTGACGTATTGTTAATCAACCGCGATAATCTTAAAAATGAACCGCTGTGGAAAAAACAATCGACTGTTATTTACTCCGAAACTGTACCGTTAGTTGTTGAAATCGTTTCCACTAATTGGCGTGATGATTACTACGATAAGTTTGGGGACTATGAAGAGATGGGCATCCCAGAATACTGGATTGTAGACTATGCAGCGTTAGGTGGGCGCAAATTTATTGGCAACCCCAAACAACCTACTATTTTCGTATGTGAATTAGTGGACGCAGAATATCAAATGACCCCGTTTAGGGGTACTGATCGTATTGTATCGCCTACATTGCCACAGTTAAACTTGACCGCGCAACAGGTTTTTGATTCAGTTTTGTAGATTTAATTTACAAATAGGCAGCGATATTGTTTTGGTGAGTACTTGTGAAGCGTCGAATCCAATTTTAGATTCTGGATTGTCGCCTCAGATTCACTTAACTGTTACTGCTAGGTGCAACCCCAAAGCATCAAGCAAGGCACTCAGACAATAAAATTCCACTTGTTCTTTCTCCAACAACATCTGGTCAAGTTTTTCATAACATTCCTTAACTTGTGCTGAAAGTTGATAAATTCCTCCTTGCGCTTCAATAACATTTTTCAGCGCCTTACTTAACATTTTCGGGTTACCCTCTTCTAAAACAACCTCGATATAAGTTGCAGCTTCCAATGGGTCTAGTAGGTCTTGAATAAGTTTTTCGTGATAACTTGTACTTCTAGGCGTCATCTCTACTCCTATAGTCTTGCCAATATTCTTTAGCTATACGAATATCTTGTGCTTGAGTACTTTTATCTCCCCCACATAAAAGTAGAATAATTGTTACCTGGTCTTGTCCCAAGTATATGCGGTAGCCAGGACCGTAGTCTATTCTCAGTTCAAAAACACCGTCTCCAACTGACTTATAGTCTCCTAAATTACCATCTTCAACTCGGTCAAGTCTTGCTCTGATTTTAGCTTTTGCTTTTCTATCTCGCAAACTATCTAGCCACTCATCAAAAGGATTTCTCCCATCTGCTGTCAGGTAATTTCTGATCTCCCTTGGTTGTACTTCCATACTTTACATGTCAGGTGATTCTTACGCTTCTCTCCTTTGTTGCACCAACTCAGCCGCTAACTGAATGGCTGCTTTCATACTTGTAGCATCGGCGATTCCCTTTCCGGCAATATCAAATGCTGTACCATGATCGGGTGATGTGCGAATGAAAGGAAGACCGATTGAAGTATTTACTGCTCTGTCAAATGCCATCAGCTTGACGGGAATTAAGCCTTGGTCGTGGTAAAGTGCAAGGTAGGCATCAGCGGTTTGAATCTGAGCATTTCCGTACCAAGCTTGACCTGGTTTGACCCACATTGTATCTGGTGGAATGGGACCTTCTAGCTTTATGTTTGGGCGATTTTTACGTTCAAGCTCTATCCACGGTATTAGCCAATCTTGTTCTTCTTTTCCAAGTTGTCCAAGTTCCCCACTGTGGGGATTTAAACCAGCGATCGCAATCCTCGCTGTCTTTAAACCAAAGTCACGTTCCAAACACTCCACCAGCAATTCAAGTTTTTCTGTCATCAACTCCGGTGTTAATACTTGAGATACTTGACATAATGGTATATGTGTGGTAACGAGTAAAGTGCGGAGTGTCCAGCCAGTATGAGGCGATCGCGCTACGAATAACATTCCCACACGATCAGCACCTGCTAACTCTGCCAAAAGTTCTGTTTGCCCAGGATAATTATATCCGGCAGCCTTCCAAGCAGATTTGGCGATCGGACCTGTAACAATTCCATCAAACTCACCTGCTAGTGTACGGGTAATGGCTGTTTCCATATAAGCAAAGCTAGCCGCGCCACTTGCCGCATTACCTGTTCCAATCACAATTTCTTGTTGAATATGTTCTGGTAGGGGTACATTAAGGATTGACAGTTCGGCTAAATTCAGTTTTTCGTAATTCCGTAATAAATCTTGGCTACCTACTACTGTTAGATCGCAATTTTTGCTGATTTCAGGATCTGCCAAAGCTTTTAAAATTACCTCAGTTCCAATTCCAGCTGGATCTCCCAATGTTAGTGCTAGACGTGGGCGATGGTTATTACGTAAATTTTCTCTTTTCATTTGACCAATTTGATACATAATATAATTTGGTTTTGTGGTTATGCTGTGGGATAGACGTTTTGACGAATTAGAGAGACGTTCCAACGGAACGTCTCTACCATCTGTGGGAATTGTGATTTACAATAATTAATGCAGGTCTAATACTATAGCGTCTCTACCTGGCTGCTGATAGACTTAACTTAATTAAATAATTCGTAAAGGAGAATCACATCAATGAGCGGCGAAATGTTGAATGCAGCTCTTTTGTCTTTTGGTTTAATCTTTGTCGGCTGGGCTGTAGGTACTTTATTACTTAAAGTTCAGGGCGTTGAAGAAGAGTAGAGACGTTCCGGCGGAACGTCTCTAAATTTAAGATACGGGTGTGGTGAGACAAAATTTTCCCTACACCCTACCCCCTGTCAAAAGGCTTAGTTAAATTTTTTGTAAACTTTTGTTTACATACTTCCATCTGATAAGATTTTATTCATAAAAGTTTAAATATCCTTAAATTACCCTCATGACATTATTAATCGTTGGTGCCACTGGCACCTTGGGAAGACAAGTGGCTCGTCGTGCCATCGATGAGGGATACCAAGTACGTTGTCTTGTTCGGAGTGCAAAAAAAGCTGCATTTCTCAAAGAATGGGGAGCGGAACTTGTACCTGGAGACTTGTGTTACCCCCAGACATTACAGGCAGCACTTGAAGGCGTCACCGCAGTTATTGATGCGGCAACATCTCGTCCTACGGATTCACTAAGTATTAAACAGGTGGATTGGGAAGGCAAAGTATCTTTAATCCAAGCATCAGTAGCGGCGGGTGTAGAACGTTTTATATTTTTCTCAATTTTAGAAGCAGATCAATATCCAGAAGTACCGCTAATGGAAATTAAGCGGTGTACAGAATTATTTTTAGCAGAATCGGGATTAAATTATACCGTATTGCGCTTAGCAGGCTTTATGCAAGGTTTAATCGGGCAATACGGAATTCCCATTTTAGAAGGGCAGCCAGTTTGGGTAACGGGTACGTCTTCTCCCATTGCCTATATGGATACGCAAGACATTGCTAAATTTGCTGTACGTGCTTTATCAGTAAAGGAAACAGAAAAGCAAGCCTTTCCTGTAGTGGGAACCAGAGCTTGGAGTGCTGAAGAAATCATTAGCCTTTGCGAACGCTTGTCTGGAAAAGATGGTAGAGTATCGCGGATGCCCATAAATTTATTGCGGACAATGCGTCAAGTATTGCGATTCTTCCAATGGGGGTGGAACGTATCAGATAGACTGGCGTTTACAGAAGTACTGGCAAGTGGTAAACCGCTGAATGCTCAAATGGATGAGGTTTACAGAGTATTTGGTTTAGACCAAAACGAAACTACCACAGTAGAAGGCTATTTGCAAGAGTACTTCAACCGAATTATGAAGAAGCTTAAAGAGCTAGACTACGAAAAAGATAAAAAGAAAAAGCAGAAATCAAAAAGATCTCCGTTTAAAAGTAGTCAGTAGAGACGCGATTAATCGCGTCTGTACAGTTACGGCAGAGCGTCTGTACAGGAGAGAAGATAAAATAATGATTTTTGACAAATAACTAGTGACTAAGTTGTCAAAAATGTGTAACTATAAACATAATAAGAAGCATCATCAAAACTTGGATATCTGATTGTGCCGAAAGTAGGCATTATCTACAATGACGTTAAACCGATCGCGAGTCGTGTCGCGCTCGAACTCAAGGAAAAGTTCACAGCCGCAGGTTGGGATGTGTGCATCACAACTGGCGTAGGTGGTATGTTGGGCTACTCCAACCCGGAAAGCCCTGTATGCCACACACCAATTGAAGGTTTGACACCCCCTGGCTTTGATTCAGAAACAGAGTTTGCTGTTGTATTGGGGGGAGATGGTACTGTCTTGGCGGCGGCTCGTCAAGTCGCACCTTGTGGTATTCCTATGCTAACGGTAAATACGGGACACATGGGATTTTTGACGGAAACCTACCTCAACCAAGTACCACAAGCAATAGAGCAGGTAATGGCAGGTAAGTATGAAATAGAAGAGCGGGTAATGCTGACAATTAAGGTGTTTCGAGAAGATGCCGTAATTTGGGAAGCTCTCTGCTTGAATGAGATGGTGCTGCATCGGGAACC
Source organism: Iningainema tapete BLCC-T55 (assembly GCF_014698965.1). Lineage (GTDB taxonomy): Bacteria > Cyanobacteriota > Cyanobacteriia > Cyanobacteriales > Nostocaceae > Iningainema > Iningainema tapete. Next base: position 24,184 of record NZ_JACXAE010000119.1, read on the forward strand.
CTTGACTTCAATGTGCCATTTTGAAATTGCCGTGGGATGCCATGCGCCTGTGGATATTGCCGCAGACGGTGTGATTATTTCCACGCCAACTGGTTCTACAGCTTATTCTCTGAGTGCAGGTGGACCAGTTGTTACTCCTGGTGTGCCTGTGTTACAATTAGTGCCGATTTGTCCTCACTCCCTAGCTTCTAGGGCTTTGGTATTTCCTGATAGTGAGCCAGTAAATATTTATCCAGTCAATACACCTCGTTTGGTAATGGTGGTAGATGGTAATGGCGGCTGCTATGTTCTACCCAATGATCGGGTACAAGTGACGCGATCGCAATATAGCGCCCGTTTCATCCGCCTACAACCACCAGAATTTTTCCGCATTCTACGGGAAAAACTCGGTTGGGGTTTACCACACATCGCTAAGCCGACTTCTGTGGAATTACCCTAACACCGCTGCGCGAAAGTCAAAAGTCAAAAGTCAAAAGTCAAAAGTATTTGGATTTTGGATTGACGTTGTTCTCATAAATCAAAAATATCAAATTCTGAATTAGTCATTAAATTTACAGTATCCATAATTAGGATAGCTGATACTTAAACGTGCTAAAACAGGGTAGAAGACTAGTAAACTCAGAGTTGCTCACTCATCAAAAACTGGGAAAAAGCAACTCTACCCCAATCTAAAATCCAAAATCCATATGACTCTCGCTCACAGCCCTTGTGTTTTGGTGATAGAAAGTGATGAAAGCCTAGCAAATCAACTGGCTTTCGATTTGAAAGAAGCAGGCTACGATCCCGTCTTGGCGGCAGATGGGGCAAATGGTATACAAAATTGCCGGGATCGCTCTCCTGCTTTAATTGTAATCGATAGAATGTTGTCAGGAGAATCAGGGCTTTCACTGTGTAAAAATTTGCGCAATACGGGAATGCGCGAGCCTGTGCTAGTCTTAATGGCGCGGGATGCAGTTGATGATCGAATCGCTTGTTTAGAAGCAGGTGCTGACGATTACTTCCTCAAGCCCTACCGTTCAGAAGATTTTTTGAACTTGATTCGTCTTTATCTCAAACCGGATATAGATACCACTGAGCAGTTACGTTTCGGCGATTTAGTTTTAGACATAGCCACCCGTCGCGCCATTAATAATGGACGGGCAATTGACTTGACCATGAAAGAGTTTGAACTGCTAAAGTATCTTATGGAACATCCCCGGGAAGTATTAACCCGTGAACAAATTCTCGAAAATGTTTGGGGTTATGACTTTATGGGCGAATCCAATGTCATTGAAGTGTATATTCGTTACTTACGCCTGAAAATAGAAGATGAAGGTCAAAAGCGCTTAATCCAAACGGTGCGAGGTGTAGGTTACGTTCTGAGAGAACAATAAGTAAATTTTTGTAAAATAAGGTTGTTTTTGAGTTATATTTTTGAGCTTCTAAAATCTAAAATCTAAAATTTTATGCTTCGTTGGTTAAGTTTTTCTGTAATACTGAGTTTTCTGCTGATTAGTTGTTCAACCTCAACAACAGCAGTTTCTCCTTCTTCATCCAAGGTATCAATGAATTGGGATAAAATACTAGCTACAAATAATTCTGGTCAAGAACTACCAATTTCCGCTAGTGCGACTGTTCCCAATGGAACAAAGATTCAGTTGGAAGTGGCAAGAACTCCACAACAGCAGTCAATGGGATTGATGTATCGCCCTGCTTTACCAGATAACAGAGGAATGCTGTTTCAGTTTTCGTCTCCGCAACCTGTCAGTTTTTGGATGAAAAATGTACCTGTACCTCTAGATATGGTTTTTCTTAATCAAGGGCAGGTGCAATATATTGCTCCTTCTGTACCCCCTTGTACTACCGATCCTTGTCCTACTTATGGACCTAACAAACCTGTTGATATGGTCATAGAACTGCGTGCTGGAAGGGCTGCTGAGTTAAAATTGAAAGCAGGCGATCGCCTTAAAATTGAGTTTTTCAACCCTAGTACTTCACAAAGCTAATTTGTCATGAGCCAGCACTAAGGTATAAAAATATACTTATATCTTCTGCTTTCTGCCTTGCCCAAAGAACTGGTCAAAAATACTTCTTTTGGCATAGATACTAAATGTTGCCAATCAGAGAGTATAGATTCAGGAATCTCTCTTCGTATAGGTGTAGACAATTACTGCACTGAGGTAAAAAAGATTAAACATACCTTAACAAGTAAGCTTGTTGTTATTGGTTATCAAAGTAGAAAAGTGGTGCTATTATTAGTATTCCCACTTTTCTCTATTAAATAACACTACACACACTTATACTTTGGATTTGATTGGCGTAAGTGCAGTGACAACTTAAATACTGCACACCAGTTGCTTCAATTTGTAAATTAATACTTGAAAATACTTTTCACACAAGGAGGTGAAATGCTAATGTTACCGTCAACTTATTCTCGACTTGTTAGTTTTCTATTAGAAGATTTAGCTCTTTCTACAGCTTCGGTTGCAGTCGCTCTTCGTCGTAGTGAACAAGACCCAGGTCCACTGCCGATGATTCTATGGCAATATGGCTTAATTACTCTAGAACAGTTAGAAAAAATTTACGATTGGCTCGAAACTGTATAAAAGTGAGTAACTCGTTAAGGAGAATCAAAACATGCCACATCGGATTTGCTTGTTTCAAAAGCTGATGGATAAAGAAAGTGAGTATATATACTTATACTTATTTAATACTCTGGTGGGGCGGGTTACTGAAAATGCCCGCCTTTTCTAAATCTTGAATTAAGATTAACTCATTCAGAAGCAGTAACTTGTCTATTGTTAAGATGATTGATTGACCAACGGTGATCTATCGCCAAAGAAGAGAATTGGCAAACATCTTCCAAATGCTTTTGTTGAGCGGCTGCTTTACGTAGGGTAATAATTAATTGATTTACCTGATGCCGTAAATCTGGGTTATCACTGACTGCTGACATCGTTTGCCTTTCGAGAAGTTGCAGTATGAGCTCGTAGTGGATTGGTGAAGGCAGAGGAATTTGCTCCATGTAAATAACTTTAGATTTTTGATTTAGATGTGTTTTTGATTTTTTTATTACATAAATCTTTACACAATTAATAACTATTTAGCTACAGTAAGATTATTTTACTCATAAAGATTTGCCAAAAAGATGAGTAATTGCTAATTCAGGATCTGGTTGTTTCACTAAAGACTCTCCAATCAGAACGGCTGATGCTCCTGCAAGTAATACTACATTTAAATCTTCTGTTCTATCTATTCCTGACTCGCTGACAACAACAATGTTCCTTTCCTGTAATTCTTTACCTCTTGCTGCTAATATTTCGCAAGTATTGGACAATTTAACGGAAAAATCTTCTAAGTTGCGATTATTAATACCAATTAAGGAAACGCCATCTAGAGCTAGTACATTGTCTAACTCGGCAACCGTGTGAACTTCGATTAAAGCAGCCATTTTTAGTGCATTGGCAATTTTGAGAAAGTATTGCAAATCTTGGGTGTTAAGTACTGCCGCAATTAACAATACCGCGTCTGCACCTTGAAGTCTTGCCAAGTACATTTGATAGGGATATATCACAAAATCTTTGCATAGTAGTGGTATATCTACCGCTGTACGAACTTTAGCTAAGTTTTCAAAGCTGCCAGAAAAGAACTTTGTATCTGTCAGTACAGAAATACAACTAGCGCCACCTTGTTGATATTTTAAGGCGATCGCCACCGGATCAAAGTCTGGGCGTAAAATTCCTTTACTGGGAGAAGCTTTTTTCACTTCCGCAATTAAAGCAGGCTTAGTCTTACCTTGACGTAGTGCAGCCACAAAATCAAGGGTAGGGGGGCTTGAAAGTACTTGACGTTGCAGCTCTTGCAAAGACAACTTCTCCCGCATTTGCTCAACTTCTACTTCTTTGTGCCAAATAATTTCTTCTAAGATATTTTTCGGCTCCGCATCAGGCAAAGCAACCTGATAGCGCATCATGGATACAGCAACAGCAGGGTTAGGTTGACGGCGACGGATTTGCATAATTAGGGAATGGGGAATGGGGGGGAAAATGTAGAGACGCCCCGGCGGGGCGTCTCTACGTTTTAGGCGATCGCTCGCTTGTACGCTTCATCCAGTACTTCGGATAGTGTAGGATGGGCGTGGACTAGATGAGCGAGTTTGTGAACTGTTTGACGGTTGGCGATAGCTGCAGATGCTTCGTGAATTAAGTCGGAAGCGTGGATGCCAAAAATGTGGACTCCCAAAACTTCACCTGTGTCAGTACGATACACTACCTTTGCCATACCATCAGCTTCACCTTCTGCAAGTGCTTTGGAGTTTCCTTTGAAGTAAGTTTTCGTCGCGGCTACAGAAAATCCTTCGGCACTACCTTTTTCCTTGGCGGCTGCTTCAGTCATACCTACATAACTAATTTCTGGATGAGTAAAAGCTGCTGCAGGGATGCTGTGATAGTCTACTTCTCTGTGTCTTCCACAAATATTTTCCACTGCTACGATACCTTGGGCAGAAGCAGCGTGGGCTAGCATCATCTTACCGTTGGCATCACCAATTGCCCAGAGATGAGGTACTGTTTCACCTGCTGACAGTACTGCCATAGTGTCGTTAACTGGGATGAAGTTGCGTCTATCCAGTTCTACACCTACAGATTCTAAACCAAGGTTTTGTGTTGCGGGGATACGTCCTGTAGCAACCAAGCAAGCGTCTACTTCTAGTACATCTACGAATTCTTTCGTTTTGAAGTCGGCTAATTCAATGACTACGGGTGTTCCGGGAATGACTTTCCTAGCGTATATTCCCACACGGGTTTCAATATCGCGGGGAGTAATTAGTACTCGTTCGGCTAGTTTGGCAATATCGCGATCGAATCCTGGCATCAGCTGATCTAAAGCTTCAATCATGGTGATTTCACAGCCTAAAGCTGAGTATACATCGGAAAATTCCAAGCCGATGTAGCCACTACCAATAATTGCTACCCAGTCTGGTAGCCATTCTAACTTTACACCTTGGTCACTGGTAAAGACAGTTTTGCCATCTACTTCAATACCTGGAGGAACAAAAGGAACGGAACCAGGGGAAAGAATGATGTCTTTAGCTGTGATAGCTTTTTCGCCCCCCTCTGTGGTAACACTGACTTTTTGTATTCCAGCTATTTTACCACGACCCCGGATAATATCTACTTTGAGACGTTTGAGGCTGTTGGTTAAGTCGCCTTGAATTTTCGCGACGAGATTGAGGGCATGGTTAGCGATCGCAACTCTATCAAATTCTACACTACCCAGTTGAATTCCCAACGATTTGAGGTGGTGGGCATCTTTTAACTCCCGCACACGTCCAGAAGCTGCCAGTAGCGCCTTAGAAGGAATGCAGCCTCGGTTGACACATGTACCACCCATGTCCGCTGCTTCAATAATAGCTGTTTTTAGACCACAACTAACGGCATGTAAAGCAGCGCCATGTCCGCCTACTCCTGCGCCGATAATCACTAAGTCGTAATCAAATTCTTGACTCACGTTAGTTTCCCCGTGTGCTTCATCTATATATTCTTCTTTTGACTAACTCCCCTGGAAGACAGCCGAGGGGATTCTTTCGCTAAAGAATTAGTTCTGGTTTTCCAAATTCTAATTCTACCTACGGTTGTCAAGCACCGTCTACCGATTCTGCTCAGGTTAATGCCTAAGTTCATCGCTACTTTTCTAAGTATATTTGCAGCCGCTTGGATGTCGGCGTTCACTAAACTACCATTTTGTGTACGATACAAACCGCGTTTAATTCTCCTACCAGACGCTTTCCACCCGTCTGGCTTTTTGCCATGTTCGGGCAGGGAGTCACCATCTAGATACGAAGCGCAAGAAGTGTTAGCTTCTTCCGTTTCAATGTAGCGAATACCGTACAAAGTACACAGTTGTTTAATACGTTCTTTGAGCTTTGCTAATGGCATCTGGACAAATTGCTGATTGCTTTTTTTGCCCATGTCAGAACCATCTTTTATCCCTTCATTCCAACCAACAACAATAGTTCCTATTCCATGAGTTAAACAATGATTAACAGCAATCCTTGCGGCTTTGTTAACCATGTCTCTCATCTGATGATTGCGCTTGCGAGTAATTTTATCTAGAAAATTATCCCAATATTTCTGGGTCTTACCTTCTTTATGATTAGCAACTCGCTTGTTGTAGAGTTGATTCATTGACTTGGCTTGTTTTGAATCAACCAAGAAGGAATTACCAAAGGTATCAACGCAAGCCATTAAATTAGCAGATGTACCAAGGTCAATTGACAAAGCTTGGTCAATATCTAATTTAACTGTTACTGGTTCTACTTCATAACTGCACTCAAGGTAAAATTCACCATTTTTAGGCAGTATTGTAAATTCCTTAATTTTTTTAAAATCAAGGTTAGTTGGTAACGGTAAGAAGAATTCCTTAACCTTGAACCAACGGTTAATTTGTAATCCCAAAGGAAAACGAATCAAACCATCTACCATAGTAGGTCTACCAGCACCAGTATTAGGATATGCAACTTTGTACATACCTCCAGATGCCCGGTAATCGGGTGCTTTTGGCTTTTGATTTAGCTCACCCTTAAAAAATAAGTCACGCAACTTCCTAAACGATTTAAATGCCTCAGAAACACTTAACAACGTTTGCTGTGCAGGCACAGATGGCATTACTTGGGCGTGTATATTGTTCCCTACTTCATACACGGGGTCAAATTTAGAAATTATCCTACCCGTCTTGAAAAATATTTGACGTGCCCAATACACACCACAGTTGTACAAACTATTAGATTGCTCGCAGAGAAAAGTCAGAATTGCTTTTGTATCCCCATCACAATATATTAAGTTTTGCTGAATACCCATTAAAAGCTTATCTTTTTTATCTATTTTAGATTTCTTCGTACCCAGTGTAATTACCCCCCTTACTGTTGTTAGTTTATGTATTTTAATCTACCATATATATATACAATTTGACAGCTATAATTTCCGGAATATGGCTAAATTTTATCCCAACAAATATAGGCATGAAGGTAACGCGGTATCGTTGTTAAACTACCATTTTGTTTTTTAACCAAAACGCAGAAAGAAAATAGCAGAAAGATTGCAGGAAATTATCTGTGATGTTTGTAATGAAAATCGGTGGAAGATTATTGCAATATTTTCTTATAACTGACCGTACAATCAGTGGAAGTTTCTTAATTTTAAGGTTTCGTTACTACTTTTGCGTTTTTTGCCAAGAGTAAACCTATGCATCCAAACTTAATGTAAAATTTTTGCATACTAGGGGTAAGTTGTAAACACAATGATGAGGCTATCTCCCTATGGCTAACACCAACGAGCAGTGTCCCACTTTAGAAAAACTACTGGATCGTCTAGATCATTTACAAAACCAAAGGTTAGTGCAAGAACTAGTAGCAAACCATCCTGAACTCAAGGAGGAGATTGAACAATTCGTTATTTCCATCCCTGATCGAGATTCATCTCAACAATCGTATAACATAACACCACATTCAACATCAAGCAAGAAACAGTCTCCATCAGTCCGTCGCACAACAGTCGATCCGACTCCTTACCAAAAACAGGTACGACAAATTCTGCGGGATGCAGTGCGCTCTTGGGAAGATGGATATGATGAAGATCCTGTTAGCGAAGAAATACTAAGTATAATTCAAACTGCTGTAGATTTTAGCGAACGGGGAGATGGAAATAATGCCTTGATTATTTTGGCAGCGATTACCCAAGCCTGTGTAGAAAATTGGGATGATGTAGCTGACTACGGTGCTGAGAATGAGGAGATTGTCGAGGCATTGAATAGTGCTTGGTGTGAGGCTATCCTCACCACCGAATTTACAGAGGAGGAAAAACTCGATCTCGAAGAGAATTTAGAAGCATGGCAGGATGAGTGGAGTGCTAATTTTGAAATGGCTTTGGAGGCTTTGCGCCAAGGTTGGGATTATCCACCTCTGGTGCGGGTTCTTCAAGGTAATGTGACAAAACAAGGAGCTTGGGAAGGAGAACCCCCAGATTACGCTGATGATTTGGCTTTGATTCGGTTGAAGATTCTCGAAAGTGATGAGCGTTACCAAGAATACCTGTATTTGGCAGAAGCAGAAGGGCAGACTAAGCAGTATCTCACAATGTTAGGTCGTTTAGGTCGGGTTGAGGAAGCAATGAATGCAGCACAAACCCAAATGACTTCGATGAATGAAGCTTTTGCCCTAGCTAAAACATTACAAGAACAGGGGGCTTTGGCGCAAGCACTGCAAATTGCTCAAACTGGGTTGAAGTTAGAAGGGAATTGTCAGTACGATTTGGGAACTTGGACAAGTGATTTAGCTGTTGAGTTGGGAGATAAACAAGCTGCGCTATCTGCTAAAATTGCTGCTTTCGCTGCCAAACCCTCTTTTACCGATTACCAGAAGATAGAGGAATTAGCTGGAGAAAATTGGGCAAGTGTAAAAACAGACTTGTTACAAATACTGCGCACCTACAAAGGTTGGGGATGCGACGAGGCGAAGGTGGCAATTTTCTTGCATGAGGGGTTAATTGAGGATGCGATCGCGATCGTTTCTGAACTTAGTTCTTACAGTTCCCAGTTAATTCACAGTGTAATGGATGCTGCCATATCTCACAACCCCGATTGGGTAATTGCAAATGCCCGTCGCCGTGCCGAATCAATTATGGATGGGGGTAAAGCCGAACATTATGACAACGCAGTTGAATGGTTAAAAAAAGCACGCGCTGCCTACTTGGAATCTGGGAGAAAAGCAGATTGGGCAACATATCGGGAAAAGTTAGTGCAAACACATGGTCGTAAGTATAAACTAATGGGATTATTCAAGCAACGGGATATGCAATAATCTCTTGTTCGTAGTAAGGACTTTAGTCCTTCCCCCTGTTCATCGCCTGCGATTCAAATCGCAGGCTAATACCTAAAGTTCTCTTTAGAGAACTACATATTTATATGGAAAATTATGTTTTGAATTACCTGTATTTAAATGGCTGCAGCAAGACGCAAATCAGCAATAACGGGTAGTTCAAACAATGTTTTCTCTGATAAACGCTTTGAGAAAAACAAAATTTCTAAATTTTCTATTTCATTTGTAGAAGGGTGGAAACGAGCCACAACTCCATATTCAATTTCTTCTGATTCTTGCTCAGGATATGGTAAACATTTATTAATATATAGAATATCTCCTTCACTGTCGTATTCAAAACTTAATTTCGCGTCCATATCACTTCTCCTTGAGTTACCTTGCGAGCAATGTAGGCGGTTACAATCCAGTTGCGTTCTTGAGGAACGGTATCTGTAACTACTGCTACCACTATATGCTTTCCCTTGCGGAGGGTAGGATACCAGCGTGAAAACAAAAGTGTATTCTCAAATCTTAGATCACATCGAACCTCATCGGGATCGGCTAAGGTATCAGCCATTATTTCATGATATGTTGTAGGCATATCAGGGTGTCGGTTCAAAATGTGTCTTTCTCGTTCCTCTGATAGCTCTATTTCGCTGTCTAGATACGGACAAAAGAATCGAACTATCACAGTTTTTCTACTTTTCTTTTCACCTAACTTGATATCAATTTAGCAAATCTCTTTAAAACCCTTAAAACCCAGTATAGCTCATTGTCCGGACGAAACAGAGAGAATTCAGTGGAAAAAGCATACTGAGGTGGCTGATTATGTAAAAGTTTGATGAAGAGAAAATGACTGCCATTGGTTACTAACCCAAAGGTTGGTTGCTCAGTATTAAGATTAGCTATCATGTAAAATAAGGCTTGGGCGATGGCATCTTTGAGGGAAAATCCTGCTTGTTTAGACTCAATAACTGCTATCCAAACTTGTCGCTGCAATACCAAAATATCAACTCGTCCCCAAACCGTCTTATTTTCATTTTGCAACGCTACATCTACCCGTTTTTCCAAAACTGGACGAATAGGGGCGCGGTAAAATCCTGCTAATGACAGCAAGGGTGACAGCACCACCATTTTTACCAAGTCTTCTAACAGCGGATATTTATTGAGATAAAGAAACTCTGTCTTAACTCTATCTAAAGCTTCAATTTCTGATTGATTTAGTTCTGGCAAATTATCCTGCCATTCTAAAAAGAAGTTTGGATCGTTAAATACTTGACGGAGGTTGAATTGATCTTCAACCTCACTCAGTGTCAGTTCGCTTGCTTGGATAATTTGAGCCATTGCTTGCAGAATAGAGAACTTGCTGCTGTATTTCTAGTATAGGAGTTACAATAAATTTGAGTAAATTGCCTAAGTAAACTATGTCCGAATAAAATCTCCTCGTGTAATCTCTACCACTTAATTTCCCCACGAGCCAAACGATTCTCATAGTCTTCCAAATTAATTAGGTAGTCATAATCTGACTCAACAATTTCTTGGCACTCAGTAAAGTGATGACTGTAATGCTTCAATAGCAAGGTATCTATAAAATCACTTACTTCCTGAACCAGGTATTCTGGAAGAATACGAATCTTAGAGATGGTTTGGTCATGTACACTCATGAGGTCTACCTGTTGATTGCAATTTTATGTTTAGGATACTATGAGTGAGGGGAGTCGGACGAGTTTCTAATAGGTTACTATAAATTTGAGTACATTGCCAAAATAAGCCATGTCAGAAACAGTACAGTACATTACAAACCAACAGGGAGAGAGAGTCGGTGTACTGTTGGATTTACAAACTTACTATCAGTTAACAAACGCATCAGTAGAGGATGCGGAACTCTTAACTGGCTTAAGCTTAGATGAACTGCAAGCCTTAGCAGAAAGTATGTTGTCTCTAAAAGCTCAAGCTCAATTAGACGATTTGCTAGCGCGAAATGCGGAAAATCAACTATCGGTTGATGAAACTGCCACTTTAGATAGTTTATTAGCACAGGTTGACCAACTCAACATTCTTAAAACTAAAGCAAGGTACATATTAAGCCTTGAAAGCGTCTGAGCGGGATTGGTAATTATAAATCAACTGTATTTAGAGCGCAAGGAACAACATCTCCTCGTATAATCTCTACCACTTAATTTCCCCACGATCCAAACGATTTTCATAGTCTTCTAAATTTGTTAGGTAGTTAGAAAAATCTGAGTCAACCATCTCCAATGACTCAGTAATATTATCTTTGTGCTTCCACAGTAAGAAATCAATAAAATCATTTACCTCGTCAATCAAAGGCTCTGGAAGAAGATAAATTTTAGCGATGGTTTGATTATGTACAGTCATGATGTCTACTTGTAGGTTGTAATTATATTTTTAGCATATTCGATGCGATCGCTATATTGTTACCACAGCAAATTACCTCAAAATTTTCAAGACGGAGTATTAGGTCATTTGGGGTTTAATCATTAATTAGTGCTGGCTCACTTTAACTTTTGCCGCTAGGGCAAAAATTTGTAATAATAAGTAAAGTGATAATAGTTGATAGAAGATTAAACCCAATCAAATTGATCTGAGTAGAAGAAACCTATGGATGAACTTCAGTGTGCGGTAGCATATCAAGAACTTGTGGAAATCCTCAATGAGTTTGAATTAGGGTGGTTAGCACTTCAGGTTGCTGATGTCATCAAGGGAGGAAAAACAGTTGTAGTGCATCAAAACGGTCAAAAACATTCTCATTTGGAAACAAAACTCTATACTGAACAAGAAAAACTCTTTCTCCTAATTGATGCAATAGAACGAGCTTTAGTGGAAACTGCGGCGATGGAAACAGAAATTTCTGAGTTCTTAATTGCACAAAACTTGGAGCCAAAAATTATTCGTTCAGATGGTAGGCAGGAAACGGTGCGTGATTATAGTCCCTCTATTGTCCATTCCCGGAAAGAAAACGCCGATGCGTTAAAAGAATTGCTTGAAAAACTGCGTCGGGATGCTCTAGCTCATGTCGATTGATGCTAGATTAAAGCAAGGAATTAGAAGTCGCCTTGCCGGAAGCATTCAGCATGCATTTACTGATGAAAGTAAGACTTCAGATATTTATGAAGAATACATCTTTAATATTATTCTCAGTGCTGCTAAAAATGAAGGAGCTTCGATTTCTTTCTTAGATGCTTTTGGAAATACACCGCAGTCTTTTCAGTTTCGCCGCAGCCCAGGTCAAATTTATGCTACCGATGAACCCTACACCCATGCAATACTAGAATTTTTTGGAACTCCATTGTTAGAAGTTCATGTAGGGGTAAGGGTTCAGGGAATTTCTCAGGTAGCCCATGAGTGCGATGTCTGTGTTCTTTATCAAGATGAGGCTCATGTTTGTCGAACCACCAGACGTGAACCGGACTGTTCTAAGGTGATTATTGCTGTAGAGTGCAAGCATTATGAATCAGAATTGAATCTTGATTTAGCTCGGTCTTTTATTGGTTTAGCTTCTGAGTTACAAGTTGAAGGAGATTGCTACTTTGTTTCCAATACCTCAAGTGTATCAGTTGCTAAGTTACTAACCATTCGCCGTCTAAAGTGGGAGCATAACGTTACTCCAGGTTCGCGGAATGATATCAATAGGCTGAGGTACGCTTTTCAAAGTAACTTTAAAGATGTTAAAGCAAGATACGGAATTTAAGCCATGCTACTCCTCTCACCATCGCTTACGAGCCAATGATGGAAAACGTTTCAGGCGCAACCAAAACCAGAAAAAAGGAATCACTGGGGTAGTCGCTTACTAGCAGGAATGACGATTAAAGGAAAGACGAAAAAGTCACTAGGGCAAATGAGTTTACCTTGGGATAACCAGAAGGTATCTGAACTTACAGAAGTACATTAAGTAGCAGAAAAATTTATTAGGCAAACTGTTTTCACCCTTCAGTAGCAGGTATGGATCTCTCAAACGCTGATTGTATCGTAGAAAGAGTAGCTGTAATAAATCTTGACAAAATTCTAAACAGCTTAAATGCTAATCTTTACAAGTCTCGATGCGAGAGAAGAAAACCCCCTCCATAAAACCCATAAAACCACCTACGGGGAGGTGTCCCTTTGGTGCTGAGGTATCATATGTTACATTTTTCTCCTCTCCTTCCATTTTCCACCCCACGCCTTCGGCAAATTTTGACCAGGTTTCTGAATCGTATTTGCCATCTAGCTTTCCGCTGACTTCTAAGTATATTTTCTTTTGAATGCTGAATCCAAAGCGCCCATTACTATATTTTACCCATAATTTGTCTATTGTGCGCAGATCGGTGCAGGGAAAATTCAAGAGTTCTTCTTCCCTAATCCAATCATGTTCCTTACGACCTACAGCTTGAAGCATCACTAAATAAGTTTCATAATCAGCTTCTTGCCACTTTCCAGCTGCTAGCAAGTCGCGCAGTTTAGTGTAGTCTACACCTTTTTCAGAACTAAGGTCATCTTCGGTAGTAGAGGGTTCAGGTATTAAAACCGTCCCCGCCTCTCGCGACAACGACGTGCCCCCCGAATCTCGGGGGGTTGGGGGGATCAACAACCGCAACTCAATTGGGGCAATGTCTTCATCTCTGAGTTGCAAACTTTGCTGTAACCGTTTCAAAACCTCTTGTGTGTGATGGCTAAGAGTGCCTTCTTCATCCTCATAAGCCTCTATCAGTGCTTCTTCGTATTCCTGAAGATTCTCCTGATATTTGCGCAAAGGCTCTAAAACTTCATTCTCAATTTGGGTAGCCTCTTGCTGCGACAAACCCAGTTCACTGTGCCGACGCTTCAAAAAACGACGACTTACACGGGAAACTTGACCATTTTGAATGCACCGCTCTACTTCCTTACGATACTCCACTTTTGGATCGCCTATAGGAGCTTTCGCTAACTGAATTTTGTAACCTTCTCTCACGGCAAAAATCCCCGGCTTCATCGCAGGTGCTGCTTCCTGCACTTTCTTGCGGGCATACTCATGCAGTTCATCCACCGAAATCACACCATCGTTGTCAGTATCCGCAGCACCTTTCTCGATTCCTTCCACAAGATAGCGTGTATAAACGGATAAGTCTGACCCCTGTTGTTCAAAAGAATACTCAATAGCAGTAGAAGAAGTGAGAACTGCACGTCCTTCTACTTCCTCTTGATTTTTAGTCTTTAATAGTTGATTATTAATATCCAGGCTGCCATCATCCTTCGCCCTCATACCTTCGGCAAACGCTCCACTGAAGCAACAGTCAAGAATAATTACCTGTTGTCGAGAGCGGCTATTTTCCATTACCTCATGTACCAAGTTGGCAGCCACAGCTGTAGTTCTCACCAGTTCTCCCTGAGAGTTTTTGCGTGTTAGGCGAGTTGCCAAGTAAAGCCTGCCTCTGTCATCTTTAATACCATGACCGGAAAAATACAGTACTACAAAGTCATCTTTTTTACGATTAGAGAACAACTTCTCGATCGCCTCTTCCATCTTTTGCCGTTCGGGATTTTTCAGCACTGTGATATCAAAAGAGGCAAATCCTCCCATTTCTGGATGCTGCAAAACTCGCTGCACGGCATCAACATCTTTGATAGCCGCAGGTAGTAAGCTCAAACCTTCTTCATACTCACTCACTCCAATTAGCAAAGCAACTTTCGCCATTTTGCTACCCTAATTGTTGTTGAGAAAATCCAAGGCTTTTTGCATAGCAAAATCAAACTCTTCTTTACTACTTGCTTCTACGGTGATTTCCCTACCGTCAGGAGCCTTCACTGCGATCTTAATTGGTTTGTTACCCAGTCGTTCGCTCAAAAACCCAAACAATTTTTTAATATTTGCCGGACTCACCTCAGCCATCAACAGTCCTGTCAAAAAGCTGACAAACCCTTTGCTTCTGGTTGGTGGATTAGGATCGGACACCCGGTTAACTTCTTCCACCTCCGCCAGTTCCTTCATTTGCGCCTGAAGCTTCTGCACTTCCTCATCTTTTTCTTCATCATCCAAGTCTGGGTTAATAAAGGTAATGGTTAGTTTAACGTTGGATGTATCTGTCATAAAAGAAAAATATAGTATTTACACTTATGAAAATTCTACAGTTATGAGATCAATGCGATCGTTTTCAATTCCGGAATTTTCAAGGCAAAGCCTTTAAGATACATCCTACAGTGAATCCAGAGTATCTGATGGGTCATCCAAATCTACAAGGGCTAGTTTTACACACGCACGAACACTCCTCCAATCACGTTCTGATAGATGCCCAATAAGTACTAAATTAGCCGAGGGTGGTAGAGTAACGATGAAACTGCGGAAAACAGATGCAACTCGTAAACCTGCTTCAGCCCAATCTTGCAATACATAGTCAGTAGTACCTAGAGCAGTTGTCTGAGTAGTGATCAGTCCAACTATCAGATCAGGACGAGTTACGTGATAAGTGGCTGATGACAGAGCTACAGCAGGGCGACGTTTAACGCCAGTGACACCAGGAAAATCAACTGTCAGCACATCACCAGGATTGAATGTCACTCGTCAAATATCTCCTCGTTTGGGAAAAGCGTAGCTGCGTACTGTAAGGAAAAGTTCGTTATATCAAGTTGATCTTGCTCAGTCCAAGTATCACTTTGGTCAATCACAGAAAAATTTTGCTGAACCAGATCGTTAAGGATAAGAGTTGCCAAGCGTAGTCGCTCAGTCGCTGATAAATTACAAATAATTTGCGTATAAATTTCTTGAGCAGTAGTTAGCATAGTAAACCCTCCTGTCCCTCATCCTAACCTGAAGTGTGTTTTCTTAGTGCGGCACTGTGTCAAATACACATTTGGCTAAATATTAACCCTTGCCGTTGGTGTTAAAGTCCTCTATTATTGGGGCATCTGTTGGTGAAGCTGCTACTATTCTCAGGTTAAGGTCAACTATTATTTTATTGTTATCAAAACTTATATTAGCTTTCTTTACTAATAACTCTACTAGTGACTCATCACTTAATTGAACTTGATTAGATAAGTGAGTTTTATATCCTGCTTCTTCAAGCCATTCTGTAATATTTCTCCAGTTTTCTACTTTTTCATCGCCTTTATCTATTAGGCTTTTAACATACTTATACAAAGTATTACAAAGGTCAACTTCAACTCCTTTGACGTTCTTATTTAGCCTTGCTGCTATTTCAGCCGGACTGTAACCATAAAGCAACCCGCGCAAGTGTAGTTTCTCAACTGGTGTCAGGCGCTTTCCCTTTGCGGATGCGAGGTCTGTGTATAGCGTTTCTAAGTCCCAGTTGTTTGCAGCTTGGGCGAACTGCTCGTCAGTATAAGCCATTGTCGGGTACGTTGAAAATTCCTAACGCAATCCTAACCTGCTTCCTAACGTTTGTTAAGGGATGGCTAGTTAAAACTAGTTTAGTATGATTAATAACTCTAAAAAAAATAAATGCGTAAAATTACGTTAAAAGCACTATCTACAAAATGTCGTTAGAGAGTGGCGCTCAGTTGATTAAAAAGCCTTGATTAGTAAGTAGCGATGATAAAGCTAGCGCGACCACTACTGCACCTAGTTAAGCTTGCTTAACTAGCATTTATTAGAGTGATAAAAATTATACAAAGGAGTATTTGATGGTTTCTTTTTACCCTGGTCAAAAAGCCAATGAACTTGCCAAAGCTGCTCAAGAGCGATCTGAACGTGCTCTCGAACAGTTGAAAAAAGAGGAAGCAGCCACAAACAAATTGGCAGAAGAGTATGGAGAACTCCAACTTAGTGTTATAAAAGATACAATTAAGCGCTTTGTTGACTTCCTTGAGCGCACTGGTAGAAAGGCTTCTGAAAGTGAGAAGCGACTTTTAGAGGGAATGGATTTTTCCGTTCAGCAGATTGAAGAGTACAAAGCGGCGGCTATAGGAGCAGAACAATATTTTATGGCTGGTGCTAAAGCGGCTGGAGCAGCAGCAGCAGGTTATGGCGGTGCTATCACTGTTGCTACCTCAATAGGAGTAGCAAGCACTGGAACAGCTATCTCAAGCCTCAGTGGAGCCGCAGCTACGAATGCAATGCTGGCATGGTTTGGCGGTGGCGCGATCGCTGCTGGTGGCGGCGGTATGGCTGTTGGTGCTGCGGTACTAGGCGGTATTACTGTTTTACCAGCTTTGGCAATAGGGGGCTTTTTTGCAGCTCGTGAAGGCGAGAAAGCCATGACAAAGGCGCAGGAGTATGAAGCCAAAGTCAATAAAGCGATTACTGAAATTAACGCTGCCAAAGACTGTTCGCAAAAAGTTAAACAGCGGATTATTGAGTTGAGAGGTGTGTTTGAATCTCTTAACACTCGCGCTATTGAAAGTTTGAACAAACTTGAATCTCAAACTTTTGATTCCAAAAAGGATGCTGAAAAATTTCAACAGCTAGCAATTCTTATCAAGGGACTTGTAGAAATTTTGAAAACTCCAGTGTTAAATAGTGAAGGGAAGCTGAACCTTGGCACTGTAACCGTTCTAGAGAAATACCGCAATCTACCAGGTAAATAGACATGACGGCAAAAAAAGTTCCTGTAGAAGTATTGGGCGCTGGAGTAGATGCTACTCAATGCTTACGCGCTGTTGTTGAAGCTTACAGCGAGTACAAGATAGTTGCAGAAGAAGAACGG
The DNA here is from genome assembly GCF_014698965.1 of Iningainema tapete BLCC-T55. GTDB lineage: Bacteria > Cyanobacteriota > Cyanobacteriia > Cyanobacteriales > Nostocaceae > Iningainema > Iningainema tapete. Next base: position 41,650 of record NZ_JACXAE010000119.1, read on the forward strand.
ACAAAGCGGCGTGGTATCGAAGCTTGGGAAAAAACAACAATTGCCCAGATTAAAGCTAATCGCGATGCTCTGATCAAGTATCTTGAAAGCTCGTTTAATGAACGTGCCAATAATTTTCGCTTTCTGTTTGAAAAAGTCGATCTGGCAATAGCAACTGGTGATAACAACCAGTTAACTTTAGCCCTACATTCAATTACAGAAATAGCCAAATCCAGCCCGTTCAAAGACCTCGCTGATTTGACATCAGTTAGAGCAGCCCTTGATGATCCTGACCATGAATGGACGTTTTGAAGCACTTTATTTGAAAGAGAACAAAGATAGGTAATTAAAATGAGTTGGGAAACTGTGGAATCCGCTCTTGGAGCAGCTCATGATCTTTCTGACAATGATTTTGCCAAAGAAAATTCAACGGGGTCTATTTTAGGAGGAGGTGCAGCACTAGCGGCTGGTGTAGCTCTGGGTGTTACTAGTCTCCCTTTAGCTGTTCCTTTACTTCTTGCTGGGGGTGTATTTGCTGGTGCAGGAGGGGAGGCAGCAGTTAAGAATGCAGCTAAGGGCATTGGATCTGTTTTTGGAAATGTAGCAAAGGGAATTGGAGGAATTATAGATGTCTTCAAGAGCGATGAGGACTTTTTCAATCGAGGAGTAGAGAGACTTCAAAACCGACAATATAAAGAAGCTGTTGAAGATTTCACTCAAGCTATTACAATTAATCCTCAACATGCCGATGCCTATTTCTTAAGGGGCTGTATCCGCTCTGATACAGGCAACCGTCAAGGAGCGATCGCCGACTACACCCAAACTATCAAGCTTGATCCTGACTATGTTGATGCTTATCGGAATCGAGGGCATATTTTAACTGCACAGGGCGATTATGAGGGGGCAATTTCCGACTATACCCAAACTATTAGGTTAGAACCAAGTGATACTGACATTTACTTTAAGCGGGGAAGAATATACCTTGAACTAGAAGATTATGAGAGCGCAGTTGCAAACTATACTCAAGTTATTAAAATAAACCCTGACTGTGTTGAAGCCTACTTGCTTCGAGGCTGTGTCTACTTTGATTTAGAAAATTACCAAGATGCTGTTGTAGATTTCACTCAATTCATCAAAATTCAGCCTCAAGATTATAACGCCTATCGTCATCGTGCTGAGGCTTATATTGCACTACAGAATTATAGCGGTGCAGTAGTAGACTTAACTCAAGCCATCAAGATTGTTCCCGAACACAGCGATGGTTACTTTAGACGAGGATATGCCTATGCATCTTTAGAAAATTACGATAGCGCTATAGTAGACTTTACCCAAGTGATCAAGATAGAACCAAATTGTGCTGATGCATTCTTTATGCGAGGTTGTGTTTATATTGAGAAGGGAAACAGACGGGAAGCTATCGCAGACTACAACCAAGTCATTAAAATTGACCCCAACTATGCTGATGCTTATGTTCAACGGGGTTCTATCTATAGAAACAATGGAGATAAAAAGAAAGCAATAGCTGATTTTCAAAAAGCAATAGATATTTTTTCTAAAGAATCTATGCTGGATGAAGTTCAAACTCTTCAACGCGAAGTCAGAACTCTTCAGCAAGAAATTAAAGATACTCCTTGGTGGCAAACACGAGTGTTTTAGTAGTCTGTGGGTGGAAAGCGGTACTAGATGCAAATAGTGCTAGACAATGGGCGAGCTAACTGATTACGCTTGTGGCGATCGCCCTTACCCCAGCGTTAAAACGGACGCTGAAAAATCTGCCACCAGTCGCTTTATTTGCAGCCAATTTACACCTAAGATAATTTCTGGAAGTTCATTTCCACCTAAAACTAGGATTATGTACTCCTGTTCATCCAGAAGTACTTTTCCTTGATAAATATTAAACCTTGCTTCCCCCCGTGCTGTCCGCATCTGCTGCTTCTGACTCAAAAGCAACCACCCAAGACTTTCCGCATCTTGGGTGTCAATCGCTAACCAACCAGTGAAACCTGTATCTAGAAGCGGTTTCACTGGAATAACATCATCATCAGCAGCAATCAAACTTATTTCAAAAATTAACTCTCCCTTACTGTTGAACTCACCTGAAATCATATTCTGCCGCAAGCTCCAGTCTCATTGATTCGCATTATGAGACTTATGGAATTACCAAATTTCTCATCCGCCTTTTGTCTTGCAACGGTATCATCCGGATCTATGACATAATCCCCACTCTCTGGCTCAATGATGATGAACCAGTCATAGTGATCTTGAATAAGTTCTGGTTGAACTCTATCAAAAATTACATGACAGCGTTGAGCAAAAGCGTCACTTTCAGCTTTACGTCTGGCTATCTCTTCTTTTGATAATTGGCGTTCTGGGAATACTCTGCCCCGTCGCGGAGTGCGATTATTAGATAGCTGAGTCATGTTGTGTCCTATCTGTCAGATATGATTTGATTTTAAGTCGATTGGACTCAACTTTAAGCAGCTAATTTTCATATTATAACTTAAGTACAATCGCCCTAAAAATTACTCATAAAAAAGCCCCAGTACTGTTGTGACTGGGGTTTAATTATTAATTGCTAGCTCAATTTCAGGAATATACTAGTGCAAAAACTTGTAATAATAAGCTGTGGCAAACAAGAGAACTACTAAAACAGCAAGAGAAATGTAGAGAGACAGATAGTCTAAAGTGTATTTATAAGGATTATTCTGACCATAATCTTGAGCATTTGAAGCTGGAGATGGTTTCGGATCGTAATATGGTGAAGCTTGTTGATCCTTAGTAGGTTGGTTTTGTCCTGTCATGGCGGCACTCCTCGTATATTTTTATTTCTCAATTTACTTTCACTAGCAGAAACTGCATCTAGCTTGGGAATTATACCTATAAGGTGATGAAAAAAGTGCATACTTGTTGGTTATGGGTAAATTCTATATAGTACAATTGTACCAAATAGATCATCACTCCCACCTGTAGGGTGGGATTTTTCTGCATGAGGATAAACGGGAGCTTTGCGCGATCGCACGTCCTCTTTATGATTAAAAAAGGTGAGAAGAAATGATTGTTGCAATTGATACTAAACCGTTGTACAAAAAAGGACAACTGGTAGAAGTTTCACGCAAGGATGTAATCTACCATAAAGTTGTCATTAAAATCACAGAGATTAGGCGATTATGGAATAAGTGGCTGTACGTTGGGAAATGCGTACATTATCCCAGAGAGTTACGCCAATATCAAAACAACGCCAAACGTTATGAATGGGCTTTGTTTGAAGAGGAATTATGTAAATATCAGCAGTGAAGAGTTAAGATTGGGTATGCGATCGCCTAATCAACTACTGCAAAAGTTGCTCTTACTCAAATCGCCTATAATCTTTCAAAATAGAAGTTAAGCGTTTGTGTTGTCTTGACCATTCTTGACAAACTTCTGTGACAAGTTGTATTTCTTCATCGGTCAAAAGCTCATCTGGCTTTCCTGAAGCTAAAATCCAAGCAGCTTGATCTGCTTTTTGGTATCCTACACCATGCTTAACTAACTCTGTGTGAAAGATTTCCTTTTTTTCTGTAAATGATACAAAAGGTTGTAGTTGCTGGAGGGCTTCAAGAGCAACAGTAGCGTCTTTGTAACGCTGACGATAATCATAGCGCACCATCGTGTCTAAGATTTCGACTAAACCCGGATTAACGTTGGCGCACTCACTCAAATTACTACAATTAAACTCTCCTGTGCGGAAATCTCGCGTGAGTTTGTGAGGATCTAACCCGGTTAAAGCTTGAATACCAATCATCCCAACTGCGTAGATATCGCTACTAAAATGGGCATGAAAAGCTTGTTGTTCGCTAGGCATGTAACCTGGAGTGCCGATCGCAACTGTTTGAGTTGTTTGTCCCTGAGTATTCACTGATAAAGCACCAATTTCTTTAACTGCGCCAAAGTCAATCAGCACAATTTTTTCGTCTTTGCGCCGTCTTCTTAAATTTTGTGGTTTAATGTCCCGATGGATGACGTTATTTTGATGAACAAACGCTAAAACTTCTAAAATGTCTTTAAGTATACTGAAAACTACTTTCTCACTCAATGGCTCTCCGGAAGTAATTTCTGTCGTTAAATCATGCCCATCTATAAATTCTTGAACTAGATAGAATTCTTCCTTCTCTTCAAAATGTGCGAAAAGTTGAGGAATTTGATTGTTTTCGTTACCTAAGCGATATAATGTTTGGGCTTCTTTCTCAAATAGCCTTTTGGCAATGGGCATTACAGTGGGACTTGAACCTTTTGGTTTAAGATGTTTAACTACACACAAAGGTTGTCCAGGTAAATCCAAATCTACCGCTTTGTAGGTATTGCCAAATCCCCCGCTTCCTAGTAAGGTGACAACTTTGTAGCGATTCCGGAGAGTTTTTCCAATTAAAGGGTACTGGCTCATGTGGTACATCTCAACCTACTAGCTAACCTTCACAACGCTTAACATTTGGGCTATTCTTATTTGAATGATACTCAAATACACTAGCCTCTTTAAATACTTACGTATATTTTTTGTTTTAAACAGGCACTTACTAGATAAATTTAATGAAAACCTGATGTCAGACAACACTTTAAAAGTTGCTTACCAAGCATTTGAGCATTTCACTCATGGTTTAGCGACAGGAGATTGGAACCAATTTATAGATATGCTTACGGAAGACTTCAGCTTTTGGTTCCCTATGGGAAAGTACCACGGGTTGAATGTGGGTAAAGAAAAAGCTAAAGAGTTTTTCCAATATGTTTACGAAAGCTTTAGCCCAGGATTGAAGTTGACTTCCCTTGATAACGTTACTAGTAACGAAACAACCGTTGTATTTGAATTTCGAGATGAAGGGCTGTTGTTAGGACAACCTTACAAAAATCGGGTAGCAGTTTCTTTTGATGTGCGTGGAGAAAAAATTTGCAGCTACCGGGAGTACTTTGGCAGCGATGGTAAATCCAATTGAAGCTGCACAGAGAATTCTCGATTTTGCAAGGTATAATTGATCATCACAAGCTTAGATGCCAGCGTATGAGTTACTGCATAAACCCTGCATGTCAAAATCCTCACAATGGTGATAGTGAGCTTTTTTGTCTTAGCTGTGGCTCAGAGTTACTATTACAAGGTCGTTATCGAGTAGTTAGATACTGGCAAGAACGAAAATATACGCATATTTATCAAGTAATAGATACTATACAAGCATATCCAATTGCAAAAGTGCTTAAAGTTCTCAAACCAATAAGTAGATTGGAAAATAAGTTAGTTGAATTGTTTGAGCGAGAAGCAAAAGTTTTGCAGGAGCTAAATCATCCTGGAATTCCCAAAGGAGATGGGCATTTTATTTTTAAAGCTGGACAAAAACCAGAGCCATTACACTGTTTAGTAATGGAAAAAATTGATGGAAGTAATTTAGAGGAGTATATTCAAGGCAGAAAAAATAGTCCAATTAGTCAAGAATTAGCAGTTGCATGGTTGATAAAACTGGCAACAATTTTAGAAAAGGTGCATGAGCATAAAATTATTCACAGGGATATTAAACCATCTAATATTATGCTCAGACCTAATGGTACACTGGTACTGATTGATTTTGGCACTGCTAGAGAAATTACACTCACTTACAGTGAAGATTTTGAAGAACAAGAGATTACAAGGGTTTGTTCAACAGGATATACTGCACCAGAGCAACTTAGAGGTCAAGCTGTACTTCAATCTGATTTTTTTTCTTTAGGACGTACTTTTGTCTATTTGTTAACTGGTAGAACATTTACTAATCATATAAATTTGCTCAATTGGCGACAAAATGCACAGATATCTCCTACAATAGCAGAATTAATTGATGATCTCATGGCAGAATTGCCGGAAAATCGTCCCCAAGATACAAAAATAATTATCCAAAGATTAGCAGAACTTCAAGAAAATTTATTAGTAAAAACTACTTTTAATACAACTGTAATTGAATCTAGTCATAATATTATTCAACCAAGGCAGTCAAAATTACAGCAATTTATTCAACCATTATCAAAAAGGATTATTCCCTTGGTAGGTGTTTTTGCTATTTTATCTAGTACGTTGGTAATATATAAACATTTAAATGTAATTAATGGTTGTGCAAAACCATTGCTAAGTAGCATGTCTACGGGAGATAGTTTTAGTTGTGGCGAAGAAATTCTCATTGCCAATTCAGGAGAAGTAGAAAAGAATGAAGGTACGGAAGCTTATAAAATCGGTAATTACAGTAAAGCTGTTGAGAAGCTTAAGATAGCACGTCAAAAGCAACCATCAGATCCGGAAGTTTTGATTTATCTTAATAACGCATTAATTGAGGTAAATAAAGTTAATGCTCCAACAATAGCTGCAATAGCTCCCATTAGTAACAGCCCAGAAATAGCAACAGAACTTCTTAAGGGAGTTGCTCATGCACAATATGAAAGGGTGAAAGAGTTAAAAAAGAATCCCAAGGCAGTTTTTAAAGTGTTAATTGCAGATGATGCTAACGATCCCAATCAAGCTAGGCAAGTAGCAGAATCTTTGGCAAATCAATCAAATATTTTAGCAGTTATTGGTCACAATAGTAGTGAAATTGCTCTGGCGACAATGGACATTTTTGAAAGACGGCAGTTGGTGTTGATGTCTCCTGGCAGTACTTCAGCAAATCTTCCTCGCCCTGGTGATAAATTTTTCTTCAGAACTATACCTACTGTGCGGGTAAAGACTTCAAAGTTGGCAAATTACCTTGTTAATCAGGCTCGGCAGAAAAAAGTCGCAGTATTTTCTAATCCTCACAGTGATTTCAGTAACTCTTTTCAAGAGCAATTTTACGGTAGTTTTACGGCAATTTCCGGAGAAATTATTGAGCAAAAGTTTGATTTATCCAATCCTTTTTTTAATGCAAGTGCTGCTATTAAAGAAGCACGTAAACAAGGAGCTACTGCATTTGTAATTATTACCGATGGTGGCACTAATCGCTACACTTTCTTAAATGCTCTAAGGTTGATTAAGGCTAATCAAGGTCGTAATTGGATTATGGGGGCAAATAGTGTTGCTCATCAAGATGTTTTATTAGTAGGGCAAGAAGCTGTAAACCGCCTGGTTATGACTATTCCTTGGATAGAAATGACAAGTTCTAACAAAGAATTTCTTTTGGTGGCTAAATCTTTATGGCAAGGGGAGGAACTTAATTACCGCACTGCTTCAGCTTATGATGCGACTCAAGCTTTGATTAAAGTTTTAGAGACAACTCCTAACCTTAATCGTTTGGAAGTGCAAAAAGTTTTGTCAAACCCTAATTTTAGAGCAAAGGGTGCTACTGGGGTAATTAGTTTTCTCCCTAATGGCGATCGCCAACAACCCCTAGCAGAATTAGTCAAAGTTGTTGCGTCTCAATGTTCTAAGTACGGTTATATGTTTGTGCCTGTGGAGTACAAACAATTAGAAAGTGCTTGCCAACAGAAACTGTAACATTTTGTCGAGAATAAAAACCGAGTTTCTTAGTTATTCTCAACATGTTTTTGGTTGATTTCTTTGCACTTAATCTCTGCTGCTTGATAAGCCGCCAAATAATCCTTACCGCCCAACATTACATTACCGTAATACTCATAAGGTGCGTCACCATATATTGGTAGCGGATCATCTTCTGGGTAATCTTCCTGAGATTCTTCCATGATAGCTTTGAGTTGCTTGACAGTAAGGCTGTGTGCCGGAAAATACCAGAGTTCCTGGGCATTTTTTTTCAAATGCGGTAGTGTGGGATCAACTATAACATCGTCAATCTCAACCCAGCCGTGTTCCACGGGTTTGTATGGCTTGCCTTTCATCACCAAAAAACCCTGCACGTAAGTTCCTTTAATTGCCAATGCAGCTCTGTGAGCATTGTCAAAGGGAGTTTTAGCCTTACTTTTGATGCGATCGCTAATTTCTAGGGACAGCGCTTCATCTAATGTCTTCATCAACAACGAGAATTAAAGCAGCGACTAAAACAGTTTAGCACCTGTGTCTACCATCATAAATGAACAAATCTCTAAAAAGCTGTAAATAAATCCTTATTTGAATTTTTTACCTTTGACACCCAGCCTTGGTATGAATTTAAAATTTCTGAATAAGGAACTGAGGTTTCAAAAATCATCTCTATGATAGATGACGGAAAGTATTGCGGAAATATTTGGTGGAGAATTTTGCCAAGACGCTGCCTCAACATAAACTCAAAAATTAATCCTTTGGATGAAGGAATCACGTTCTCACCAAGCTCTACCAAGGCAAGGGCATCTGGCAGGCGGCGAATAGTAAACTCCTCAAGAGCCTTTGCCAAATTGTCAGAATACTCATTCAAAAGGTTATCAAATATGAACACATCTTCAAGTGCCGCATTACAACCTTGACCAATAGCAGGTGATACGGAATGCGCTGCGTCTCCAATCAGTAGTACACTATTACCGTAGTGGTAGCGGTTGCAGCGAATTGTTAAAACTGTAGATAGTGGTCTAGCAAGAAAAGCTTCCGCCTCTGATTCTGGCATCAGTTTGCCTATTTCTGGGAAATTCTCCTGAAAGAATTTGAGTACTTCTTCTTTTGTAGAAAGACTAAGTATCATGTTTTGTTGGCGGGGAAAGCGGATGGCTCCATTCATCGTCCCATCTGGCTGATGCAGCATCAATATACCAGTGCCGTCCTCTAGTCTCCAAGAGTGGATACTGTTCTGTTTCAGGTGGATGTCTGAGTTTTCGTCAGGGCGGGGAAGGAAAATCGATTTGCGATGATTTCTGTCGTACTTCTGTTCAAACTCAAACAGTTTGGTGGAGAGAAAATGCTCTCTAACAACTGAACGCGCCCCATCTGCACCAATTAATAGGTCATAATTAACAGTGAGTTCTGCTGGTGTCTGTCCGGCAAGGTTTTTAATTTTTACTGTCTGCGCCGTAAAATCTACTTGGGTGCATTGATAGTTGAAGTGAATGTTTAGGCGCTCGCTGTCATACTTTTCGGTTAATTTTAACAGTGCAATTACTAAATTAGTCCTGTCAAGGGTAATGAGAGGTTTCTTCCTACTTGTGAATCGCTTCTTCCCATTTTTTTGGTGAAAAACTGTTCCCGTCATCTCCACACTTAATGCCTTGACGGCTTCTTCAACACCCTCGATTTTCCTCAAGGCGTTCATTCCCCTTTCGCCAAGTGCTACAGGGTAGGAGCGGGATTTTGAGAATGGAACAACTCGCGGATCACCACGTCGCTCATAAATGTCGATTTGGTATTGTGAGTCACGACGCAACAAATAGTGAGCTAGAAGTACTCCGCTCGGTCCTGCACCCACGATAACTACTTTCTTGACCATTTTGAGCGCGAAGAATTTATAATCCTAATTCTAGCTTATTAACGTATTCTTGAATTAACTGTGGTGTCTTGGCAAAATCTTCTGGAGTTTTTGGCAATGGATGCCATACTCTATTTTCAGAATCAGCAGCAAAACGGTCAACAAATTTATAAAAAGCTTCTTGATCGTTTGGGTGAGCAACAATGTAAGCTCGCAATTCAGCTTTACTCATGTTGTTAAAATCAGGTTTCATGTTATGAAGCTCCATCTACCATCGCGCCTAAGTTCAATTTCAAGTTCCTCGCCTGAGATAATAAAAACATTACCAGTACGCTCACCCAGACGTAACAACACTATGGGCTTGTAAAAAAGTTGTCAAGGACTGGCAGAGAATGATGCAAAATAATCTTTGGTCTGCTGTTGGAAGAGTAATCACTACTACAAAAAGCAAAAACTTGATACAGCATACCATATAACTTTTCTATATTGTACCAGCATGAAGATAAACGTGGTTAACCGATGTGCGATCGCTACCCTGTCTGGTAGCTGATGGTATGAATCCCCAAGAGGAGAGAAAATTGACCAATTTTGAATTTAAAATGGCTGATTGCTCTTAATATGGTACTTTTTTAGCTGATTAATTTTGTATAATGCGGATAACTGGTTTAATTACAATTCGATGGAAGCAGCTAAAACGATTGACACTCAAATAACGTTGCCAATTGAGCTATACAGAGCGATCGTTCAACAAGCACAGGCACACGGATCTTCCATAAGTGGCGAAATTACAGCGCTGCTAACACCTGTGCTTATGCAAGTACCTACTGAATTAGTTCAAGAGTTTGCAGCTTGGGAAGCAGCAAGTGATGAGGACTGGTTAAGAATGGAAGCGACGTTAGCATCATTTGACGCGGTAGCGGATTGCCCATGAGGTAGAGAATTAGATGGATAGAGGTGATGTTCTCTTAGTTGGTTTGCCAGAGTCAGATCAACGAGAGGAAAAGGGCAATCGTCCAGCAATTGCGGTACAAACAGATGTAGCAAATTCTCCTATGTTGATGATTGTTCCGATTACGTCTTCATTAGGTGCATTGCGTTTTCCGTTTACAGTTAGGATTGAGCCATCGGAACAGAATGGTTTAACCAAGCCTTCCGTGGCAATGGTGTTTCAGCTGTGAGCTATTGACCGAAAGCGCATAATTCGGAAAATAGGTGAGTTAGAGTTGCAATATTTAGCGCAGGTTGATGCAGAAATTTGGCAAATGTTGAAGCCAAAAGAAGTCCAAGAGTAAGGTATCAATAATTGTACCTTCATCTGATAAGCGTTTCTTTAAGAGAAGTTGAAGCTGAGGTCTAGTTTCCATATTTTCTGGAACGCAGCAACTGTAAGGGGAACATCACCCTGTCGCGCTAAATCTTTTCCTTTTTCAACCTGACGCTTGGCACGCCTTTAGCTCTTTGAGTATTTCAGGATGAGTGACGAGGTAATCAGTCAACCAATTGCAACCTTGTACTAATAGCTCGTCAAAATCCTGGTTCCACAAAATTACTTTACCATCTGCACTACCACTGCTCCAGAGTTTGACAGTACCGTCATCACTACCAGAGGCAATGGTCTTGCTATCCGGACTAATGCTGACGCTTGTGACAGCTTTAGTATGCCCTTTGAAGGTTTGCAGTAGTTTCCCGTCACTGCTCCAGAGTTTGACAGTACCGTCATCACTACCAGAGGCAATAGTCTTGCTCTCCGGACTAATGCTAACGTTTGTGACAGCTTTAGTATGCCCTTTGAGGGTTTGCAGTAGATTCCCGTCACTGCGCCAGAGTTTGACAGTACCGTCCCTACTACTAGAGGCGATGGTCTTGCCGTCCGGACTAATGCTAACGTTTGTGACAGCTTTAGTATGCCCTTTGAGGGTTTGCAGTAGATTCCCGTCACTGCGCCA
>NZ_JACXAE010000119.1:52974-55404 GCF_014698965.1 Iningainema tapete BLCC-T55
CAGAGTTTGACAGTACCGTCATCACTACTAGAGGCGATAGTCTTACCATCCGGACTGATGCTAACGTTGGTGACAACCAAATTCTCCCTCTTAAGCGTTTGCAGTAGATTCCCGTCACTGCGCCAAAGTTTGACAGTACCGTCATCACTACCAGAAGTGATGGTCTTGCCATCCGAACTAAAGCTGACGATTGTGACAGCTTTAGTATGCCCTTTGAAGATTTGCAGTAGTTTCCCGTCACGGCTCCAGAGTTTGACAGTACCGTCATCACTACCAAAGGCAATAGTCTTGCCATCCGGACTGATCCTGACACTTCTAACAAAACTGCTATACCCTTTGAAGGCTTGCAGTAGTTTCCCGTCACGGCTCCAGAGTTTGACAGTGCCGTCCCTACTACTATAAGCGATGGTCTTGCCATCCGGACTGTTGTTGCCGCTTGTGATAACCAAACTATCTCTTTTGAGGGTTCTCACTGGTTTCCCTTGTCTGCTCCAGAGTTTGACAGTACCGTCCCTACTACTAGAGGCGATGGTCTTACCATCCAGACTGATGCTGACGCTTGTGACAGCTTTTGTATGCCCTTTGAGAGTTTGCAGTAGTTTCCCATCACTGCTCCAGAGTTTGACAGTACCGTCCCTACTACTAGAGGCGATGGTCTTACCATCCGGACTGATACTGATGCTTGTGACCGAACTACTATGCCCTTCCAAACGATTACGCTCTGTTACTCTGTAAAATGCCTGCCATAATGCTGTCACAACCTGCGTCTGGGTATTAGGTTTTGCCCAGTTTGCCTGTTTAAGTTTTGTCGCTGCCCTTAAGGCTTCTGTTAGAGCATCAAAAGTTTGCCCAGAGGCAAAAAGCGCTTCTGAAGAATTAGTGAGGGATTTAATTTCACTGATGTCGGCTTTTTTCCTTTGCTCTTTTGCCTGTTGTGCCGAATTCCAAGCTGTTACAGCCAGCATTGCTAACACCAATCCAGCTGCAACTGAACCCTGTAGGGCGCGTTTGAAAAAGCGATTGTATTTTTCTTCACTGAGCTTTCTTTGCTTTCTTTCTCTTTCCAGTTCCGCCATCACCTGGGTTAACTTTGGCTCTTGCTGCTGACGGATAAATGCTGCCAAATAATCATGCACTAGTTGATAGCGTTCAGCCGGATTTTCCGGTAATAGCAGTACTAAGCCAGATTTGACAAAAATCTGCAATACCAAATCTAATTTGCTCGCTTCTACTGTCAAATCTGGGGTTAATTCCTTTAAATCTCTTGCCAATTCAGCGCGAGTCTTCAGGGGACGAGTTCCCTTTTGATCTGTAAGCAAATACAGCACTAGTTCTGCTGCTTGCTGATTTTCTTCGCCGCAGTCATCAACCACTTCTTGAAGGTAGCGCTTTACTAATTCTTCCTTTGTGCCACACTCTCGATATTTCACCAAAGTGGTAATGTCTTCTGTTTGTAGTTGCGCCCCCACAACCTGCAACTCAATTGGACGCACTTCGCCTAAATCACCTGCCAAATCTTTGACTAGTTCATCAATTAAAGCAGGTTCTAGGTGAAAACTAGAACGCTCAGTTAATTGTTGAATAATCGCTTTAGCATCAGCAGGGAAAAAGTTACCTAACTCGTAAAGTACATTCTTGCTGAGAATATCATTATTAATAATCTCCATACTATTTAGGCGATTACACTTGAGCAGATAATGCAGGTAATCTTCCCGCAACGACAAAACTATCTTTACAGGCAAAATCTTCAGACATTCGCCTAAAAATTCAAAAAATTGCTGCCTTTGTGCTGGTTCGCTATTAATAAAGAAGAATTCTTCAAATTGATCAAAAATCAACACTGGACGCAAATTACGCGATTCACATTGCCGCAACTGTTCCAAAATGGGGTGTGGGGTGTGGGGTTTAGGGTTTAGGGTGTAGGGTGTGGGGGAAAGGGCTTGTGCCAAAAACTTACCCAACTCTTCCATCCAGTTGGTGTAAACCCGCATTGTCACAACCAAATTATCTTGAAAGCCGATCGCTTTCTGTTTTAAAGCTGGTACAATTCCCGCATTTACCAGCGAACTTTTTCCCACACCTGATTGCCCATGAATTACTATTAGTTTATAATCAGGACGTCCAATGCGTTCAATCAAACGTTTTACATCCAATTGACGACCAGATGCGGTAATTTCTGGTGCTACATTTTCCTGTAGAGACGCGAAATTTAAAGACGCGAAATTTCGCGTTTCTACATGTGCCTGTAATCTTCCTGCACCAATAAATGCACGCAAACCGAATTGTTGCTCTATGGAACGCTGCCGTAGCTTCGTTTTATAGGCTTTGAGATATTCTTTTTGCTGTAAATAAAGGTTCTCCCGTATATATGGTGATAAGCTGTTCTAATCACCAAAGCAAGCTAATAACCGATTCCGGAAATTGTTGAAG
>NZ_JACXAE010000120.1 GCF_014698965.1 Iningainema tapete BLCC-T55
TCTCATTTTATTCTTGGTTTGCTTTTTTATTTCAGTAATTACCGATTGTGACACTATTGGGTGCGGAATATAGGTTACAGTGATAATGTATGTGCGATTATCGCTATCCTCCACAAATAAAACCCGGTACTTCCCCACCCGAAGCCGCGATTCCGGACGACCTTTGAGAGGTTTTATATCAAGGGTGGTAGGATCGCTAACAAGAATATCTAAAGCATTGATAATACGCTGTTGATCTTCAGCTGACATTCGCTCCAAATACCGTAGAGCGGGTTTCAAAACTATATACTGCCAATCAGCCAAATTTGCTCCTAAATAACTTGCGTTTTAATTCCTCTTTTGATACTCCAACATCGCGCCCTGCCAGATAATCCTGTAAAGCTACCTCACTTTCGGCAATTTCTTCTGGCGGGATGATCTCATCAGTTCCTTCCACTTCCACAGGAATTTGTACTAAAGTTGTTAATGCTTCCCGCAACCGGATTTGCTCATCACGGCTCAGACGTTGAGCTAAACTGAGAACTTCTTCATAAGTTGGCATTGGCTTATGAGTTGATATCACTACTACTAACTCTAGTATATAAGTATGGGGAACTTGCTTGATGTTAAATTGGTCGAGGGTTTAAACTTGCCATTGATTTGGCTAGTTATTTTACAATTTTGTTTGTGCAATTGTTTCTGGTTGCACTGATTGTTAACTAGTGATGTGAAAACATTAGTGCCATACTTGTCTAGTTACTAAAGATAGATTTTGAGTTAATGAGCAAAAAGTTTGTCCTCGCCTTGCTTTCATCTCCTGCACTGTTTGCCTCTGTGTTGTCTGTGGTTATGACTACCCAACCAGCTATGGCTAATCAAACAGTAATTCCAGGCAATGGTGTCAACTGCGTACCCAATCCCCATGCCGCTAACAAAAAATTAGTTTGTGTACGGGTAAGTAAAACAACTACAGTGACTCCTAAGCCAAAGGTGACAACACCCCAATCTGAGTCAAATAGAGTTCCTGAGTTGCAATTCACTGAGGAAGAAAGTGATACTGCGATCGCGATGTTTGGTTGTGATTGCCCATCTTGTCTTAATGCTATACGGCAAATGCGAGGTCAAGCGCCCATGCCAGTCTAATATAGGAATACAAACTAAATAAATTACATCTTTTGTGAGATGGGCATCTTTTGTGAGATGGGCATCTTGCCCGTCCTAGATAATAGGCGGGGACGCCCACTCCACAGCTGCTACTTTCCTTGCAATGGTGCGTTCAGAGTTTTGTTAATTCGATCGCGTGTTTCGAGCAAGTGTGCTTTGGTGTATTCGTCGTTTGAACGCGCTTGCTCCAGCTTTTCGCTTAGTTGCCGAAGTTTATACCAAGCCAGTGTACGTGCATCTTCCGGCACTTTTTCTTGGCGCAACACCATACCTGTTAAGATGTCCAGGTATTCTCGCTGCAAGCCACGACGTAAACTAGAAATTTTAATTAGATCACCTTTTGGTTTTAACACCTCAGTCCAAATTCCTGATTGCAATGTGTTAAATAGTTCGGGAAGCGTCAGAGCTTCATCTTGTTGGCTTTTTAGTTCGATATCCTTAAGTCGTCCGAGGCGATCGCCTGATAGTAATTCCGACAACACCAAACTCTGCATGAACAACACCAAGTCATGAATTGGATAGTCCAACCTTCCAATTCGGGGAGAACTGCCCCAATGTCGCCAACGGGAAGGTGCTAATTTATTCAATAGTTCCGGTGAGAAGTTAAAAGCATCTTCGGCAAATACATATTTTTGTACGATTGTCAATGCCTGTCTTTGTTTTTCTATTGGCACTGGTTGAAATGGTAATCGCCCATGGGGATCGCCTGCATGAACTCGGTAAAAAGATTGACCACCTATGTATTTTGTGGTATAATATATATTCTGAAAATAATTACCTAAGACAGTACCAAACCTTTCGCTTACATCGCTATAACTATCTCCTTTACTTGGATAACGAGTGTTGAGACGATCCCACATTAACCGAGAATTATCTAACTGCCACTGAGAGTACATCAGCACATCACCACTGTTATCCCAAGCATCGGCAGTTGGATCAAGGTCAAACACATCCTCATCTGTAGAGTAACTTAACTCCGGTTTGTAAGATTGTCCAGCAATTTTCGCCAAAAATGCTTTTTCATCTGTAGGTGCTGGTGTGTAGCCGTACTGAATTGCCCACTGATCATAAGGTCCTACCTTAGTGGGAAAATAGTCTCCCTGCTTGATCCCCTGGGGTGCAAGATTTGGTGGAATGTAATCCATCACCGACGTAACCAAACCTTTGTTCTGAGTAATCTCCTTATTGTTGAGCTGTTCTGGTGGTAGCATGGTACTACCACGGAAATTATGTCTTAACCCCAAAGTATGTCCTACTTCATGAGCAATAATTAACCGTAAATATTGATGGATGTAATCTTTAATTTGTTCGCTACTAGGTGGTACATTTTGTAAAAGTGACATCGCCATTGTACCTAAAGAGAACTGGTTAGCAGCTTCCATACCGTAGCAAAGGTCGTACTCCCCAGCAAGTTTGGATAAACGCTGTGTAAAATCCTTGATGGGTTTTTGAATGTCAGCATTTTTCTGTATACTGTTACCTCTTGGTTCTAAACCATTGGCGCACAGCAGGCGATTTTGCATGAATGCTGATAAAGAAGTGCGAGTGTTAGTTTGTGGTTGGACAATTCGGCGATAATCACTCTTGAGAGCGCGGACAAAGCTAGCATCTACTAAGATGGTGGCGTTCAAAATTTGCCCTGTTAAAGGATTAACACGAGATGGTCCCATGGCAAAGTATCCATCTACTGTATTGATCCAGCGAATTGTGTTATAACGTATGTCGGCAGGGTCAAAATCGGCTTTGTCTGGCATTTGCCGCACTTGAATTGCATTCTTAAATCCCGCTTTTTCAAAAGCTTTGTTCCACATAAGGACTCCTTCTGTGATTGCCGCACGGTATTGTTCGGGAACGGCGTTATCAATCCAGAAGACTATTGGTTGTTTGGGTGGAGAAATTGCGGCTTTGGGATCTTGTTTTTCTAAATGCCAGCGATTAATATAGCGGACAAATGGATCGCGGCGATCGTCGTTGGATAAGTCTTGGTAAGCGGTGAGGAAATAGCCGATGCGATCGTCAGCTAAACGTGGTTGGTAGTTGTTTTGTGGTAGTTGAGACAAACTGTAGTGGAGGCGCAGGGTAAAGCCACGTTGGTCGGGGAGAGTGGCAAATAATGGTATTTTTTCTTCCGCTCGATGACTATCACCAATACTGGAAAAATTCAAAACTGATTCAATTTCCATGTTCTCTGGGAATGCTTTAGCACTTCCAAAGTAGGAATTCTCTGTACTTGGGCTAGATACTCCTAAACTAGAAGATAATCCAGCTAGGTCTGTAAGTAGTAACTCGCTCAAGTCGATGAGAATCGTTTTGCGTTGTGGATGAATACTTTTGATGGAAATACTGTATAGCACTGAGTCGCTGAAGGATCGGGAACGCGATCGCGCTTGTGGATCTCCTTCATTTGTTCTAAAGTTTACATTGCGAACTACAAATTGCAAGTTATTACCGACGCGGTTAAAGTAAAATAAAAAATCTTGTAACGGCATTCCACTATATATTCCAGCTTCGCCGATCCCAGATTCTAATGTCGCTGTTGCTAGGTAATTTTTATTTAATTGTTCTGGCTTAATTTCTAAGTAAATTTTGTTTTTTTCTTTATTCCGGTAGAGCGTAAATAACCCTTGTAACTTTTGAGTATCTTTAACTACTCGATCAAACTGCTCTATTTCTTCTTTTTTTGCTGGTTTAGAATCATTATCCGACTTTTCGTCACCATTTTTGACCAATTGTTTTCGACTAACTTGTAAAAATGGTTGCTGTCCACTATGTTGAGTATTTCTTACCACCCAAATATAAGGATGACGCTGCGCTGATTGATTTTGGTCGATCACCCAAACTTGCTGTGAGGGAGTGGGGGCTAGGGGTCCCCTCTGGGGTTGGGGGGAGTTTGTGAGTTTGTGAGTGGGGGAGAAATTATTTGGGGGAGTGTAAGAGCGTTCCTCTCTACTCTGTTCTTGGTATAAGCGTGTTCTAGCTTCTGTTGAAGTTAGAGACTGGGCGTCAACAGTTGTGATGCCAAAAAATAAACCATGCCACAAAATGGTGTAAAGTGTAAATCTCTTCATTAAATATGTACCTGACAAAAATCTCACTAGTTATATTGCCCGCATTGCACTCTTTGTACTCTCCTCACTCAATCGCTTAGCCTGAAAGCACTGTAAGCTGCCGGATATCTAAGAGCTAATTTGTGGGATCATATGTCACCGCCATTGTTTAGCCTTGAAGTTTTGTACTGTAGTATTTTTCCCAAAAATTGCATCTTTAGCCAACTGTACGTATTATTTTTACATTACTACCAGAAAATTGCCGAAATGATAGTATCACAACTTAACTTGAACACCTGATTTTACTGAAAAGTAAAATACTTTTTCTAGAAATATTTTTCTTTGTCAAGGAGGAAGAAAACAGCACACATTTATGCTCAACGTAAAAACACTGTAATTATTAATACTAAACTCTTGAAAAGAGAAAATCCATAGGGAGCCAAAAAAAAATCTCAAAAAGCTCTATTTAGTCAGTAAGTGCATAGTAGCAACGGAAACAAAAATGCCACAGTTATCTCAGGTTTGGAAGCTTTTAACTTATGTCAGAAGATCGTGGGGACAAGAAATACCTCAGAAAACTTCTGTGCCAACGGAAGTTATATTGCCATCAAGGAGAATGATCAAAACACAAAACACAAAATTTGAGTTGGCGCAAAATAATTTACCACAGTTTTGTAATGCATCAAAACTACAACAAAGCTTGGCAGAATGGTCAAAACGAGGAAATGATGAGACTTTTAAAATTAGCGATCGCCAAATGCACTATGAAATTTATGATTTGATGGGCGAGTGCGTACTACAACCTGAATTAGTGGAAAAAGTGATGAATAAGCTCATTACTAGTGATGTTCACCTAGTGCCACTTTTTCTGCGATTAAATGATTTTTATTGCCGCTGGTGTCAGGGAGAATTCATTGATGCTGCACCTCCCGATAATTTACCTCAGCAAAAGATGCTTACTCTGTTAGCGCAAAACATGACCGTGGGATTGCGGCAAATAGATATAAATACGGGATTAAATATATTAATTTTGCTTTTAAAATTACATCTGTATGCTCAAGAGCGAGAAAACTTAAAGCACCAAATAATCTTCTTTCCTTCAGGTCAACCAGATTCCAACTATTTCTTTACCTCTCAAATGGTACGTATAATTAACTACAGTGATTCTTTAGAAATTGGTAACTTCAGTAGTACAGTTGGGGAATTTCTTAGAGGCGGTAACTTTAGCGGAGCTTACCTGGGTGATGCCAACCTAACAGGTGTTAACTTCAGTGGAGCAAACCTTAGTGCCGTCAATTTGGGCGATGCTAACTTAATTGGTGCGAACTTCAGTCACGCCAACCTTAGCGCTGCAAATCTGGGCGATGCCAACCTTAGTAGTGCCAACTTTAGTGGTGCAACCCTCTGGCGCATCGATTTAAGTAGCAGCAACCTAAGTGGTGCCGATCTCAATAGTGCAGATCTTGGTGGTGCAAATCTAAGTAGCGCTGATCTCAGCAGCACCGACCTAAGTGGTGCTAACCTTAGAGGTGCTAACTTAACAAACGCCAATCTTAAGGATGCGAAACTTTGTCATGCTCAACTTTGTGATGCGATCCTTTTTGGTGCGAACCTGAGCGACGCCAATCTTATTGGTGTGGATTTGTGTTACGCTGACTTGTGTCGTGCTGATTTAAGTGGTGCAAACCTGAGTCAAGGAATCCTCAGAGGCACAAACCTGAGCGACTCAATTCTTTTCAACACCAATCTTAAAGATACGATACTTGATGCTGCCGATCTTAGCTACGCCAAACTTAATGGTGCAAAACTCAACAACGCTAATCTCAAAGGCACAATGCTAATGGGTGCAGATCTTAGCAATGTAGATCTTAAGGGAGTTAACCTTAATGAAGCCGACCTTAGCGGAGTTCTTCTCAGTGAAGCTAACCTGAGTGGTGCTAACTTAAGTAACGCGATGCTGTTTGGCACAGATTTTAGCAGTGCCAATCTCAGTAACGCCAACCTCAGTGGTAGTAACCTCAGTGGTGCAATCCTAAATGGTGCAGATCTTAGCTATACAAATATCAGCTACGCTATTCTCAGTGACGCTAACCTGAGCGAAGCTAATCTAGAAAAAATGACTTGGAATGAGAATCTAGAGTGGGAAGGTGTACGCGGCTTAGATAAGGCTGTGAATGTGCCAGATGCATTAAAGCAGAGGATGGGGTTAAGGTGAGAAAATTGTACATTCACTAGCCTCACTCGCTGTCCCAAGTATCTTTTACAGCAGACCAGTCTACCCAATCTGGATTTTCCGAATGCTTTCGTAAGCTTTGCAATTTAGGTAGAGCCTCTTTTATAATAGCTTTGTCTTCTTGATCTTCAATCCAATTTAACAAGGTTTCCCAAGCAGTAAGACTAAGCTGCACAGCAATTCGCTGACCGTTAGCATCTACAAGAAACTGAGCTGACTGCAATGCTTCAATCACTTTCGTCATAAGGCTTCCTCTATTTCCATCCATTATAGAGTAACTACTAATCTCAAAAGAAATCTGCCATCCAAGGAGAAAAACCTGCAAATATTTGAGTTGCGGCTAGGAGGGCTGTTTGTGTTGCCTCTAGTTTTCCCATTAGTTGTAATTGATGAGGTGTAAATAAACCTGTGTAGAGCGGAGCTAATCCTTTAATTTCTAACTTCAACTCGCCCTTTCCACCTTTGCTAACTTCACCACGTCCGTTGGCGACAGATAGAATGAAATTACCATTGTTTTGGGCTACCAGTTCATCTTCAACTGTGAGGTGCAGTTGAGCTTGAATATCTGGTGGATAGCCTCGCTTCTCCAGCGCCTTCACAACATTTACTACCCGCAACATCCAACGATCCACAAACCTTTGTTTAACATTTTGTTCAGGTAACAGCAATGTTAACAAATCAATCGGCGAACTTTTCCAGCGCACCATATCTATTACAGAGCGTTGATTGCTAAGAAAACACCACAAAGTTTGTGCAGCAGCAGTTGTCAGAACTACCCAATCCCTAATACGTATAAAAGTGCTATTCTCTGCTCTGTGTTGGCTAAATATAATATAACCTTGGGGTTGGTCTAGTGAACCGATGAGATAAGCGTACACGGCTTCGTTCTCTTCTGGTCGAATTAATTGCTTCCACAATCCTTGATGTCTGTCTAAGTATCCGTTGGTAAGTTTTGCTTGATTGTCATATAATTCATTAAATTTATAATCTGTTGAAACAGGTGTAATAGGAAGTGGCTGCTCCTTCACCTGGATACTCTCAGTGGGAATTTCCCAACCGCAATAGCTACCTCCCTGCTCATACCCGACTTTTCGGTATAAGCGTTGAATAGCTGGGTATAGAGCCGATATCGCTACACCTTTTGCATAAAGTTCCTTGACATTAGACTGCATTAATGATAATGCAGCACCTGTGCCGCGATGTTCTACAGCAATACCTACTCCACCAATCCCCGTCATTGGTACACGCTCACCACCCCACCATTGCCCCATCGGGATAGTCGCCAATCCACCAACTATTTGCTCATCTCGACGGATCACACGGAAGTTCTCTAAGCCAATCCGCTCAAAGAAGACTTTGCTCTCACCCGGCGACATGGTAAAACACTGCTCCAGGATATATCCCAATCGCCTCTCTTCCTCTGGAGCAATCTGGCTGTAGTCAAGTAAAGAAGTCATATCATTTACCGCCTAGCAACGCTCTTACTACAATTATAATACAAAAGCGTTACTAAGCTGAAATTACAATGCGTTAAGGTTTTATTGTCCACGGCCTGGTTTACAATCAGCAAAACCCAATGCCTCTGTGTCGAGGAAACTGGCGTTCGCCATCTCAATAACTGCTTCAACCGGATACTCATTCTTTCTCCCAGCTGGGAATTATTTTTCTGTTGATAACCCCACATCAGAGAATTATTTCGTATCGCTGTTAGCAGATTACTTGTTAGAAGAATTGTATTTCTACAACGGGTTTATATTTTTCTACAATCTCTCCTCACGAATGCTCTGGAATCGAGATTGTCTAAAATATGAGAAAACCAATATATGAAAAGATATGGAAAGTAAATGGATTAGCCATAACGGAGTTCGCCTTTTCTCCGAATCTTTCGGTGTTCCAGATGATCCACCAACTTTATTAATCATGGGAGCGATGGCTTCAGCCGTGTGGTGGGCAGAAGATTTCTGCTGCCAATTAGTTGATCTCGGACGCTATGTGATTCGCTACGATCACCGAGACACAGGGCGCTCAACAAGTTATGAGCCAGGTCACATTCACTATTCCATTGAAGATCTAGCGGATGATGCTTTTCGTGTTCTCAATGGCTATGGAATTGAGAGCGCTCATTTAGTGGGGATATCGCTCGGAGGATTTCTAGCTCAACTCATGGCGCTCAAGCATCCTCAACGGGTCAAAAGTCTAACGTTAATCGCCTCGGAACGCTTGGCTGAAACCGACCCGACAATGCAAGGGATCGATCCATCTGTCCTTGAATACCATGCGAAAGCCAGTAAACTGGATTGGGCAAACCGTGAGGCAGTGATTGAGTATCAGATTGGTGCGTGGCGATTAATTTCCGGTTCAGCCCATCCGTTTGATGAATCAGCAATCCGCGAATTAGCTGGGGCTGACTTCGATCGCACTCCTAATCTCATGACGACCTTTAATCATGCCTTGATTGGCGGCGGAGAACAATGGGTTAACCGCCTCCACGAAATCGCTGTACCCACTCTGGTCATTCATGGCACAGAAGATCCTGTTTTACCCTATGCCCATAGCTTGGCGTTGCAAGCAGAGATCCCGGATGCTGTATTACTACCATTGCCAAGAACAGGACACGAACTGCATCGCAACGACTGGTCTGTTATTCTTGAAGCGATAGAAAAGCACACTGCATCACAGCAAGAAACAGCCTAACAATTCGCTTGGAGCGGACTGATGAAAAATCTCGGTTTTGAATTCAGGGTTACTTACAGCTGCTCAAGCGAACCGTTAAATCATCAAAAGCCTATTTAATCTTGTACATAGTCTTGTCCTTTCAATAATGCCCATTCTGCTTGCATAAATTAATGATTGAGCTACTTTAAACTCACGCACTGTCATTGGCGCAGTGCGAACCACATCACCGTAAATCATTGGCGGACGAACATAACGGCTACCGTAATGCACCCAACCATTTTTGGTGAAAGCAAAACCAGATAACTGCTGTCCAAAAAATTCCACCATGTCGGTGCGTTCAAATTCATCATGAACTAGAACATCTAACTCTAATTCCTCCTGTAGTTTAATACTCTTGGCAATTTCAACATCAATTGCAGAAGACGTAACAGATTACCTCAATCTCACTCTTGGGGAACGACGTGCATTTGATGGCATCCTCAGTTACCTAACATTTCTCGCCTTTATTCCCTTTGAACAATGCCAGCCCTTAAGCCGTGGGTTTGAAAATATTCCTCCTCGTCCTGGCATTTACGCAATCAGGCACAGGACTGACGGATTACTCTACATCGGTAAAACTAAAAGCTTGCGGGATCCGTTTCAGTGGCAGGCATAAAGCTTTTCTGTGGGCATGGCTCGACAAATATGACGATGAGGATGTGCGAATTGCAATGCAGTTAATTTCGCACTGGGAAAGCCCTGCGTTATTATTGGAGCTAGAAGCGATTATTTTAAGAGCCACTGAACTACCTGACAACGTCCAAATTCCGACGGAGATGTAAAGTTATGCAAGCCAAACTTCAAGAACAGCTTTCTCCTGCTGATGCCGAAGCCATCTTAGGACGCTTGCCTGAACGAATTCGCGCCGCTCTAGTTGCTCGTGCGGCTGAAATCGAATATCCTATCGAAGCAGTGGTTGAGATGGCGATCGCTAGCTTTGTTGATACAGAGGCGTTAGGTTTTGCAGATTGTAAACCAGGACGTGGACAGTAAGGTTGTGTGTGAGCAGATTGGCTCATAAGATATGATGGAGGAATTCAAAGAAGCAGCGCAGCGATCGGGAGTCAACATATGCAAGCGATTCTTTTCAGCCGTGAGGAAGTTGCTCAACGTGCAGAACAACTGTACGAAAGCAGAATCCGCCAAGAAGTTGAAGTTGAAGAAAACATCGGCAAGATAGTCATCATTGACGTTGAGACAGGTGACTATAAGGTTGATGAAAATAGCTTACGTGCTGCTGAATACTTGAGCGAGAAACATCCCAATGCTCGTCTGTTCGGAATCAAAATCGGGTACAATGTTGGTGCTGCTTTTGGTGGTGGTGTCATGGAGCGTATGGTTAAGTGATTTCGGGTATTGTGGATGATGGACACGGCATTATCACCATCCCATTTTGGTCCTATCTTGACTGTTCCTTTTTGGTTAGATAAGTGGCAGAAGCGTAGAGAAAAACAAAGCATAGACAGTAAAAGTACAAATTGATTAAAGCCAAGACAATCTGGGAATCTGCCAATACCGAATTGTTGGCTAGAGCAGCTAATAGTCTCCCTTGGCTTGTTTTTTGTTGAAGATAGGTTATGCTACCAAATGGTTTGACATAATCATCAAGTCTTCAGCCGCTTTAGCTAATGAACCAAAGCTATACAGAAATCTTAAATGATTCTTTAGTCTGTGCAGAATTAAAACAGGCGTGGGAGGATTCCAAGCCTGGGGTAAGTGGCGGGCACGAAGAAGGCGGCTTCATTCTGAAAGATTCTGAAGGAAATTTTAGTGTTGTTCGCTGGGCAACAGGCGACCAGAACAGCATTTTTCTGCCTTCTCATCCAGGGTGTAAGATTGAAGGAACTGCCATTGCTGCGTCATTTCATACTCATCCCAACACTGGAGGCGATTATCTTCAAGAACCAAGTGAAACAGATAAGCGTGGTGTGAGAGATGATCCTGATTTGAAGGAAGCTTCTTACATCGGTGAATTTGTCATCTCTCAGGCAAAAATCTATTGGATTGAACCGAATGGACAAGTCAGTGAGATCGGGGATACATCGTTGATTTTGGGTTTATAGAGTGGAGATTAACTATGAGTGTAGCGTTGAGTTCAGATGTGCTTCAAGATGATGTTGCTGTCACAGTTGCCCGCGTGATTGCTTCTGCGAATAAACGTGCCCGCGAATTGAATGTTGATGTCATGCAAAGCATTATTAGCCTAACTCAACATTCTCAGGATGGTAGTTGGGTATGGCGAGTGAACTATGGAGCGAAAGATTATATTGGGCGGCGGGGTGGAGATTTGATGATTGAGGTTAATCCGGAGGATGCCAGCATCCAGAGAGTCCTTTGGGGTCAATAGGTGAGCGCGGTCTAACAACGCAGTGGAGCGGACGGTAGAGTGTCTTCGCGCTTCGTTCTAGCTCTCTCGCCGCCGCTTATCTTGGTCGTTAGACCGCAAGCCATGAAATCGAGTGTCACAAAAGCATTTCGTAAACGGCTTGAGCGACTTCCCGCATCAGTTCAGGAACAGGCAGATAAGGCTGATGAACTTTGGCGTGAAGATCCTTACCACAACAGTTTGCAGTTCAAGCGAGTGAGCCAACGCCAACCGATCTATTCTGCGCGTGTCAGCATTGACTACCGAGTTCGATGTACAGGGTTTAGCTGCACAATTTCTGCTCCGAAGTAATTTGCTCCCGAAAGCGAGGGTTGACGCAATTCACATTGCTGCTGCAACCGTTCACGGCATGGATTATCTACTAACGTGGAATTGTAAACACATTGCAAATGCTCAGATCCAGGGAAAGTTGGCGGAGATTAGTCTCGATTTCGGCTATGTGCTGCCTGTTCTGTGCACACCAAACGAACTAATGGGAGATTAGGTCATGTGGGAAGATGAGATTGTCGAAGAAATCCACCAAATCCGGGAAGCATACGTAAAGTCCTTTAATTATGACCTAGATGCAATATTTGAAGATTTACGCAAGAAGGAAGCTGCAAGCGGTAGAGAAGTTGTGAGCTTGTCGCGGAGGCGCGGTCTAACAACACGTTGGAGCGGACGAGCGAGAGATCCTGGTGAAGATGTAAAGGATACTAACCACCGCTCAACTTAGCCGTTAGGCTTCGGAAACAGGTACACGTTTATAGCGTCGTCTTACTAGCCCACTACGGAGCCGATAAGCTTCAGATATGAACGAAAAAATTCAAGAGTACCTTGCCGCACAGACCCAGAAAGTTGTTCAGTTTCGTCAAGCACTAACATCAGAGTCTGATCGTGGATGTGCGCTGTTTGCGGCAGCGTATTTAGATGTCTGTCTTTCAGATCTGCTTTATGTATCACTTGTAGAAAACAAGAATATTGATAAAGATCTTTTTGAAGGAACAGCACCTCTATCAAATTTTTCATCCAGAATCAAACTTGCTTACTACTTGGGACTCATTTCACGAAATTGCAGGTGTGATCTAGATATTGTTAGAGGTATTAGAAACGATTTTGCACATAAGACAGAGACTATTTCATTTGAAACTCAGTCGATTCGCGACCGCTGCAAGAAGTTATCTTTTTCTTATCAGGAAAATGATGCTGATCCGCGTTCACATTTCACGGCTGCCGTAATGAGAGTGTTAAGTCATATTCACATAGCTACACTCACAACTACACCTCACACTGAGAAACTTGATGATACACCCTCTGAAGAAGATAAGAAGAGGCATCGTGAGCTAATTGAGAAAATTGTAGAAAGTGTAGTTCGTGATCCTTCTACACAGGAAGAGACAAACGAGGAAGCCTAACAATTCGCTTGGAGCGGACTGTGAAAGATACGGTGCTGAGTTTAAGGTTTTCGGCAGTCGCTGATTTGAACCGTTACGGAGGGACACTCAGGAAATTGCAGAAGGTGAAACCGTCTCACTTGATGAAGTTTTCCCATAGGTTTCTCCTAAGTCGTCAAAGTAAGTAACTAGGTGTAGGGGTAGTTCTACAGAATCAAGTGAGTTATAGACACTTTGCTCACAAATCTGTTAAAAGTCTTGCCTTTCTCAAAATATATGTCAGTACTGTCTCCTCTCTAGCAATAATATCTGCTGTAACTTCCATTCCAGGTTGGAGATGATACCAGTTAGCGCCCTTGGTAAGATAAGTTCTTTCTGGCTGAATTGTCACCTCGTAGTATGAAGCAGCAGCAGAGGTAATGGTATCAGCAGTAATCACCCTGACAGCACCTTTGAGAACACCGTATTCAGGATAAGGATAAGCAGAAATCCGGAGTAAAACTTTGCCTTGTTCACATTTATTTACCTGTTTTTGGCAAACTCCAACCTTGCCAATATCAGCAGCCGCTACGCGAGCTTTAATATATAGAGGAGCATTGTTGGGAGCAATTTGGGCAATAGTTTCTCCTGCACGCACAATTTGACTTGGGTTGCGTAAGTTGAGTGTGAGCAGAGTGCCTGTTACGGGAGCTTTAATTACACTCTTGTTTAATTCACTATTAATCTGTTGCAGTTCTTTTTGATCCCGGCTTAGTTGATTGTTAATTTCAACTCGACGCTGAATCAATTCATCTCGTTGTTTATTCAACCTAGCTAAAGTTGTTTCACCTCTTGCCTTTTCTTGGGCAATTCGCTCTATTGCTATCTTCACTGATGCGGCACTAGGATTGAGAGCAGCTTTTGCACGCTCCAGTTTTGCTTGGGCTGCTTTGAAAGCTTGTTCTTTCTCCTTAATTTGTAACTGAGCGATCGCACCAGTATTATTCAATTGTTGATATTGCTGCAACTGTACCCTCGCTAACTCCAATGCTGCGGCTGCTTCAGTAACTTCTGTTTGAGTTACCACTTGCTGCTGTTGATATGAGCGTTGATTACCGCTAAGATCGGCTTGTGCAGAAGCTATGGTACGTTTGATTAAGTCTGTTTCCGATTCCCTCTGACTTTCTAACGACTTCAATTGAGCATCAATTTGCCCAAGTTGTTGCCGACTGAGTTCGAGCTTGCTTTGCAGTTGGCTTTTGAGCGTTTGTTGGCGTGAATCGTCAATGAGTGCGATCGCTTCTCCCTGTTTAACTACCTGATTTTCTTTTACTTCAATACGTAATATCTTACCTTCAACAGCGGCTTGAACAACTCGCAGTTCTCCCACCGGACGAACGGTAGCAGGCGCTCTGACGGTAACATTATATTTGGTGATGGCAGCTACGGTAAAAGCAACACAAACAGTACCAACGAGAAATAGCCCACCAATAGTTGTCCATGAACTAATGCTGGGCAGAAATTCTTCACTCTTCGCTGGTGGGAGAAAGCTTTCTTGAGAGTCACTTACCATTATTATTCCAAACATTCATACCAAACTAGGGTATGATTTGGGTTGCCACACATAGTACACCCACCTGATAAGGACATCATGTCATCATCTGTCAAGTCAATTAGTCCGGCTGGGTTTGATGGCAGCATAGCTTTTTGTTGATCGCTCAAGCTGTTGCGGTAGTTTTTGTCCTTCCAAGCACGGACTATTTCTTCTGTAGACATAGCACTCCTAATTAAAAAATCAACTTTTATACTTTCCATTGCCACTCTAACATCGAATGATAATCATTTTCATTGGCTTTGCTTATGAAGATGATTTTTTGATTATGATAATGATATTCATCGGTAGATATATCGAATTTTAAGGAATTAAAAAGTCTAGATGGTTGCCAGATATATTGTATAATTCATCACGGTTGCCCTGGATGACAATTCCTTCTTCGAGCAGCACAATCCAGTCGGCGCGATTAATCACTCTAGGGCGGTGAGAAATCAAAATTGTGGTTTTGCCTTGACGATGAGACAGCAAACGCTCCAGTATTTGCGCTTCACTAACTGGATCGAGAGCAGCGGTAGATTCATCCAATATTAGAATAGGCGGATCGGTGACAATACCTCTAGCGATCGCTAATCGTTGTTTTTGCCCTCCCGAAAGATTTGCGCCAAATTCACCCAATACAGTTTGATATTTGTTCGGCAATTTACTGATAAAATCATCAGCATCAGCGATTTGACAAGCTTGAACAATCTGCGCAAAAGTGATATTTTCATAACCCAAGCGTAGATTATCAATAATCGAACGACTCCAAAAGTGAGCGTCTTGGGGAATCAAAACGACTTGCTGCCGAATACAACTAAGCGAAAGGTCTGGTAAATTATAACAATTAATACGTATATTTCCCGACTGGGGCTGATACAAACCGGCAATCAGTTTTGCTAAAGTACTTTTACCACAGCCAGATTTGCCAATCAAGGCGATCGCTTTACCACCAGGAATCGTCAGAGAAAAATCCTTGAGCAAATCAACTCTACCAGGGTGATAAAAATTGAGATTACTACAAATGATGTCAGCATCACCGGGAATCTCAGCAAAAGGCTTTTTCACATCATCCTGAGCTTCTCTCGTAGAGTCAATTACTTCAGTCAGTCGCCCAGTGGCAGCTTTGGCACGAGTAAATTGATCGACAAAGCCCAGCAAAGTAGAGACTACAATCAAGATATTACCATTGAGACTATTAAAAGCAATCAGTTGACCAATGCTCAATTGTTGACTAATCACCAGAGTACTACCAAACCACAGCAGTATAATCCCCCCAGCTTTAGAGACAAAATCAAAGAACGTATTATTGATAATCACAATCTGAATCGTGCGGAATGTCAGGTGCGCTTGTCTTCCATAACGGCTTTGAAACTCCTCCCAAAAATGGGGAGCCGCATTCATAGCTTTAAGAGGCAGTGCGCCCTTAAAGGTTTCAACTAGAATACCTTGATTTTCTCCAGCCAACAATAACACATCACGAATTTTTTGTTGCAGTGTAGGTAGAAAAACAACAGTTGACAGACACATCACCACCACAATTAACATAGATACCATCACCAGCTTGGGGCTGTAGAAGAGCATGAGGAAAAAAGAAGTTACAGCCACAAACAATTGACTAGGTAAAGTCACTCCAACTTTAGTTAAGAGTTGATTGAGTTGTTCGATGTCTCGCAATCTGCTGACGACTTCTCCACTACGATGAGATTCGTAGTACGATAGGGGCAATCCGAGAATAGCTCTGCCAAATTCCAACACCAAATCTAATTCCAAGCGTTGAGCAAAATGAGCTACCAAGTTTGATTGTACCAATCTCAGTAAACTACTAATTAAATTCATCAACAGTACTGCGATCGCGATCCCAGTAAGTACCCTATTATCACCTTGAATCAACACATCATCTGTAAGAATTTGCAGCAAAAAGGGAAAAGAAAGAGACAGTAAACCGATAAAAAGATTGATTAGTAAAGCTTCAACGAGAATGTGACGGTAATTCCAACAGCGCAGGAGCAATCGCCTAAAGCTGCCGATTTTGTTTCTATCATCTGGTTGCGCCAGAAAGTCGGGACGTGGTACAAGTAAAAGCATTGCACCATTCTTCCAACCAGAAAGCAACTCTTGTTGAGACAAATAGCGCATTCCGCTCGCCGGATCGGCAATCGCATACTTCCTCCCCACCCGCCCATACAAAACTACCCAGTGATTACCCAGCCAATGAATAATCCCTGGTAAAGGCACAGCCTTTTGATCCACTAGCTCCAGAGTTACTTTAACTCCCCGCGTATCAAAACCTAATGCTTGAGCACCTTGCCTTAAATTGAGCAAAGTCGTTCCCAGTGTACCTGTTCCCGACACTTCGCGAGCGCGACTGAGAGAAAAAATTTGCCCATAATATTTAGCAATGGCTGCCAAACATGCTGCGCCGCAATCTTCTTCACTATGCTGTAGAACAACCTGATATTTCATTACTGTTAAATTGTGGAGGTGCAAGTACTAGCACTGAGGGAACGCGATTTGGTGCTGCAAGACGTAGCAATCCATAGCCAATGCCAGCAATACCAGTCATTAATCCGAGAATTTCCACCTCCTTGTATCTGACACCGCACAGCCAACCATGTTGATTAATGCTTTCCAGTAAGCTTGCGGCAATGCGGTTGACATGAGAACGATACTCAGAATTATCCAGGATTTGACTGGCACACAATAGCAATTCTAAATTTCCTAAATCGCCGTTACAAAGAGAGTGGTTGCGCCCAAACCCCCGCGCTAAAGTAGTTGAGATTGCAGCGTTAATCTCTCCTCGGATTTCTGCGTCATCTATATGCTTCAAGCAATGCAACCGAGCTAGCCCAATTCCCGGTGCCCCGTGACTCCACGCTACACCAAAGGTATCTTTTTTTTGCCCTACGCGCAAGTCTTGCCAATTTTGCTCAGTGACAGAGAAAAAACTGCGCTCATAAGTTATTGCAGAAACCGCTGCAGTCCGAAAACGTTCTGCTTGTGTAAGTGCAGCTAATTCTAGTAATGCCCAAGCTATTCCAGCAGCGCCATGAGAAAACCCTGTCAAAAGTTGAGTTTCTTGTGCCATTTTAAGACGGTACAATATGCGATCGCCACATTTGATCGCTACTTCTTTGATGCGTTCATCGCCTATACAATGATATAAGCTCAGCAAAGCTCCTATACAGCCTGCTGCACCCCCAATAATATCCAATTTTTCATCGCTTTCTATCAGTGGCGGCAGAAGTTCTACTATTTCAACTGCTTGCTGTAATAAAGGCGAGTTCTGATCATCTTCTAATTGATGCCATAACACTCCCAGATGTGTGAGGGTATAAAGCAGTCCACCCCAACCATCAAAAGCACCTATAGATTTTATTAAGTTCTTATCATATTCTAGCTGATGTTGTAAAGTCAAGAGCGTAGCTTGGGCTAATTTGGTGTAGCGTTGTTGTTGAGTAATCGCTCCCAAATAAGCCAAAAATAAGGCAATACCAGGAAGACCATCAAACAAAGACCAACCCAGGGGAGCAACAGACCAATGGCTTTGACCAACATTAACTAAACCAATCCAACCTGATTGGCGATCGCTTAAAGCTAGTGACTCCAACCTGTCTGCAATAGCGCAGGCAGCTTGTAAGGCGTTGCTGAATCTTGGGATGAAAACCTCACGCAAAGGCGCAAAGGCGCAAAGCTTTTCTTCGCGTCTTTGCGCGGCAGTTGCTTCAACGGAGGGAACCTCCGCAACGCACTGCCTTGTCTTTGCGTGAGGTTCAAAAACACAGTTCATACTCGTATTCAGCACCGATTGCGCATCTATCATCGCTAGTGTTGCTAAGGAATTCTGAATCAACCAAACTTGTCTTTCTAAATCTTGTTCATTTAACTGTTCAATACGTCGCCGTACCAGCGTCATGCCTGATTCTGGTAAAAAATCGGTTATTCGCTCGTCAAGTAACCATAAATCCCTTGAATTAGGGCAGGTTCTAAACAAGGGAACATCTTGATGCCATAAAGCTTTTTTTTCTAAAGGAATTACCTGAGTTAAATAGGAGCGATATGGAACATCAGCCCAAAGTTTATCGAAGAGTTGTTCACGGTCTACAGTATTACGTAAAACATCGGGATGGAAACTCTCTTGTAATAATAACCGATAAGTTTGGGTATCACGCAAGACGACACGCACTTCGTCTGATTCAAAGTGAGTTAGTAAATCGTGTAATACATCTCTATGTTTTATTAATAACTGATATATATTAGTAAATCCACTAATAATCGCCTGTTGATATTCTAGGGCATTCACCTCTAAGTTGTTCAAATGCGGTCGATTTTGACTCTTAGGCATTGATTTGTGCTTGCGGGTAATTTGCATTTCATCGGTTCCTACTTTTGATGCAGAAAGAATACCCTTAGGAATCATTTGCTCGGTGACAGTACTAATACCACTCATGTCGATGCCCTCATCTGCACCTCTTACCCACTGACGTTGAGGTAGTAACCCAACGCGCATCACGGAATTAGCAAGAACTTGGTGAGTAACAAAGATTGATTCTGGTGAGTTAGGTGTGACAAGGCGTGGGTGGAAAAGTGTTTCTAGGTCAATCGGAATTGGATGTTCACCTGCTGCTATGATATTTTCTTGGTGGAAGTCTGTTGCTTCTAGGGCGTAAAGTACAGCTAAATAGCCGCCAAGACGTTGGTAAAAACGCTGGATTTGTGCGGAGGATGTGCAACTGGAAGGGGTAATAAATTCCACCCAACCGTAGTTACCTTTGTTAAGAATTTTTACAGTTTGGAATTGAGGATGGTTGCCTTTTTGGTTGAGCCAAGTCAGGAGTTGTTGAAAGTGGATATCCACAGCTAGGGGTTTGGGTTTGTAAACCACCTGAAAACCAGAGCTAAATTTGGCAATGCTTACGCTTGTTCCACCGCAATGGCGATCGCCTGTATTCCATACTTGTACTAGTATACCGGGTTGCTCTTGGCTAAAAGTGGTGCAGATTTTCTCCCAATCAGTACACAGGCGTTCGAGAAATTCCAATGTTGCCGCAACCCACTGATTAATGTAGAGTACTACTTGTTGTGCGAGAACCGGGTACTCCTGTAGTAGTGCGATCGCTACTTCTGGATTTTGTAATTGTTTGACGAAACTGGTAAATCGCTCTTGGGGTGACACGCCTGACAACAACCCACGCAAGCGAGCCACGTTAAGTTCTAACACCATCGTGGGCAGCAACATCCCCAGTAACTCAGAAGGCAGATTGGCAAATAGTAAGGATTCAACTTTGCTGTCAAAAGGTAGATGGGAATGCTTCTGTTTCAACGCCTCGATTCCGTGATGTAACTGCTCTTCTCCTACCAACAGTTGTGGCATGATGGCATATAAAAACCCTAAAGTCTTACCTGTTTGCGATTCCAGGTTGAAATTAGATCGAAAGTGTTGATTGATCACAAGCACCCCCTGTCCTCTCCCGTTCTAATTTTTTAACTTTACATCAGATCGATGATCATGATAATGGTTATCTTTAACCAGGTGTGAGTAAAAAAATTATAATGTTGAGAAAGTGGTATTACGTTTTATGTCATACATTTGCAATAAGTATTTCGCTACTAGCTACGGTAGCAAGTGCAATTGCAGATGAAGGAATTGAAACAGAGGTAGCACCAATAAGCGAAGGCAATGAGTCGTTAGAGCAAGTAACTTCGGTGTCACAGTTTTCTGACGTTCAACCTACTGACTGGGCGTTTGCTGCGTTACAGTCTTTGGTAGAGCGTTACGGCTGTATAGCAGGGTATCCTAATGGTACTTATCGAGGTAATCGGGCGTTGACAAGATACGAGTTTGCCGCTGGTGTGAATGCTTGCTTAGATCGTGTTAACGAATTAATTGCTACAGCCACTGCTGATTTAGTCAACAAAGAAGATTTAACTACGCTGCAACGACTACAACAGGAATTTGCTGCGGAATTAGCATCGGTCCGTGGGCGAGTGGATAGAGTAGAAGTAAAAGCTGCCGAAATAGAAGCCAATCAGTTTTCTACCACCACCAAACTCAGAGGTGAAGCTATTTTTGCACTTACTGATGTACTCTCTGGAGACAACCAAACAGTCACCTTTACCCGCAGAAGACCGATCCCGGTAGGAGTAAATCGTCCTCCTTTCGCTCCATTAAATGCTAGGATTGAAAAACAAAACACAGTTTTAGCTGACCGCATTCGTCTCAACTTCATCACCAGCTTTACAGGTAAAGATGCTTTAAAGCTGCGTTTGGAAGCAGGTAATTTCCCTCATCCTAACAGACCTGATGGTGGTTTCAGCTACGGACCCGATCCTGTAGGCGCTTTTCTGTCAGTGGGCGGAGATTTTGCCCAAAGAACTACGGAAGGGCAACAGACTTTTAACGAATTTGGTGGATTGCCATCTAACAACAGTGTCGGATTGGGCAAGTTAAATTATGAGTTTGCCGTTGGTTCTAAACTTAATGTTGTAGTGATGGCTGTAGGTGGAGAGCATCACGAATATGTTCCTACCACCTTTAGCAGTTGGGATGATGATAATGGCGGTACTGGCTCTTTATCTAATTTCGGTCAGCGTAGTGCTATTTACAACATGGGAGTCGGTACTGGTACGGGAGCAGGTATTGGGTTGACTTACAAATTTAGCGATGCTATCAGTCTGAGTGCAGGGTATGTAGGTACATATGCTAATAATCCTGCTGAACCAGTGCGTAATAGTACCTTCGCTGGTGGTTTGTTTAATGGTAGATACTCTGCTCTTGCACAGTTAACAGTCAAACCCAGTGATAGTTTATCTTTCGGCTTAATTTACAGCAAAAGCTACCATCCGCTTGGTTTACCGATATTTACTAGCGATTTGGGTACTAGTTTAGCGAATAACCCCATTTATCCATTGAATTCTTCAAATTTAGTCGATTCTTACGGATTTGCTGGGTTATGGCAAGTTAGTCCTAAGTTTGCCATCAACGGTTGGGTTTCTTACAGCGATGTTAGTAGTTTATCTGGCACCACAGCTAGTGGAACAAGATACTCCGGTAGCAGTGCTGATGTTCTCACCTACGGTATCGCTCTAGCTTTTCCCGATTTAGGCAAGCGGGGAAATTTAGGCGGTATTGTGTTTGGTGCTTCTCCTTATGTAACTAAATCAAGGGTTCCATCTCCTTTAGATCAGTCGCCTAGAGTTCCTAATAATACCGATGCTATAGGGACTAGTGACTTGCTTAGTCTCATAGACGAGCGAGCGACTCCATTTCACGTTGAAGCCTTTTACAGGTATCGCTTGACAGACAACATCTTGATTACTCCAGGAGTCATTTGGCTGACTGCGCCTAACCAAACTAATCTCAATCCTGATGTAGTTATCGGTACGCTGAGAGCAACATTTCTATTCTAAAGATTTACTAAAGGTTTTCATTGTTGCTCAGCTTTTAGTTGACACTAGTAAATGAAAATGATATTCATTCTTAAAGATGAGTCAAATTTACCTGAAACAGTACGTATTTATAAGGTTCTTTTAGAACATTAAATACTTTAATCAGAGTCTGAAGTGTGCGTCAATTCAAATTTTCTACGTAATTTAACTTAATTAGGAGAGTAAATAATGCGTCTACCTATCCCTATCGTCGGCTTGATTTTAGCTGCACCACTAACAGTGCTTACTTCTCTAGCCCCTGTGCAAATTGCTGTTGCACAAGTAGATGAGAATGCCCCAGGACCTTCTGGACCAAAGCCAGAATTTGAACACTTCTACGTTGGACGAGATGGGCGTCAATTCTCACCAGGTCCAGGGGGTACTTCAATAGCTAACCCCAACTACGATCGCCTAACTTTCCTATTCTCCCACCTATTTGAAGAGTCAACCAACAATCACTTCCACTCTATCGGAGCTTACAGTATCACAGGCGGTACACCAGATAACCCAATTATTTCACCAACAAGTACTAATAATC
This sequence comes from Iningainema tapete BLCC-T55, assembly GCF_014698965.1. Classification (GTDB taxonomy): domain Bacteria; phylum Cyanobacteriota; class Cyanobacteriia; order Cyanobacteriales; family Nostocaceae; genus Iningainema; species Iningainema tapete. Next base: position 22,434 of record NZ_JACXAE010000120.1, read on the forward strand.
GAATTCCAGAACTTTACACACAGCAACCACCCATCACTCTTGTTCCCGGCACAGGTGTGTTTGACAACAAATACATTAGTGTAAACACTGAAAACGAATACACCAACTTGACCATAAGACCTGTTAACACCCTTGTAGACATAGCAGCCCAAGGCGATATACAAGCCCAGAACTTATACAACGCCACTAGCTCTCAACGCTGGCAAGGATTACTAGGTGATGCCGAAATAGCTTTGCAACTAGTATCAATTACACCAGGCTTAGGAGTTGCTAACTCAGAAGGCGTAGATTTGTTTGCCTCTAGCGACACCTACACCATAGGTAGAGGCGATAATTTCTCATTCACACCCACCTTCTACACAGCCAGTTCAGCACCCGCAGGCAATTACTCCGCCCAATTCCGACTTTGGGATGTTAACACTGCAAATGGTCGCACACCCATAGCACAATCAGGTACCTTCAACTTTGATTTTCAAGTAGCACAAGTACCAGAACCATCTACCGTGCTAAGCATCGGTGTATTGGGTGTACTGGCATTTATTGGTAAGAACAGGTTTAAGGTAAAGGCTAATTAGTAGCTACATCCACAAAACCTGCATTTCAAAAATAATATCAAATCCGCTGAGAACGCAATTATACCTCTGCGTTCTCAGCGTCTCTGCGGTTTTTCAATCATTCAGATAAGCGCGGATTTGATATAAAACCACAGATAAACACAGATAAATTATCTGTGTTTATCTGTGTGCATCTGTGGTTAAAAATACTCATTAACTAAATTGAAGTCTATTTCATCTTACATAAGAAAATAGCTCCTATCACCAAAAGCCCCCAAATAGAAACCGATTCAGGAACACTTTGTGGTGGTGAGATGTAACTTTGCGCCTTGTTCCAAGCAACTGCTGCAACTTTTCGCCCTAAGTTTCTTCCTTCTAAATTCCCATCCTCAAAGTGAATTCCACCGTAGAGACGGGAAAGTCCAGCTTGATTAGCAGCCGTCGAAAAGGTATCCCAATACAAGGTGATATCAGTTGCAGGTCCAGTTTCAATAAAAGAAGTTCCTGCTAATTTTGTATAAGAAAAGCCAAAAGCATCACTGAGAGTAAACTGCTTTAAAATTTCCGTACTAGCAGCGCTAAAAGCACTGTGTCCTGATACGTATTCACCAAAAGCAGGAGTGGGAATGTAAGACTGCCAATTCTCGCCGTTGATTAGCCTAGCGCTACCCCATGTTTCCACCTGTTCACCGTTAAACAAGTAGCGAATGGCAGTGACAGGACGAACAGAATCGTAGGCAACTTTAGTATCCCAAGCGGCGATGCTAGCATCTAACTGAGCATTTGTCAGAGCAAAGAATAGCTTGACATCATCATCTAGGTCGTGACTGTCTCGTTGTGAGATAAACTGAGCTAACAGGTTCCAGTGACCGGGAGGTGTTTCTGAACCAGGTCCATCTGCCCAATACTCTGCGATCGCCTTATGTTCATCAGTCAGGTTGGCACTTAGATTGAGAATTTGCTCAGCCTGCTGCCTATATCCTTCGGGATCGTCCGAGAGCGTTAACGGAGCATCTGGTCGAAATTGCGCACCGTTGGTGAGGGCAAAGGGAGTTACTAATCCCCAGTGAGGAGTGAGAAACTTTTGCTCTTGTGTACCTCCTCTACCATCCCAGATGCGCAAAGGCTGCCAACGACTGGGATCGACTAGGGTGTCAGCAGTATTTATCGAGGTATAGCCAGTGTAATCGGAGTAAGCACCAGGATGTAAATCTCCTAATTGATTTGAGCCATCTCGATGCCGAAAATCTAGCAAGGCTTGTGCTGCTGCGTTACCGATTCCGGTAGCGGTAGTAGTGTCACTATTCGTATCAGTGGGGTCGTAACCGAGGCTAGCCATCACATGATTAAATTTTGTTACTTCTTGTGGAAATAAGTCCACCAATGTGCGGTATGCAGCGTAACTGATTGCCTTGTTTTTGTTTTCTAGAGTATTTTCTGACTCTGGACGTTGTAGAGTGTCACCAAAAGTGGTGCTAATTGCTACTGGATTGTAGGTTGACCACGCATCGTAGATACTAGTATGTGTTATTGCCAAGGCACGAGCTGCGATCGGCGGAGTAGAGCGGGTATCACGAATTGCTTGTAAAGCCGCTTTATTCCATTCAATCACAGTATTTGTTGTCTGGCTTGTCGTCAGGGTAGCTGCTTTCACGCCACTACCGAGCAGTAGAGTGCCGGCTACTATCCCCAGCGGTATGCTAATTTTCATCTGGTTTATCTATAATTTTTACAAATAGCAATTCCTAGTTGTCTCTTAGGTCTAATACAACTGGACAAAACCGGAAAATCCCGATTCGGGCATTTGCTATATACAAGAATTAACGATAATCATTATCAACCGCGATAGTACAGCATTGATCGTACATTGATGTAATACTTAACAAAATCGGTACGTCTTTGATGACTTATACGTTAAAGTTTTTGTGCAGCACCAATTATGAAGACAAGTAACAACACGATTAAACTCGACCAATTTCTTAAATTAGTGGGTGTAGCGCCCACTGGCGGACAAGCTAAATTAATGATTCAAGGTGGTGAGGTCAAAGTTAATGATACACAGGAAACGCGACGAGGACGGCAATTAGTTTCAGGCGATCGCGTCACAGTAGGAGAACAAACTTTTGAGGTGGAATTGAACGATTTTTAAAATGATAATAGCGCTACCCTGACTACAGAGCAGCGCTATAAATTTAATTAAATTCAGGGAGAAAAAATAGTTAAGCTTCCCTGAGGTTTACTATGAATTGAATGAGATTTAAATACTTAAACAGTGGTTCTGCGAGTTACTAAGTTCCAAATGAAAACTGCAACAATGGCACCCAGAACGGCAACGGCAACACCGGGAATGCTGAGAGTAGGAGCCGCTAATGCAAATTGTCCCGTGCTAAAGAATACACCCAAACTACCACCGACAAAAGCACCGATGATTCCTAGCAAGATTGTTCCCAAGAAACCACCACCTTGATGACCGGGGTAGATAGCTTTAGCGATCGCACCCGCCAAAAGACCTAAAACAATCCAAGCAAGAAAGTTCATTGTTCTTAATTTGGTAAACGTTTTTATCTGACAGTTACAGAATAACAATTCAAATATTAGTATCTCCTCTGTCATGAGTACTAATTATTAATAGCCATAAGGAATAGTTGAATAGCTAAGAAAAAGCTCCTAGCTAGGTCTTTGGACTAGGAGCTTTTAAATTCATTGCTTGGTAATTGCAGTATATGCCTTTCTAATTATCTCTCTCCTCTACTAGAAGAATTAAGTCCAAACAATGTTCTCAACTCCAACCTTAAAACTCATAAGCACCTATATCAGCCGCACCACCTTTATTACGTGGTACACCGTCCTTATCGAGTTGTGCATATTTACCAATTTCCGCAGAGCCAGTATTAATTGCTGGTGAACCAGAAGAGAGACGGAAATTATTACCATCTAAATTAGTAAATCCAACCGATGGAACTTTCGTATTGTCTTTAACTTTGGCGTTATCAACTCTACTTCCTCCTTCATAAAGCTTCTCAAATCTATCTGTAAATAAGTTACGATCCAAAGTCAAATTGCTCATATCTTCAACAAACCCATTTCGGTAAGTGCTATTAGCAAAGATATTGTTGCGCAACACTACGTCACGAGGTTTATAACCGCCGGTGTAATCAGCGCCATCGATGTAAAAAGCTTGGACATTTTTGGCAACAGTATTGTTGACAATCTCAACATTACGAACATTATTGGTGACAGTAATTCCGCGACCTCCATTCACTCCCTGCTGTCCATTTCCATAGACAATGTTGTTGTATACTCTGATATCATATACATCGCCTTGATTAGGAACTTCATCAGCAATCAAAATACCATCAGCGGTATTGTTGAAGACAACATTGTTGTAGATATCAATGTTAAAGGAATTAGCACGGTTGCCATCAACGTAGAGAGCGGGACCACCATTGTAGCCTCTGGGTGTACCAGAAACTAGCGCTTGACCAGAGATGACGTTATCGTGAACTGAGCCATTGCGGGAACCTGTTTTGATATCAAGACCCTCGCGTTTGCCTTCTTTGAGAGTATTATTAGCTACCTCAAATCCATCAACACCCCAAATACTGAGAGCCTCCTGTGTTCCATTTTGATCATTACCGCCCTGCCATCTCCAGTTAGCTCGTTCGATAGTGTTGTTAAGTACCTTAATATTTTTACTGGTTACTTCGCTTTCCCCACCATCATAGTAAGTTTCAGGCATAACGATGATACCTGAGGCACCAGTCTCGTAGGTACGATTGTTTTGAACAATCATGTTGTTGGCATCACGCAAAGCGATTCCCGCCCAAGAGGTGTTCTCAATCCGGAAGCCATCAATAACCCAAAAGCCCTTATTAGCTGACTGGATCACTCCTTCTCGAAAACCGCCATTGATGGGATCAGGATCGCGCAATGTCACATTACCATTGGCTTTAAGTGTGATATGACCAGACTCACTATTACCAGATTTACCAAGGGTAATTAGCTCACTATAAGTACCTGGTTGAACCAAAACAGTATCACCTGGCTTGATTGAAGATTTTTCACTCACCGCATAGTTAACCGTTTTCCAAGGTTTATCGCTTGTACCTGGATTGTCATCACTACCATTGGGTGAGACGTAATACACTTTGCCAGAACTGTTAGTTGGTGCTCCGGGAGAAAGAGGCGATGGTGATGGAGTCTCTAAATTTTGCACCTCTGCCTTGACCAAATTAGCATCATTGAATCCAGGTGCGATCGCGCCACTGTCGAGGATATTTTTGTCTCCGATTAGAAGATCTGTATTTTTCTCACCATAGAGCTTTTCATTGGTATAGTTACCACGAGCAAACATGATATTGCCCTTGTTACCATCAATCAGCTCATCTTTCACATCTCCTATGAGCGTGTTATTGCCACCACTCCAAGTATTGATATCCTCTGGTGTACCTAAACCACCCCCACCAGATGCATTGACATTATCGTTAGGTTCTAAAGGATTGCGAGGCGTAACTACAGCATCGAAGTTGTGAGCTACACAGCCAGCAAGCACATTAGGTTCAGTCAAGTTCATGATTTTGCCTCCATCTAGGTATGATTGTTGACACCAAGAATGGTAGGACCCTGATTTAGAACAATGAGAAAAGCCTCAAAGCTATAGAGAGATTTAGTGATTAAACACTCTAGAAATTCAAAAATTTTTCTTGAGCGCAAATAAATCTAAATTATTCTATCAAGAGTACAGTTGATCGCACAGATTTAAAGAATGAGTTTTTCTGGCTCTATTGAGTTTTTGGTGATAAGTAAAACTGATATTCAAAGAACCTTTTTTACCTAAATAATCGAGCTAAAATTACACCTAGCTGAACGCTGACAAGTCCGAGAAAAGCACTACCAGCCCAGTAAAAAATTGCTATTTCTGGGCTGCGTCTCAGTAGAGTCAGAGCATCTAAACCATAGGTGGAAAAGGTTGTGTAAGATCCTAAAAATCCCACTGCTACCAACAATCGGACTTCTGGGGGAATAATGGCAATTTGTTCCAATGTCACAGTGGTAAAGAACCCCATGACTAAGCACCCAGTTATGTTGATGAAAAAAGTACCGTATGGGAAACTAGTACCGAAGTGCTGGGCAAACCACAAGCTCAAGTAGTAACGGGTTAAAGCTCCTGCTATTGCGCCTAAGCTTACGGCAATTGGGTTACGAATAGATGGTTGCTGAAGTAATTCTGGCATAATTTTTAAGCTAGCGCGATCGCCGAAGCGCCATTTTGTTGTTACTTTGGTGGCGGCATTACCAAGAAACTGATGTAGGAATTAAGAAGTAATAAGTTTTCTGATTTATTATTTAAATTTGCGCTTTTTTATACAAATAAACAGTATCAATAATTTTTGTCGGAATAAAAATTGTCGTCATGGGCATATTACTAGCTCTGATTTTAGTATCGCTTTTTATGAGCGTATTACTTTATTTACTGCTTAAACCTACCCGACTGCTATCAAAGTTTTCCAGGACTATTAAAATTGCTGTAATGGTTGTTGTAGCAGTCATAAGTGGACACACTGTGTCGGCGCAGATTGCAGGACCTCCGCCACTGGCTTCACTCAAAACCGTGTCGGTTCCGGAGCCTGACAATCTCACAGACTTCATTAGAGACAGAACAGCCGCTATCGAGTTGGGAAAAGCTTTTTTCTGGGATATGCAGGTCGGGAGCGACGGGCGCAGGACATCTTCAACGGCGTGAATCCTTTTGGCTTAAGAGACCCCAATGCCTTTGTTGGCAAGGCAGACAACCCAAGTAAGCTAGAATTGGTCAAAGTCAGCCTCAAGAATTCGTCTTTAGCTTCCCAAGCGGTGGGTCCGCCACTCAGTTCCTTTGAGATGTCGGCTGACGGTCGCACCTTTGAGGAAATTGGCGATAAGTTTGGAGACATCGAAAAGAAATCTAAGAGTGCTACCAAGGGTTTCTCTTACTGTTTACGAAGCCGCAGCAAAAATCTGTTGTGCACTAAGGTTCAGATGGGGGAAAGTTGGGGAGACAATTGGGGTGTTACCCCGGAACAATGTTCTTACATATTCCCCATCCACAAGTTCACACACAAAAAGAGCGGGTTGTTTGGGATTGCCGATAAAATCACGTCCGCCCAATGCGGCATAATCAGTTATCCAATATTCGGGAATGCCCATCTCTTCATAATCAGCAAATTTTTTATAGTAGTCATCGCGCCAATTTGTTGAGACAACTTCAATTACTAAAGGTATTGACGCTCCTTGGGTAACAGTTGACTCTTTTTCCCACAAGGGTTCATTGGGGAGATTCTCAGAATTGATCAACAAAATATCTGGGAAGTATCCCGAATCTTTTTCCAGCGGTTTAACTAATGCAGTTTTGGGTAGTAAATAAGGAACTCCCAAACTTCTAATTTGTAAAGCTAGCTCTAGCGTTAAAAAACTTGTAACCTTTTCGTGTTTCCCCGTTGGTTGCGACATTTCAACAATCACTCCATCATGTAGCTCGTAGCGCTTACCATCAATGGGGAGCCATGCGATAAATTCTTCATAGGTTACAAGTTTGGGTAAGGTAGTGGTCATAATTAACGCGCTTATTTATTTGACTTTACTAGCAAAGTAGGCAGAGGGATACTTGATCGCATTCATTATATCAATTGTGTTAACCCGTCCCTGACAATTGGAGGCAGGCAAGATGCCTACCCCATTCATAGTCATCTCTTAATTGTGCAACGCCGAAAAATTAATATCTTTCTGTCGTAGCTATAGACCCGTTGCAGACGTAATCAGAACGAACCCAACCATTTGCCCCAGTAACATTGTATCTGACTTTAAACCATACGAAACCATCTCGACCTTCTATGTTACCTAGCACGTCAATATTCGTTCGATTGGAAAGTTCCATGATCTTTCTGTTGCTCTGGCTTGGTCCTGTACGCAGTGAGAGACGACCATTTGAGTTATTAGTACAAACATGAGCAACGTAATAACTTTCATTGGCGACTCTTGTTCCCCCAATTCCGGGACCGATTTCTTGTGCTGCTGCTGGTAATGCTGCTGATGTCAGAATTAATGCTCCTGTCAAAAAAGCCTTAAACATGGTTGATGCTCCTTAATCTTCAGAGTGATTGATTTGGAAGTAAAGTCAAAAAAGTAGAAAATTACCGAATAGCAACATCAAGAAATTGAGGTTTGTAGGTATAAACGTATTCTAATACCTGGCTCAAATCCTCACGGTTTGTTAATCCGACACATCCTGATGTACCATCTTCGCCATTGTTTTTCTCAAAAGAAGGGTCGTAATGAATACCTAAGGAAGAACGACCAGTAGCAAATAGAGGCTGTATGGGAAGAAAGCGATCGCCTGCTTCAGGGATTGAGCCGCGAGTTACTAAATATCCAACTTGGTATCTTCCATCAGGCAATGGTGCTTCTGTTCCAGATTTGTTCCGATTTCTGTCTTGGGTATAAGCCCTACCAGATACAGTCATGTAACTACCAACTAACTGCCCATTTGCGAATAAACGCAATTCATAGAGCGGATTTCCTAATGAATTTACCTGCCCTGTAGGGATGAGATTCATGTAATTACCATTTCCGTAAAACGCTGGACCAGTTGATATTTTTTGTGACTTACGATTACCCTTACTCAACTTCTGGCTAGTGAAATTTTGCGATACCTCAGATATAAAATCAGCCGTATTTTTGATATTGGCAGATGATTCCTCCGAATCGATATTTTTCGGTACTTTAATTTCTGCATTTGCATTGCAACTTGCAAAAGCTATACAGGTTAAAGATATCAGGATGGGTCGAAACAACATGAAATTTTCTCCGCCTGTTTGCTTGTTTCGACTATAAACGGGCTGATAAGTTTAGAACATGAGAAATTATTCTGATTTTTTATATGAAGAAAATTTATATATAATTTAGTAAAAAAACAATTTTCAGAGTTATATAACGAGTAGTACTTAAATAGAAATCAACTTGTACACAATAAAAATAAGTATGTTAATCATTTTTAGTCAAAGAATTTATCTGAACTTAAAATTATGAAAAAGAACGAGATACCAAGCCATCTAGACGATTTTATTTGGACATAAAAAAGTTTTGATGAATTTTATTTTGAGAAATTCATATTCACTACCTACGTAATTGAACTTTTTAGAAATGATTTTTTGTATCTTGACATACCTAAGTATTGATGGTTTTGACCCAGCTTTCCGACTTCTGATAGGATACAGCCGTATTCAAGCTCCAGCATCACGGTATGGCGTCTTAATTACGAATTACGAATTACGAATTGCAGCGGAAGCAGATCGTATTCTCGTTTCCAAGCTCAGATGCTCTTGCGTAATTTAGAATGGAACAATAGCAGTGAATGTAGGCAAAACTTACAGCTAATAAGCGCGGGATCTTCGACAATCTATCAGTTACGTCGCCCCAAGCGAAACTTATACCTAAAATCTACCACCATTAAAGCTAGCAATAGCAGTCAATTTAAGTAAAAGAAAAGAAACTGTCAATCGCTTCCTGACTTGGTTAAATACCGAAGGTGTGCAGCTTTTTACTGATGATGGAGAGGTGGTTACATTCTGCGATCGCATTCTCGCGCTACGAAGAAATCCACCATCTTTGCACAACTATCCTGAACGCGCAAAATCTGGCTGCTCTAACTCAAAAACGCTGGAAGTACAAACTTAGTAGTCAAAGCGCCCAACAACTCATAGAAACACTAGAAGATGCGATCTTCGCTCATCCGATGTTCCTACAAGAATCAGATGACATGAGTGTAATTAATTCTGTCGCCACCCCAGTCTAAAGTGTGAGGCAAAATAATAGCTTGAAATACACATCTTGTGGGGTAGCTTCTAGCCTGCCCCGGAAGGCGAAGATGCTCACCCCACTAGAAAAATTGTCTACTGCATTCAATTAAGAACCGCTATGTTGTGGCATAATTGGTTTTTTTAGGTCATTCGCCCAAAGTCAACACCCCTGACGGCATATCCACCAACAACCGCCGTGTCTTCAACCATCTTAGACCGAGCAAAACTTCGGGTACTCCTTGTCCTACGTGAACGGGAATATCAAATTCTTGTTCATCAATTCGTATCTTACCAGCATGGATATTAAAATCGAAATCTCCCCGTGCGGTTCGCATTGTTTGTCGCTCCAAGCGAAGCCAATCAAGTGCATCTACATCCTGGTTATCAATCGCCAGCCAATACGAAAAACCTGTATCAAGCATTGCATCGACTGGTATTTCTAATCCGTCACTAGCTATCAATTCTATCTCAAAAAATAATCCATCCTCATCACCAAAAAACCCGGAAATCATATCGTGCCACACACCCCTGTTTCATTAATCCGGAAAACATGGGGTATCTTATTTGGGTGAAGGTGGCGGCATCTTTGTGAAACCACTTCTAAATCTTTATCGACAAAATACTCACCACTATCGGGCTCGACTGCAATGTACCAGTTGTAGTGCGTTTGCATTAGTTCTGGCTTAACCCTGTCAAAAATCTCTTGACACCGCACGCGAAATGCAGTAATTTCGGCTTTCCACTGGGCTTGTTGTTCTTCGCTCCACTGAATCTCAGGGAAGATTCTTCCCCGACGTACTCTACGTTCTTGTTTAGCTTCAGCCATGGTTGTAAAGAAGTGTTAGATTGAAGTATCTATTTTTTGATTGTAGCTTATATCGCATTCCCACGTTTAGTTATGTTACTGGTTTAAAAGCTCCAGAAGTTGCTCTTCACTCAACTGAGTAATTCCCAATTCTTGTGCTTTTGTCAACTTAGAACCCGCATCTTCTCCTACTACCAAATAATCTGTTTTTTTACTTACAGAATCTGTGACTTTCCCACCTGCTTTTTGAATCAATGCCTTTGCTTCATCTCGCTTTAAGGTGGGTAGCGTACCAGTTACCACAAAAGTTTTACCTGCCAAGGCTCCTGACGTAAAATTTTGCGTCTCTACGGACTGTGCAAATTGCAAGCCAGCAGCTTGGAGGCGAGAAATCAAAGTTTGATTTGCACTAATGCGAAACCACTGGTAGACAGATTGAGCAATTTCCGCTCCTATACCGTAAACAGTTTCAATCTGCGCTGGCGTTGCTTGTGCTAATTGTTCTACTGTAGGAAACTTCTGTGTCAACAATTGGGCATTAACGCTGCCAACATGACGAATACCTAAACCATACAACACCCGCGACCAAGGTTGATTTTTCGATTGAGCCATCGCCTCCACCAACTTCTGCGCCGACTTTTTGCCCATTCTTTCTAATTCACAAAAATCTTCTTCTGTCAAGTCATAAATATCAGCAACCGAATGCACCATTTGTTTATCCACAAGTTGATGCACCAGCTTTTCTCCCATGCCATTAATATCTAAAGCATCACGACTAACCCAATGTTCAAGCGCTCCTTTGAGGATAGCAGGACAAGATGCATTCACACAGCGAGTTACCGCTTCATCAATTTCCCGTACTACTGGTTGACCGCATACCGGACAATGAGTAGGCATGACAAAGGCATTGGTATGATCAGGGCGGAGTTCAGTGAGAACGCGCACCACTTCTGGGATAATTTCCCCAGCCTTACGCACGATCACAGTATCACCAATGCGAATATCTAATTGGGCAATGCGATCGCCATTATGCAGTGTAGCACGGGAAACAGTCGTCCCTGCTAATTGTACGGGACGCATTTGTGCTAGAGGAGTAAGCGCCCCTGTTCTACCGACATTCACAGCAATATTTTCTACACGGGTAGGAGCTTCTTCTGCCGCGTACTTCAGCGCCACCGCCCACCGGGGAAACTTCTGCGTAAACCCCAGTTGTTCTTGAAGCTGAAAAGAATTGAGTTTAACCACCACCCCATCAGTCATGTAGGGTAAATTTAACCGTTCAGTATCCCAGTGCTGATAATACTCTGCAACCTCATCCAAAGAAGAACACAATCGCTGATTGGGGTTAACCCGAAACCCCATCTTTTGCAACAAATCCAAAGCTTCCCACTGACTATTAGCGAAACTCCCATCATCTCTACCAGGAATTTGCAAAGTATAAGCAAAGAAATCGAGCCGTCGTTGCGCCACAATCCGTGAGTCAAGTTGTCTGAGTGTTCCAGCAGCAGCGTTACGAGGATTAGCAAAAACTGCTTCACCTGCTTTAATCCGTTCTTGATTTATTTGTTGAAACACTTCAAGTGGTAAAAACGCCTCACCACGTACTTCTATTCTTTCCGGTAATTTTGCGTTAAATGCATCTACATTTAACCGTAAGGGAATAGAACGAATTGTGCGCACATTTTGAGTAATGTCTTCGCCTGTTACTCCATCACCCCTAGTTGCACCTCTAATAAGAATACCATTTTCATAAGTCAACGCCAGGGCAGAACCATCAATTTTGAGTTCACAGACGTATTCTACCCCCCCCTGCCCCCCCGAAAATCGGGGGGGATTAAGAGGGGATTCCCCATTCCCCCCCTTTCCAAGGGGGGGTTCTTCATTCCCCCCCGAAAATCGGGGAGGATTAAGGGGGGGTGATTGTCGTCGCCAACGCTGATCCCAACTTTTTAATTCATCAAGATTGAAAGCATTTTCTAAACTATATAGTGAAATGTTATGGCGCACCGAGGTAAACTGCGTTGCTGGTTTCTCACCAACCCTTTGAGTAGGGCTATCTGGTGTCACCAACTCTGGATACTGACTTTCCAACTGTTGCAACTCGCGATACAGGCGATCGTATACTGCATCCTCCATAATTGGAGCATCAAGCACATAATAGGCATAACTTGCCTGTTGCAGTAGTTGCCTGAGTTCTTGAACACGCTGTTTAACTTCTGGGTTAATCGATTCCATAACTTTTCATCAAGCATTCATTCACGTAGAGGCGAGCTGCTGTTCGCCCCTACATAATTTAATTAAATGCGATGTTAATCATTAATGCCCAGTTCTTGTTTTCTGATTACCTCACGTACTCGATAAATAGGGCGTCCTTGCGACTCGTGGTAAGTACGCATAAGTAACTCTGCCAAAAGACCAAAGCAGAACAATTGTACACCCGTCACTAGCAACAAAACCGCCAAAATTAGCAGAGGACGATTACCAATATCCACCTGAAAAGCTAATTTGATAAAAGTCAAATAAACACCGATCGCCCCACCTGATACTATCGAAACTAAACCCAACAATCCAAAAACGTGCATAGGGCGTGTGAGGAACTTTTTCATAAACGTGATGGTTAACAAATCCATCAACACTCGAAAAGTCCGTGACAACCCATACTTACTGCGTCCAAAACGACGAGCATGGTGACGCACGGGCATTTCCGTAATTCTTGCCCCTTCAATATAAGCCAAAGCCGGAAGAAATCTGTGCAGTTCCCCATACAAATTCATATCCGCCACCAATTCAGCGCGATAAGCCTTGAGCGAACACCCATAATCGTGTATATAAACACTTGTCAGACGACGAATCAACCAATTAGCAGCTTGAGAAGGAAGTAACCGCGTCAAAGTAGCATCTTGACGTTTTTGCCGCCAACCACTTACCAAATCATAACCTTCCTCCAACTTCGCTAACAGCATCGGTATATCCACTGGATCATTCTGAAGATCAGCATCTAAAGTAACAATAGCCTTACCCCGTGCATAATTAAACCCCGCCGCCATAGCCGCAGTTTGACCGTAATTTCGACGTAAAATCACCGCGTTTAAATCACTACGCACAAGCGCTTGTTCCTTCAAAAACGCTACTGAACCATCAGTAGAACCATCATCCACACAAATAATCTCGTAACTAATTTGACAATCCCTCATTGTATTCGTGATCGCCTCAAGCAAATGAGGCAAACTTTCCACCTCATCATGCACAGGCACAACAATAGAAACATCAGGAACAAAAGACGACATCGCCGCATTTTGTCCAGCAAACCCATTCCGAACCAACTCACTCCTCATACACCTTAGCGTCCTTAGCGTCTTCGCGGTTCATAACTCTTCACAACTCTTCCAACACCTCGCAGTTGCTGGTAGTATGACCGACTAACCTCCGTTCCTTGTTCCGACAAACAATCAATACCAATCCCATCACGCCCTTGATTTTTCCCAGAACTATGAATATAACAACTTTCCCCTAAATAAAGTCCCACATGAGTTGCTTTTTGAACACCAAAAAACACCAAATCTCCCGGTTGTAATTGTGGAATAGTAATTGGAACACAAAAAGCCTCCTGCTGATAAGCATCTCTAGGTATCCAAATACCAACCGAAGCAAACGCCGCCTGCATCAATCCAGAACAATCATAATTTGGCCCTAGCGTACCACCCCAAAGATATTCATTTGGTTGTTGCATCGCTTGATGAGTAAAAGCTATCACCTGTGGAAGAAGTTTTTTAATCTCAATTTCTGAATATAATTTAGCCAGGTAGGTTACACTACACGGTTGTAATAAACTGAAATCTTCGACTAACAACCAACCTGGGTAGTCGTCTTCACACAAACAAATTTGTAGAGAGGTTCCATGGCGCGTCTCTACATTGTCATGCAACGGTTGTTCGGTGCGATCGTCTGATAAGATGCGTAGATGTCGTCCAGTTGCAGCTTGAGTTGCCAAGCGATCGCAATTGGGAGAATCATAAATGTTTAAGTCTGCCAAGCACTGATACTCTGCCAATTTTGGATTTGGCTCGTTGCCAGGTTCCTGCCTGGGAATGTAAGTTTGAGATTTTGGATTAGGGAACATTGCCAATGAGTGGATTTGGGATGAAAAGATGATTTTTTTCAACAAAGACGAACAACTAGAACAGTTAGGTAATCACATCCTACAGGAGACTTGGGCAGCTTTTCCAACTTTAGCTCGCAACCAAATTGCTCTGACGTATATTGTCTACGATCCGCCTGTACTGGTAAATACTGGTGGCGCTCTGACTCCCAATGCATTTTGGGAACATCCTCACCGAGGTTTTACTTATCGCGGTGATGAGCGAATTTACCCTGCTTCTGTAGTGAAGCTGTTTTATTTAGTAGCAATCAACGAGTGGCTAGAAAAAGGAATGGTGAATAATTCACGGGAATTAGAAAGAGCCATTAGTGATATGATAATTGACTCGAGTAATGATGCTACTAGTTTGGTTGTAGATGTGTTAAGTGGAACTACATCAGGACCAGAATTACCACCAGGACCATTTGAAACTTGGAAGAATCAGCGCAATATTGTCAACCGCTATTTTCAATCTTTGGGGTGGGAGGAGTTGGAGACAATCAACGTTTGTCAAAAAACCTGGTGTGATGGTGCATATGGGCGGGAAAGAGCTTTTGCGGGTGAGTTGTTGGAAAATCGTAACATGTTAACAACTAACGCCACCGCTAGGTTACTACATAGTATTATCGGTGGAGTAGCGGTTTCCAGTGGGCGATCGCAAGCAATGATGGCTTTACTCGAACGTATTCTCGATTCTGAAAGTTTACCACAAGATGTTGAAGAAGACCAAGTAACAGGCTTTTTGGGTGGTGGTATTCCTCAATTTGCCAGAATGTGGTCAAAGGCAGGTTGGACAAGTCAAGTTCGCCACGACGCCGCATATATTGAAATTCCCGATCAACGTCCTTATCTTTTAGTAGTATTTACTGAAGGCATCAACGCGAAGAATCGCACAATTTTGCCTTTTGTCTCTAAGCTAGTGGCGGATGCGATCGGTAGTTTGGGATAGTTGTAGAGACGTTCCGCCGGAACGTCTCTACATGTCTAATATTTAAAATTAATATCAAAAAGGAATATCTTCTCTTCAATATCTTGAACACAATCTTTTTGATTTATATAATATTTTCCCCGATTCAAACCCTATTTGACCAATCTATTTGTACGCTCTTTTGAGCTTTAACTATACTAACTTAGATTTAGTATCCGCTCAGTATATGAAAATTATGTAAAGTTTTCTGAGCGTATTAGTTCCGTAGGGAACAAACTTGCGCAAAAGATAGACATATGAAGGCAACTGTAAATTTATGGAGGATAGCTGAAGTATTCATAAATAGGATTAAATACTCGTAGTGGTCGTCAGCTGTAAACTGTTAACTGTCAAAGGTTAACTGTCGTTACTGTACAACGCAACGCTTTTTCTGTGCAATTTTATCGAGAACAGCTTAGTACTTTTTTATGCATAATTATTTGTCTATATAGTTGTAATATCTACCGAATAGAAGATACATTACTTATTGTTTTGTGTTAAATATTAAGAATCCACACCGTCAAACTAAGGATGTAGAAACTCATGTTTTGGTGTTAGATTTTGAATGTTGCCAATAATTGACACAAAACAACATACATCCGCTATCTATTGCGGCAATATTCTTAAAGGAGTGAACGTGAACAATATTTTTTCTCGTAAAGGAAAAGAAGTTTTTTGGTTGCTCAGCTTATCAGCTTTGACAGTGATCGGAGGTGGTAAGGCTGCTGTTGCTGAAACTATAGATACTACTAATAGTTTTCAGTTAACTCAGGCAAACGAAACTGAAACTTCTTCAACTGAAGTAAGTACTAGAATAGAGACTTTCTCCTCTCAAACAGAAGAAACTACGCTAGGAGAAAATACACCTCAAGTGTCGCAGCCAGAGTTTATTCTTAGCACTCAACAGCAAACCGAACAACGTGTAGCTACACCGGTGCCAGGAACAACAGCAACGACAAGTGAGGCGATCGCCACTGTGGATACACAAACCCACACCAATGCTGTAACTACTCAAAAATCAACAGTTACCACCAAATCTAATGCCAATGTAGCTCAAGCAGATATTAACATCGATCCAGGTAGACGTACTCGTGGCGGCTCCAGTTACGTGGGAATAGCCGGAAACATTGGCTTGGGCGGTGGTGAATCTGCTCTAGGTGACAGTAACTTTGCCGTCATTAGCAAAATAGGACTTTCTAATACTATCTCGGTACGTCCCGCTGCAATTATTGGAGACAACACAACATTTCTACTTCCCGTTGCCTATGACTTTTCCTTGAACCAGTTAACAGATCCATTTTCTGATCCTTTACCGATTGCCCCTTACGTTGGTGCTGGTGCAGCGATTAAAACTGGTGATGACACTGAAGTAGGCTTTCTGCTTACTGGTGGTGTCGATGTACCCATCAGTCCTCGATTTACAGCAACAGCCGCTGTCAATGCCGGATTTTTTGATGATGTTCAAGTGGGATTGACGGTAGGAGTTGGTTACAACTTCCGAGGACTTTAGAAAAAGACGTAGAGACGCGATATATCGCGTCTCTACAGGAATTAGAAATTATTAACTTTTATTTAGGACTAACTTTGTCCACAGTCTGGATTTTGCCGTCGTCGCCAACGAGCCAAACATCGTAAACGCCGATGACATCGCCGTTTTTGTCAATATCTACGTTACCGCTAGCTCCCTGAAAGTTGATTTTTTTGCCCTCTTTAAGTAACTTTAAACCCTCGCAGACATCACTAACTTGTGTACCAGATCCTTCGGAAACTTCGCGAATTTTACTGGCTATGCCCACACCTGTGTTTTGCTTAGCTGATTGTGCTGCTAGCATTAATAAAGCAGTAGCATCCCAAGCGTGTGCTGTGTATGGTGCAGGTGGAGCGCCTTTTTTAGATTCCCAGAGCTTAGAGAAAGCGTCTAATCCTTTACCATTGGAACCAGGTACAGTACCAATGGCTCCAGCCACTATATATTTACCATCAGAACCTTTACCAACTCTTTCTGGGAAAGTATCTGATTTTGTGCCATCAGTGAGCATAATCTGTACACCTTGAGCGACACCTTGCTGATAGGCTGATTTTAACAGTATACTAGCAGTCTCTTCGTAAGCTACAACTAGTACTGCATCTGGCTTACCAGCAAAAGCTGCTTGAGCTTCGGTATCAAATGTAGTCGCTTTGGGATCATAGCGGACGGGTTTGTTTTTGTTAACTACGGTTCCCCCTAGTTTTTCAAAAGCTTGCACAAATGCTTTTTCAAACCCCACACCGTAGTCATTGTTAATTACGGCTGTGGAAACTTTTTTGAAACCTTTTTTATTAGCAAGTTGGGCTAAGGCTAATGCTTGATAAGTATCAGGAGGAGCTGTACGCGCCCAATAGCCTTTATAGTCTCCCTTTTGCGCTTTTTCGGTAAATATAGGACTAGTACTACCTGGAGAAATTAGCATTACTTTATTTTGGGAGGCAATTGAAACTGCCGCAGTTGAGACACTGCTAGCAAACGATCCAACTACACCAGCTACTTTATCTAAGGTTGCTAGTTTGCTCATGCCTGCTGCACCAGCTTTGGGATCTGTTTGATCGTCTACTGCTACGAGGGTTACTTTTTCGCCATTTACCCCGCCACAAGCGTTAACAGCTTCAACAGCCAAAGGAACAGCACCGATCATTTGTTGTCCGATTGATGCCAAATCTCCAGTTGCTGGTAACAGTGAACCAATTTTTAACCCCCCGCCATTGCTAGCAGCAACAGTTGTGGCTGTTGGGTTGGCACTGCCTTCACTATTTCCCGTACTAGTGTTTGTTTGTTGACAAGCGGCAGCGAGGAAACCTGTGATGACGGTAATTAAAGTCAAGGCGCAAGCTGCTCTAACTCTTTGCATATATTTTTTTTACTCCTCTAGGATTCACACATTGACAAAAAGATGACGAGGATTTACCTCATCTAAATTGAGAACTGTTATATCTTAATAGGCTTAAACAAAATCAACTTCTGCAATTTTGGAATTGATGGGAGAAAAACATCTGCTTCAAAACCGTCAAGGTCGAGCTAGGTTTTATATTTTATGACTCCAAAGGATAAATTATAACATCTACCTAAAGATCTAAATATGCCCACTTCTCTAGTAAGAGCGATCGCCAATAAAATTCGCTGCCGATCAGAATATATTCATTCTATGTAAAATTTTACACTTATTAATTGCCATTTATCAGTAAGAGATGACAATGGAGTTGATGCGGCATTATTACTGGGCAGGATTTGTTGTTTAGGGCAAATGGCAGTAGAGACGTTCCGGCGGAACGTCTCTACGAAATTTTATTTAATGGAGAGGGAGGGATTCGAACCCTCGAGAGGATAATATCCCCTAACAGATTAGCAATCTGCCGCTTTCGACCACTCAGCCACCTCTCCTGGTCTACGAATAACGATGTTATCAAACTCTAATTGGGATGTCAAGAGGTAAAACAAGTAAAAAGTTAAAAGGCAAAAGTTAAAAGAAATTACTTTTTACTTTTTACTTTTTACTTTTTACTTCTATAGCACTTGCGCACGCAGCCAAGCTACTGGTAAAGTACGTAACTTTTGCCACTGAGGAACGTAGGCGCGTTGATTGAACACCTGATAATTATTGCGTTCAATTACACCTAAAATTCGACTGTAGTGCATTAGTGCTGCCCATACAGGCAAACGGGCATCAGGAGATAGGTAACTAATTCCTGTTTCCGCTTTAATGTAGAATTGTCGCGCTCGCTGGATAGAATAGCGCATCAGCGAGCGCCACCGTTCGTCCACTACTCCTTTCAACAAGTCTTGTTCTGTGTAGTTGAACCGCGCCATATCTTCAAGGGGAATATAAATTCGCCCTCGCCTTGCATCTTCCCCCACATCCCGGAGAATATTGGTGAGTTGACAAGCAATTCCCAAAGCGATCGCTTCTTCGCTGGGAATGTAGAGTTGTTGGTTTTGATGCCAAGGCGCTGTGTTGGTTGAGTTATCTACTCCCATAACTGCTGTTGACATCAAGCCTACAGTGCCTGCGACGCGGTAACAGTACAGGTATAACTCGTCAAACGTTTCATAACGACTACGGTATAAATCCATACGCTGCCCTGCAATCATATCCCGAAAGGGCTGAATTTGCATGGGGAAGCGCTGGAGTGTATCAACCAAAGCTACATCGTAATTTTCTACTGGGCGTCCGGAAAAAATAGTTTCCAGGTGCTGCTCCCACAAGTCTAAAGTTTCTGGTGTGGTAATTGCAGCAGCCGGACCATCTACTAGTTCATCTGTTCGACGACACCAAGCATAAATTGCCCAAATAGCTCGACTCTTTGTCGCGTTCATGAGCAAAGTACCAAGGTAGAAAGTTTTGGCATACTTTGCGGTAAGCTGGCGACAAAGTTGATAGGACTCCTCTAGTGTTACCGACGGTTTCATGCGTGGGGGGGAATCAGGCAGTTGCAGCATTCGTTGCAGGCGCTCAAGGTTTGCGTTTATTCTCAGGAATTTGCCACTAGGTGTGCTTCAGAGTTTGCCGCTGGCGGCGTTGCGCGTTGCGCGATCTCATTCGCTGTCAGCTTACCAGAAAGTACAGCTCCTTCCATACTCCCCAGGTACTGTTGCATAGTGTAACTTCCTGCTAAATAGAAGTTGGGAATTGGGGTTACTTGTGATGGTCTATACTGCTGACACCCTGGAGTCGCTTTATAAACTGAACGCGGCGTTTTCACCACATGATATTTCAGTAATTTGGCTGGATTATCTCCCCCAAAGTGGGCGGGGAAAAGTTTTTGTAATTCGGATAAAGTTACCTGTACAATCTCCTCATTTGACGAGTTAATCCAATCTTTTGCCGGAGCTAGAACCAATTCCAGCATTGATTGCTCGGTATTGGCGTACTCACGACAGGTGTTACTCATATCAGCATAAACGCTGAGTAGGGACGAGCGTGAAAATAGCAACTGATCTATATCTGTAAGCTTACGGTCAAACCACAGTTGCAAGTTTATCACAGGTACGCCTTCTAATCCATCCAGCTTTTGGAAAAATTCCATTTGCTGCCACGGTTTTGGTAACATCACCTTGATGCAGTCTACTGACATGGCACTAACATACACATCAGCAGTTACCACTTCATCTGATGCTCCATTCAACCCACGAATTAAAAAACCCTTAACATTTCCATCTCCATCAAGCAAAATTTCTTTTAAGGGCGCATTTAATCTCACTGTTCCGCCGCCAGAGGTAATGTAATCTACTAATGGTTGACACAATCTCTCAGTGGGAGAACCGTCCAGAAATGCCATTTTCGAGCCGTCTTTTTCTTGCAGGAAAGCCCTCAAAGCCGTCAGCAAGACTACTGCCGAAATTTCGTCTGGGTTAATAAAGTTGAGCGATTTGGCGGCGGCGATAAAAATATCTTGTTGTACTTCCTCGCCTACTCCTTGCCGCTTTAACCATTCAGAAAATGTGTACTTATCCGTTTCCTCCACATACTTTTGTCCACGCAGCATGGCTGGAACCAAGCCTTTAGCTAATTGGATCTTTTCGCCCCAAGTCAGCATGTCGTTGTTTTTGAGTATTGCCGCAATCCCATTCAAGGGCGCGGGCAAATCTGGAAAATCGAACCTGCTGTAAGTGCCTGGGTTGTCCGGCTGGTTGAAGATCATTGTGTGTTTTTTCCACTGCAATCGGTCTTCAATGCCCAGTTCTTTTAACAGCTTGAGCATATTAGGATATGCACCAAAAAAGACGTGCAGCCCGGTTTCATACCAGTCGCCGTCTTTGTCTTGCCACGCTGCTACCAAACCCCCTAGTACGTCTCGGCTTTCCAAGACAATGGGTGTGTAACCCGCGTCGATGAGATATTTTGCACAAGAAAGTCCTGCTAAACCTGCTCCTGCGATCGCTACCCGCATTTAACTTTACTGCTCTTCAATATTTCTTAATCGTTTTATCGTTTTCATTATACGTTGCAGTCCGTTACATTAGCGAGCGATTATGCGATCGCTTTGCCAAATCTCTCCTCATTTATTTTATTTACTTTTCTTTTTCTCAGTGCTTTTACTTAGTATATTTTTCTTTACGTAATCTCTTTACCACTACCCTAAGCAAAACCACACTTAGTAACGCCCACAACTAAGGGCGTCTGCCCCTACCAAAGGACACGATCAGTACTATATATTTTATAGAGTCGCAAGAATGAGACGATTGAATTCATCGCGATCAGCAAATTTTTCAAAAATTCGATCCATTTTAGTTAAATCGAATAACATCTTAACTTGGTCGTTCATGGAGCAGAGAAAAAGTTTACCATTGGCGTTACGTACTGTTTTCATGGCTGATACTAAAGCACCCAAACCAGAACTATCGACAAACTTGACATCTTGAAGGTCAATCAAGACAATATCTGCTCCAATGTTAACTACTTCACTAACTTCGCGCCGCAGTTCATTACCTCTAATACCATCTAAAATACCAGAGGGTTGAATTACTTTTACAATTGGATTCATAGATTTATTTGACTAATTTATATTGATATTTTGGCATTATAATAAACGAAGATGCAAGGTTTCTTCAAAATATATTTAAGGAAATTATCTAGATGATAATACAGGATTTTTAAGATGAGCTAGAGCACTAAAAAAGCTAGCATCAACACAGTGACGAGAAATTTGAAAAGCTTCAAAATAACCATCCTTTTGACCTAATTCTCTTGCCCAAAATATAGACAAAACTAAGATAGCATCAAGTTGCATAAATGCTTTTTCCTGCTCAGACTCATAACAACCAATTGCCGCGATTTTTTCCTCAATTACAGAGGTAATATCCACAAAGAAATTAGGTTCAAAACCACGTAAAAAAACAGGTGGCGCTGAGTACCATAGAGGGATATTTTTACGGGTAGCAACATTGGAAACGGCGATCGCACACACTTCATGATCTCTATGCCCAAACTGTTCGGGTTGCGGCGCGTGAGTAATAATAATGTCTGGTAGGCAATGCTTAATAGCTTCTTCAGTAACTTTAATTACAGCTTGAGTAGAAAAGTTACACTCCTCAAGTGCATAAAAATCATAACTTGCACCAATAATTTTACCAGCCGCCTCAGCTTCCTGATGACGTTTACCTTTAACAGCCGAACTAGAAAGATTGCCATCCGTCAAAATTAGGCAACGAATGTTCCATCCTGCCTTAGACATCAGACTTAAAGTGCCAGCCGCAGGCAAAACTTCATCATCAGCATGAGCATAAATTGTTAAAACATTTCGCTGATTTAAGTTATGAGAGTCCAAAGTGTTCATAGCTATTTTTTCTAATCAGGAGTCAGGAGTCAGGAGTCAGGAGTTTTTTCCCCTACTCCCCCACTCCCCTGCTCCGTTGGTGGTTGCCAAACAGCAGCGCGGATGATTACAGATAAAAGTGATAAGTTATACACAGACCAAGCGCCATTGAGTAAGTGAACCCAAGGATCATTTAAATTTCCAGTGGCAAAGCGGTAAAGGCTCCACAGTATGCCCAAAATAATCAGAGCAAAGACAATCATTTGCGGCCATATTAGATGGAGATAAATTCCTGATTGTCGCTGCTTAGGTGTGACTTGAAATTTCAGTGGTTTTCCTGTAAAGACACTTAATACAGCTTGGATTAACAGGGGAAATAAAGCGATCGCATATTGCTCAGAGCGCCAAACTTCTCGAGCAGGAATACCCCAAGTAGCTGCAACGAAAGTCAGGCGGTTAATAATAAAAGCAGGAAAAAAGTGTAAGGCAAAATCAGGATCGTAAGTTTTAACTGGAATGACTCCTGTAAAAAAATAGATAATTGGGCAACTGATAAAAATAACAGTAGCAAAACCAGAAAAATAACTATACATTGTTTTAAAATAGTGCAAACGTTGCCAAAACGTTAGCCCTGGTTTAGTCAAAGGATTTTCGCGGACTAACACTTGGATAGTACCTTGCGCCCATCGTAGTCGCTGTTTCAGAGTAGAACCCAAGTCATCGGGTGCTAAACCTTCTGCCAAAAGTTCATTGTGGTAAACAGATTTCCACCCTGCACTATGCAGACGCATCGCAGTATTCATATCTTCTGTAATACTGTTGCTAGATACGCCACCAACTAATTCAAATTCATCTAAACGTTTTTCATTAAGGGCAAACTCATCAGAAAAATATTGCAGTCCAACACTAACCAGTGCCTCGCGTCTCAGTATATCATCTGTACCTGTATAAAAAGCAGCATTCAGTCCATCTTTACCCTGTTGCAGCGGACCATAAAATAAATGTGCTGAGTGTCCAAAAGGATCGCCTTTTGGGATGTTATAAAAATCTTGGGGTGTCTGTACGAAAGCAATTCTGTTTTGCTCGTATTTTCCTGTAAAAATATTGTATGTATAGAAATACGGCAGGACTCGCTTAAGAATTGGAGGCTTAGGAATATGATCCGCATCCAGGGTAAGAATAAATTGCCCTGAAGTTTCTCCGGAAAAAATCGCGTAATTCAAGTTACCTGCTTTAGCATGATGCGGTACACCAGCTGGTTTGGGACGAGCAATGTAGCGAAAACGAGCAAGCTCAACTAGTTCGAGTTCTTTTTGGTGGATAGCTTTTTCTAGTTCGAGCCATTCAACCTTCAAGCGATCCAAAAGCGTGTTTGCTGGAGAATCACTTCTACTTTGATTTTGAGGATCTGACCACAGAATGAATGAGTAAAGATTCTGTAACAATTCAGTAGTATAAGGGTCTTGACTGTAAACTTGTCGTGATGATAAGTCTTGTAGCCATTGTTCCACTGCTTGAATTAAAGGTGTGAAATCGCACAACTGCTGGTAACGCTCCAATAGAGCAGAGCGCTCTGCTTCAATCCGATTTGCTTGTTGTTGTAATGAAGGCGATCGCAAATCTTCCAGGCAAAGTTTTTCTGCCATAGTTCGCATAGCAGCCGAGTTGCCATCATCCAGCACATAAACGCGCAGCTTTGTGGCTGGGTAATCTATTGCTAAAGCACCTCTAGCTGTTTGTTCCACAATTTCCGGCGGCTCATTATAACACGTTAAAAACACATCTACAGTAGGCCATTCAGAAATGGGTAGGGGTGGTGAAACCTGATCGAGAGACTTAATCTGTCGAACTAGGGGACGCCACAGCCCGATTACAAACATTACACCGCCGAAATAGCTGTAAATTTCAGCCAGCACTAACGGTACAGACAGCCATAGTGCATCAAAGTTGATCGAATGAGTAATACCCCACTGTAAATACCAGAAACCAAATATTAAATTGATTTCTGCTAGGTAGCGAAATAGCAACGTTCTTTCTTTCAACTTCGAGCGGCTGTTACCCGAAAAGGTTGATGAATTTTCAACAATGGAAACTGAAGTCATTGTGTTATTAAAAATCAAAGCCTTATTACTGAGTATTCCCCAGAGAATTTCATTACTAACAACCCTGCCCAAATTTCGGTGTCAAATACAGCAGATTTCAACTTAATGAAGTACAAAATACCCCTCCCGCGCTACCGCGCACCCTCCCCGAAGATCGGGGAGGGTAGGGAGGGGTGTAAGTACTCCGACACAATTAATTACAAAATTTATTTTCCTTTCTCCCGTCTCCTGACTCCTGATTCCTATCTGCCTGAAACCCAGTAACTTCCAGAGCCATCGGAAATCATCTTGGCTTTTTGCTTCGCCGTGCTGGGTAACCCTCTACCAGAATTTCCCTTGGTAATTGTTTGCCACCAAGGAGAGTTGAAGGCAGTAGTTGGACGAATCAGAGGTTGCCGATTCATGACGGTGTAGAGCAGGGATTGGAGAATCATGCTGTTAGTACTGCTGGTGAAACCAACCGCCGTTTTGCCAGTTGTTTCATAAAAGCCTTCATAAAAACCCACAAGTGGATTGTATTGATCGGTTGTCGCTTTGAGTAACTCTTGACTATATTTATCTTCGGGAAGCAAGGCATGATAGGCAAAAGCAACTGCAGTACTTACCACTCGCCCGGATGGTATAGGCTTGCCGTCATCTCCTAAGGCTACCCAAGGCTGATTTTGACCAATAATTGTGCTGTGAACTATATAGGGTTTACGATCAATTAAGGTCGTGCCTGAAGCTGTGAGAGTTCCGGTGCGACGATACCGTTCAGCTTGAGCAGTGAAAATTAGCTGTAATAGCGATCACCATTGCGGATCTAGACCAAATTCAAGACCATAGAGCAAGAATGGATTGCTAACCGTAATCTATTGGTTTAAGCGATCGCGTATCATAACCCCGATGCGGTAACTCCATCGCAAACAAGGGTAACTTAGATAGCGCCCCTAAAAGATGGCGGGTGCGTCGATCAAATTCTGGAGCGGAAATGATATCGAGTGTTCGCGCTGCATGAAGTGCCGCCAAATAATCTCCTAATCCCTATAGAGTTGCACCTTTCAAGTCACTGCGGTCATCAATTAACCCACTCTTTGAGTGATAATTGGCGTTAAAGTAATGCCATGCTGCTTGTGCATAGCGCCGTTCAATTACTGTCAAAGGTCGAGCTAGCTTGATAGTAGATGGCTGTGGACTACTAACAGGTGGAATTGGTGCGACACTCACCTCGGTAACCCCAGAGGTGGTAGCTCCGACTGAGGAAGAACTGCTAGAAGTTGTTGTTGGCACTTGGGGGTTGGAATTGGGTTTTGCAGTTGCCACACTAGCAGTCGATCCAATTAAAGGACGGTTTCCCCTAGCTTTGTAGTACAAAATCTCTAAAATTAACCCATTGGTATTGCCAGTCAAAGCTTTATTAGGTTGCTTGGATTCTTCGTATATACCAGCGTAGTAACCACTGTCATCAGGACTTTTTAAATCCTTAACTGCATCAAAAACTTTTTGGGCATAAGCATTATCTGGAAAAAGATAACGCCAGCCAAAAGCAGCCTTTGTACTAATACTGCGGAACTTGGGGTAAGGTTGATTAGTATCTGTGATTGCTGCCCAAGTTTCACCGTTGGCATAAACGGTGTTGTAGATAAAATAAGGAGCTTGATCAATATTGTCTTCCGATACAGCAGTTAACTGACCTGTAGTATCGTATCGCCGCTTTTGTACCTCTAACACCCTAGCAGCATAATCAGCTAACTCTCCTTTCAAGCCAAATTCAATTCCATCTAAGATATAAGACTCGCCGACAACGTAATTACTAGCGTTAGTACTTTTAAAGTCACGGGTATCAACCGGAATTTGCACACCGTTAATCTCAACGAACTTAAACGGCTTGAAATCCATTGCCTTTGATGCTTTGAAGCCCCAAAGTTCATAGCCTCTAGCAGCATATTCCTCATAGCCCAGTCTTCCCTCTTGTACTAAAAGAGTACTTTTATCTGGTAGTACTGTGGCTCCTTGAAGTTCTCCATCTTTGACACTTCGTCCTAATTGCCACTTGGACACAATCCCCTTGAGCCAACTTTCATATTGAGGATGACAAGTACGAATCACATCAAATGCAGCCAGTACACGACCAATGTCTAGAGCTGACCAACCAATCCCTCGCTCAATCGGATTGTTTCCATAATCAACCATCTGTCCGGTTGCTGCGTGATAAACTTTATCTGGTAAGGTATCTTCAAATAGTTTCAAGTTGCCCAGCGTTGTCAAAAACTTATTCAAACGACTATCAAAGTCTGCTTGATCCGTAAGATTTAGCCATCGCACCGCATTCAATGCCATGAGGTAATTGCCCATATCCCACAGTGTACCGGAAGGATAACCTCCAGTGGAATTTGTAAATCCAGTTGCCGGCTGATAATTTTTGACAAAATACTGCCAAGCAGCACGAGCATAATTTACCTCATCAGGTGTCAGCGGGGCTGTAATGCTACTACAACTGTTGGAGTTGTTGGGAGGATTTTGCGATAAAACTGGTGTCGGGATGTAAAACCAAAATTGCATCAATGTTCCAATTAAGAACAGTGCGATCAATTTCAATAACTTTTGTGGACGAGTATGTATCATTTGATTCTTACTCCCGCCCAAACTATCAGTGGTTTTCCAACTTGCTTGTAGAGTAAGCTTTCCAAAATTACACCATTATTATTAGCAGTGAGGGATCGATTCGGTTCGCGTAGAGATTCGTAGTACCCGTTGTACCAACCATCTTTAGATTTAAGATTGGTTTGGACAAAATCAAATAACTGGCGGGTGTAAGTGGTGTTGTAAAGTACATGCCATCCTACAGCTGCTTTGGCACTGAGGAAGCGTAAATTGTTGTGCTTTTGTCGGGTATCTGTGATGGTAGCCCAAGGTTCTCCGTTGACAAATAAGCTACTGTAAACTAAAGTAGGGCGCACGATCTAAGTTGTCTTCTGTGACTGCACTTAATTGTTTTGTGGCTTGGTAGCGAGCTTCTTGAGCAGCTAAGATTCTATCGGCATAGGCTTTTGGTAGAGCTTGAAACCCAGTTTCAATCCCATCTAATATATAAGGTTCGCTGAGGACGTAGTTGTTGGCTCCGGAGGTTTTATAGTCACGGCGATCATAGGGAACTCCTTGTCCGTAGAGATTGACAAAGGCAGTATGAGACTGATATTCTGTAGCTTTTTTAACATTTAAACCCCACAACTTTAAACCGTAGGCGGCATAATTTTCATAGCCTAAGCGACCTTCTTAGTTGTATAATTATTTACTTTTTTTTACAGCAGTACCGTACATTTGCCCATTTTTGGTCAGACGTGCTACCTGCCAATGACTCCAAACGGCTTTTGTTTGTCGTCGTAACTGCGGATATTTTGCTTCGACAATTTTGAGCCAGATGGCCATTCGCCCCAAATCGAGAGCCGACCAACCAATTTCTTCACGTTTGTCTAATTGACCGTAGTTAACGGGTAAAAGAGTTTTAGAGTTGTAGACTTTGTTGGGTAGTTCTTGTTTATACAGAGGCATTGATGCTAGAGTCTTCAACATTTTGCTCATTTTCGTTTCAAATTCTTCAGCAGAAACGATATTGAGTTCTTTGGCACTTACCAAGGCAGCGATCGCAGCTGCTTGATCCCACATAGTGACTGAAGTAAAGCCATCAACGGAATTGACTAAGCCAGTCTGCTCGTTCCAGTTGCGCTGAAAGTAAGCCCAAGCCATACGGGCGATCGCCATTTCTTCTGTTGTCAGTTTTCCCACGGACGGCGCAACATAAGGAGTTATGGCGGTTGTTAGTTGGTTGGAACTCACTGGTGTCCCTGGCAAAACTACCGTAGCATCAAGTTGCGCTATTGTTGGAGCTTTTTTGTCGCTTGAGGCAGTTTGTTGTGTTACCGTTTGTACAACATTCGTTTTGTTCAGGTGCTTAGACCATAAATTGAGCAGAGCGATCGCTACAACAGCAGTAACTACTCCACCTACAGAAGCTAACAAAGACAAACTTTTTGGTGGTGGTTCAAAATCAGAATTCATCATTAAAGCTTTATTTAATCAGTTACTTCAACAGTCTTACCAAATTTATTCTTCCCAGTTTTCCAACCTAACTAACACTCCTATCTCTTGTATAGAAAGGTTCTATCTGGCAGGGATTGGTACGTTTTGGTCTATAGTGATTGATAACAAATATTCCTAGCAAGCGAAAAAATGCGACTTTTATTAGTTGAGGATGAGCCAGATTTAGGTGCGGCAATTAAACAAGTTCTCAGCCATGAAGCGTATGTGGTTGATTGGTTTGTTAATGGCACACAAGCATGGCTATATGTAGAGAGTGGATGGACTGAGTATACAGTAGCAATTATTGATTGGATGTTGCCTGGTTTATCAGGAATAGAGTTGTGTAAACGGCTGCGAACCAGCTACGGAGACGCTACGCGAACGCATAACAGTTGTATACCAGTACTTATGTTAACTGCTAAAGACCGATTGGAAGAAAAGATTATTGGACTTGATGCAGGGGCTGATGACTACTTAATAAAGCCATTTGACATGGCAGAACTACTGGCAAGGTTGCGTGCATTACGGCGGCGCTCGCCTCAACTCCAACCTCAACACCTTCAAGTAGGTTGCCTAACACCCAATTATAGCACCCACGAAGTAACTCGTATATATTCCCAAGGGAACAAACTTTTAAACTCATTAACTATCAAAGAATTTCAACTGCTGGAATACCTGATGAAACATCCAAACCAAATCGTTACTCGCGATCAAATCATTAATCAACTGTGGGAAATTGGTACAGAACCAGCGAGCAATGTGGTAGCAGCACAAATTCGCTTACTTAGACGTAAGCTAGGAGATGATGGCAGCGAATCTTTGATTGAAACAATCTATGGTGTGGGCTATCGCTTGAAAGTTTAAAGTAAACAGTAATGAATCGCAATCAACTTTTCCGCGTGACTCGCACGCGATTAGCGGCTTGGTATGCGCTAGTAATGGGATGCATTTTAGGGCTATCTGGTGTGGGGGTTTATCAAGTGGTTGCCCATGCTTACCGTGAAACGATCGATCAAGGCCTCGAATCAGTAGCAGAAGCACTCCATCAAAGTATTGAACCAGTATGGCAGCAAGGCGATCGCTTACAGCAAGCCCAACAACTTTCTTTAGAACTTTGTGTCGCGCCTACAAATTGTTGGAATAAAAAAGCAGTCATTACACAATCTTTTGCAAAAGCAGCCGATCCTGTCAATTACTACATGCGTTTGCTAGATGGTTCAGGAAAACCAATTGCCCTAGCAGGATTATATCTTGAGCAATTACCGATTACATCACTACAGCATGGGCAAATCCGCAAAGATCGCTCTGGCAAGAGCTATCGTCAAATAACTTTACCACTGCATACCCAGTACAAAGTTTCTGGCTATTTGCAACTGGGGAGAAGTCTCAAAGACTTAGATCAGCATCTAGCTGCTTTGAAATTAACTCTATTATTAGGATGGCCTATTTCCATGATTTTGATTGGTTGGTCAAGTTGGTGGTTGGCAGGTTTAGCTATGCAACCTGTCTACCGATCCTATCAATAAATGGAACAGTTTACTGCTGATGCAGCCCATGAGTTTCGCACGCCTTTGGCCGCAATGCACTCTACCATTGAAGCTGCTTTTAGATTGTACGGTTCAACCCCATCTCTATCTGAGCCAGCAGCAAGTGGAATTTTGCAAGTTCTCCAGCGGCAGAATACTCGCCTATCACAATTGGTGAGAGATTTGCTGCTATTGGCAAGGCTAGATCAGCAACAACAAACAGGAGAGTATAAGGTTTGCTGTGTTAATGATTTAATTAGCGATTTAGTAGAGGAATTGGCATTTTTAGCGATTGATGCTCAAGTAACACTACATACGCAGGTATCCCAGCAAGAAAAACTGTATGTTATGGGAAACGAAGAACAGCTTTATCGCTTGATTTCCAACTTAATTGTAAATGCAATTCAAGCCACTCCCCACGGCGGAAAAGTTATCGTTTTTCTCCAACGTAGCGATCGCCACGTCTTAATTAAAGTCCAAGATACAGGAGTTGGTATTGCTCCTGAGCATCAAAGTCGCATTTTTGACCGTTTCTATCGAGTTAATCAAGACCGCTCTCGCGCCTCTGGCGGTTCTGGTTTAGGATTGGCGATTGTCCAGGCGATCACTACAGCACACAAAGGCAGTATTCAGGTACACAGTCAAATTGGTTCAGGCAGTACATTTACAGTGCGGCTACCTGTAAATTAGTTAATATTTTTCTTAAAAAGATAGATAAAACATCTACCATTTGGAGTATAAATATTTCATTTTTATTTCATTTTTTAGTATCAAACTATGGAGATGAAACGGTATTCAGGCGCTCTAAAACTGTCGCCTCAAACAACTTTTAAAATTAGTTACTAAAAATGTTAGTCAGGGGAAAGATTTTTTGGCTCAAGCTTTACCGCCAACTGTTGCAACCTAAACGCTTTGCTATTTTTCAAGCTTGTGTAATTGGTTTAGTTGCAGCACTAGCGGCAGTATTCTTAAAGCAAGGCGTCGGTGCTTTAGGCGGATGGCGAGTCCATACAACTCATCTACTACCAGCTTGGTTGGTATTACCAGCAATTGGCTTAGTGGGGGGACTGCTATCAGGTTGGCTAGTGGAGCGAGTGGCTCCAGAAGCTGGTGGTAGCGGCATTTCACAAGTCAAGGCTGTACTTGCTAAAGTACCAATGGCATTGAATTTACGGGTTGCTGTCGTTAAACTGCTCAGTGCAGTGATAGCATTAGGTTCGGGTTTGCCCTTAGGTAGGGAAGGTCCAACACTACAGGTAGGAGCGGCATTAGCTAATCAACTCAGTCGCATATTTCCTACTTCTCCAGATTACCGTCGCCAGATGATAGCGGCTGGGGCTGGAGCAGGGTTAGCAGCTGCTTTCAATACCCCCATCGCCGGAGTTCTCTTTGTAGTGGAAGAACTACTTCAGGATGTATCCGGCTTGACGATGGGGAAGGCAATACTTGCTTCTTTCATTGGTGCGGCTATTTCACGATGGCTGGGAGGACAAGAATCTGTTTCCTCAGTACAGGATACTAGGTTTCTATTCAATCGGCGTGTCTTAGTGGTAGATGACAACGCTACAAATCGCAAAATTGTCCATCATCAAGCTACTCGTTGGGGGATGCAGGTAGATCAAGCTAGTAGTGCAGAAGATGCACTACTAGCTTTACAAGATGCTGCTAAGCAGGGCATACCCTATGATTTTGTCTTGATAGATATGCAAATGCCCGCAACTGATGGCTTAACTCTGGGAGAACAAATTAAGGCAAATTTGAAGATTGCTAAAATACCTTTAATTATGCTCACCTCTACTAATCAACGCGATGAAGTGCAACGCGCACTTAATATCGGATTTTCTGCTTATTTAGTCAAGCCTGTGAAAGCATCTCGACTACTTGATACTATTATGAATATTCTGGACACCCAAGAAAAGAGTGAGGGAGACAGGGAGTGGGGGAAACAGGGAGTGGGGGAAACAGGGAGTGGGGGAGACAGGGAGTGTGTGTCCAACTTAAGAATTTTGTTAGCTGAGGATAATGTGGTGAATCAGAAAGTAGCTCTCAAGCAGCTTCAGAGTTTGGGATATAAAGCAGATGTTGCTGCTAATGGAAAAGAAGTTTTACAGCTTTTAGAAAAAGTTCCCTATGACTTGATTCTTATGGATTGCCAAATGCCAATTCTTGATGGTTTAGAAACCACAAGAGAAATTCATCGTTGGCAGGAAAGTTCTTTTGCTAGTCGTCGTCGCCCGATAGTGGTGGCGATGACGGCTAATGCGATGAAAGAAGATCGACAAATGTGTCTAGATGCTGGTATGGATGACTATTTGAGTAAGCCTGTATTGAAAGAAAAATTGGCAGCAACGCTTTTGCATTGGGCAAGTGTTATATTTACAGCACATGAGTCTACTGAATCTATTGTAGGTTCTGCCAGTGACAGCAATTCGCTCGATCTACCGATTGATTGGGAACACTTGCACCAGCTTTCGGAAAATAACTTAGAATTTGAATTGGAGGGTTCTCCCGGCTTTTTGGTGTAAACTGTATATGTAGATACTTTTTACTCACTTTTGTTGTCTTATGGACTT
>NZ_JACXAE010000121.1 GCF_014698965.1 Iningainema tapete BLCC-T55
ACTTTTTGCGAGCGTGCCGCCACCCATTCACTTAAGCGCAGCAATTTCTGGGGTAAAAACTTTCCGACTGTTTGGGCGGTACAAGCTGGTTGTGTCCATAAGTCAGTTTCCGATGCCGGAACAGACAAAAATCCTCCCAATGGACTTTCTACAGTTACTATCGTCTGTTGCCCAACTTTACGAATTTGCTTTATGACAACAGACTGACCGTACAACGGGTGGATGGGATTAATGATGGTGACACTATTTCCCAAAAGAGACTTGAAGTTATGTGCAGTCTTATTATATCGTCCCAACTATTGCAGACAGGGCGTGGCAAGCCATCGCCAAATACGCACTAGAACCAGCGCATGAAGCCACATTCCATGCTCAAAGTTACGGATTTAGAACGGGGCGCTCTGCTCATGATGCCCAAAAACAGATTTTTCAAAATCTTAACTCTCATTCTCACGGCATCAATAAAAGAATCCTCGAACTGGACATAGAAAAGTGTTTCGACAGGATAAATCACTCCACCATCATGTCTAACTTGATTGCCCCACTCGGGCTAAAACTGGGGATATTTAGATGCCTCAAAGCAGGAGTAAACCCGGAATTTCCAGAACAAGGTACATGTCAGGGTGGCGTGGTGAGTCCCCTACTAGCAAATATCGCTCTCAACGGCATAGAAGATATACACAAATATCACGTCAAAAGAGGACTTAAAATCACAGCTAAGACCCAATCAAAGGATATTGTCAACGCCTGTGTCCGATACGCCGATGATATGGTATTCTTCCTCAGACCAGAAGACGACGAACAAGAAATACTTGACCACATCAGCCAATTCCTAGCACAAAGAGGACTAAAGGTCAGTGAAAGAAAGACTTTGTTAACCGCTTCGACAGATGGATTTGACTTTCTCGGTTGGCGGTTCTACGTCCAACAAAACGGAAAACTTAAAAGTGTTCCCTCTGAGGAAAACTACAAAGCATTCCGTATGAAGGTAAAAAAAATCGTCAATAGCTCGAACTATGGCGCTAGGGTAAAAGCCCAAAAGCTTTCCCCAATAGTCAGAGGATGGCGAAACTACCATCGGTTCTGTAAGATGGACGGCTCTAAATGGAACCTGTACCACATACAATACAGAGCCTTTAAGGTGTTCAATAAGGAAACTAAACAAAACCTTGAATCTAGTCAGAAGTTGCTAGATATTGCGTTTCCATCGGTTCCTTACTCCGAAAATCGTCATACCAAAGTCAAAGGAAATAAATCCCCCTTTGATGGAGATTTGGTTTACTGGAGCCAACGCAACAGCAAACTCTATGACGGTGAAACATCTTCTGCACTAAAACGGCAAAACCATACATGTGCAGCTTGCGGTTTAAAGTTTCTGTCCGATGAAAGAGTCCACCTCCATCATCAGGATGAAAACCATGCTAACTGGCGCAAGGAAAATCTCATCGCAATTCACGAGAGTTGTCATGATTACCTACACATGAGCAAAGCGAAAAGCTAAGAATATCGGGAGCCGGATGTAATTAAAGTTACAAGTCCGGAACTAACAGAGAGGTGCGGGGCATAATAGCCCCCATCGACTCTACCCGAACAACTTTATGAACGGATCATTGCGGAATCTTCATTATATTTTTACCGCAATCGCGCTCGATTTAGTGACTGGCAAGTGGTGATCGTTTATCCGTCACGTAGTCTCGAACAAAGCGACATTTATCCCCATCGGGGATTTCTCAACAGCGAACAAGTGCATAGAGTGTATTTGGATGAATTGGGGAATATTCGCTCGTTACCTCTGTGGGTGGCACTAATGGTACTAACGACAGTTAAGGAAGAACAAGCTCCAGCGGAAGCTAAGTATTTGTTAACTAGAACTCAGCAAGAAGTATCTCCACCGATGAGTCAAGCCATAATTGAATTAGTGACGACGATTATGGTTTACAAATTTGAACAT
This sequence comes from Iningainema tapete BLCC-T55, assembly GCF_014698965.1. GTDB lineage: Bacteria > Cyanobacteriota > Cyanobacteriia > Cyanobacteriales > Nostocaceae > Iningainema > Iningainema tapete. The sequence continues at coordinate 1,949 of NZ_JACXAE010000121.1, forward strand.
CTCAGCCGAAGGGAAGTAGAGTCTATGTTAGATATCACATTACAGCAAACAAGAGTTTACCGCGAAATCAAGGAAGAAGGACGCGAGGAAGGACACAAGGAAGGACGCGAGGAAGGACGTGAAGTGATGGCTAAAGCTATTTCTGGACTGCTAACTAAGCGCCTTGGAGAAATTCCAGAGCAAATGCGTCGGAAAATTTCTGGTTTATCATTATCTGTTCTGGAAGATTTGAGCGAAGCGTTGTTAGATTTTACGAGCGTGGCTGATTTACAAGCTTGGCTAGAAGCGCTGAAGAATTAGACTCAGCAGTGCGGCTACATCGATTTGAGCGCTCGCATAATATACCATCATCTAAAAAAGTGCAAGTACATTAGGTACAGAATATGGGAATCACATCTGAGCTATGGGAAGAAAAAGTACTCAAAAATTATCTTGATGGTTTACAGTTGACAAAGATTCCAGCTTCTCGCAAAAAACGCTTGGTCGTACTGAGGTGGTTGGTGAGAAAATTTGAGCTAGAAGTGACTTATACCGAACGCCAAATTAACGAAATTATTGCCCGTCATCACAGTGACTACGCGACGTTACGACGAGAGTTAATCGGTTATCAAATGATGGAGCGAGAAAATGGTATGTACTGGCGTAACCGGGCAGCACTTTGGAAGTGCGAAACTGAAATCACCAGCAGATCTTCTTAGTACGTAGTTGCGCTTTAGCGCTAAAGCGCAACTACGTATCTTTACGCATATTTCCGCGCTCATGAGGTTCTTTGAGATACATCATATCAGGACCAGAGGGAATAATCCCACCTGGATTGAGCGGAAACAAGTTACCATAGTAGTCTTGCTTCACGCTTTCTAAATCGCAGGTGTCAGCAACACCGGGCAGTTGATACAACTCTCGTAGGTAGCCTGATAAATTTTGATAGTCTTGAATTCGGCGACGATTGCATTTGAATAGCCCGTAGTAGGCAGTATCAAAGCGAAATAAAGTTGTGAACAGACGAACATCTGCTAGTGTCAGAGTATCTCCACAAAGGTATCTGCTGGAAGAAAGTGCGGCGTCAATCTCATCTAGAGTTGCAAATAGTTCTTCACTGACTTGATTGTAAGCGAATTGAGTTTGGGCAAAGCCGCAACGGTATACTCCGTTATTTACAGAGTGGTAAATTTTCTCATTCCACCAGTCAATTTTCTCTTTGAGTTCTTCAGGGTAAAGATTTACATTGGGATGCTGGGCAAACTCGTTGAATTCGTTCAACATCACGATAATTTCTGCACTCTCGTTATTAACGATGGTCTTTGTTTGATTGTCCCACAACACTGGAACTGTAGAACGTCCAGTATAACCTGGTTTTGCCAGTTGATACAGTTGGGCTAGGGAGCGACAACCTTCTTTTTCTTCGTTGAATACCCAACCTCCTTCTAAGGGAGAAGGAGATACAATAGATACCGATATTGCTTCTTCGAGTCCTTTGAGCGCTCTGACGACAAGAGTACGATGCGCCCAAGGGCAGCTAAGTCCAATTATGAGATTGTAGCGCCCTTTTACTGCTGGGTAGGGGTTGTTTTGTTCGTTGCTAATGGAGTTCCTAAATTGGCTGTTGGGACGAATGTACTCTCCTGACTTGTTGCGGGGGGCAAGTTTTGACATCATCATGTGCCAAAGAGTTGTCCAAACAAATTTTCCCAGCCAGATGATGAGCTTGGGAGGTAGTGATTTGCCCTTCTTATTCCAATTTGTTTGATTTTTGTTGACTGATGATGAGTGTAACATGATTTTTGTGGTAATCGCACTTTAAATCATTCTAACAATTCCCCGTTTTTCAAGAGTGATAATACTTGTAAAATACTTCGGCTTGCATATGCGTACCTATGATATGATCAAGACATCAATACGGAAGCAATAGTTATTAGCTATTAGTAGTCTTCACTCTTATTTTCACATTTCGTCTATGATTGCTATAGATAAAAAACTAACTCAACTTACAAAACGCCCCTAATTTCACAAAATTTTCTAATAGCGGCGAGAAAATAAAAGAAATTATCAAAATTACCAAGCCTGTAATAATCGGGTAAAAATTCCTATGTATTATGTCATGAATTAGAAAATTAATCGTACTGTTATTTTGGCAAAAAAATTGAGAATATTCTTGTTTGCGCCAACGTTTAGATAGCGTCTTAGCCGTTTTTGCTATCGCTTCTTCATACATAAAAAAGCCACGAAAGATGAATAAGAAAGCAAGCGTAAAAGAGAAATAAGCCCAAAGTGTTGCTGATTTTCCTGTAGAGGTTAACGGTAAGCTTCCGATCGCCCACTCAAATCCAAAAAGTTTCGCAAAGGATAGAAATACTCTTAAGTAGCGCGAAAGCTGCTCTGAAAACAAACTGCGAAAATCTTGAAATTGCTCATTAATAGAATCTTTATTAGAAATTAGGCTGAGATTATTCGTATATTTATTTTGAACTTGTTTGAGTAAAATTAAATCTTTTACTTCTGCATAAATTCCTACTACAAAAGTAACTCCCGTTCCAACAAAATTAATTAATGCATATGGTAAATACCATAAATAGGAGAGTTTATAAATTTTTAAGCATTGAGAATCAATACATTTATAATCATTAGCAAAGTTTAATGGTCCACGCCCAAGGATATACCAGACGACTAATATAGATAAAAAAGCACTAATTAAAAATATTAAAAATCGTGCCAAATTTCTAAAAAAACGGATGCTGTGAACTTGCGTTCTAGTAGAGAAGCCAAATATTTCTAGGGTTTCCGCTTCAAAGATATTTCCAATAACATCTGAGCCAAAAGTAATTCCCATTACGCCACGGATTGATTCAATTGGAAACCCATAAACGACGTAGCATTGATCGGGAAATGAAGTTGAATATAATTGATAATAACAACCAAAAACCGAGCCAACACTTACGATGATTAAGGTTAATATTAACACGGCTTTGCTCTTGCTCAAGTTTTGAGCATCAAAATGAACAGTTATATTTTCATTTTTTATTTGAGCATCCGCGTAGCTGTTATCTTTATTTAATATTTTTTCAGTCAGCGGGTTCACAGTTGGTAGTGCAATGACCAGCTCACCTCCTTCATCTAAGTAGAAAGATCCGAAGTCTGGAGTTTGCGATGACTTCGTTGCTTGAGCAACTTGTTGTTGCACAAATAAACCCAGTTCTCTAGCAGTTACAATACTGTTATCATCTGTGTCCGCTTCTCTAGTGCGCAAACCATTAATCAAATGACCTGTGAATAATGAATGCCCGTAAATTGGACCATTCCCATCTAGAGCAACTTGATCCCCAAGGGCAGAGGTAATGATTTTTCGGCTTCGACGTTTGTAAAGATCTTGCTCGTAACGCCATTTTCCTTCATGTCGGTAACGCTGTTTGGCATTTCCTAATGCACAACCGCTATGGCAAGCGTCAATAATCACGAGGATATGCTTTGCAGGTAGTTCAGCAATACATCCTAGCCATTCACTAAGTCGAATATAACTGCTCCAAGCTTTGTACTGTGCATCGACAGGAACAATGTAACCAATTTCTATTGTTTCAGAACACTCGTCGATTACTTTTTTCTGAGTACACCCATGACCTGCAAAGAACAACAGTAGACTGTCATCATTGTTCAAAACACTAGGCAGTTGGTCTTCAACTAAAGCATCAATCGCATCTTTCGTTGCATCCCGATCAAATAACGGTTGCACTAATGTTATAAAGTTAAATTCGTTTATCAAAACTTCTTGAATCTTGCGAGCATCATTAACTGCATTGCTTAAGCGATCAAAATGCTCATATTCATTGATTCCAATCACAACCACCACTAATCGTCCCTGTTTGACTGGACTAGGTACTGTGTCTATAGAAATCCGTTTAGGTTCTCGAGTAGATGCTTTGCTTGTTTGCTGAGTCATTGTTTCATCTTGGTAGAAGTTAGTTGTTCTTTGATTTGGTGAAATCTCACAACAACATCGCGATCGCTTCTGTCATCAAGCCTAAAAACACTCGATAAATCCTCTTGCATACACTTGACCAAAATCTTTTGATAAATTACGAATTAAGCATCGGCGCGTCTTTATTGCATAAATACTCGTAGTGGTCCTTAACTTTTAACTGTTGACTGTCAACTGTCATCAGCCACAACGAATTAATCTGCAATTTTATGGAGTACAGCTTATTTTAAGCTTCACAACCAGTGACTCATATTCCGCAACTCAAAGCGAACTATAAGTTCTTCAGCAAAAAATCAGCTTTGATAAGTGATAATACTTGTAAAATTACTACCATCGCGATGACTCACCATATTCTCAAAGCCTCTAAGCAAACGGTGCATTTAGGTGGTTTCTCCCACCTTTTAGAACCTGCTTTAATTGTTGATTCCGGTGACACAATAGATGTTGAAACTTACACTGGTTATTATCTTTACAAACAAGCGCCACCAGAGTTTACCCCGCCGGAATTTCTGGAAATTTGCGAAAATCTAGCTCCCGAAAGAAAAGTAGGTGCGGGACCACATTTATTAACAGGACCTATACATGTACGGAACGCGCAACCTGGGGATGTTTTAGAGGTAAAATTAGAAACTATCCACCCAAGCTTACCCGTAGGCTTTAACGCTATACGTGCAGGGTGGGGAGCGTTACCACATCAGTTTAATCAACCTGCTTTAAGGTTCATTCCCCTCGATTTAGAAAATAACTTCGCTGAATTTCCTACAGGTAGTGGGATTAAAATTCCTCTTAAACCATTTTTTGGCATCCTGGGAGTTGCGACGCCAGAACACGATCGCAATTCTGTTCCTCCTGGTTGTTATGGTGGTAATATTGACAACAAAGAACTGCTTGCAGGTTCGAGAGTTTTCTTGCCTGTTTTTGTCCCTGGAGCATTATTTTCGATTGGTGATGGACATTCGGCACAGGGAGATGGTGAAGTTAATGTCACGGCGATTGAAACTTCCATGAATGGTACTATTCAATTAAAATTGCACAAGGATTTGCACCTGAGATCACCAATTGCTGAGACTCCTAGCGATATTATCACAATGGGGTTTGGGCAAACTTTAGATGAAGCTTTAGAAATGGCGTTAAAAAACACGATAGATTTTTTAACCAGCTGCACAAATTTGTCGCCAGAAGATGCCTACGTATTGTGTAGTTTAGCTGTAAATTTTCGCATCACTCAAGTTGTCAATCTTCCTCAAAAAGGCGTTCATGGAGTTTTACCAAAGTCAATTTTACCCATCTCGTTTTCTAACAACTTCATACTGGCATAGATAGCATCAATGTGAGGAGTGGGAGTGTGAGTTAGTCTTCCTAATTCTGCTACAGCACCAACAATAGCATCTACTTCTGTCGGACGACAAGCTTCAATATCCTGTAGCATTGAAGTTTTGTGCGCTCCAACTTTCTGCGCACCTTCAATCCGCTGTTCTAAAGTGATGCCAAAATCTATACCTAGTTTATAGGCGATCGCACTTGCTTCTGTCATCATCTGCCTTGCTAATTCACGAGTCAGAGGGTATTGGCAAATCTGCTCTAGGGTGGCACGGGTGAGGGCGCTGATGGGATTAAATGCCAAGTTCCCCCATAACTTAACCCACATGTCAGTGCGGATTTGAGTGCGTATGGGTGCTTTTAATCCTGCCGATTTCAGAGTTTGTGCTAAAATCTGAATGCGTTCGGTTTTAGAAGCATCTATTTCACCTAAACTGAAGCGCTCGCCCTCAATGTGTCTAATTACACCTGGTTCAACTATCTCTGTTGCTGGGTAAACGACACAACCAATGACCCGCTCAGCACCAATATGAGCTTCAATTGTACCATCGGGATCTACTGACTCAATGCGAGTTCCCTCATACTCGCCGCCTGATGAGCGAAAGTACCACCAAGGAATGCCATTTTGGGCTGTCACCACCATTGTATCAGGTTGATAAAGACAGGGGAGGCTAGGAGCGATCGCCGCCACACTATTTGCTTTAAGTGCCAAAATCACTACATCCTGTGGTTCTACTTGACTTATATCATTTGTGGCAAATGCCGTCGCTATGTGAGTCGCTCCATCCGCCTCGATCAGTTTTAGCCCATTTTTTTGAATTGCTTCAAGATGAACACCACGAGCAATCAGCGTAACATCATTTCCAGACAGAGCCAACTTTGCGCCCAAATAACCACCAATAGCACCCGCGCCAACAATACAGATTTTCATCAATCACTCCCCAATTTTCAGCAATTTTGCCATAGAAAGTCTTTGCAGCTTCCCTGTCGCCCCACGAGGTAGCTCATCCAAGATGTGGATTTGGTGAGGGACTTTGAAATCTGCTAGCATGGTTGAGCAGTGAGCCAACAGTTCCTTTTCGCTGACTTGATCCTTAAGAACAACAGCAGCGTGAATATCTTCTCCCAAGGATTTATGTGGTACGGCAAAGGCAAGGGCTTCAGCAACTGCAGGATGGCGTAGGAGTACATCATCAACCTCTAGTGGAGAAATTTTTTCCCCTCCTCGGTTAACCAATTCCTTAATTCTGCCAGTGAGGCGGAGATAGCCGTCAGAATCTATTGTGCCTTGATCCCCTGTGCGGAACCAACCGTTAACAAAAGCAGTTGCATTAGCTTGGGGATTATTCTCATAGCCATCAATCACAGAGGGTCCTTTTACCACGACTTCGCCCAAGCTTTCTTGCGGTAGTAAATTGCCATCTTCGTCCATAATACCAACTTCTACACCAAAACCGTAGCCAACAGTACCTGGTTTACGTACTTTGGGCGGTAAGGGATTAGTCGCCATCAAGTGAGCAGCTTCAGTCATGCTGTAAGATTCCACTACTGGGGCATTGAAAGTCGCCTCCATCTGTGCGATAATTACTGGAGGCAGGGGAGCGCTGCTAGAGCGAATGAAGCGGAAAGGGTTTGCTTTCACAATGGCTTCATTGCGACTGGCTCGTGCTAGGATGGCTTGGTGCATGGTAGGGGCGGCTGAATACCAACTTATTTGGTATAAATCTACCAGTTTCCAGAAATTGAGAGCATTAAAACCATCGGGTGTGACGAGGGTTCCACCAGATGCCATTGTTGCCAGTAGACACCCCACTAGCCCATGTATGTGGAACAAAGGCATTAAACACAGTGTTGTGTCAACTGCTGACAGAGAGTAGGCTTGAACGATATTCTGAGCAGAAGCAATTAGGTTACGATGCCGAATCGGAACTCGCTTGGGACGACTGGTAGTACCGCTAGTATGGAGAATCATCGCCACATCATCCAAGTCGGGATCTTGATGGCTGGGGGTTTCTACTGGCAGTAATTTCCCGGTCACTAATTCAAAGTTGATTGTACCATTATCTCTTACCCTAGCATAGATTCTGAGCAGATCGGGTGAAGCTGCGGCAATTGCTGGTTCTGGTACATTAGGTAGGGTAATCAGCGCTTTGGCTTGAGTATCTTCGTAGTAGAAGGCAAATTCTTCAAGTTTGTATTTTGGATTCAGTGGGCAAGCAGTGCCACATAAGGTAGTAGCAAGAAAGGTAAGTACCATCGGTATCCCGTTAGACATGGCAATGGCGATGCGATCGCTCGGTTGCAAACCAAAACTGTTGAGTTGGGATACCAGTTCGACAACGTTTGCACGCAAGTGCTGATAGGTTAGCGTTGTTCCCTCAGGTGTAACTAAGGCTGGATGATTGTCTTCCCCTGCTAAAAGCTCAAATATGTTCATTGAAGGTCTATCTTTATTACTGATGCTAATAATCCCTAACCGAATTGTATTCAAAAGCTGTGGCAATTTAGCGGCGTTTTAGTTTATCTTAGAGAGCAAAAAGTTAATTGTCAAAGAGTATTTTTCATTACTCCTAGCTACTCATTAATTAATTTATACAAAATCAGTATGGAGCGACGTAAGTTTATAAAATATGGCACTTTAGCCGGAACTAGCTTTACATTTGCTGGTTGTAACGCGAAAAAATCTGATCCACAAAGTGTAGTATCACCCGGTGCATCACCCATAGTAGCAAATGAACCAATCAAGGTAGGATTTGTTTATGTCAGACCAGTGGGTGATTTTGGCTGGACTTATGCCCATGATTTAGGTCGTAGAGAAATGGAGGCTAACCTTCAAAATAAGGTGAAAACTACTTTTGTCGAAAATGTTAACGCAGGTGCTGATGCGGAAAGAGTAATTCGCCAGTTGGCATTGGATGGGAACAAGTTAATTTTTACAACTTCTTTTGACTACATGAACCCAACGATTAAAGTAGCAAAAGATTTTCCCAATGTGTTTTTTGAACATTGTACAGGATACAAACGTGTGCAGAATGTCGGCACTTATTTGGGACGCTTTGAAGAACCTCGCTACTTAACTGGGATGATTGCTGGTAAAATGACGAAAACAAACGTGATTGGTTTTATCGGGGCATTCCCAATTCCGGAAGTAATTCGTGGGATAGGTGCGTTTACACAAGGATTGCGGGCGACTAATCCGCAGGCAACTGTTAAGGTGATTTGGGTACAAAGTTGGTATAATCCACCTAAAGAAAGAGAAGCCGCCCAAGCTTTGGCAAATTTGGGTGCAGATGTCCTCACGCAGCATACTGATTCTGCTGCTGCTGTTCAATTGGCAGATGAAAAAGGTATTTATGCTTTTGGTTGTAATACTGATATGAGTAAGTATGGACCAAAGGCTCATTTAACGTCAGCAATTAATAAGTGGGGTAAGTTTTATACAGATAAAGTTTTGGCTGTGATTAATGGTAGTTGGAAGTCTGAGAATGTTTGGTATGGGATTGCTCGGGAAATGGTAGATATTTCTGCTTTGAATCAAGTGATTCCTGAAGATGTTCAGCAATTGGTGATGGCAAAGCGTGAGGAGTTTGTGAAGGGAACTGCTCATCCTTTTGATGGTCCTGTGCGGGATCAAAAGGGTGTGTTACGGGTTTCTCCAGGTAAGGTTTTGGATGATAAGGGACAGTTAGGGATGGATTGGTATGTTGAAGGAATTGAAGGTTCGATTCCAAAGGCAAGGACTTAGAAGTTGAACCGCAGATGTCAGAAAAAAGAGGTCTATCTTTTAAATTCTATGCGATCGCGATCAATTACCACTTTATAATCTCCATAAAAATTCTGTCCCAAAAGTCCGGGTTCTTTTTCTGATCCACCAATAAATACTGCTACATCATCAGCTTTGATTCCACCAGCTTCTATCGAATTAACATATATTTAGAAAATACAGCACTTTGCTTATAAATTGAGTACACCGTCATTCGCCCTCTCCACTCCACAAAATGAAGATAAATAGACATAGCAGTAGAGACGTTCCGGCGGAACGTCTCTACCAAAATTCTGAATAATGCACAATTAAATTCGGTCGATGTCTATAGCAATCCTATTTGATTTACAAATTCTAGGAGGCTCAGATCTCCGACTTCGTAAAAGTTGTCGGGGATCTTGTGTTTACGAATGATTTAGGATTGCTATATTTACTTGGTAATCTCAAAACAACCAAGCTTCTTGAAGCGTTATTTTTGTGAAATGTTACTTTCAGTCAGAGGCGCAGCTGCAAGTTCTACTAAACCCACAGACTTTAACAAATTAGTCCAATCTTGAACTAAAGTGCGATCGTCTGGATTACTGCGACGGAGTTCAACTAAATTAGTCACAGCATCATACCAAAGATTATGATCAGCAAAAACACTGTACTGCTTTGATTTTGCTACATTTAACTGTTGTTGTAGTTTAGGATTGAGCGCTAAACGTTGTAGCCATGCATCTACAAAGAAATACTCCGATTTATTTTGCGGTTCACCACAAAAAACTCGAAAAAACCAATGATAATTTGTGTTTTGCTTCAGAGCATATTGTGGCTGGGACGGTAAACTAACACCCATCACTCCTTGTCCCGTCAAAGTAATAGATGTACGGTAAATATCTTTACCTTCTTTATCCTGTAACACAAACTCCGCCGCACGTACATTTTTTGGTAACTCAGGAACATAAACCCAAAAAGTTGGGTACTCAGCAACTGTTGCGCCGAAAAAAGAGTCGTTGTTATATTTATCACCAGGAACTAAAGCTGTGAGTGACGTTTTTAATTCTGGACATCCTTCACGACGACTTGTCCCGCCCCGACGACGACCTCTAGGCTCACCTTCATCTGGAAATTTTTGGGCTAAATATTTTGGTGTATTTACATTGTCCTGGTGTGCTCTACGTGCTTCCACTCCTCTTGGGTAAGCAAGAATAACGAATAGCAAACAGATAACACCAGCAAATTTTATCTGCCTTTGAGCTAACTTGTTTTTGCCCATAATTTAGCGTCCATTTTCTTGCTATTAGTTACCACAGGTCGCGGTAGTACCTTGAGGACAACCGCACTAAACATTAATCCCAACGCCGATGGTACTAGTGGTATCCACCCTGCTTGAATAAATATACCAAAGCAGATACTAAAAAGCGCCAAAATCGCGATGAAAATAGATAATCCTAAATACAATGGCTGGTGTAAACGCCATGCAATAATTCCTCCCAAAATTGACCACACCCATACCCAAAGTACTTCCATCCACGTGGAATACCACCACACCAATGGACGACGATTTAGCACAGCACTAATAATTTGGCTAATCATGTGTGCTTGTACAAACACACCTGATATTTGCCTTTCGTTGTCTAATGCATTAAAGCTGTACGGGGTTTCCCAATTATCAGAACTGCTAGGAGCAGTGACACCAATGAGAACGATCCGATTCTTCAATGACTCCAATAACTCTGGTTTAATCTGAGCATTTAAAAATTCTCTCAGAGATATTTGAGTAGCAATTTTTTCCGCATTGGGTAGAGAACGGTAATTAAGTAGTATTTGATAACCCGATGCATCCACTCCTTGGTATCCACCAGAGTGAGATGTTAATTGCTCAAACACAACATCGCCAATTTGTAAGTTACCTTGTTGGTTAATTTTTGGTGTAATGCCTTGTGTTTCTAGGTAGCGTTTTGCTAGTTGATAACTAAAAGCATATTGTGCGACACAAGGAGACTGGAGTGGCGGCGTTAGATGTATAAGTTGGCGACGGGCAGCGCTATCAGCATCAGCAACAAAATCGCTAAAACCTAAGCGTTCTTCGGGAACTTCAGGCGGAGGGAGGATGCCATCTGGTGCGCCATCTCCGGGAGCCGAAACTTTACACACAGCAAATAGGCGCTCGTCTTGCCGCATACGAGTAGCTAAAGAAGGATATTTGGGATTAACAGCAAAATCATGATAAATATCTATACCAATGGCTTTTGGTTGATATTGATCGAGTTTTTGCAAAAGTTGTGCTAAAGCCTCGTCTGATAGTGAAGAGCGCATATTCATATTCTTTTGATGTTGATACTGAATATCTGCTTCATCAATTGTGACGATTAACAGACGAGGATCAAGCTTTTCATTTCTTGGGCGCAGGTGTACTAAATGATCGTAAGCTTGCAACTCCCAAGGTTGTAACATTCCTAAATAACGTAATGCCATCACAAAAGTTACTACAAGTACTGTTATGAAGAGAATTTGCCCACATTGCTTGCAGGTAATCAAGAAATTATTAATGAAATTTTGTTGTCTTCTTCTTGGAGGATGCTCTTCCCGGTTACGTTCCTTGGTGCTTCTAATTCCTACTCGACGAACTTCTAAGCGCTCTGAGTTGATACGCCCAACAGTGGTTCCTATTGCTTGCTCTTGTTGCCAAACCATTGGGACTTCGGCTGGGTTCTGGCAAATTACTGGTAACCACGTTGCGCAAGGATATTCCACTTCTAGCCCTTGCAATCTTTCTCGTCCAGAACGTACTGCCGTGTACAATGATTGCCCAGTCGAAAATTCTGTTAAAAAATACTTTAAAAATTCTTGAGCTACCACATCAGGTACAGGCTCTCGCATAACAATTACTTGAGGAATATGCAATTCCTGTAGCTGTTGGGCTAGTCCTAAACTATCACAAGAGTTGAAAATTGCTAGTTTTAACCCATTATTAATGGCGCGTTTAAGAGCATACTTTAATTGCTCCAAGGATATCTCGTCTGTTTGATTTAGTTGAAGACAAGCTTTTTCATCACTTGAACTATGACCAGCAAAAAACAGAATATCCCATCTTTTTCGCCAAAGTATATCATGGAATTTTTCTAATTTTGGCTCTACTAAAAATTCTATTTCTGCCTCGGTTGATAATTGCTCTAAAAAATTTCTATCTTTACTAATATCTATTCCTTGACTATTACCAAATACTGCTAGTATTCTAATTTTCTCTGTATAAATAACATTTAATTGTGTTTTGCGATACTCCGAGGCACTTAATGCTACTTCCGCTTTGGGATAATCCTCAAATAAATTCCATAGATGCCAAGGTAGTCGCCGCAATAAGTTATCGTTGGTTTCAATGAGTAGACGAATTTCTTCAGATGGTTTTAACTGTGTGCGTAATTGCTGGTCAATCTTCCGAAACTCTGGTATATTTAGCCATGCATTGATTCTTTGGGATAACTGCTGACACAAATCATTCAAATCAACTTCAGAAACATGGGTGACAAAAGCTTCTTCAATTTCAAAATCATCAATGTCAACTTCTTGGCGTAAAGTTAAACGCTGATAGTATGCTGAATAGAGCGAGCGCCACTTTCGGTATAGTTCCGCAATTTCTGGTGCTGGTGGTAAACTTGCTGTAAATTTCATGTGATACGGGTTGTCAGCTTTCCCGATCTGTGCTGTGACAACGGGAAAACCATCATATAGGTTTCCTTGACCTAAACTTAAAACTACTACCCTACCCATGCGCTTTCATAGAACACTTGTTTTTTATAAATGTTTCTGTATACAGGTTCAACTAATATTTTATTAATATATATGGTTTTTCCGAACACATTTTAACACCATTTATTACCAATCAATTTAAGAATCTTCTTCTATCTAAATAGGGTTGACAAATTAAGATTATTATGTATATGACATAATGTTTAGCCATGAACTTCAGTTCATGGCTTATAGCTGAAGTCCGTTAAAACGGACTCAGAAAGTTACGCAGTCAGTTGGTTGTATACAGTAGTATGATCGCTCTCGAAATTAATTTGTTGAGCGAGTGCATAAGTAGATTTCACTTTCACCTAATAAAAATAAGAAAGGAAATCAATAATCTTTCGTCTAACTTTACTTGAGGGCAAAGAAGAAAATTATGTGTACTACGACTGTGTGAGCGCTACCGCGAGGTTGTTCAAGGGCTAATGATCACAATGTTAAACTAAACTATCGGCACTTCAAGGCGTGTATCTAATGAGTAAATCTGTTGCAATCAACCTGGGATGTGGTGATTTGAACAATGGTTTTCCCAGAGTGACGGCTCAATTGTGGGTAGCAGGTTCTCCTTTGCCAGAGCAATTTATTGGTAGCTTACCTGCAGCACCGTATTTGGTAGAACTACAGAGAAATTGGCAATCAATTTATTATAACTTGTGCGATCGCCAGATGCTACGCTCTTGGGAAGATGAAGACGATGATCAACTGGAAATTGAAGAAGTTGGTTTAACCAACGTCTCGGTCTTCAGTTTTAATGATTTATCTCAACAATTACAACAAGGTATGAATCAGTGGCTCAATTGTGCAGAATTTTTTCAGATTGAGCGCCAACTGCGATCGCAACTCAAACCCACCGAAGAAATTAGAGTAATTATTGAAACCAACGAAGGATTGCTCAGACAATTACCCTGGCATCGTTGGAATTTTTGCCAAGATTATCCTAGAGCAGAAATAGCTCTTGCTCAACTAGAGTATAAAAACACCCGCACATTAGAAAAACCATCTAGCCATAAAGTTAGAATTTTAGCTATTTTGGGCAATAGCCAAGGCATTGACTTGGAAGCTGAAACTAAATTTCTCAATTCCTTACCTGATGCAGAAATAGTAGAGCTTGTCAACCCTATAAGGCAGGAATTAAACACACAACTTTGGGACGCTAGAGGCTGGGACATTCTTTTTTTTGCAGGGCATAGTCAAAGCGAAGGTACAACAGGCAGAATTTACATTAATGAGAACGAGACAAATAACAGTTTAACCATTGAACAATTAGAGGAAGCACTCAAAGCATCGGTAGAAAAAGGTTTAAGCATCGCAATTTTTAATTCCTGTGATGGGCTGGGATTGGCATCGGCTTTGGAGAAATTACACATTCCCACGATGATTGTCATGCGCGAACCAGTGCCAAATATTGTGGCACAGGAATTTTTTGTACATTTTATGCAAGCGTTTGCAGTTGAGCGACAATCATTTTATCTAGCAGTTCAACGTTCTCGCAGAAAGCTACAAGGTTTAGAAGATGATTTTCCCGGTGCTTCTTGGTTACCTGTAATTTGCCAAAACCCAGCAATAGAACCCCCCACTTGGCTGAAGTTGGGCGGGATTCCACCTTGTCCCTATCGCGGTTTATTTGCGTTTCGAGAAGAAGATGCACACCTATTCTTTGGTAGGGAACAGTTCCAAACGGAATTAGTGAAGGCGGTGAAAAGAAAGCCAATAGTTGCCGTAGTTGGTGCTAGTGGAAGTGGTAAATCTAGTGTAGTGTTTGCTGGATTAGTTCCGCAGTTACGCCAAGATCCAAATATTCAATGGCAAATAGTCTCATTTCGCCCTGGTTATAATCCCATTGACGCATTGGCAAGAGCGATCGCTCCCTTGGATGGGGGGAGTAGGGGAGTAGGGGAGCAGGGGAGTAGGGGAGTAGGGGAGCACCGCATCGCAGAACTAGAATTAGAAATAGCAATTAAGCAAGATAAAAAAGTATTATATAAAGTTATAGAAAAGCACGTACAGCAGTTTGGCACGCGCTTAGTATTAATAGTGGATCAATTTGAAGAACTTTACACACTTAGTGTCGAGTCAGAACGCCAACCATTCCTAGACGCCTTGCTAACTGCTTGTAACGCTCCCGCATTTACCCTAGTTACTACCTTAAGAGCCGACTTTTTCGGACATGCCCTTTCTTATCGCCCCTTCAGTGATGCGTTACAGGGAGCAGTACTCAACTTAGGACCAATGAGTACTGAGGAATTGCGCAATGCAATTGAAAAACCAGCAGCACAAATGCAGGTGGGGTTAGAAAAGGAGTTGACAAATACACTAATTAGTGCAGTAGAAGAACAGTCAGGCAGTTTACCGTTGTTAGAGTTTGCCTTGACTCAACTGTGGTCAAAACAGCAATATGGATTACTGACAAATCAAGCATACGCGGAAATTGGCGGAGTAGAGGAGGCATTGGCTAATCATGCAGAAGCGGTTTACACTCAACTCGATGAGGAGAATAGAGCCAGAACTCAGCGCGTGTTTATGCAGTTAGTGCGTTTAGGGGAAGAGACAGAACCTACTCGTAGGTTAGCAACTCGCGATGAGGTAAACTCAGAAAATTGGGATTTGGTGACGCGCTTAGCATCAAACCGTTTAGTAGTGACTAATCGTAACTCTTCTGGTGAAGAAACAGTGGAAATTGTTCATGAGGCGCTGATTAGAAGTTGGGGACGCCTAGAGCAATGGATACAAGTTGATGGTGAATTTCGCCGTTGGCAAGAGCAGTTGCGCACAGCAATGCGTCAATGGGAAAATAGCGATCGCGATGAAGGAGGGCTGTTGCGTGGAAAGCCTTTGGCAGATGCAGAATATTGGCAGCATCAACGCTTAGATGAACTAAGTGCTGGGGAAAGGAGTTTTATACAGCTGGGTTTGGAATTGCGCGATCGGGAACTTAAAAATCAACAGCGCAGACAAAAACTTACGATCTCAGGACTTGCCACTGGCTTGGTAATAGCTCTGAGTTTAGCAGGCGTAGCTTGGTGGCAATCGCACAAAGCGAACATTAACGAAATTGAAGCACTGACAAAATCTTCTGAAGCACTGTTTGCTTCTAATAATAGATTGGACGCGCTGTTAGATGCCATCAAAGCCGAGCAAAAACTAAAGACAGTGGGTGGAGTAGGTGCAGATATCAAGGCTAGAGTTGATTCACTGCTAAGGAAAGCAATTTACGGAGCAGTTGAACATAACCGCCTTTCGGGACATAACGGTGCTATTTGGGCAGTGGCATTTAGCCCAAACCCCCCAATCCCCCGACTTTCGGGGGGCTATGGGGGGATCATTGCGACCTCTAGTGACGATAAAACTGTGAAACTGTGGCAGCGAGACGGTAATTTGCTGGCTACTCTCAATGGTCATAGTCAGGCAGTTTACGGAGTTGCATTTAGCCCAACTCTCGGAAATTCGGGAAGCTATAAGGGGATCATAGCCACAGCAAGTGGTGATCAAACTGTGAAACTGTGGCAGCCCAATGGGCAGTTAGTACGCACTCTTAAAGGTCATAGCGACGTAGTTTATGGAGTAGCGTTTAGTCCTGATGGTAAGATTCTGGCTACTGCAAGTGGTGATCAAACAGTACGACTTTGGAAAGTTAGTGATGGCACATTGCTTACCACTCTCAATGGTCATAACTTTAGGGTAAACGCAGTAGCTTTTAGCCCTGATGGTAATACAATCGCCTCAGCAAGTGCGGACAAGACAATTAAACTGTGGAATTCGGATGGGCGGCTGCGTGGCACTCTTAATGGTCATAAAGATACAGTGAGCGCAGTAGCTTTTAGCCCTGATGGTAAGACAATTGCTTCGACAAGTTGGGACCTGACGGTGAACTTGTGGAGAGCCAGCGATGGACGGTTGCTACGTACTCTTAATGGGCATAGCGATCGCTTATATGGAGTTGCATTCAGTCCTGATAGTAAGATAATTGCCTCGACTAGTTGGGACAGAACAGTTAAACTTTGGCGGCTTGATGGAACATTGATCAACACTTTCATTGGACATGACGATTTTGTTTCGTCCGTAGCATTTAGCCCCGACGGTAAGACAATTGCCTCGGCAAGTGGTGACAAAACCGTTAAACTCTGGAAGCTTGATAATACTTTACTCACTACTCTTAATGATCATAGCGCTGGAGTTAACGCAGTTGCCTTTAGCCCACAAGGTAACATCATTGCCACGGGGACTGAGGACAATAAAATTCAACTGTGGAAACCCGATGGGCTATTGCTTAGGATCTTGAATAGTCATAGAGCGAGAGTTTGGGGGGTAGCATTCAGTCCTGACGGTCAAAAAATTGCTTCGGCAAGTAGCGACACAACAGTTAAACTGTGGAATGTGGATGGGCGGTTGCTACGCACTTTGAATGGACATAGCTATGGAGTTAACGCAGTAGCATTCAGCTCTGACGGTGAGAAGATTGCCACAGGAAGTGACGACAGAACAGTTAAAATCTGGAGAGTTAGCGATGGTGAGCCAGCGCTGTTCGCGCAGCGTCCCGCAGGGAAGACGGGTTTCCCGTCGCAGGCGACTGACGAACCCCGTTCGCGTAGCGTCTCCGTCAGGAGAAGGGGCAAATTAATCACCACTCTTAATGGTCATGGTAGTGAAATTTGGGGAGTAGCGTTCAGTCATGATGGTCAAATGATTGCCTCGGCAAGTAGCGACAAAACAGTGAAAATTTGGCAGCCGGATGGGCGGTTGCTACATACTCTCAACGGTCATAGCGATGGGGTGAAAGCAGTAGCATTCAGTCCCGATGGTGAAATGATTGCCACTGGAAGTAAAGATAAGACAGTGAAACTCTGGAAGAGCGATGGTACATTAATAACTACCCTCAATGGTCATAACGGTGCTGTTTGGGGAGTGGCATTCAGCCCCGACGGTAAAATGATTGCGACCTCTAGTAATGACAAAACAGTAAAACTCTGGAAGCGTAATGGTACATTACTTACCACTATCAATGGTCATAGCAAACCAGTTTGGGGAGTAGCCTTTAGTCCCGACGGTAAGACAATCGTCTCCGCAAGTGAAGATAAAACAGCGATTTTATGGAAGTTGGATCGTGTTTTAGATCAAAATCAACTACTAGCCTACAGTTGTAATTGGGTCAGCGATTATCTGAAAACGAATACACAGGTACAGAAGAGCGATCGCGATCTCTGTGCTGGAGTAAAAACTCAATAACGCAAGGACACTTTGACTTTACTATAAAAATAGTAACCTTAATTTTTTAGGAGGGGTGTGTGGCTATCTTAGTTAAAAATCTGCCTTCTCAAGTAACTCAGGCAAATTTAACCGAACTTTTTAACCAATACGGTAATGTCCTTAATGTTAGCATTTCTTCTACAATTGGTCATGCGACAGTAGAAATAGAGGGCGAAGCAAATGAGGAACGTGCTATTCAAGGACTAAATGGTGAGGAATGGTTAGGGCAAAAACTTGAACTTTTTCAGTCAGAACAAAATCAAGATCCAACAGGGACAAGAGATCCCAAAAGTGTACCACCCGGACCACCTTCACCTCCTCCAAAAACCTAATGGGGCGTATGACATTATTTAAAATCTCGGAAATAGATATTATCTAATCTCAAGTCTCTTAATTACCAATGATTTTAATTTGACTTGCTGCTCTGGTAGCCTTCTCCCTGGCTTCTGGAATATTACTTCCTTTTGCTAAAGCGACTCCCATTCGTCGATAAGGATGGGCATTAGGTTTACCAAACAACCTAATGTCTACATCTTTTTCTGACAATGCCTCTGCTATGCCTGTAAATGCAACCGAATCTAAATGTTCCTGAGCTAAAATTACAGCACTAGCTGAAGCACCCAACTGTTCTATATTAGGAATAGGCAAACCCAATATCGCTCTCAAATGTAATTCAAATTCATTGAGATTTTGCGAGATTAACGTCACCATTCCCGTATCATGAGGTCTAGGAGAAAGCTCCGAGAAAATCACTTCATCTTTAGTAATAAAAAACTCCACACCAAAAATTCCCGCTCCACTCAAAGCATCGGTGACTTTTTTCGCTATGATTTGTGCATCCGATATCATTTGTGCCGAAATTTCTGCTGGTTGCCAAGATTCTTGATAATCTCCTCTTTCTTGACGATGCCCAATCGGAGGACAGAAAATTGTTGGTGCATTCCACTGCTTAATAGTCAGCAAAGTAATTTCAATTTCAAAGTTAATAAACTCTTCAACAATCACCTTTTGACTATCACCTCTAGAATTGGCGATCGCATAACTCCAAGCTTTTTCAACCTCATCCTTATGAGTTACCACAGATTGTCCTTTCCCAGAAGAAGACATCACAGGTTTAACAACATTAGGAAACCCAATTTCATTACTAACACTAATCAACTCTTCTAAAGCGATCGCATAACCATATCTAGCCGTGCGTATCCCCAAATTTTTACTTACCAACTCCCTAATTCTATCCCGATTCATCGTGTAGTTAGTAGCCGCCGCCGTCGGAATAACTGTAATTCCCCTTTGCTCAAACTCCACCAATTTTTCTGTTCTAATTGCTTCAATCTCTGGTATAATAAAATCAGGCTGATGCTTATTAACAATCCCTTCCAAATCATCCGCACTGAGCATAGAAATAACCTCAGAGCAGTCAGCAACCTGCATTGCCGGAGCATGAGCATAGCGATCAACAGCAATCACGTAATTGCCCAAACGTTGAGCAGCAATCACAAACTCCTTACCCAGTTCTCCCGAACCCAATAACATTAACTTCTGTGGCAGCTTCATATAATTGTAGGGTGCGCGATTGCGCAAATTTTATCATCTTATTACAAATTACAGTGATGATGCGCCGTAACGCAGCAAATGCAAATGGCAAATAATGCCGTACTCCTGGTTAACACACCCTACTTTGATGCACCGTAACGCAGCAAATGCAAATGGCTGGGAATGGGTATTTCGGATGAGTGAGTGTGTTGCTAATTACTACTATTGATCGCGATTAGGGTTTTATTGGTTGAAATATCAGGGTTTTCCTGATTGAAATCTCACGCCAGTCAAGGTAGTATGCCCATACAGTTAAAAATACAAAAGTAACTTTTGTTACATTAAAAGTATTAAGAATTGTCAAGTATACTGAAAAGAAGGTGTCTAACCAATAAATCTATGCCTCGTCAAAAGAAGCACTCAAGGAGGTGTCGCGCTCGCGTCCCAATAATTTGGTACTGATCGATGTAGCTATGGGGACAATGAATGGTTTGGAAGCAACACGCCTTCAGAAGGCGCAGCCCAACCCAATATATGTAGCCATTTTCACACTGAACAATTATGGACTAGCACCGCTGCGCGAAAGTCAAAAGTCAAAAGTCAAAAGTATTATCTATCAAGGCTTTTGCGCCATTTTAAATGGTATTTTTATTTCCGCCGTGACGTACTAGTCTATTCTCCGCCAAAAGAACCAACACAAATTTGGCATGAATTCTGATGGGCTGGCATGGTTCAGAGTCAATACCCTAATCTTTTGCTTGTAGTCAAACCTATTGTTGCCAAATTAAGTGCATCTTTCAATGAGCAAATCAGTTGTCATTAACCTGGGAAGTGGTAATTTATACGAAGGATTTCCCATCATTACCGTTCAGTTGTGGGCAGCAGGTCATGCCCTTCCAGAGCAATTTATCGGCTGCTTACCGCCAGCACCAAATTTAGTTGAATTATATAGAAATTGGCAAACAAATTATCAGTATCTGTGCGAGCGCAAACTGCTACGTTCTCCAGAGGAAGAAGAAGACGATCAACTGGAAATCGATTCAAATGGTATAACCAACGTCTCTATTACTGATTACGAGCAATTGTGCCAAAAGTTACTAGAAAGCATGAATGCGTGGCTAAAATCTGAGGGAATTCTCGATATTAGCAGACTTTTACGCTCTGCACTAGACCAAAAAGCAGAAATTAGAGTGATTATTGAAACCAAAGATGAAGTGATGCGGCGATTACCCTGGCATCGCTGCAATTTCTTTGCAGATTATCCTAGAGCAGAAATAGCGCTATATAAACCTGATTATCAACGCGCCCCTCTCCCACAACCAAAAGACACCAGAAATGTCAGAATTTTGGCAGTTTTGGGAAATACGTTTGGCATTGATATAGAGGCAGAAACCAAGTTTCTCAAAAGTTTAGAGGATGCAGAAGTCGTTTTTCTTGTCAAGCCAAACCGTCAAGAATTCAACACACACCTTTGGGACGACTTGGGCTGGGACATTCTATTTTTTGCCGGTCATAGTCAAACTGAAGGTGAAAACGGCAGAATATATATCAATGAAAATCCAACAAACAACAGTTTAAAAATTGAACAGTTAGAGGAAGCGCTCCTTGCTGCGATTGACAAAGGTTTACACTTAGCAATTTTCAATTCCTGTGATGGGCTGGGATTGGCTACTGCATTGGAGAAATTGAATATTCCCACGGTAATTGTCATGCGCGAGCCGGTGCCAAATCTTGTGGCACAGGAATTTTTTCAGCATTTTATGCAGGCTTTCGCAGTTGAGCGACTACCTTTATATCTTTCCGTGCAGCTTTCCCGCAGGAAGTTACAAGGTTTGGAGGATGAGTTTCCTGGTGCTTCTTGGTTACCTGTGATTTGCCAGAATCCAGCAGTAGAACCACCCACTTGGCTCAAGTTAGGTGGAATTCCACCAAGTCCGTATCGCGGCTTATTTGCCTTCACAGAAGTTGATGCACATTTATTTTTTGGCAGGGAACAGTTCCAAACGGAATTGGTTCTGGCGGTGAAAAAAAAGCCCTTAGTAGCTGTGGTTGGTGCTTCGGGAAGTGGTAAGTCTAGCGTAGTGTTTGCCGGATTAGTTCCCCAGTTACGCCAAGATCCGAATATTAAATGGCATATTGTCTCATTTCGTCCCGGTTTCAATCCGATTGAAGCATTGGCAAGAGCGATCGCTCCCATACCTCTTTCCCAGCCTCCGGCTGAGAATGCCTTCCAGGATGCTCTGCATCCCAATCACAATACCCACCGCATAGCAGAGCTAGAACTAGAAATTGCACTCAAGCAAGATCAAAAAGTATTATACAGAATTATAGAAAAGCTTGTGCAGCAAAATTATGGCACTCGCTTAGTATTAATAGTCGATCAATTTGAAGAACTTTACACCCTTTGTGCAGAGTCAGAACGCCAACCGTTCCTAGATGCTTTGCTAACTGCTTGTAGCGCTCCAGCATTTACCCTAATTATTACCTTAAGAGCCGACTTTTTTGGACATGCCCTTTCTTACCGCTCCTTCAGCGATGCTTTGCAAGGAGCAGTTCTCAACTTAGGTCCCATGAGCAGTGAGGAATTGCGCAATGCAATTGAAAAGCCCGCAGCACAAATGCAGGTAGGGTTAGAAAAAGAGTTGACAAATACACTAATTAATGCAGTAGAAGAACAGTCAGGAAGTTTACCATTGTTAGAGTTTGCCTTGACTCAACTGTGGTCAAAACAGCAATCTGGATTACTCACACATCAGGCATATAAGGAAATTGGCACAGTTGAAGAAGCTTTGGCTAATCACGCAGAAGCAGTGTATGCCCAACTAGATGAGGCGAACAGAGCCAGGGCGCAGCGCGTGTTGATGCAGTTAGTGCGTTTAGGAGAAGAGACAGAACCTACCCGTAGGTTAGCAACTCGTGATGAGGTGAAAAAAGAAAACTGGGATTTGGTAACGCACTTGGCATCAACTCGTTTAGTAGTAACCAACTGCAACTCCAGGGGTGAGGAAACGGTGGAAATAGTGCATGAGGCGCTAATTAGAAGCTGGGGACGCCTAGAGCAATGGATACAAACTGACGGTGAGTTTCGCCGTTGGCAAGAGCAGTTGCGCACAGCAATGCGTACTTGGGAGAAGAGCAATCACGATGAAGGAGCGCTGTTGCGAGGAAAGCCTTTGGCAGATGCTGAATATTGGCAAACTAAACGCCAAGAGGAACTAAGTTCAGGGGAGAGAAGTTTCATTTTAGCTTCGCAGGCACAACGTGATCGCGAGATCAAGAAGCACTTGCTCCGGCGGCAACTTACCATATCAGGGTTGAGCGCAGGCTTGGTGTTAGCTCTAACACTTGCTGCTGTAGCTTGGTGGCAATCGCACAAAGCAAATATTAGGGAGATCCAAGCACTCAGTACATCTTCAGAAGCGCTCTTTGCCTCGAATAAAAGATTAGATGCGCTCATAGAAGCAATCAAAGCGAAGCAAAAAATAAAAACGTTAGGTGGGGTAGACACAGAGATCCAGACTCGGGTAGAATCCGTGCTAAGGCGGGCAATTTATGGGGCAGTTGAGTATAACCGCCTGTCTGGGCATAGCGATCAAGTTTATGCAGTTGCGTTTAGCCCAACCCCCCTTAATTCGGGGGGCTATGGGGGGATCATTGCTACAGCAAGTGGGGACAAGACGGTCAAACTCTGGAAAAGTGACGGCACATTACTTACCACCCTCAATGATCATAGCGATAAAGTTTACGCCGTTGCGTTTAGCCCAGATAGTCAAATGATTGCCACAGGGAGTGGAGATAATACCGTCAAACTTTGGAAGCGTGATGGCACATTACTAAGGACTCTCAATGGTCATAGCGATAGTGTTTATGGAGTAGCGTTCAGCCGCGATGGTAATATCATTGCCACAGGGAGTGGAGATAATACCGTCAAACTCTGGAAGCCTGATGGCACGTTGCTAGGAACTCTCAATGGTCATAGCGAAAAAGTAAGCGCAGTCGCGTTCAGCCCTGATGGTAATACAATCGCCTCGGCAAGTTGGGACAAAAAGGTCAAACTCTGGAAACTTGATGGCACATTGCTTACCACTATCAACCACAACGATAGAGTAAGCGCAGTAGCATTCAGCCCTGATGGTAATACAATCGCCTCAGCAAGTTTGGACAAAAAGGTTAAACTCTGGAAGCCTGATGGCACAGAACTTACCACCCTTAATGGTCATAGTGGCGAAGTTTACGCAGTTGCCTTTAGTCCTGACGGTCAGACAATTGCCTCAGCTGGTTGGGACAGGGCGATCAAACTTTGGCAGCGAGATGGTAGCGAACTTACCACTCTTATTAATAGTCATGACGCGACAATTTGGGGAGTTGCTTTCAGTTCCGACGGTAGGATGATTGCATCAGCAAGTAAAGACCAAACGGTAAAACTATGGAAGTGGAATCATACTTTGCTTACCACCCTCAATGGTCATAGCACAAGAGTGACTACAGTCACATTTAGCCCAGATGGTAAGACAATTGCCTCCGCAAGTTTGGACAAAAAGGTTAAACTCTGGAAGCCTGATGGTACACTGCTTACCACCATCAATGGTCATTCCGGAGTTTGGGGAGTGGCGTTCAGCCCTGACGGTCAGACGATAGCCTCCGCGAATCTGGACAAGACGGTGAAATTGTGGAAGCGCGATGGCACTTTACTGGCTACCCTCAATGGTCACAATGGTTATGTTAATGCAGTAGCTTTCAGCCACGATGGTCAAATGATTGCTTCAGCAAGTGATGACCACAAAGTAAAACTGTGGAACCGCAATGGCACTTTGCTTACTACTCTCGATGGTCATACTAGTGAAGTTTGGGGAGTTACCTTTAGTCCCGACGGTCAGATAATTGTCTCGACGAGCCGGGACAACACGGTGAAACTCTGGAAGCGCGATGGCACTTTGCTGAGGACTCTCAATAATCATAATGCCCCAGTTAGTGCAGTAGTTTTCACTCCTCAAGGTAATATCTTTGCTACGGCAAGTGAAGATAAAACGGTGAAACTTTGGCAGCGCGATGGCACTTTGTTGAGGACTCTCAATGGTCATAGTGCTTCAGTTTGGGGAGTGGCGTTCAGTCCCGACGGTAAGATGATCGCCTCAGCAAGTGGCGACAAGACGGTAAAACTGTGGAGAGCCAGCGATGGCACATTGCTGACTACCCTTAACGGTCATAATGATGCAGTTTGGGGAGTGGCGTTCAGTCCCGACGGTAAGACAATTGCTTCAGCTAGTGAAGATAGGACAGTGCTTGTATGGGATTTGGATCATGTTATAAGTATTGATCAATTACTGAGCTACGGTTGTGATTGGGTCAGCGATTATCTGAGAACAAACATACAGGTGCAAAAGAGCGATCGCAGTCTTTGTGCTGGAATTAAAGCTCAATAGCTGGAAAAGTGCATAAGTGAATTTTGCTTAAACCTATTTAGAAGATAGTTAAAAGTAATTCCTTGAGACTTACTTGCTACACTATTTTGATTTTTATCTGGATCAGATTTTACATTACTTTGTTTGGAGGAAAATATGACTATCTTCGTCACTAATCTAGCTTCTCAGGTAACTGAGGCAGATTTAATCAACCTGTTTGAGAAACATGGCAAAATCCGAAAGATAAGCATTGACGAGATCACGACAGTAGAAATGGAAGGAGAGAACGCTGAAGCTCAGGAGGATAGTGCTATTCAAGCGCTCAATGGTGTGGAATTGTTCGGTCAGATACTTCTACTCTCCCGGCCAACCGGACCAGGCCCAGAGAACCCGAAGCAGCCTGAAAAGCCAGAGAAACCGAAGCCTAAAAAGCTAGAGGAACCTTTACTCTTACCTGTATTACCGTCGGGAATAATCTTGAATTCAACTAATCCAATTTGATTTTACTTGCTGCTCTAGTAGCCTTCTCCCGTGCCTCTTGAATGTTACAACATTTCGCTAAAGCGACTCCCATTCGTCGATAAGGATGGGCATTAGGTTTACCAAACAACCTAATGTCTACATCTTTTTCTGACAATGCCTCTGCTATGCCTGTAAATGCAACCGAATCTAAATGTTCCTGAGCTAAAATTACAGCACTAGCAGAAGCACCCAACTGTTCTATATGTGGGATGGGCAAACCCAATATCGCTCTTAAATGTAATTCAAATTCATTGAGATTTTGCGAGATTAATGTCACCATTCCCGTATCATGAGGTCTAGGAGAAAGCTCAGAAAAAATTACTTCATCTTTCGTAATAAAAAACTCCACGCCAAAAATTCCCGCTCCCCCCAAACCATCAGTGACTTTTTTCGCTATTATTTGTGCCTCCGATATCATTTCTTGGGAAATTTCTGCTGGTTGCCAAGATTCTTGATAATCACCTCTTTCTTGACGATGCCCATAAACTCTTCAACAATCACCTTTTGACTATCACCTCTGGAATTAGCGCTCGCATAACTCCAAGCTTTCTCAACCTCATCCTTGTGAGTTACCACAGATTGTCCTTTCCCAGAAGAAGACATTACAGGTTTCACAACATTAGGAAACCCAATTTCATTACTAACACTAATCAACTCTTCTAAAGCGATCGCATAACCATATCTAGCAGTACGTATACCTAAATTTTTACTTGCCAACTCTCTAATTCTATCCCGATTCATCGTGTAATTAGTAGCAGCCGCCGTAGGAATAACTGTAATTCCCCTTTGCTCAAACTCCACAAGTTTTTCTGTTCTAATTGCTTCAATCTCTGGTATAATATAATTTGGCTGATGCTTGCTAACAATAGTTTCCAAATCATCCGCATTGAGCATGGAAATAACCTCACAGCAGTTAGCAACCTGCATTGCCGGAGCATTAGCATAGCGATCGACAGCAATCACATAATTACCCAAACGTTGAACAGCAATCACAAATTCCTTACCCAACTCTCCCGAACCCAATAACATTAACCTTTTTGGCAGCTTCATATAATTATTCATAACTCTCTTCATTTATTTCTTCTCTGCACCACGCCAGACGCCGACGGAAGGATTTTATTTCTTACCCCAATTTATTAAGCTGATTCCCATTTTGCATACTGATAGTTATTTAGAATATTTTCATCTTTGCTCAGTAATATGTTATTATTTAACTGAGAATTTGCCGTGATAATCCGATCAAAAGGATCGCGAGTCCAAGTAATCGTTAAAGCAATGCTAATAACATCATTAAAGTTTTTATTACATATCTTTAAACCAATTTCAGCGGACATATCGTCAATAATCAAATCCGGTTTATGTTCATCTTCAATACGTCTTATCTCATATAAATACTGTAACTCCAATCGAACCATTGGCGAAGTATAAACTTCATTGTCATTAATTAAACTTTTAGCGGTATCAGTTAGTTTAGCTGTCAAACCAGAATAGAGCCATACTACTACATGAGTATCAAGATAAATCAATATTAACCTCCTGCTCCCAACTGATATTAACTAAATCCTCGGGATTTCCTTGAATGACATTAGGTTTAAAAGTCAAATTTTTCAGTTTATCTTTTGTTTCTATAGGAACAATTTTTAACAACTTTCCATTTTTGTTAATTTCTAATGGAATACCCGTTTCTAGTACCTCATCAAGTAGCCGCTCAATATTATTACTCAATTCCGTTAGTGTAACCTTTTTCATTACGTTCCTTAAAGATTCACATTGTCTCATAAGTTTTAGATATCATAGCAAAAATATTCATTTATCCTGAAGATTGTTATGAAATAAAACAATAGACGTGTAGATGTAGTTTCAGAGAGCAGGCAAGCTTTTTAAAAATATGTAATTTTTAAGCAGCCTTCATACTCTAAAAAGAGAACTCAGCACCACGATCTAGTAAATATTGAACTTGAGTGTGTGTCAACCCAATTCCACCACCAAACTGACACTCATCCACCAAAGAATTCAACCATACAGTTTCATTAAGAGTAGCACCCCTTAAATCAGTATTTCTCAAATCAGCATAAGTAAAATTAGCAAATATCAAATCAGCATTTACTAAACTACTTCCTCTGATATTTGCCCCAGATAAATTGCCACGAATAAAGTTTACCCCATCTAAAACCAACCCTGATAAATCAGCCCCTACCAAATTGGGAAATTTTAGCTGACGAGGATTCTGAAAAAACCGTATTACACAGCTGATATTTGCATCATTTAACCGTAGCTTAGTTAAGAAATCGTAACGAGCTATGCCAAGTTCTTGAAGAATTAGTAAACGTTGTTGGGGACTTTGTGCTAAAAACTCAATGGCTTTGTTATGTTGGTTTTGCGTCGATGAGTCAAGCATAGAGTTTTATAGTAAAACACTATATTATAACACAAAAATAAGCATGAAACAGTTGATTTTACTAGATAAATTTAAAAAACGTGTGTTAGCAATAACAATAGGGTTAGGCATTCCTTTATTAGCTACCAGCTTCTTAGTTGATATTGTGAGGGCAAGAATTATCAATATTGATAATATTACTAGAGAATTAGAAGAGCAGAAAGAAGCACACATAGACAATCCTAATTTTATTTCTAAAGTTGTTGTGCAAAGAGGATTTGATTATGATAAGGGACTCGATGATAAATGTATATCATGGTCTACAAATCAGGTAGGCAGTGGTTGGAGCCAAGACTCAGAAGATCATGATTTTTTTATGGATTATTATATACCTCCAAATAAAAAAGCGATAATTTGTACAACACCAGTCTTAGCAACGGCACTCACTGCCAACTTTGATAAACCTTTTTTATATGAAGTTTCCCCAACTGATTACGGCTTCCGTGTTCGTGTCGTTATTGGTCTTTCAGAAGTAAGATATCTTTGTAATTTGCTGGGAAATGTTAATTGTGCAAATTCAATCTTGTCAAAGCAAGTAATTGTACGATATGAACCTTAGAAAATTTAATGCCCAACAAGCAAAGAGTTCTAGCTCTTTCTATACATTCACTGCTTTAACCAATTGTGCACCTGGAGTTCAGTAATTCGATTAAAATGTTTTTCATTGTTCTGAATTCTGTTTTAGAATTGCTGAGAGTATATCCGTGTCTAATAAAACTTGTGTAACAGCCATTATGCACTTTTTTCTCCGAAAAAGTCGCAGCGCTCAAGTGCAATTTTCTCTATTTCGTCTACTTGTTCAGCAGATAAATCTTGATATACCTGAGCAGCTAGTTCAAGCATCTCCTCTGGAGTTAGCAAAGAGCTTGTCTCCACAGTTAGTCTGACTTTTTCTCCATCAGATATTTCCGGGTTTTTTAAGGGGCGGAAAACTCCATTTTCATAGATAGCGTCCACAATTTGTTTCATAACTTAGGAATGTGAATTTAATAAAGTGCAAGACTATGAGTGGGGTGGGCGTCCCCGCCCGCCCAATTTCTGGGACGGGCAAGATGCCCATCCCACAAGAAATGTAATTTATTTAGTTTGTATAAGTTTTAACTGATAAAGTACCGCTGCTGCCAAAACATAAGTTCTTTTTACAATTATAAATAAAGCCCGCTGGTGGCGGGCAGAAGAAAAAGGGTTAAGCTGAATTGAAAATGGAAAGTTGATTGTTAAATTTTCTTGATGCTTGCCTCCAGGGATGTGAAAGTTAATGCAAATCTAGCTATTGTTAACGGACTCCAACTTGAACCGAAACAGCTATGGTGGTAATTGAGTTGGCTTGAGGCACAAGAGTAGGTATGGTGGATTGTGCAACTTGTTTGTGCTTAACGATATCGTAGACGGCTTCGATTGCTGACTCAATGGAACCTTGTAGCCATGCGGGAAAGCGAGAGCAGTGTTCGCCAGCGAAGAATAGGGTGTTTTGGGATCTTTGGGCGGCAAGGTAATTAGATTCGCTATCATCCCAGTGAATTGTGCATCCGCCAGCACTCCACTTGTAGTTACCCCAGGCGATGGAAGCTTTGTCAACAATCATGTTCGGTGCATTTAGTTCTGGGTGAATTTTGCTTACCGTGTTTTGAACGTAGTCAAAGCGCTCAGACTCCGACATCATTCCCATCCGTTCAGCATCATCACCGATGGTGTAGCTAGCTAACATGACACTACCATGCTCTGGATTGAACTTCACGCTGGGGTAATATGTTTGACGTACACCTTCACCGCTGAAAGAAGCACCACCTTTAATACCATCTTTTGACCAGAATGATTCACGAGTGTGAAATGCTACCTTAGTACCGGGACAGTAGACGGTGTTGTGAATCGAATCAAGTTTATCTTGATCAAAACCTTTTAATTCCAACTTGCGCAATATACTGAAGGGGATGGTGCATAATACATAGTCACTCTGACGAGTATGCAACTGTCCGTTTTCCTGAGTTGTGATTTCAACGTGGTCTTTTTGTACGGCAATGCCGACTACTTCACAGTTGCACTTGATGGAACCCTTAATTGAAGCAGCCAAACGCTGAATTAATTGATCCATCCCACCTTTAAGTTGCAACAAGTCATGGCTAGTTTCGGTCATGATGTCGCCCAGGAAAATATCCAATCCTTGAGAACACTTGGCGCGGAAACTGGGATTTTGAGTTAAGAAGCAGCTCAAGTCAATCGTTTCGCCATCTTCACTGAAGTAGGGGTCTAAATCTAAGCGCTCTAACTCATCCATTAAGTGAGAGTGCAAGTCACGTTCAAAATCAGAACGTAGATTACCAGGGGCGATCGTATTGATGATTGTTTTTAGCCAAGCGGCAAACAAGCGGGTTTTTTGGGAGTAACGTGTGTCACTAAATATACCACCTTCTGTCTGTTGTAATACACGGGGTGCATCTTTCATTTTCAGCACTTCACCGTTGATGTTCATGAGCGCGTTGCTTTCCTCAAACACTGTCATAAACTTGCACAGTTTGTGAGAAAGTCCCATTTCATGTACGTAATGCAATGTTAGTTTATGTTCGCTGGGGATACGCATTGCTCCGAGTTCAGCGTAGGGTGCATCTGGCGAATTACCAAAGCGGTGTGTTAATACTCGTCCGCCAATGCGTGGGCTACCTTCGATGATTTCAACTTCATGCCCCAAGCGCTCTAGTTCATACGCTGCTACTAAACCTGCGATTCCAGCACCGAGAATTGTGATCCGCTTACCAGATTGTAGATTTGCTAGTTGGCATTGTTCAAGTAAAATTTTGGTGTCCATTGTTTCAGCTTCCCTTTGTAGTTTATGTTGAGCAGTGGTTTCAACCGCTTCTGTCACTACTTACCGGGGGCTTAAAAATTTTTATGCACTCAATAGACATAGCAGTGAAGAATATTGTAGAGACGCGCTGTTTGAAGCGTCTGTTCGCCCCTACTGATCGATTTCGGCTAATTCCATCCAGCGTTCGGTTGCTGTATCGATCGCTTGTTTGAGAGTTTCAACTTGTTCGTAAAGTTTTTGTACTTGGGAGTAATTGCCGGGGGGAACAGTTGTCAGAGCTTTCTCTGTTTCTACTTTCTCTGCTTCTAGTTGAGCAATTTTCCCTTCGAGTTGTGCAAACTCCCGCTTTTCCCAATTTGATAATCCGCGCCGCTTTTTGTTTTGTGTATCTGGAGACTTTGCTGGCAACGTCTCTACATTTTTTGGCTTTTCCTTGGGGCTGGCAGTTTGTTGCTTGTCTTCTTCTTCGGCTTTTTTGTAGTCGAGATAAACTGAGTAATTACCAGGATATTGGCGGATATTACCCTGTGCTTCAAAGGCAAAGATTGTTTCTGTTGTGCGGTCAAGGAAGTAGCGATCGTGAGAAACTACAATTACACATCCGGAAAAATCCTCTAAATATTCTTCTAGTACCGCCAAGGTTTGCACGTCTAAATCATTTGTCGGTTCATCTAAGATCAAAACATTCGGCGCACTCATCAACACGCGCAAGAGAAACAAGCGTCGTTTTTCGCCACCAGAAAGTTTATGAATCGGGGCATACTGCTGATTACCTGGAAACAAAAACCGCTCCAACATTTGTGAAGCCGTAATTGTTGTTCCGTCAGCAATTTTGACATTTTCCCCTTCTTCTTTAATGTAGTCAATCACGCGCTGATTTTCGTTCAACGCTGTGAGTAATTCCTCTGAATGTTGGTTGAAATAACCAATGTGAATTGTCGCACCAATTTCTACACTACCAGCATCTGGTTGAACACGCTCAGTGATGATATCTAATAAGGTGGATTTACCTGCTCCATTACCACCAATAATACCAATACGGTCTTCTGGACTAAATTCGTAAGTAAAATCTTTAATTAAGGTGCGTCCGTTGTAGGACTTTGATATATGATTAAGTTCTATAACTTTTTTGCCAATGCGACGACCGGGTGTGGCAATATCAACTTTACCCTGAGCTTGTTTAAACTCAGTTTGCTGCATTTCCCCAATGCGATCAATTCTGGCTTTTTGCTTTGTACTTCTAGCTTTTGGTCCTTTTTTGAGCCATTCTAACTCGCGCCGTAGTACACCTTGGTGTTTTCGTTGAGTGCTAACAGCAGATTCTTCAGCGAGAGCTTTCTTTTCTAAGTAATAAGAATAGTTACCTGTGTAAGTGTAAATGTCGCCGCGATCAATTTCAATGATACGATTGGTAACGCGGTCTAAGAAGTAGCGATCGTGAGTAATGAGTAAGAGTGCGCCACGATAGCGATTCAAATAACTTTGCAACCACTCCACAGAAATTGCATCCAGATGGTTTGTCGGCTCATCCATCAACAACAAATCTGGTTCTAAAAGCAAAGCTGTAGCCAAAGCTATGCGCTTACGATAACCACCAGACAAAGTGCCAACTAGAGCATTATAATCTGTAATTCCTAACTTGGAAAGAATTATTTTAGCATTAGTTTCTAATTCCCACGCACCAGTTGTATCCATCTGCCCCGTGATAGAAGACAAACGCGCCATCAACTGTTTATCTTCTGGTTTATGAACTAATTGAGCAGAAAGTTCTTCATACTCACGTACCAAAGTCATTTGTTCGCCACTATCAGCAAAGACTTGCTCCAAAACAGTACGATTTTCATCTACATCTGGCTGCTGTGGTAAGTATATAACTTTTGCACCTGAATTGACTAAAATTTGACCGCTATCAGTAGGCTCTAGCCCAGCGATCATTTTTAATAATGTTGATTTACCGGAACCGTTAGTACCAATTAAACCAACTTTATCAGTAGCATCTAGGCTAAAGCTAGCATCTTTTAAAATTTCTTTGATCCCAAAATCTTTTTTAACAGATTGTAGTGTAATTAAACTCATAATAATTTAGTTATTGAGCAAATGTCAGATTCTTGTAAAGACAGCTAATAGCTAATTGCTAATGGTAAACAAGCTATTAGCTATTAGCTATTAGCTACCTACATGAGTGCGCATTTTTGTCAACGCAACAGCTTAGACAAATAAATCTAAGGGTAAATGCCCATATAATTCGTTAATTCCACTTTGAGAGTAAGATTGGCAAGAAACTAGTACACCACGATGGTGTCCGAAATAGGAATCGATATAACACACGCCGTTTTTGCCGTTTAATTTGATATAAACAGGACCATCAATGTTTGGTAAATTGTTGGGAGGTTCATAGCCAAATGCTTGCGAATAGGTTTTCATCGCTAACATTCCTTCTTCTGCTGTATCTGCACAAATACCTAATATTTGGTAATCAGAAAGGCTGCATAGGAAAAGTAAAGCTTCTCTAATTGAAACTTTTTCTGATGGTTTAATCGGCGGAGCAACGTCTACACAGTTGAACTTAGTCAAAACTTTTTTTGCTTCTTGAACAGTTATATTACTCTGATTTTTTCTCGACATAAATTTATTTATTATTCCTTTATGTTTACTGTGTTTCTAATTTGGATATACCCATTAACAATTCTGCTTAATCTTGCATCTTACCTAAATTGAAAAGAAATGGAACACTACTATTAGATTCATTACCCATGACAAGAACTTTTGGCATCTGAGCGCCACCACTCTTCCAAGCTTCAATTGCTTCTTTTTGTAGAACTAACTGTCCCCCTTGAGCTTTCAAAGTGTCAGCTAATAGTCTTTGAGCTTCCGCCTTACCTCTGGCACGATTAATATCTGCCTGTGCTTCTTGTTCAGCTTCTTGCGCCACATAAACAGCTCTTTGCGCTCTTTGTTCAGCAATTTGTTTTTCTTCCACTGCTCTAGCAAACTCTGGGGAAAAAGTTAAGTCTACCACACTGGTATCTAGTACTATTATTCCATATTTATCTAGGCGTTGACCTAATGCTGTATCAAAGTCTTCTTTCAATTCATTTCTCTTAGTTATAGCTTCCTCAACTGTTCTTCTCGCCGCTGCTATTTTAAATGATTCCTGCGTTTGAGGTGCAATGATTTTAGCAACGATATTTTCTAAAGTTCCTTGTTTTCTTCTTACTTCAACAACCTTTGTAGGATCAAGACGAAAGTTAATAGCAAACCTAGCCGATAGGGTTTGTAAATCCTTAGTAGAACTTTCTGCTGGAACCTCAAATTTCTGTACAGTTAAATCATATACATCAATTACGGAAATAAAAGGTGGTTTAAGGTGTAACCCCTCTATTAAAGCTCCATCTTTGGCTTTTCCCAAGATACTAAGTACTCCTGCTTGTCCTGGATTAATAATAATAAAGGAGTTTATACTAAGGATAACAAGTATTGTTACTAAAATACAGAAGAGTACATTTTGCCATGTCCCTAATTGCTGATTTTTCACCTTTATGTCTCCTGTTAAGAGTTGAAAAAGTTAAGTTCGCTCAACTTAAGTAATCGCGGTAACGAGTAGTAATATATTTTACATTAAGTTAATGTAATTGCTGTGTAGCTAGTGTTTATAAAGTATAAATTTTTCTGTCTCAGCTTTTGTTAGGTTTCTCAAAAAATCTTTTTTCAAACTCCGTACCTAGCCTAAAACACTTTATTGTGTGATAAAATTCGGTATCTAGCAACTGTAAAACACTGTGGCTACAGTACTAAAATCAGGTCGGGTATCTAGAGGGCGTAAGCCTTCTGTTCATCCCCTTCAGCGTCTACTAGACTACGGACATCAGTATCGTCAGCAAATAAGGCTAGCGACTGCTTGCACTATCCTCAACAAACTTTTCGACTTGGCACCACCAGGGTTAATTGGTATTGCAGTAGATGTAGTCGTAAAGCAGCAAGATTCTATCATTGCACAACTGGGAGTAAAAGATGTCTTTAGTCAATTTTTAATTCTTTCGGTTCTCACTGTCATCATTTGGATTCTCGAATCGGTGTTTGAATATGCCTATGGTAGACTATGGCGCAATTTGGCACAAAACATTCAGCACGATTTACGTCTAGATGCTTACAAACATTTGCAAGAATTGGAATTAGCGTATTTTGAAGAACGCAGTACGGGCGGTTTGATGTCTATCCTGAGTGACGACATCAACCAATTGGAACGTTTTTTAGATGTGGGAGCTAATGATATTCTCCAAGTTGCTACAACTGTAGTCATTATTGGCGGTGCTTTCTTTCTTTTGGCTCCTAGTGTGGCTTGGATGGCAATGTCGCCCATACCCTTTATACTTTGGGGTTCGTTTGCTTATCAAGATTTGCTTGCCCCACGCTATGCTGATGTCAGAGAAAAGGTAGGTTTACTCAACTCTCGTCTGGCAAATAATTTAAGCGGCATTACTACGATCAAAAGTTTTACATCAGAAGATTACGAGGTTTCACGTTTAGCACAAGAAAGTGAAGCCTATCGTCGTAGTAATGCTAAGGCAATTAAACTTTCTGCTGCATTCGTACCCCTAATTCGGATGTTGATTTTGATAGGTTTTACAGCATTACTATTGTATGGTGGTATGGCAGCAGTTAATGGCACAATGTCTGTAGGTACTTACAGTGTGTTGGTGTTTTTAATCCAGCGGCTACTTTGGCCTTTAACTAGATTAGGCGAAACCTTCGACCAGTATCAACGGGCAATGGCTTCCACTAATCGGGTAATGGATTTGTTGGATACTCCTATTACCATTCCTACGGGGGATGTTTCTTTGCCAGTAGATGAAGTAAAGGGAGAATTGGATTTAAAAAACATCACTTTTGCTTATACAGATAGGCAACCAGCAATCAGAAATTTAACTTTACATATTCCGGCAGGTAAAACAATTGCCATTGTAGGTTCCACAGGCTCTGGGAAAAGCACTTTGGTGAAACTGTTATTACGATTTTACGAAGTGCAATCAGGAACTATTGCTCTTGATGGCATTAATATCGAGAAGTTAAATTTACGAGATTTACGCCGCTGTATTGGTTTGGTAAGTCAGGATGTATTTTTGTTTCATGGTAGTGTAGCAGAGAATATCGCTTACGGCAATCCTCAGGCAGGGGATAAAGAAATTATCAGGGCAGCTAAAATTGCTGAGGCAGACGATTTTATTATGCGACTGCCCCAAGGTTATGAGACAATTGTGGGTGAACGAGGACAAAAGTTATCTGGTGGGCAAAGACAACGGATTGCGATCGCTCGCGCTGTTTTGAAAAATCCTCCCATCCTCATTCTCGACGAAGCTACATCAGCTGTAGATAATGAGACAGAAGCCGCAATTCAAAAATCCCTCGAACGTATCACAGTAAATAGAACCACAATTGCGATCGCTCACCGCCTTTCTACCATCCGCAATGCTAGTTGTATTTATGTCATGGAATACGGAAAACTAGTCGAGTCAGGAACCCATGAAGAGTTGCTCAATCAAAACGGAATTTATGCCAGTTTGTGGCGTGTACAATCTGGTTTAAAATAAAATTCACGTCCATCCGTAGAGACGTTCCGCCGGAACGTCTCTACAATCCAAAATCTAAAATTACTATGATGTTTGGTAATACCCAACCTGAAACACCAGATAACCAGTGGCGGCGTCAGTTAGATCGATTTGTGCAAGCTCATCAGCAAGAATTAGCCGCGCTGTCATGGGGTTTGTGGCAAGAAAATGGTTCGGGCATGGGTGTTATTGGTATTGATTTACAACCAAAACCACATTTTGTGTATTGTCCCCAAGAGGCGATCAACAAGTTAAATAGTAGAGTCGAAAATAGACTTCAGGAAATTATCGGGCTTGTCAAGCATTATAAACCTGAAGTTGAAGTTCTGATGATCGGGATTGGTAAGGACCAAATAAAGTTAATTCATTTTGAATCTCAACCAGCACCACCTACTTGCTTTACCCAAGTTGGTAAGGATGTGGATACGTTATTAGAACAACTGGAACAAAGCCTGAGTGAGCAGTTGGAAACTTTAAGTAGTTAAATTATGTGGATATCACTGAGGGTATTTGTTCCGCCAATACCAGAGATGGTATTAACTGGTAAAACATCAAAGAATACACCGACATTTTCATCAATAACTTGCAGAACACCTGCTCCCAAGAATTGCTGCTGGTAGGTTGTCAGCACGTCGTTGATGGCGTCCTCGTTTGCCTGGGTGTCTTCCAAAATTAGGGTGACGACATTCGATCTCTCCCTGGTAATGTTATTAATCGCGTCTCGCGTCTGCCCAATAGTATCGAAAGCGGTTAGTCCAATGAAGCGAGGAGCAATCACATCATCAATAAATCCCAGGAACTTTTCATCAGAGACTTCCCCTCCAATAATGTTGCGTCCGAAGTACAAATCTGCTTGGATGAATTCTGGGATGAGATCATTATCAATCAAATCTATCGCTGGACCAAAACTAACTTGGACACCTTCGTTGATCGTTTGCGCGGCAAATGCTCCCCCAAACAGTCCCTGGTAGGTTCTCAGCACGTTATTGATGGCGTTCTCGTTTATCTGGGTGTCTTCCAGAATTAGGGTAACGACATTGATCTGTTCCCTATTAATGTTATTGAACTCGTCTCGCCCCTGTCCTGTAGCATTGAAAGCGGTGAGTCCGCTGAACTGAGGAGTAACGACACCATCGAGAAACGCCTGGAACTGTACTTCAGAGACTTCCCCACCTCCAGGTATGTTACGTCCGAAGTACAAATCTGCCTGAATTAGTTGTGGGATGGGATCGTTGTCAATCAAATCTGTCACTGTATTAGGAGAAGTCGCTTTGAAGTTATCTTTGTTGACAACTCGTAGACTACCCGATTGCTGGAACTGTTCCTGGTAGGATGCCAGCACTTCGTTGACAGCAATTTCATTTTGCACAGTGTCTTCTAGAACCAGAGTAACGACATTGGATTGTTCCCCGATGATGTTATTTGTCTCGTCTTGGAAGCGCCCAATAGTATTGAAAGTGAATGAGCCTCGGAACCGAGGAGTAACGACATTATCGATAAACGCTTGGAACTGTTCTTCTGATACCTCTCCACCCACAGGTATGTTGCGTCCGAAGTACAAATCTTGCTGAATTACAGCAGGAGTCACAATCGGCGGGACGGTGATTGCGATCGCACTGTTGAGTTCGGGATTGACCGTGTAATTATCTGTAAGTGTCTGTGACATTATTATTCTCCTTGATTTTTACTCATTTACTTATGGGTAAAACCCCTCACGATTCTATAGGGAGTAAATTCATAAGTTTTATTAAGATTTAAAGAAGTAAAAGAGTTTTCTTCATTAATTCTTTAAAGGCGAAAGAAACATCAAGTGCAAGATAAAAAAGTAGATGTGCGCATCCAAGATCCCCGACTTCTTAAAGAAGTCGGGGATCTGATTTCTCACGCTTGTAGTTAAAATTAGAAAATACTGACCCATTGACAAGCGAACCATGACAACCATCAAGATTGTTTCAGAAGCAGGCGCTCTCGCAAACAACTTATCGGGCAA
Source organism: Iningainema tapete BLCC-T55 (assembly GCF_014698965.1). Lineage (GTDB taxonomy): Bacteria > Cyanobacteriota > Cyanobacteriia > Cyanobacteriales > Nostocaceae > Iningainema > Iningainema tapete. The sequence continues at coordinate 40,313 of NZ_JACXAE010000121.1, forward strand.
TTTGCGGACTGCAACAGGCAATTGGTGCAACACCAGGTCAAGCTCTCGATATGCGAGAAAGTGAATTAGCAACACAAGGGCTTGCAGAAAATGGTGAAACAGTTATAACTATACAGCGGTTTCGTCCCGATAATTTTTTTAACGCCAACCAGCAATCAAAGCTACGGAAACTAATGGATCAGTTTCTCCACGCTAACGCTGTTGGCGACAAACTTACTCCAGCACAAAATGAGGAATTACAGCAATTAGTTGATGCTGAGTTGCAAGCTACGATAAAACGGGCAGAAGCTATTGTGAAGAGAAGCTAAAACAAAATTGAACTCTACAAGTCTCGGACGAGTAACAATGTGCATAAACTGTAATTTTTCATAGCAATTTACTACAATTTTGATAAATGTTACACAGTTAATTTTAGCAAATTGCCAGGTAGCGGCGGAGCCTCAAGGAATGCATTCCCAGCCTGAGGCTGGGAACGAGGCGAGAAGGTATCAAACTAAGGCGGGAGTGTTGGCACGCTTTGTTAAAGGTTTAGCTACCATTCGCAAACTTCCTGGTGCTGCTAATGTAAGTCCACGACGAACAGGACGCACGGGACGTTTATTGACGAGGGATACTTGATATTGGGAAAGAATTGTTGCTAACACCAGTTTCATTTCATATTGGGCAAACGCCAATCCAATACAGCGACGATGCCCACCACCAAAGGGTAAGTATTCGTAGGGTGAAAATTGCCGTTCTAAAAAGCGTTCTGGTTTGAATTGCTTTGGCTGTGGGTAAACTTCTTCGCGATGGTGCGCTAAGTAGATGTTGGGAGCAATTACTGTTCCCACTGGCAGTTTGTAGCCCATAATTTCTATTGGGGATTTTACTTCCCGTAAAAAAGCACTCATGACAATTGGGTAGATTCGCAATGTTTCTTGGCAAACTGCTGTGAGGTAGGGTAATTTGGCAACAACACTTGGATCGGGATTTTCCCCAAGGCTGTTGAGTTCGGTTTGTAATTTTTCACGCACCTCTGGTAAGTAATCAACCCAGTAAAAAGCCCATGTTAGTGCTGAGGCGGTGGTTTCGTGTCCTGCTGTGAGCAATGTCATCAACTCATCACGTAATTCTTGGTCGGTCATTGGTTGACCGTCTACATCACGGGCTGATATCATTAAACTGAGAATATCCTGCCTATTTTGGTTAGATTCTGCCCGTCGTTCTCGAATTAGAGCATAAATCAGTTCATCTATTTGTTGCAGGTTCCGCACTATCCGTCCCCAAGGACTCCATGCACCTAAATCTTTTTGTAAGAAGCTGAAAATGATCGCGGCGGACATTAAGGGAGAACCCATTAAGTCTAGTACTGAAGTTAGTAGTTGGCGGAGTTGTTGAAAGCGCTCGTCTTCATCTAACCCAAAAACTACTCGTAAGATAACGCGCAGGGTGATTTGTTGCATTGACGCACGGATATTGAAGGGTTTGCCTGTTTTCCACTCTCCGCTTACTGCGGTGGCGGTTTCACAGATTGTCTCGCCGTAAGCTCTCATCCTGTCTCCATGAAAGGGAGGAGTTAAGAGTTGACGTTGACGCTGATGCCGATCGCCATCCAAAATAATGAGGGAGCGATCGCCAAGCAAAATTCGTAACGCTCGATTCCCACCCCCAGATGCTAACTGAGCCGAATCAGCATTAAAAATCTGTTGTAGTGCTTGGGGATGACTGAAGTGGATGAGAGGAGTATGGTTGCTGCTCCAGACAGTGAAGTTGTCACCATAAGCTTTGGCAAAATCTTCCACGTATTCTAGGGGTTGAAAGATAAACTTCAATCGCCTTAGAAGTATAGGTATTTGTGGACCATCAGGTAAACTGTTAGTTGCGGTCATAAAAACTTATAGATTTAATCGGATAGATTCCATTGTGGCAAATGTAATTCATGTGCCATAAAGCGGTATATTCGTAATTAGGGCAGGATCACTTATCAAAGCAGTGCCAAGAATCATCGCTATTCTCAACGGCAAGGGAGGAGTGGGTAAAACAACTACTGCAGTCAATCTAGCTGCAACCTTTGCTTCAGAAAAAAAGGTTCTACTTGTAGATGCTGATATTCAAGGTTCTGCAAGTTGGTGGTATGGGCGTAGTCAAAACGGTATGGGTTTTGATTTATCCCAAGAGACAAATCCCAAACTTTTAACTCATTTACGAAAGATAACAGGTTACGATCTAGTAGTGGTGGATACGCCTCCGGCACTGCAATCTGAAGCACTAACGGCGGTAGTGGCGAATGCCGACTATTTGGTATTGCCCACACCATGTGCACCAATGGATTTGGCTGTTTTGATTGAGACAGTAAGAAAAGCAGTTATCCCTGTGGGAACTCCTCATCGGGTGCTGTTTACTAAAGTGGATACACGTAGTTTAGCGGAAGTACTGGAAGCTCAAAACACATTGCTGCAACTAGGAATACCCGCATGTAAAACCTTTATCCGTGTCTACAAAGCACATGAAAGAGCAGCGCTGGAAGGAGTAGCGATCGCTCAATGGCGAGGAAACAATGCACGAGAGGCTGAATTAGACTATCGCCGTGTAGCTGATGAAATAAAGCAAGATTGGAGGGAATGATGGCTACTAAGAAACGTATTTCTAATTTATTACAAGAAGAAGCACAAAAAGGTACATCCTCAGAAGGTGAAATTACCATTGACACAAATGCCACGCCCGTGCCTTCTTCTGTTGAGTCTGATTCTCCTTCAGACGAAGAAACGGCACTTTTAACGAATGTAGACGAGGAGAAAATACCAGCAGTCGAACATACAACCACAAAGCGTATCAATCCTACCAAAGCCGATTTAGAAGCAACAGTAGAAGAATTAAGAGAAACATTAACGCGCTCGCAGCAAAATGAAGCTGACTTACTTCAACAAATTGAAGAGTTACAATCAAATTTAGCCAAGCAAAAAGCATTAGCAGAAAAAGCATCCAAAGAACTAGTCGAAGCCAAAAAAGTTGCTCTACAGCTTGCAGAATCTAATACCCAACTTACAGAAGAAATTAACGCTTTAAATAAACCACAAAATATTCAACCCACAAAAAGTCATCAACAAACCCAAAATATTCAACCCACAAAAAGTCCTCAACAAACCCAAAATATTCAACCTACAAAAAGTCATCAACAAACCCAAAATATTCAACCCACAAAAAGTCATCAACAAACCCAAAATATTCAACCCACAAAAAGTCCTCAACCAACAAAAAATTATCAACCAACAAGTTACAAAAAATCCTATCGTCCAGTAGAACCCCTACCAGAAAAGTCAATCGACGAGTCTGGTGAAAACTCTTCTCCAATGTGGTTACTTGATTAAAAATTGTAGAATGTGCTGGGCGGTGATTTGTGGCTGTTCTAAATGAGGAACATGCCCACAATCTTTAATCCAAATTAACTGACTATTTGGAATCGCCCGCTTAAACCTGGGAGCATCTTTAGTACCTAAAATCCGATCAGAATCGCCCCATAAAATTAGCGTGGGCTGCTGAATTTCTGCCAGTTTCTTAAATTTAAAAGCAGTGTAACCACCACTTTTAGTAAAAGCAATTAAACCTTTACTCCAACTAGAAGCTTCCAGGTGTAATGCTGCACATAATTGAGCATCAATTGTCGCTAACTGCTTATTTTTATAAGCAGCTCGAGAAATTTGCTGACGCACTTTAGGATTACGTAAAAATTCAGTAGCTAAATAATCTAAAGGTGGAAATATAAATTTGCCAAAAGGTGAACTTCCTGTTAAACCGGCACTGTCAATTAACACCAGCTTTTGCACCACTTCCGGGTAAGTGAGAGTGAAATCAATTGCTGCTGCACCACCCATTGAAGCGCCAACGAGAATTACTGGTTGGTTAATTAGAGTTTTCCAAAAACCGTAAAGATGGGTTTTAATATCTGTCGTGTTTAATTTTATCCCCGCAGGCCTTTCTGTAAACCCAAAACCTAATAAATCTACTGCCCAGGTTTCATTGTGAGTTGCTAAAAGTGGCTGGAGGCGACGGTATTCTAACACAGAACTGTCAAAGCCGTGTATTAATAGAAAAGGTGTACTACCACTACCCTGATGTACGTAGGTGGTGGCAATTGGTTGTGTACTCAGGGGAGTGGTGATGGCTATTTGCTCTATGCTTTGCGCAAGAGCAATTGAGGCGGCTTCTGTTAGTTGCCCTACTGTGGTAGGTAAAAATTTAGGATACATACCTGTATTTTACTTTGGAACCGCCAAGACGCCAAGAACGCCAAGGAAAATAAACCGCAAAAAGGATTTAGTCTCCGCCTAGTTCGACTAGTTTGCCGATGTTGAAGTCTATTCTGATCCAGCCAGTGAGTTTTTGTAGGTTTTGGAGTAGGAGTAGTGGAATTTGCCAGTGGTGTACGGTGAGGAAGGGAAGGGGATCTTGAAGGCTGTAGATGGAGTCTTTTCCTCGCAGTAGGTTATTGAGCCAGGTGCTTAGTTGGGAGAAGGAGCGAATTCCGGTTAGTCGCCATATTTCGTGGTAAAGCCAGTAGGTGGGTTTGCTGTTGGGTAGTGGTTGTAGGGTAGTGGGTTGAGGGGTTTGGCTCAGATATGCGTCTGCTACTCCGGGATGATTGTAGAACATGGTGATGGCGGAATGTGTGCGGGGGTTACATTCGATCGCGTATACTGTTCCATCTTCTGCTTCAATGAAGTCGAAGGATAATTGTCCGGTTATTTCTGATCCTTGGACGAAGCGTTGTACCCATTGGAGGATTTTGGTGTTGGCGACGTTTTCGTAGTTTACTTGGACTGCTGAGGATTCGCAGCAGCAGTGTAATCTTAATTCACTGTTACGAACCGTGCTGTGGGTGCAGTATTCTTTTCCCGGGATGAATTCTTGCATTATCCAAGGTTTTTCCGGGCTGATGGGTAAGCTTTTGACGAAGGCTGCGGTTTCTTCTGGTGTGGCGCAAGGAAGTTTAGTTAAGTTCAGGCGTCTTACTGGATCGTATGGTATACTTTTAAGTATGTATTTACGTGTTTCTTGGGAAAAGTCGAAGTTTAATATTTGTTCTGGATCTGTGATTTTAAAGGATTTGGGAGTGGATAAACCCAGGCTTTTTGCCTTCTCGCTAAAGGCATATTTATCATCTAACATGCGCGTAACATCTGCGTCAAAGTGAAATACTTCGCAGTGTTGGGAGAGCGCTGGTTTTGCTAAAGAGTCGTAATAGCTGGCTACTGGGCTGCAAACGGGAACATAAACATCGATGTTTTCTTTTTGCACGATATCCAGTAGGGCTTGGATGTAAGCTTCTAAGTCTTTTTGTGGATCGGGAACTGTGTAGAAACGGTTGACGGCTTTGGAAAATTGATGTCCTGATAACCAGTATTTGTGAGTTTCAATTAATATTACTCTGTGACCTGCTGCATGAAATGAGCGGGCTAGCTGTAGTGCTTTGGTCATTTTGCCGCCGCTGATAAGTATGTTTTTTGGTGCGACGGAGGTTACTTTGGCTCTAAATGGTTGGCTGATGACAGACCAGAGTAGGGTGATGATCACTAGAGTAAGGTTTATTGGTAGTGCTAAGAGTAGTAGTGTGAGTGTCCCGATGTTTTTTACTAGGGCTGTGATTTTTTGGGTGGAAGTTGGGGTGGTGTTTGTTGTTGGAGATGGAGGCGATATTGTTTGTGCCATTTTTGAATGAACTGCGAAGACGCGAAGAAGATTAAGAAACCACAGATGCACACTGATGAACACAGATGTATTATCCGTGTTTATCTGTGTTTATCTGTGGTTAATTTTTTTTACAGTGGATGATTCTGGGAGATTTATTGTGCTGGTAAGCGTCGGATGATGGTTAATCCGTCCCTGAGTGGGAGTAACACTTGCTCAACACGAGGATCGGCGGCTACTATTTGGTTGAATTGAGCGATCGCCTCTCCGTTGGCTGTGCGCTGTTTATTTAGGTAGACTTCTCCCTGTAGGAGGGTGTTATCTACGCAGATATATGCGTCTGTGGAGAGGAGGTTTTTGTCTAGTAGGGTGTTGAAGTAGGCGACGTACTCTTTTTTGTCGGCGTCGATGAATACGAAGTCAAATTTCTCGTTTTCTTCAACCAGTTTGTCGAGTATTTCGAGGGCTTTACCTACCTCTACGCGAATTTTCTGCCCGTGAGGAGATTTATCGAAGGCTTGTTGTGCAAATTCGGCAGTGTATGGATCTACTTCACAGGCAACAATTTGCCCATGAGGTGGTAGTGCTTCTGCCATTGCTAATGCTGAGTAGCCTGTGAACATCCCTATTTCCAATACTTTGGTAGCTTTGGTCATGTGGATGAACATTTTCAGAACTTGTCCTTCTACGTGTCCTGAGAGCATTTCTTGCTCTAGGGGACGCACGGTTGTTCCTTCGGTGTATCTTCTCTCCCAAGCTTCTTTTGCTGTCTTGTGGGCAAGCTCTGCTAGTTCATTCGATTCTTTTGTGGTATATTCCCCGATGTATGAATCTAGACCTGCTGCTAATTCCCAGACAGAGTTGAGTTCATCTACTAGTTTTGTTTTGGGAATGACTTGCTTTTTGACTAGAAGAATGATACTCTCCAATTGCTCTGTCAGAATCCCTAAAGGTGTTACTGGTCTAGCTTTGGGTATTTTGACTAGTTCCGTCATTACTTTTCACTTCCCACTAGTTCTGGTTGATGACTGCTAGGATACATATCTACACCATCCCCATTACGAGGATAGCCAGCACAAAGGTTTTTATGTTCATCCAGTGCTTCTGCAAGTTCAAGCTTTGTCAAATCGTTAACGAAGAAGCAGCTACCTATTGGTTTGGGCATTGCGGCTCGTTGTAACCCATCACGAGTTAGTGTGATCGATTCGGTAGCTTCCCATAGCAACTCTTCATCTAGTAGAGGATGGTCTAATGCTAAACCAATTCTGCTCATCATTCCTAAGATGCGATCGCGATCTTGGTTTGTGATATAGCCTCGTCGTGCGGCGATTGTGGCTGACAGTGCCATGTCAATGTTGACTGCATGACCATGATACATGGGTATGCGGGGTACTAGTTCCAGTGTAGGACTCCATGTATGACCGTAGGCAATTACCCTGTCTAGATTTATTTCATGCAGGTTGGGAGTTTCTAATTCCAGCATGGTTTTGATTGCCTCATAGTTGACGCGATGCCCAATTTCTTTAATTGCCGAGTTGCCATTCACATAGCCAAAGTGGGTGGAAAGCAATTCTTCCCCATGCTCATACAACAGTTCAAATACTTCCGCGTTGGCAACCACTGCAATTTTCACCAATTCCGCCATCCCGTTGCGAATTTGATCGAGCGGTAAGGTGCGTAAAAACGAGAAGTCAAGGAGTACTTTCTTGGGCGGATGATAAGCACCTAAGCGATTTTTTGATTTACGGTGGTTGACTGCAACTTTGATTGCTACACTCGCATCAATCAAATTAATTAAGGTTGTCGGAATCCGAATGCAATTGGTTTTGCGCCGATAAGTCGCACAAGCAAACCCTACTACATCTGTCAACAAACCACCGCCTACAAGCAAAACTGGTTCTTTCCGAACTAGTTTGTAGTCCTCAAATACGTCAATTATCTTCTGGAATGTCTCAATGCTTTTGTTTGTTTCAGTGATGTTGATGGGAAACAAGGTTAAGTCAATTTCGTAGTATTTAAAATACTCGCGAATTTGCTCACCGTAAAGCTGATGCACGTTAGCATCTACCACAGCTAGGCATCTTTTGAAATCTTTATAGCTTTCTGCTATCTCTGTGTTTCTTATATTAAAAGACTCTTCAGCATACACAAGACTAAATTCGATCTTTTCGTACCCTTCCACATGAAATGCAGTTTCAGTGGCATGAAAGGAAGCTTGCACAGTGCTCATTATTTTTTCCCGTTTTTACAGAAAGCTAGTGAAAATTTGTGAAACAAATGCCTTTGCTAAAAGCACAAACAACTCTCAAGGTTAGCCTAGTTTGCCAATCTAGCTAACTTATTCAAGTTGATATGTATGGTAAAAAAGAGTTTTTGTGAACACACTTTTTAGCATGGCGATCGCTACTTTCAGGATTTACTGAATGTATGCTTACTTAAGACGTTTGAAGATTAACTTTCATTCGATTCTTGATCTGAGAATAACACAAAAGACAGAAACTACAATCACCCTAGAGATACATCCAGGGACTTGAAACTCACTTCTTAACTTGCTGCTCATAGTTCATAATGAATTTTGACAACTAAGCTGTGAGTTTTTCGGTTACTTAACTTTTGCCCTAATTAAATTCTTTGCTTCTACGCTTCGTCCATCTTGTTGTATTATTTGCTAGCTTATAGCTAACTTTCCTTCTTTTCTTTAACCAGAGATTAAGATTGTGTAATGTTTTTGTCATCTTTGAGCATAGCTGAGTTAGTAATAAAAAAATTATTAAGTTTAAAAAAATTTATAATTATGTGGTATACATTTTTTATGTAAATTTACTTCCTCCTGAAGAAATAATTATTAAAATCGGTAACCTAAACAAGTAAAATAAAAAATGAACTCGTGATATCAGCACTCAGAATCAATAACTTAGGGAATTTAAACCCGCCACTCCAGAGGTACTACCAAATTTAAAATTTCATGTGGCGTTTCAATATGTACAAAATTATACTTGCTTACTCTAAGTCTACTCTTAATTTAATTCTGAATTCTGAGAACTAAGTTCTTGTTTGTGAAAACTAAGCTTTTGTGGATAAAAGGAAATTAAGTTATGCCTTTGGCAGTTGGAGTAATTGAAACTTTAGGCTTTCCCGCTGTACTAGCTTCGGCAGATGCGATGGTCAAAGCTGGTGCAGTCACCCTGGTATATTATGGTATAGCGGAAAGTGGGAGGCTACTAGTTGCAGTGCGTGGACATACGGCTGAGGTAAAAATAGCTGTTGCAGCTGGTATTGAAGCAGGTTCGCAGGTACATGGTGGTAAGGTAATTACACACTATATAGTTAATAATCCACCAGAGAATGTAGAAAACGTTTTGCCCATCCAGTTCAATAAAAAGTCAGAACCCTTCCGAATAACTTGAAGTCCAAATTAAAATTTAATTAGAGTAGATATATCTTTTGGTGGATGACTAGAAAACATTTGAGTAATATTTTTAATTTTAGTCTGTAGTCTTTCCATCAATTGATAGAAGCGCCGAACAGGTCTAAGCATCCGATATAGTATGGGATGACGTACTGGCCATAACTCTTTTTGTAAAACTTGCCACACAGTAGTATTTTCCATCCCTTGTTTGAGCAAATACTCCTGTAACCATTTCAAGTAATTAGCGTAGCTGGGATTCATCTCTCCGACTAAATACTTTCCAGCTTTGATTGCTACATAACAATTAGAGTCTAAATGTTGTCGGTAAAGATCCCACGTCTCTCTTTGCACAAACACTGGTACTTTGAGACAAACTTTGGCGAAAAAAATCTGATCTTCGTACATACCCCGAAATTCTTCTTCAAAACCACCGACAGCATCTACTACTTCGCGTCGGATCAATACACCACAAGTACCGGGTGTTTCTGCTACTCTTTGTAAGAATAGGGTAAGTAAATTTGGTGGTTGAACTAAACTGTTGGGCTGAACACCTAATCCACGCAGGCGATCAAGTTTTTTGTCCTCATGATTTCCCGTCCAACCATACCACATTAAAGTCGGTCCATAAACCATCCCAGCGGTAGGTTGTGCATTTAAAATTGCTAGCTGTTTTTCTAATTTGGGTGGCAACCACACATCATCAGCATCTAAAAAAGCAATGTACTCGCCTCGGGCATTTTTTATACCTAAGTTACGAGAAGCACTCATGCCGCGATTTTGGTGATTTTCATGTTCTAGATAGCGTACTTTCTCTGGATATTTTGCCGCATATCTTTGAGAAATTTCCGTACTTTTGTCTGTCGAACCATCATCTACTAATAAAAGTTCCCAATTATCGTATGTTTGAGCAATTATACTCTCGATCGCCTCCACCATGTACTTTTCTCCATTCAAGAAAATCATGATGGCTGAAATTAGTGGCTTTGTCATTTTATCCTCCTCAAAATCAAGATATTTTCCACTTCGATAACTGTTTGGCAAACTCTTCTCCATCCCAGTCTTCTACTTGAATGCGTGGGAGTTCAAAGCAATTGCTTTTGCGTACACTCCGAGGCTCGGTAGTACAAGCACTAGTAAAGCCGGCTTGTTGCACTAAAGCTGCTGTTTGGTTTGAGTAGTTTCCGTGGGGATAAGCAAAACTCTCTACTGGCTGTGCGACAATTTCTTCCAAAGGAGTTTTGCAATCCCGAATTTCCTGCCATTGCTTATCAATTGGTAAGAAAGATAAAAATGGATGAGACACAGAATGAGCACCAATTTCAATTAGTTCTGATTTTGCTACAATAGAAACCTCCTCTTTATTCATGAGTCGATGGCGAGCACTCAATTGCGGTACACAATCAGCCCAAGTCAGTAGTTCATCCATGACTTGTTGGCGCATTTCCCTTGACTCTTGTTTGAGTAGCTGATATAGCTCAATTAAAAGAGCGTGACGTTTGGTGGGGGGTTCTGCCACTGACGCCTTCCAAGCGCAATCTTGTTTTCTTTGTTCTTCGCTATAGTGAGCGGCTAAACCTAATTCCCAGTGATGAACCTTACCACCAATTTCCAAACTAAGAATAGAAGGTAAACTAACGGGAGTCAACAATAACCGCTCTAGTTCATCCCACCACAACTCACGTTTTTGTTCCATGTACCCACTGGTGAGAAACATGGTAGCGCTGATTTCGTAACGCTCTAGTATTGGTTTGGCGTTATACAAGTTATCTGTATACCCATCATCAAAGGTAATTGCTACTTTCCCGTAAGGAACCTTACCTTGTCTGACAGTTTGATTGAATTGCTTCAAGGGAATAACGTTGCCCCAAGAACGTAACACGAACATTTGTTCGGCAAAGTGTTTGGGGCTAACACAAATACTCCAAGGGTCAGATTCGGCTTTAATCACTCTGTGGTACATCAAAATTAGACCACCTGGTGCCAAGCGTCCCCTGATGTTTCTCGCAAAGCGCCGCAATCCTATTCCTTTCATTATACGTCCTTTGGTTTTTCTGCTCTAATGGAAATGATTACCTGATAGCATGGGTCTTTACTGTCTAATTCTTCTTTACGCAGTTCTTTTGCTGATAAACCGTAGAGAAACGAAGCAGCAGTTAACACGTTGCCATCAGTTTCAATCTGTAAATTTTCTGCGGGAAAGAATTCCTCAAATAGCTTTGTTACTGATAGAGCCGTAAAACCCCAAAGCCAATAATTACCCCAAGTTACATCACCAATGTGACTAATTCCGGGAACTGTGACTAGAGCAACTCCACCTGGCTTTAAAATGCGATGAACAGTTTTAATTGCTGATCGCACATCATATATTAGCTGTAGTGTCTGAGTGAGAATAAAGCAATCAAATGTATCTGTTGGTATATTTTCACCATATGCCAAGTCTGATATAATCGTTGCCTTAGGATTATCACTCGTCACATGAAGTATATCAACTTTGGTCAGGCGATCGCCGCCAAAAGTGCGTGTGTACTCATCGTCACCAATTTCCAACACATGCCCCTGGATATCCTTCTGATACTGAGTGAGGAAATTTTCAATGTAGTAGCGATCGACCGGTAAACCTCTGTCAAAACCAAACGCCCGACTCATTGGTGTTACCCGACGCAGGCTACCTAAATCCACTACTCCAACTGGGGGAATATACTGTTCACCACGTAACTTTTTCCCTAACCAACGCTTTGTTGCCGCAGGTAATAACTGTTTTGCTAATTGTTTCACTTGTGTTTTCAATTGATTAACGAACAATGGTACTTGATAGTATTGGTAGCGGTATGGCAATAATGCCTTTTGCAGAGCCTGATTAATCTTGGGATCTTTAACTCCTTGTTGTGATACATAATTTGCGAACCAGTTCAAGAAAAACAATCTTGCCGAATGATATTTTCCTGCCCTTTCCACATTAGAACTACACGAATCTGGGTGTAGTCTGTACTTATCCCAACATTCATTCGCTACATATACACTAAAATGAAGATACACCTTAACCAAGAAAGCTTGATCTTCGTACATGCCTCGAAACGCTTCTTCAAATCCACCTACTTTTTCTATCGCTTCACGTTTAGTGAGGAAACCAGAAGGGCATGGTGCAGAAGCTTCTCCTAGTGGGTAGCACAAAGTTAACAACTCTCTTGGTTTATACAACTTGTTAGGTTGTATACCAAGATCTGGCATAAAATCCCGTTTGAGATCCTCATATTTTCCTGTCCAACTATGCCAGTATAAATCTTGCCCATAAACCAACGCCGCTTCTGGGTGTGACTCTAAAATTGCCACTTGCTGTTCGAGTTTTTGCGGTAACCATACATCATCTGCGTCTAACAAAGCAATATATTTACCTTTGCTTTTACTGATCCCCAAGTTGCGTGTGGCACTCATACCACGATTCTGGTGTCCTTCATGCTCTAAATAGCGCACCTTTTCCGGAAATTTTTCTGCGTACTGTAGGGCAATTTTTGTACTACTATCCGTCGAGCCGTCATCTACTAGCAAAAGTTCCCAGTGATCGTAAGTTTGAGCAAATATACTTTCTATTGCTTCTACAAGGAACTTTTCGCCATTTAAGAAAATAATTATACTTGATACCAACGGTTTGTTGTTCATAGTTTTTCTACTGGTAAAACTTCCTTTCGTTCTACTTTGTCGCAACTATGTATTTAATAATACATAGTGACATTTTTTGATCGCCTTCCTTTCTTTAACTTTGCTTTTACTTAGTATTTTGCACTTTCAATAACTTGTATAAAATAAAAACTCTACATATTCAATAAATATCTCCACTCAAAGTAAAAATATACCTGTTTTGTGCAGAATAAATCCGATTAACTGCTTCTCATACAGGAACAGCATTACAATGATTTAAATCATTGAGAACTAAAATACTGCTGCATCAAACAGCAAGCTAATGACACCCTAACCAAAAATATACTTAATTAATATAGCTTTCATGTTACCAAAAAGATACCAGAAAATAAACTCAGCAAAATTCTTTCATCAAAATATTACTTTAGATAGATATGTAATTTAAGTATTGCTTTACAGCCTAAATATTAAGTAAAATTATGGATGAAAGTTAAATTTTAGTTAAGTGTAACAAAAGGCAGTACGAGGGCAGAAAAGCCAGCGCCGGGAGGAGGCAGCAGTTGAAGAGGGTTTGCCGACAGGAGGCATCTGGCGTGGCACAAGGAAATGCCTTTGTCAGTAATTGTTAAATTTTTTCACATCAGATGCTGAATAAACACCAAAGCTTGTAGTGCGATCGCAAAGAGGTATACGCTGGTGAAGAGGTGGGACTAATACTCATCAGGCATCATGATGAGCAGATGGAATTGGTTTAGTCTGAGGCAACCATTAATTTTATCCGGCGTTGCATTCTCAAACCATTGCCCTATCCTCACAAATGTGATAACTTATTTATTAATTTAGGGAGATAACCAATGCCACTACAGGCAGTTGGCTCAATTGAGACGAAGGGTTTTCCTGCAGTCTTAGCAGCAGCAGATGCGATGGTAAAAGCGGGAAGAGTCACCCTCGTTGGCTACATTAGAGTTGGTAGCGCTCGTTTTACAGTTAACATACGGGGTGATGTTCAAGAAGTAAAAACTGCTGTAACAGCGGGGATAGAAGCAATAGAACAGGTTCACGGTGGGACGTTAGAATCTTGGGTAATTATTCCACGTCCACATGAAAACGTTGAAGCTGTGTTGCCAATTGGTTATACAGAACAAGTTGAACAATATCGGCAAGCTGTAGAAAATCCCATAGTTCGCAGAGCAAATGGTCGATAATTAAACAAATTTATATGATCTTTAAAAGGGCGAACAGCCGTTCGTCCTAAATTAAATTTTTGATGAATTATTCAGGTAAAAGTATAAAAAATCTTAAAAGATAATACAGTACTGAAACAGATCAGCATCTAGTGACATCATTACTAGTAGGAGGAAACTTAGCTAGTTTTGGTGAGGTAAGTCAATTTTTCCTAAGCTCTCAACTTTGAGGGTAGATTTTGTGTATATTCTAGGCGAATAACTTGGATAAGTTAAGGCGGTACATTTAGTTTAGAAAAGTTTAAAAAACCAAGAAAGACACAAAAGCAGCGAAAAATCAGCAATTTGTCAAAATTTAAGCGAGGAAACAGCCACGAAAAAGTAGAAATTCCTGCATAACTTCTGTAAATCAAAACGTAAATACAAGTGGAAGCATGTTCGATGTCGATATAGGCATCATTACATCAGGGGCAACTGCCAAAAAACAAGTTGAGTGGGAAGTAAGGAGGTTGTGATGCAGATATTAAAACAGGATATAGAGGAACGCAATCTCACCATGACACCAGAGGCAGAAAAACTGGCACAATATTGGCGATCGCAATTAATGGTAGATTGCCCAGAGCTAGGTGAAGCTAACAGAGAAAGTATTGTTCTCTGGTTACTAGGTAGCGATTCGGACAGGTTTGAGCAACTCGAACCAAAGGAACTAGACATTGCAATTCATGCAATGGAGTACCGTTGGCGGATATTAAATCAACGTTACTTGGGCAAAAGTAAAGAACGTGCCTACCGTAATCTCATCACCCGGTTAGGAAGTTTGGTAACCTTAAGAAATAAGATCCAAACTTGGGTAGCACTAAGTCGGGATCGTCAACGCAGTGTGATGGATGTACTGGTTGAAGTCATCCAAGAATTACTGCAAAGTGATAACTATATGCAACAGCAAAT
>NZ_JACXAE010000122.1 GCF_014698965.1 Iningainema tapete BLCC-T55
GGTTCTCCCGTATATATGGTGATAAGCTGTTCTAATCACCAAAGCAAGCTAATAACCGATTCCGGAAATTGTTGAAGTTTACAAACCCATAAGCTTGTCGTTTAATTAACTTAATACGATTGTTGATTCCTTCCATTACACTCTTATGTAGTTCGATTAAGAAAATAGTTACAAATTCCTTCAAAATGATTGCGAATTGTGCTCAGAGCGTCACAGTAAACTATTTTAGCTTTTTCTAACCATTTTTCTAGTTCCGTTCTACCTTCTTCAACAGTCTTACTTGTCTCATAAATATTCCTAAACTCTTCTTTTAATTCATATGCAATTCTCAACCGCGTTGACTGCCCCAGGATATCAAGGAGTTTATTCTTTTCTGATAATGTTAAATCTTTACCATTCTTTAAAAGAATAAATTTACTTCGTTTATCTTTAACATCAGCTTGTTTACGAATTATATTTAATTCTGATTGTACCGATTTCATTACATGAAATCTGTCATAGACAATCTGAGCATTTGGAAATAACTCCTGTATAACTTTGGGAAAGCCGCCCCACATATCTATGCTCACTTCTTCAACCTTTTCACGTACCTCTAACGGTTGCTGCTTAAGGATTTCAATGATATCGTCTTGTTTGTGACTATCGATGACCTCTATCAATTTACCTGACTCAATATCGGCAACAACAGTCATAAAGTTTTGATGACCTTTGCGCTTGCTAACTTCATCAATACTGAGACGTTTTACCTCACCCCAACCTTCAATTTTTTTTTACTATACTGATGATTAAATATCCCTTGTACCTGTTCAAAACTTAATTTTTCTTCTCGGCTAACTTGTTCGATACTGC
Source organism: Iningainema tapete BLCC-T55 (assembly GCF_014698965.1). Lineage (GTDB taxonomy): Bacteria > Cyanobacteriota > Cyanobacteriia > Cyanobacteriales > Nostocaceae > Iningainema > Iningainema tapete. The sequence goes on from NZ_JACXAE010000122.1 coordinate 850, forward strand.
TACTTTGAATTCTTTGATATATCTGTTCTTCATATCTAATGGTATATCTTCGCTCCCAATCCACAAATTCCAATTTTTCCGTAAAGTAGCGTTGACAACAAGAGCAATAAAATTGACGACGGGGGATTTTTAAGTAAACTATTCTCCCAAAAACTGGTAAATCTCTAATTAAAATAGGTCGATTTTGATGTATTTTTTCAGTGGTACTACCACAATGGGGACAGCTTGATTCCTCTTTTAAAAATTTCAATATTAAGTAAACTTCGTCATCATGATAGCGACAACTTTCAACTGTGACGAAAGGTAAATCAAGAAGGGCATCGAGATGAAAGTCCATAAGACAACAAAAGTGAGTAAAAAGTATCTACATATACAGTTTACACCAAAAAGCCGGGAGAACC
>NZ_JACXAE010000123.1 GCF_014698965.1 Iningainema tapete BLCC-T55
CTAGTAGTCTGTCAAATACATTTTGACGGATACTGGAAGATATATTTCCCAGCATTCTATAAGCTATGCCTGCAAAACGATACATTGTCTCCCTAACTCCTGACGAACGCCAAAGTTTAGAACAATTAACCAAAACAGGTATTGCCGCCGCCGCCAAAATCAATCACGCTCATATACTTCTTAAAGCAGATGTGAATCACCCAGATGGGGGATGGAAAGATCAAGCTATCAGCGATGCTTTCAAGATCAGCACCAGAACCATTGAGCGTGTCCGGCAAAGGTTTGTGGAAGAAAACTTAGACGATGCCCTCGTACCCCGTCAGCGACATTCATTGAAGTTGCGACGGCTAGACGGAGAAGCAGAAGCCCATTTGGTGGCGACGGCTTGCAGTAGCCCACCAGAGGGATATAGCCGTTGGACATTACGGTTATTGGCAGACCAGATAGTGGCATTGGGATATGTAGAGAGCATTTCCCATGAAAGTGTGCGACAAGTTCTAAAAAAAACGAGCTTAAGCCTTGGTTGAACGAATCTTGGGTGATTCCTCCGGAAGCTAGTGCTGAGTTTGTTTGCCAAATGGAAGATATTCTACAATTGTATACTCGTCCCTATGACCCCGATTATCCGTTGGTTTGCTTCGATGAAAGCTCAAAGCAATTAATTTCTGAAGTCAGAAAACCTCTGCCAGCAGAACCAGGACAACCCGAACGCTATGACTATGAATATCAACGGGAGGGGGTTTGCAATCTATTTATGATGTTTGAGCCTTTAGTCGGGTGGAGGCACGTAGAAGTGACCGACCAACGGACCCAAATTGACTACGCACAACAAATAAAGTATCTGGTTGATGAATGCTATCCCCAAGCCAAAAAAATTCAACTCGCTCAGGATAACCTTAATACTCACATTAGAGCCTCTCTTTACAAGGCATTTCTGCCAGCCGAAGCTAGACGAATTTTGGATAAAATCGAGTTTCATTATACGCCAAAGCATGGAAGTTGGTTGAATATGGCTGAAATTGAGTTGAGTGTTTTAAACCGACAATGCCTTGACCGACGTATTGCTCACAAAGAAGTTTTGAAACAGGAAATCGCTGCCTGGGAAAAACGCAGAAATGAACTCTCCTGTAAAGTAGATTGGCAATTTACAACCGCTGATGCCCGTATTAAATTAAAGCGCCTCTATCCGTCAATTAGTTCTTGACAGACTACTAGAT
>NZ_JACXAE010000124.1:0-30572 GCF_014698965.1 Iningainema tapete BLCC-T55
CGCTCGCTCATCAGGCACTTTTTTATAGTAGCGAGTTCGCACAAGAGTGTCAACCCTTTTTTCCACTTTTTTGAAAATTTTTTTTTGAGAGCCTAAAATGCTCACTGGGCAAGGTTTGAGCAACAATAGGTTATGCGTTGTTGACTCAAGGAAAGGTAAGAAGCGTGAATTTTCAGTCGGTAATAGCAATTTTGCATCAGTTCTGGGCTGAGCGTGGCTGCCTAATTGCCCAACCCTACGATATTGAGAAAGGAGCAGGTACTAAAAATCCTCATACATTTTTAAGAGCATTGGGACCTGAACCTTGGTCTGTAGCTTATGTCGAACCATGCCGTCGCCCAACTGATGGACGCTATGGTGAGAACCCAAATCGTTTTCAACACTATTATCAGTACCAAGTGCTGATTAAACCTTCTCCAGATAATATTCAAGAAATTTATCTTGATTCTCTAAGAGCTTTAGGCATTCGTCCGGAAGACCACGATATTCGATTTGTGGAGGACAATTGGGAAGATGCAACAGTAGGAGCTTGGGGTACTGGTTGGGAAGTATGGTTAGATGGAATGGAAATTACTCAATTTACATACTTCCAACAGTGTGGTGGAATAGATTGCCGTCCAGTGTCGATTGAGATTACTTACGGCCTGGAGAGATTGGCAATGTATCTCCAAGGAGTAGAGGCGATGATCAAAATCCAATGGACGGACAACATTACTTACGGGGATGTTCACCTTCAAGGAGAAATTGAGCAGTGCGTTTACAACTTTGAAGCCTCAAATCCGGAAATGCTCCTGACACTATTTAATATGTATGAGCAGGAAGCTCAGCAATTGACTGATCGAGGACTAGTCTTACCTAGCTTAGACTTTGTGTTAAAGTGTTCGCACACCTTTAATTTGTTGGATGCCAGAGGAGTTATTTCAGTTACAGAACGAACTCGTTATATTGCAAGGATTAGACATTTAGCGCGGAAACTTGCTCAACTCTATGTGGAACAAAGGGAGAAGTTGGGTTTTCCACTGTTGAAGTTTCAGCAAGTTGGCTAAGGCTAGAATTTTTACTGGAGGCAGAGCCTCTGGTAAAGCATTCCCAGGCTCCTGCCTGGGAGAGTAAGTAAATACAGGTGTGTGGTGAGAAGAATGGTTAATATAAGTGAGGTTTTGGAGCCGATCGCAGCTTGGTTTCGCTCTTTAGGAGTACCTGAACCAGTAGTACACTGGGGTCATCCGTTAATGATGGCGATTGTAGTGTTTGTGATGGGTAGCTTTGTGGGGCTAACAGGTTGGCGGGGTAAATTGGTTGAGGACAAAGATGCTGCACTCAAAAGTCGCAGCGAGCACCGTAAGCTAGCACCGTGGATGTTTTTATTCATGGCACTTGGTTATACAGGAGGAGTATTGTCCCTAGTAATGCAGCATCAACCAATCCTAGAAAGTTCCCACTTTTTGACAGGATCAATAGTATTGTTACTGTTATTTATTAACGGTGCGATCGCATGGAGTGGATTTGTCGGAAATAAAACAGCATTACGCGCCATTCATGCCTATTTGGGTAGCACAGCACTTTGTATCATGTTTCTACACGCCTTACTAGGTTTGAAATTGGGAATAGCTATCTAATATACCTATTGCCAAAATCCTTTTATACCCGCAGACTGGAATGAGGCTAGACACATTCAAGTTGGCGTAGGCGGCTGGGAGTTTTTATAGCCACAAGTTCAATCGCTGGGTAATTGTGCAAAAACTCTGATGATTCAGGCAAGTGGTGTAATTATTTGTCTTGGCTACATTATAGGATTGCTGTTTACGGCAATTCCTTGGGGTGGTTTTTGGGCGTTGCTTTTAGGTGTACTGGGAGCAGTAATCTTTAAAAGACAACACATAGCCCGAAGAAAACCACCTCCGAAGAACAAAAACCCGCAACATAATACTAAAACAGCACCTACTTCGCTGCAAACTAAACCACATTCAAGAGTATGGCTAGTAGCTGGTTTAGTGGGGTTGTTAGCAAGCCTATATTTTCAATCACGAGTTCCTCAACCTGGTGTCAACGACATTAGTAAGTTAGTACCAGCAAAAAATGGTAACTACCAAGAACAGCTTTTCATAGTCCGTGGAGAAGTTATTAGCATACCCCGCATGACTCGCAATCAACGGGGACAATTTTGGTTAGAAGCGACTCAGTTAGATGAGGTGAAAAATGATCATGGTGCAGCTGGTATAAGTAAAGGTGTAACAGGTAAGCTGTACGTTACAGTTCCTTTACTTCAAACGACTGGTTTACACCTCGATCAACAAATTGCTGTAACAGGAGTATTGTACAAACCAAACCCATCTGCAAATCCAGGAGGTTTCAACTTTCGTTCATTTCTCCAACAGGAAGGCGCTTTTGCTGGATTAAGCGGACGTCGGGTAAATATACTTGACGATGAACAACCTAAATGGGGATTATGGAAAGTTAGAGAACGAATCGTGCGATCGCATGTTCGTGGATTAGGTGTACCAAATGGTCTTATTGTCAGTGCAATGGTTTTAGGAAGTAAACCTGTTGACTTACCATATGACATACGCGATTCATTTTGGCTTGCAGGACTTGCTCATACCTTATCAGCTTCAGGATTTCAAACTTCATTAATTCTGAGCATAGTTCTTGCTCTTGCTCAGCGCAGATCAAGAATAACCCAAGTCACTATTGGTTGTACTGCTCTAATTATTTTCTTAAGTTTAACAGGTTTTCTCCCGCCAGTACTTAGAGCCGTAGTCATGGGTTTTGCGGCACTAATTGGTATAGGTTTAAAACGCAAAGTCCAGCAGTTAGGTTCACTGTTAGTTGCAGCAGTAATATTACTACTATTTAATCCTTTGTGGATTTGGGATTTAGGATTTCAACTCAGCTTTTTATCAACACTAGGATTAATCATCACGGTACCGCCATTAACTAAAATGTTGCAGTGGATGCCATTGGCAATCGCTCATGTGATTGCGGTTCCTATTGCTGCTATGGTGTGGACTTTACCCCTTCTTATACATTTAAATGGTATAGTAGTTATTTACAGTATCTTAGCAAATATTCTTACCAGCCCATTTATATCCCTAATCAGTATTGGTGCAATGATTACTGCTCCAGTATGTTTAATCTTACCTGAAGCAGGTGGTGCTTTGGCTAGCGTATTAAGTATACCAACACAATGGTTGATTCAATTAGTAGACTTTTTTGCCTACTTACCAGGAAACACCATAGCGATTGGTGGTATAAACATTGGGCAAATGTTAGTAATATATGTAACAATTATTTTAGCTTGGTTAATCCCATGGTGGCAAAAAAGATGGTGGCTCTCCGGTTTAATTGCTGTTAGTTTAGTACTAATCCCTGGTTGGCATACTGCAAACACACTATTTCAGGTAACAGTACTAGCAGCTGGAGGAGAACCTGTTTTGGTAATTCAAAACCAAGGAAAGGTAATACTAATTAATAGTGGAGATGAAGGTACAGGACGTTTTACCATAGTACCATTTCTACAACAACAAGGTGTAAATCAGATAGATGGAGCGATCGCCACTTCCAACCCTGGTAATGGTAACGATAGTTGGTTAGAAATACTACAACGGTTACCAATAAAAGTATTCTATGACTATTCCCCTAATCTCAAAAATCCCGCAGTAGGTATAGGAATTCAAAAGGAACTGCTCAAGCATAAAGGAGTATACCAACCATTATCTCTTGGTCAAACTGTAAATACTGGTGCGGTAGTAACACAATTAATCAATAACCAATTACCTATATTGCGTATGCAAATTCTTGGTGAAAATTGGTTATTAGTAGGTAATGTCAAAACTACAGAGGTACGTCAGTTAATAAAAAATGGGGGAATAGCTCCTCCACAAGTGTTATTATGTCCGGGTGAGTCTTTGAAAGAACTACTGCCTGCTCTACAACCACAAGTAGCGATCGCATCTTCAACAACACTCGATCAAGAAACACTGTCTCAACTGAGCCAAAGCCAGACAAAACTTTTCATTACTGGAAGAGATGGTGCTATCCAATGGAAACCAGACGGTAAATTTGAGACATTCATCCAGACAACAGAAAACAAAACCTCTGTTTTTTAACTTGCCATTTCGTCATTAACTGCTTGTTTATGGTATCATTGTAGTTAAAGTAATAGCTATTGCTCATCCATAGCAAAGCAAAAGTTAACCTGGAGAGGTGGCAGAGTGGTTTAATGCGGCGCACTCGAAATGCGTTTTAGGGAAACCTAACGGAGGTTCAAATCCTCTCCTCTCCGTTATTAAAATGGTTGAAGTAATGGGTTAATAAGTAAACATTACTAAATAAGTTCAATATTATAATAATAACTAAACTTTAAATACTGTGACTTTTAGATGAGAGTATTTGACTTGCCAAAGGTAAACTCTTGCGAAGAGGGCAGAGAAACTTCTACCTAGAGCAAAGATGTCTAGGTTATACTGCTCTCATGGTGTCAGGAGTGTAACTGTGGCAAAGAATTTGTTGGGAAGATTAGTCGCATTAAGTTTTATTAGTTTCTGTTTTTGTATTGGTATCCGCTTTGGACAATCGCAGCGCTCCAACGCTGCTACCACAACTAACAAACTTATACCAGTTTCATCCTCTGTAATAGATTATATTCCAATAAATCCACTACAAGAGCAAATTTCAGATAGTATTACTATCCAAGCCGTTGGAGATATTATCCCCGGTACTAATTTCCCTAATTACAGATTACCAAGCGATCGCAACCACCTGATTCCAAAGTCGGTGAGAGCGTATCTACAAAGATCGGATATTTTATTTGGTAACTTTGAAACTTCCCTAACAAAACACCCCTACACTGCCAAAGATATTAATCGAGGACAAGTTTTTGCCTTTCGTTCCCCACCAACTTATGCACAATTATTTGCTGAAGTCGGATTTGATGTATTAAACATAGCAAACAATCATGCGTTAGACTTTGGTGTAGTAGGTTTACGAGACACTACTAAAAACTTGAGTTCTGTTGGGATTGAAACACTAGGTCATAAAAATCAAATCCTTTATTTACAAGTTAACAGCATTCCTGTTGCCATGATCGGGTTTGCTCCCTATGAATTTTATAACTCTATTCATGACTTAGAAGTAGCAAAAGCACTTGTAGAAAAAGCCCAAAAAAACGCAAATATTGTGATTGTATCGATGCACGCCGGAGCCGAGGGAACAAGTGCATTACGTGTTAAAAATAGAACTGAGTACTTCTATGGGGAAAATCGCGGAAATGCGCTCAAATTTGCCCGAACTATGATTGATGCAGGGGCTGACTTAGTACTTGGTCACGGTCCTCATGTTCCTAGAGCAATTGAAGTTTATAATGGTAAACTCATCGCCTATTCATTAGGAAACTTTTTAGGGTACAGAACTTTATCTACAGCCGCCCAAACAGGTTACTCAATGATTTTAGAAGTCAAGTTGAGTTCACAAGGAGATTTAGTATCTAGTAAAGTTATTCCTGTGCGGATGGATAGCCAAGGAATTCCTCATATCGACCAATATTTCCGAACTGTCGGACTTTTGCGTTATTTGATTAACAATGATTTCCCTGATACTAACCTAAAGATTAATAAGAAAGGAGAGATTGTGATGGCAAGGGAGTAGGGAATTAGCCTCACACAAAGACGTAAAGGCGCAAAAAAAGCTTGGCGTCTTTGCGCCTTTGCCTGAGATTTTTATACTGTCATTTAGCTATTACTTATTGCTGATTCCCTATTTAATACTTGATTGAGCTTACCACTGCGATAACCTTCTAAATCTAGAGTTACGTAAATAAAACCAAACTTTTGAAATGCGGAAACTACTGATGGTAAATCTGTTGTCAACACAAACTCTTTAATTTGTTCTACTGGTAACTCAATTCTTGCTGTATCGCCTTCGGAGCGTACCCGTAAATTCTGATAACCAAGCTTACGTAAGTAAATTTCTGCTCTTCCGACTCGTTGCAACTTAGCTATAGTAATCTCTTCTCCATAAGGAAAGCGAGAACTAAGACAAGGCTGCGCGGGTTTATCCCACCAAGGTAAACCTAGTAGTTGTGAAAGTTGACGAACTTCAGCTTTGGTAATACCAACTTCCGCTAAAGGAGAGCGTGCACCTCTTTCTTTAGCTGCTTGAATTCCAGGGCGGTAGTCGTGCAAATCATCTGCGTTCACCCCATCGATAACGTAGGGATAACCCAATTGAGTAGCTAGGGGCTTAAGTGTATCGTGCAGTTCACTTTTACAAAAATAGCAGCGGTTAACAGGGTTAGAAGTGTAATTGGGATTTTCCATTTCGTGTGTGGCGATGATTTGATGAGTAATCCCAATTGTTGCTGCCTGAATCTTAGCATCCTCTAACTCTTCTGGCATCAATGAAGGAGAAACTGCTGTAACAGCTAAAGCACGATCGCCAAGTACATCATAAGCAATCTTAGCTACTAAAGTGCTATCTACACCACCGGAGTAGGCAATTAAAGCCTGTTCTATTTCTGCAAATAAGGCTTTTATTTGCTCAAGTTTTTCTGTTAGCATCTTTTACCCAATCCAACCAGTAGACTCCCTACAAATACTATTTTAAAGCGGTAATCAGTAGATGGGGCTAAGTTGCTTGTTTGCTGTATTTTGAAACTACAGATGCTAAAAGAGGTAAATTTATTGGTTTAGGTATATAGTCATTTGCTCCTGCCGCTAGACAAGTTTCGCGATCGCCTTTCATTGCCATTGCTGTTTGCACAATTACTGTAGTTCTTTTATACTTATTGTTCTTGCGCAACTGCTGTATAACTGCTATGCCACTGCTGTCTGGTAAATATATATCTAGTAATATCACTGTTGGTTCTTGCTTTCCTAACTCTTTCCACATTTGAGTAGCATTTTTTACCCAATTTACCTGATATCCTAATTTTTCTAAATATATTTGTATTAATTGAGCATTATATAAATCATCTTCAACTAACAAAATATCTTTTGAGCAAGAAAAAGAATTTGAGATAGAAAAACCACAATCAGAAAAATTTTCTTTACTCAATGCTTCTCTGTCTTTACTGCTTCTGCCAGATTTAAAACTAGGGCTATCTTCTTGTTCAACGGGAAGAATAATAGTAAAACGCGAACCGTGGTCAACTTCAGATTCTACTTCTACCCTACCACCATGAAGTTCAGCAAGTTTTCGAGTCACGGCTAAACCCAATCCAGTACCTTCGTCACGACTCACTAAAGCGTTAGTAATTTGAAAATAAGGTTGAAATAGTTCGACTTGATGTTCAACAGAAATACCAGTACCAGTATCCCAAACCGTGAAATGTATGAATGTACCTTGAGATTTGACTTGTAAACCAACAGTTCCTACATTTGTAAACTTCAGCGCGTTAAAAAGCAAATTTAATAACATTTGCTTAAGTCTTAAGGAATCAGCTACTATGCTTGTTGCACGAGTGTCTATATTCAGATGTAACTTTAAACCTTTGTTAGCAGCTTTTTCTTTTACTATAGCTAAAATATTTCGACACAATACTGGTATATCTATTATTTCCCACTGTACTTCTAGTTGATCTGCTTCTATCTTAGATAGATCAATAATATCATTAATTAAAGCTAAAAGGTGCTTACTACTAGATTGAATAATATTCAAATACTCCTGATGGCGCTCTTTTGTTGTATCGTAGCCTTGAGCTAAAAGTAAATGGGTAAAACCGATGATAGAACTAAGGGGGGTACGGATTTCATGACTTGTATTAGCAAGAAACTGATTTTTTAATTGATTAGTACGTTCTAATTCCTGATTTTTAGCTTCTAGATGTTGACATTTTTGCTGTAAATATTGTGTTTGCTGTAATTGTGTTAATGCTAAAATACATTGTTTAACAGCGCGATTTATCAATTGAGAAATCTGGATTTGAGATGCTTTTAATGAACTATTACATTCTAAACCTGGTAATTCAATAATTAGCCAACCAATATTAACACCAAAATTATCAGATAATAACCAAGCGCTTTGAGGTTCTTGATGTTCTAGTTGTTGCAAGTCGGAAATTTTGATAATTTCTTGCAATTTCAACCGCAGCTTTTTACCCTCGTCACTCATTACAGTTCTTAACATTTGTGTTTGGGATGAGGAGTTGGAGACGTAGCAAACCCGACAAATGTTTTCTTGTGGTTGAATCAAAGCGATCGCCACCCTAGTAGTATTCAAAGCACTATGAAGCTCATCTACTACCGTTTGGAAAATTGCTGCTTCTGTAGTTACTCTAACATTGTTAGATCTAAATGCAGAACCAAGACAATCGTTAAGGCAACTTTGCAACTGGTTCAAGCTCCGCTCAAGCCACAATTCAGCACTAAGTTGCTCGATTGCTGACAAAAGCGTTGACGTTGCATTTAAATGTGAGTTTTGTTCTGGTATGCTTGAATACTGTTGCATGGTCAACCTAGACAGCTAGACCGCTTCATTAAGTTTAACTTGGTATAAGCAGTTGTATGAAATTACTATGCTGGTATTACGAAAAAGTACGATTAGACTATGGATGCACAAATTGCTCAATTAATTATCAATGGCATTGCTGTAGGAAGCATTATTGCTCTAGCTGCGGTTGGACTAACCTTAACCTATGGGATTTTACGGTTATCTAACTTTGCTCATGGAGACTTTCTTACCTTGGGGGCTTACATTACACTTCTGCTCAACTCCTTTAACTTAAATATTTGGCTTTCAATGGTTTTAGCTGCCTTGGGGACAGTAGCAGCGATGCTGTTGTCAGAACTCGTCCTTTGGGCGAGGATGCGGAGTATCCGTGCTACTTCTACCACTTTAATTATTATTTCCATCGGTTTGGCTTTATTTCTGCGCAATGGGATTATTTTCATCTGGGGTGGTAGTAATCAAAACTACAAAGTGCCTATTAGTCCTGCTTTAGATATTCTTGGTTTAAAAATCCCCATAAATCAGGTTTTGGTTTTCTTTTTGGCAGTAATAGCTATTTTGGCTTTACACTACCTTTTGCAAAATACCAAAATTGGTAAAGCGATGCGAGCAGTTGCTGATGATTTAGACTTAGCCAGAGTCTCTGGTATTAATGTTGACCAAGTAGTTTTTTGGACTTGGATAATTACTGGCATTTTTACCTCTTTAGGTGGCAGTATGTATGGTTTAATTACTACTGTTCGCCCAAACATGGGTTGGTTCTTAATATTACCTTTGTTTGCCTCAGTAATTTTGGGTGGCATTGGAAACCCTTATGGCGCTATTGCCGGAGCTTTCGTCATTGGTATTATTCAAGAGGTTAGTACTCAGTGGTTCGGTTCACAGTATAAACAGGGTGTTGCGTTATTTATTATGATTTTGGTACTGCTGATTCGTCCTAAGGGTTTGTTTAGAGGTACGATTTAGGGAATTGGCAGTTGCTAATAGTTAATGGCTAATTGCTAAATATTGCTATTAACCATTAACCATTAGCCATTAGCTATTCCCTAGTCCTGTTATGGATTAATCAAATGGAAGTAAATCGCTGCCACGAGAAAATTGCCTGCAAGTAAAATTAGGCTGATGACGGTGCGAAATGGGAAAGGAGGTTTAGCCCCTGTTTTGGCAACGTCTTTACCTACTTTTTGGCTGGCAGGTGCGGTCTTAGCGACATCTGTCATAATGTTCTCTCCTGTTTAAAGACTTCTTAACAAATACCAAAGAATTGTCATATAGAGTGAAAATCGTTAAAAATATTTTCCTGTGATAATGTACGGTAACTCAGCAAATATCAACAAAATGTATCATTATATAGAGACGCACCATGGCGCGTCTCTACAAATCTGTGTTAACTTTCGGATGCATGGTAGGAGCTGCGCACTAAAGGACCAGACCGGACGCTGGCAAATCCTAAAGATCGTGCAATAGTTCCCAATTGAGCAAATTCTTCCGGAGTCCAATATTTTTGTACGGGAAGATGTTCGAGTGTTGGGCGCATATACTGACCAATAGTTAGGCGATCGCACTCAACCTTACGTAAATCCTCCATTGTCTCAACGACTTCTTCAAGCGTTTCTCCATGTCCGAGCATTAAACCTGATTTGGTAGGAATCGAAGAATCAATTTCTTTGACCACTTGTAGTACACGTAATGAGCGATCGTATTTCGCTCCTCTGCGTACCACTCCTGTCAACCGTCTTACTGTCTCTATGTTGTGGTTATAACAAGCTGGTTGAGCTGTGACAACCGTAAATATACGCTCCCGTTGACCTTGTTCCCCTACACCCACGCCACCCCAAAAATCTGGTGTCAGCACTTCAACTTGAGTTTGGGGGTTTAACTGGCGGATGGTATCTATTGTCTTCACAAAGTGACTAGCTCCTTGATCTGGCAAATCGTCGCGAGCTACAGAAGTTAGTACCACATAACGTAACTCCAATAGTCTTACTGCTTCTGCTATTTTTCTTGGTTCATCTAAATCAAGAGGCATCGGCGCATGACCTTTATCTACTTGACAAAAAGCACAAGATCTGGTACATGTTTGTCCCATGAGCAAGAAAGTAGCAGTTTTTTGCGCATAGCATTCTCCTCGGTTAGGGCAACGTCCTTCTTCACAAATCGTATGAATTTGGCGCTGCTTAATAATACGTTGTACTGTGGAAATTTCACTGGCTTTGCCGATAGAACGACGTAACCATTCGGGCATAGCCGTAATTTCCGCTCTTTTTTGTGTTGGTTGTGACCCAATCATAAGCAATACAAATTTAACATTCATTACTAGTTTGGCAAGATACCTCAACTCTGAGTAATTTCTCCCTGAAAATACTCTCCCCCAATCAACGTATATTTTGGATATAGTGGGGGGATTCTAAAGTAATCAGGCAAACCAGCCGTTGTTACCTAAATTTTCTAATAGAGCAATCAGTCGTGGCAAGTAACAAAATTTTAGTTATAGACGACACCACAGTTGTCCGGGTGAAAGTAAGAGAAATGTTGCCTCCGGGTAACTTTCAAGTGTTGGAAGCAAAAGACGGCTTAGAAGGACTCAACTTAATCCGTCAAGAAAAACTCAGCTTGATTATGTTGGATTTCCTTCTACCGAAGATGAGTGGTTGGGACGTTTTCCAGCAAATTCAATCCCAGCCAGATCTGAGGAAGATTCCTTTGGTCATTATGTCTGGTCGAAAAGAAGAGGTGACAGAAAAAATTCCTGAACCCTTTGAATATTTTGAGTTCCTGGGCAAGCCTTTTGACCAAAAGCAATTAATCCACGCGATTAAGTTAGCGATGACAAAAGCTAAACAACCACGTCCTGAACCAGTCCCAGTAGTAGCAGCTGTTGTCGCTAAAAATAGCACAGCCGCTTCTAGCCTACCAGAAGCTTCTTCTTCAGTAGCCTCTAGTCTACCAGAAACTCCATCTCAGGAAGTTCAGATTTTGAATGAGAAAGTTGTCAAAATGCAAGCAGAAATAGACAGTTTAAAGAAACAGTTAGCACAAGTTGTGAGTTTTATTAAACAAAAAATCAAATAGCTTAAGTTACGTAATCTTACGTAGAGGTGCTGAGAGATTAAAAATTTCTTAGCAACCTCGAAAAATCTTCCTAATGAAGCATGAAAGTCATGCTACCTACTCAGCGATGATTTAAACAGTTAATTTATTGTCCAAATAACCTGAGTAAATCCCAACTTAAGCATATGAATACAGTATACGATGTTATCGTTATCGGTGGTGGGATAGCTGGTGCATCATTGGCATACCATCTTGTTTACCAAGGGGTTAAAACCCTGTTGTTTGACCGACAAGATTAGGGTTGGGCTACACAAGCTGGGGCTGGAATCGTCTCCCCTTTTACAGCCTCAGATGCTATTGGCTTTGGCTCAGACGTACTGTTTAACTTTGCAGTTGAAGCGTTAGAGTATTATCCCATACTACTTAAGCAATTAGATAAACAATCTGATTCAAGTATTTTTGCCAATAATGGCTTAATTGTAGTGGCTGTCTCGGAAGATGAACTCGAAAAGTTTGAAGAAATAAAAAGTTGTATCTGCCAACGGTTTGAAAAGCGGGGGTTATCCACGACAAACGAGCTACGTTTCCTCTCTAGTGATGAAGCTCAGCAGATGTTTCCAGCTTTAGCCGAAACTAAAGGAGCTATTTACTGCCATCGGGCTGCACAAGTGGATGGTAGGCTAATAACTCAAGCTCTCTATCAAGCAGCAGAACAACATGATTTGACTGTTAAACCCGTTGGAGTTGAGCAACTGATTATACAAAACAACGTGGTAAAGGGTGTGGTCGCCAATGGTGATACTTTTTTGGCACAGAAGATAGCGATCGCTGGCGGTGCGTGGTCAACAGAATTTGAGCAACAGTTGGGACTGAAAATTCCGGTGGAGCCACTGCGGGGGCAAATCATTCATCTGAATGTCACCAACATAAATACAACCAACAAACCGATTATCAGTACGCTTGGCGATCGCTATATGATATCTTGGCCTGATCACCGTGTTGTTGTGGGAGCCTCTAGAGAGAGTGTGGGGTTTAATACACACACCACTGTAGCAGGAGTTCACGAAGTACTAGACGAAGCTTTGCGAGTAACACCTGGGCTAAAAGAAGCATCACTGCGAGAAATTCGCGTTGGCTTACGTCCTATACCCCAGGATCAAATACCTATTTTGGGAACCGTACCTAATATAGACAACTTATACCTTGCTACCGGACTGGGTAATGCAGGTCTAGCCGCCGGTCCTTATATTGGTAAGGTGGTTGCTGAAATAATTCTGGACAAACACAGCCAAACCAATATTGCTGCTTTCAATGTCCGACGATTTAACTCGTGCGTAGACTAGAACTCGAGACGTAAGTAGCAATAGATATTGTCAGCATTCAAGTGGGAAAACTAAGTGTAATAAGCTACTTAGCATAATATATCAGAAAAGCAATGCTGACAATTTTGCAAAATCTCTTAAATTCAAACTCCTTTATTCCCCACGGACATTGCTATCTGTGGAAGATTCCGCTGGTTTTACTTAACGTTATATCTGACGCACTTATTGCTCTGACATATTATTCAATTGCAATAGTACTAGTTTACATTGTTCGTAAACGTAATGACCTGCCGTTCAACTCTGTATTTTTCTTGTTCAGCGGCTTCATTCTCGCTTGTGGTACCGGACATCTTATGGATATTTGGACGCTTTGGCATCCTACTTACTGGTTGTCTGGATTAGTCAAAGCGAGTACAGCTGTTATTTCCTTAGCTACTGCCGTAGTACTACTATCACTCCTACCGCAAATTTTAGCAATTCCGAGTAACGCTCAATTGCAAGCAATGCTCAATGAACTACAACGTACTCAAACTCACCTTATTCAGGCAGAGAAAATGTCAAGCTTAGGTCAAATGATTGCTGGTATAGCCCACGAAATTAATAATCCAATTAGCTTTATTTACGGCAATCTACCTTATGCACATCAATATACAAAAGATTTATTTAGTTTGGTACAAATTTATCAAAAATTTTACCCAAATCCACTACCAGAGATACAAGAGCAATTAAATTCTATAGATTTAGATTTTATCGAGCAAGATTTAAATAAACTTCTCAATTCTATCAAAACTGGCAGCGAAAGAATTCGGGAAATTGTGAAATCATTACGCACTTTTTCTCGCCTCGATCAAGCCGAAAAGAAAATGGTTAACATTCATGAAAGTATTGACAGTACCTTAATGATTCTGGAACATCGTTTGAAACAAAAAAACAAGTGTCCAGAAATTAAAGTTATTAAAGAGTATGGTCAAATACCTTTAGTAGAATGTTATGCAGGTCACCTTAATCAAGTATTTTTAAATATCATTGTTAATGCGATCGATGCATTGGAAGAAGGTAATCAGTCATTAGTACCGCAGTTCATTTCAGAAGGAAATAATTGGAAGCACCATTCACTAATTCATCAATTACCGCTAATTCATATTAATACAAATGTAATAAATGAAAAATGGATAGCTATATCTATTGCTGATAATGGTCCGGGAATCGATGAAAATATACTATCAAAGTTATTTGACCCGTTTTTTACTACCAAACCTGTAGGTAAAGGAATCGGTATCGGATTATCAATTAGTTATCAAATTATTGTCGAAAAACATGGCGGACAACTTAGTTGTAGTTCTACTCCTTGGCGAGGGACAGAATTTTTGATTAAGATTCCTATTCAGGCTATTGATCAAGTAAGTAGTTGCGCTTGAGCGCAACTACTTACATTTACGGCTGCTGGTTGTTAATAGCACTTACTTGAGTACTAACAACTGCTGTCGGTTGTAAAATTTGAGTATGAGCAATGGAATTGTTTACTAATGTAAACAAAGGATTGGACAAAATTCCCGCGATGGAAGTAGCAATTAAAGTTACTACCAACCCTACTTGTAATGGTCTGTAGCCTGGTAGATTCCAACTTACTTCAGGATAATTCTTCACAGCATCGGACATTTCGTGTTGTTCTTTGACTACCATCATCTTGACTACGCGAATGTAGTAGTAGATGGAGACAACGGTAGTGACTAACCCTAGCAAGACTAACCAGTATTGTCCTGCTTGCCAACCAGCCCAGAACAAGTAAATTTTCCCGAAAAATCCTGCTAGTGGGGGGATACCACCTAAAGAAAGCAGAGAAATGCTCAAACCCAGAGTTAGCAGTGGATCTTTCTGGTATAAACCAGAGTATTCAGATATTTGGTCTGTGCCTGTGCGTAAAGAGAATAGAATTACACAGGTAAAACCGCACAAGTTCATGAACAGGTAAACTAGTAGGTAAAACACCATACTTGAATACCCTGCATCAGTACCAGCAATTAAGCCAATCATCACAAATCCAGCTTGAGCGATGGATGAGTAAGCAAGCATCCTTTTCATGCTGGTTTGCGCTAAAGCGACTACGTTACCCAACACCATACTAAGAACGGCAAGAGCTGTGAAGACAAATTTCCACTCTTCCGTAACGAGGGGGAATGCCGTAGTTAATAGGCGAATTGCCAGAGCAAATCCAGCTGCTTTAGAACCAACAGATAAAAAAGCAATTACTGGAGTGGGTGCACCTTCGTAAACATCTGGTGTCCACTGGTGAAACGGTGCAGCAGAAATTTTAAAGCCAATACCTGCTATGACAAATACCAAAGCTATTACCAAGCCCAGAGATTGACTCATACCAGCTATGGAGATAGCATTGGCGATCGCACTTAATTCTGTGCGTCCACCTGATAAGCCGTATAACAGGGAAACTCCGTACAAAAATACTGCTGTACTTGAAGCACCAATCAACAGGTATTTCAACGCTGCTTCATTGGAGCGCGGGTCGCGCTTAGTGTAACCTGTAAGTAAATAAGAGGAAATACTGAGGGTTTCTAGAGAGATGAAAATAAATACCAACTCGCTAGCCCCAGATAAAAACATTCCTCCCAAGGTAGCAGTCAGCAAAATGGCGATGAATTCACCCAACGCCGTTCCACTTTGTTCAATGTAGCGGATTGACATTAAAATGGTGACTACTGCCGACAACACTATGATGCCGCGAAACATGATGCTGAGGTCATCACCATTGAAAGCTCCAATGAAGGACATGGGATTTGTGCTATCCCAGAGAAAATAAAGGGCGCCCAACGCAGCAAACAAACCTGCGATCGCCAGATATCCTATCCAGCGTGAGGATGTACGCCCTACAATCAAATCTACAATCAAAACTCCCAAGAGGGTGATCATCACAATGCCTTCTGGCAAAATGGTGACTGCATTCAACTGGGATGCAAAGTTAGCAAAATCCATCATTTGTACAGGTTTTGGCTATTAGACATATTGGTCCAACTTTGTTTATTTTATTGTATGAAGTTGGACTTGCATCCTTTCTGCCAAAAAGATGCGCTCTTAGATGCTAATTAGCTTATCATTTGATGATTTATGTGTTTAAATAAAAAAGCAGGTCAGTTTTGTACTGATCTGCGCTGTGAATAAATTATATGGCTTTTAATTTAGTAGCTCTTCAACTTTAGTTTTACTACTTAAGGCTTAATAGCTACGCTTAGAGTATCCACCACTATTACTTTTGTTACCCCAATTGCCGCCACCTGAGCGACCATCTTTTTCTTCTCTTGGTCTTGCTTTGTTGACCTTCATTACACGCCCCATCCATTCTGCACCATCTAAAGCCTGAATTGCTGCATCCTCTGCTGCTTCCGACTCCATTTCCACGAAACCAAAACCCCTAGCGCGACCTGTTTCTCGGTCAGTGGGTAATTGAACTCGTTTTACAGTACCGTATTCAGAAAATACTTGGCTCAGTTCGTCTTGTGAGACGTTGTAGGATAGGTTCCCTACGTAAATTGACATGAAACTCTCCAGAATCCAATTATGCAGAGACGTTTATCCGGAGAGCCGCTTGCAGTTGAGTAAAACAAGGACAGTATCGCCGAATTGACTTCTCCGGCTATATTTTAACATAACTTCTGTGCGGGAAAGGTTAAAAATACATTTTTGTCCTGATTTGCGCCAAATTGTATTATATTTTACGAAAATCTCAAGCTCTGATTCTCAGAATGAATAAATGTAACCTGACACAGGATTTATTTATTCATCCATCTTCTGTAAAATCCCAATTTAACAACATCTTCAAGGAATTACATCAATAGTCGTTGTATCACTGTTATGAGATTTTGCTAATTGTAGTCGCCAATTATGCCAAAGATAAGTTAAAGATTGAAATAACCCAAACTTCTCAATCTCAAGGCTCACAACTTCCTTTTAGGAAGAAATACCTAGTTGGTTAGGGCAAAAAGCCCTGAACAGCTAATCTCATTAACTGTTTAGCTGAGCAGCTATTCTTTTTCTTTGAAATTTCCATGTCAACTCTCGTCATCGTCGAATCTCCGACCAAAGCTCGTACCATTCGCAACTACCTACCAGCAGGGTTTCGGGTGGAAGCGTCCATGGGTCATGTCCGTGACCTTCCTCAATCGGCTAGTGAAATTCCCGCCGCAGTTAAAGGAGAAAAATGGGCGCAGCTGGGGGTGAATGTAGACGCCGACTTTGAACCACTTTATGTAGTTCCAAAAGACAAAAAGAAAGTTGTCACCGCCCTCAAAGACGCCCTCAAAGATGCTGATGCACTAATCCTGGCAACGGACGAAGACCGTGAAGGGGAAAGTATTAGTTGGCATTTATACCAGTTACTCAAACCAAAAGTTCCCACTCAGCGGATGGTGTTTCATGAAATTACTTCAGAAGCCATCAAAAAAGCCCTAAAAAACTGTCGCAATATAGACGAACAGTTAGTTCGCGCCCAAGAAACAAGACGAATTTTAGATCGGCTTGTCGGTTACACCCTCTCCCCATTACTGTGGAAAAAAATTGCTTGGGGATTATCAGCAGGGCGCGTACAATCGGTAGCTGTGCGACTTTTGGTAAAGCGTGAACGCCAACGCCGTGCCTTCCGCCAAGGTAGTTACTGGGATTTAAAAGCAATTTTAAACGCCCCACCAGAAAGAGCAGGGGGAGCAGTGTCCTCGTCTGCTTTTACTGCTCAACTAATAACATTGGCAGGAACTAGGCTTGCAACTGGTAGTGACTTCGACCCCAACACTGGGCAATTAAGCGATCCTCGTAAAGTAGTTCTACTTAACGAAGCTGAGGCGCAAGCCCTATTGGAGCGCCTGAAAGGTAAAACTTGGCAGGTGATAGATCTAGAAGAACGTCCAGTAACGCGCAAACCAGCGCCACCGTTTACTACTTCTACTCTGCAACAAGAATCTAACCGTAAACTGCGTTTGTCAGCACGAGATACAATGCGAATTGCGCAGAATTTGTACGAGCAGGGGTATATTACCTACATGCGTACAGATTCCGTACATTTGTCAGACCAAGCGATCGCCGCTGCCCGTGCTTGTGTAGAACAACTTTACGGTCAACAATACCTGAGCAATCAACCCAGGCAATACACTACTAAATCCAAAGGCGCACAAGAAGCACACGAAGCAATTCGTCCCGCAGGCAGCACCTTTCGGACTCCAGCAGAAACAGGGTTGAGTGGTAGAGAACTACAACTGTACGATTTAATTTGGAAGCGGACTGTCGCCTCTCAAATGGCTGATGCACGCCAAACTCAAATCACCGTGCAGTTGCAAGTGGAAGATGCGGGTTTTCGTTCTTCTGGTAAACGCATAGACTTTCCTGGATTTCTCCGTGCTTATGTTGAAGGTTCTGACGATCCGGAAGCAGCACTAGAAGATCAAGAAGTCATCTTGCCCAATTTAAAAGTCGGGGATCAACCAAAATGTAACAATATAGAAGCGATCGGTCATGAAACCCAGCCCCCAGCTAGATACACTGAAGCTACTTTAGTAAAAACTCTTGAAAGTGAAGGCATTGGCAGACCTAGTACTTACGCCAGCATCATTGGTACTATTATCGATAAAGGTTACACTCAATTGGTGAATAACGCCCTCGTGCCTACTTTCACCGCCTTTGCTGTGACTGACTTGCTAGAAAAGTACTTCCCTGACGTGGTTGATCCTAGCTTTACATCAAAGATGGAGCAAACCTTAGATGATATTGCTACAGGTGAAGCTAAGTGGCTACCTTACCTTCAGGAATTTTATCTTGGAGACAAAGGTTTAGAAACTTTAGTTAAGGAGCAGGAAAACCAAATTGATGCTAACCTTGCTCGGACAGTAGAATTGGAAAACTTAGAAGCTAAAGTCCGAATTGGAAAATTTGGTCCTTACATTGAAGTTGAAAATGGTGATGGCGTAGTCACAGCTTCAATACCCAAAGACTTAACTCCAGCAGATCTAGACCCCAAACAAGTGGAAACTTTGCTACGGCAAAAAACTACTGGTCCCGATCAAGTAGGTATTCATCCTGAAACTGGAGAACCAATTTATATGCTAATTGGTCCTTACGGTCCTTATGTCCAATTAGGGGAAAAATCTGAAGAAAACCCCAAACCTAAACAAGCATCCCTTCCCAAAGGTGTAACGCCAGAAAATGTCACTCTTGATATAGCTGTTGGTCTTTTGGCACTTCCGCGCAATTTAGGTACTCATCCAGTTACAGGTGGTAAAATTCAGGCTAATTTGGGTAGATTTGGTCCTTATGTTGTTCACGATCAAGGTAAAGAAGGGAAAGATTACCGTTCTCTTAAATCAATTGATAATGTCTTGACGATTTCCCTAGAACGTGCATTAGAGTTGTTGTCGGAACCGAAAAAGGGACGTAGTAGTACTAGTAGTAAGTCGAAAGCGGCGCTACGTGAACTAGGATCTCATCCAGATGATGGGGAAGCTGTTAACATCTATGATGGCCCTTACGGACCTTACATCAAACATGGTAAAACCAATGTCAGTATTCCCGAAGGTGAAACAGTAGACAGCGTCTCTCTAGATTCAGCTCTTGAATTATTAGCAACCAAAATAAAAACCTCAAAATCAACTCGCAAAACAACTAAATCAACAACTTCTAGTGCCAAGTCCTCGGCAAAATCCTCAAGGACTGCTACCAAAAAAAAATAACCCCCCCGTAGAGACGTTCCGGCGGAACGTCTCTACAATCAGGATGATTTGTTACTAAAACAAAACAACCTCTATGGTAAGATGTAGCTCTCTAGGCTATTAATGTGATATTGTAGTAAGAAGGGAAAAACAAACTTTTAGAAGTGGCTCTTGTCCAGAGAAGAGGGAGTGTGAATTAACTGGTTTTAAAACCAAATGCAAAACAGCAATTGTTTCTCCTTAGCTGATAATCACAAGTTCGAGGTAGTATTGCAGGAGCGGTCAGTTCAATGGACTATATAGAAAAGGTACTGGAAAAGCTGAAAGAATTGGCAGGCAAGCTGATAGAAGCCCTTTTAGGACCACAGGCTGAGCCGGAACCGGAGCTAATTCCGATTCCTGTAGAAGAACGCTCTCGTCGTAGGTAAGAGAGCAAAAAAGTGCAGGAGCAAACTTTACGCCCCTTAAGCATTCTCGTTCTCCACGGACCAAACTTAAATTTATTAGGGCAGCGAGAACCAGGAATATACGGTTCATTAACTTTATCGGAAATAAATCGCCTGTTAGAAGAGCAAGGATTAAAGTTACAGGCGAAACTATTTTTCCAGCAATCAAACCATGAAGGAGCATTGATAGACGCAATTCATGAAGCATCGGCAAAACACCAAGGAATATTGATCAACGCAGGAGCATACACTCATACAAGTGTGGGTTTGCGTGATGCGATCGCAGGTGTGAATTTGCCAACGGTAGAAGTACATTTAAGCAATATTTATAAGCGGGAAGATTTTCGTCACCATTCCTATATAGCCCCAGTGGTAATCGGGCAAATTAGCGGTTTTGGTGTCCAAAGTTACCTGTTAGGTTTGCAAGCTTTAGTGCATCACTTGAGAAGTTAAAATATGCGCTACTCCCTTGCTAATAGATTCAAAGGCGCTTTGTTAGGAGCGTTTTTGGGACAGTTATCATTTCTAAATGAGATGACAGCCAAGAATTTAGATTGGTTAGAAATGGTAATCTCAGGTATTCAAAGTTTAATCGATTTAGGTAAGTTTGAGAGCAAAGATTGGCACAGACGAAAGCAGCAAATATTTCCCAATCACAATCAAGATAGTTATCAATTATACGAAGAAATAGTTACAACTCTACCAGTAGCGCTATTTTTTCATGAAAGTACTGTTAAACTACGCCAGAGCTTACTACAATTGGCACAATGGCATGATGACCCAGTGATACGTGATGGCACACTAGTAGTAGGATATGCCATCTCTCTATGTTTAACAGAAAAACTTTCTCTCTACACTGTCATTCCCCAAACAATTTCTTTCTTAGGTGAGTCAAGCAGCTTATCACAACAATTATTAAAAATTAATTATTTGTTAAAAGAGCAAGCAGGATTAGAAAGAGTACAAGCTGAGTTAGTTGGGAAAAAAAGCGAACAAGCCATTACCATAGCATTCTACTGTTTTCTTCGTACATTAGAAGACTTTCGTCTTTCAGTTCTACTTTCTCACCGAATTGGCATATCTAATACTAGTGTAATTACTGGTGTTTTATCAGGAGCATATAATAGTGTTGTTGGTATCCCTGTATCGTGGCAGTTACTAGCACAAACAAACTTGACCAAATCACAGCTAACTAGTTTTTCTCAGATGTTAAAATTGGCTGATGCATTAGTATATGTTTGGTCAGGAGTGTATGATACCCACAATCAAGCTGAGGTGAAACAAAATAACCATGTAATTGCAGCTCCCCGCGTCATTCGGTGACGTTAATCTCAACGCATAGGTTGACAAACGTAAATAGCTTGAGCATATTTGGTTGCAAATCTTTACAAGATTAGTGCCAAAACAATCAAATTTTATTCTCTAGATAGATCTTGTCGCAAATCTGTTTCCAAGATATGTCAAAGATGAGATTATCTTTTCATCTATCAAGGAAAGCAAATGCATTCATAGGGCTATGAAAAAAGTACCATTTGTTCAAATCTGTAAAGAAAGCAATTGACTCATTGGTGGCAACAGTACAAAACGCTACTCCATTCACACTTATTGAATGGGGAAAACCGAAAACGAAGAGCTTTAAGCTCAATGGTAAAGTCGGTAAAAATGAAAAGTAGCATTGATGCAGTAGGTTATCTCAACTGGTTGGGTGGAAAACCTTCCCCCGTAATTTTTTTGATAGCAGTCATCTCCCTCACAATTGTGATGGGACACAAATTGTACAACCAACCTCAACTACGGGTAGGTACTGTTGCACCTTTGACAATTAAAGCACCGACATTTGCTTACATCCAAGATCGTAAAAAAACTGAATTTCAACGGCAAGCAGCCAGTAAAAGTTCGATCCCAATACTGATGGTTGATCACAGTATTAATGAACAAGTAGAGAATGATTTACAACAATTTCTCACCACAGGTAACGAAATTCGTAAATCAATGGGATCATTACCTTTTTTTGATACTTTTATTATATCTCTCTCTACCCAACGTTACCTGCGTTCTTGTTCCAATTGGGAATGGCAAGCAATACAAATAGCAATCTTAGATCCATCTCACCAGTTAGGAGTATTAACCCAAAAACAGAAAATTACAATTAAAGGACTTAACACACCTGTAAATAAAGACAGCAGTATTCTTTGGTGGGGAAATCCAAAATTAGTTGATTTTGTTCAAAATGCTGATTTTACTCAAGCAGTCTTTGAATTAGAAGCTTATCGTCTCAAAACCTCAAAGCAAAATTTATTATCTCTAGTTCAAAAAATTTCACTGGTTAGACAAGCATATGCTCAAGCAACGGCGAAACTTTCACAGCTAGTAATTCTTCAGTCAGAAACAGTTTATAAAGTGTACGATGACACCACCCTCCTTAACTTGTCTGATGATGACTGGGCAAAAACACAAATAGGAATCGAACAAAGTACACATAGGATTCTCGCTCAAGGTATTTCCCCAGGATTACCGTCAGAGATTTTGCAAAATGCGGTGAGCTTACAAGTACAAACGTCAGTACCACAAGAATCTGAAACTTTAGCTACCAAACTATTGTTAGCTATACTTAAACCAAATTTAAAAAAAGACGAAATACAAACACAACTTGTCGCGGCAAAAGCTGCCTCTGGGGTGAAACCAGTAATGGTAGCAGTACGCCGGGGTGAAGTGATTGTTCGTCAAGGAGAAAAAATTACCGAGTGGAAATTTGAAGTGCTAGAGCACTATCACCTAATTCGTCGGGAAATTAACTGGTTAAGTTTAATACAGTTAGGAATTGTGATTACTGGCGCTGTTAGTATTTTTGCTTCAGTGGAAAAAAGAAGTAAACGTAAAATGCGACAAAGCGATCGCCTATTAGTGTTACTACTTACTCTAAGTACACCAATTGTACTAATTATGGGTACACCCTACACTACTTGGAGTGCCATTGGATTATTATTAGGTAGTTTCTATGGATCAGTTTTAGGCGTAACCGTCGTAGTATTACTATCGTTTTTGCTACTAATAAGCATAGAAATTAGCAAAGCCTCGCTTCTAGCTGGTGTATTAGGAGGAATCTTAGGCAGTTGCATAGCCAAACGCCTCCACTCACGTGAAGAACTTGCTCTACTAGGTGTTGCCATTGGTTTAACTCAAGGTGGCGTATACTTAATTCTTCAACTTTTACTCAGTGCAGCATTTGGTTACGAACTATACATAGTACTACCACAAGCGGCAATGTTTGCTTTATCTGGCTTAGCTTGGAGTGTTGTAGCACTGGGTATTAGTCCATATTTAGAAAAACTGTTTGATTTAGTTACTCCCATTCGTTTAGCAGAACTATCTAACCCTAACCGCCCATTATTAAAACGACTGGCAACAGAAACTCCGGGAACCTTTCAGCACACACTCCTTGTCGCAACTCTTGCCGAAGCAGCTGCCAAAACATTAAGATGCGATGTCGAATTGGTGAGAGCTGGCACACTATATCATGATATTGGTAAAATACACGATCCGTTAGCATTTATTGAAAATCAAATGGGCGGACCAAACAAACATGATACAGAAATCAACAACCCTTGGAAAAGTGCAGAAATTATCAAAAAGCACGTAACTGAAGGGTTGGTGATGGCGCGGAAACATAGCTTACCAACAGCAATTCAAGCATTTATCCCAGAACATCAAGGAACAATGCAAATTTCTTATTTCTATCATCAAGCTGAGCAAATGGCGCAGGAAGACTCAACTATAAAGGTAGAAGAAGCAGATTTTCGCTATGACGGACCAATTCCCCAATCGCGAGAAACAGCAATTGTCATGTTAGCAGACTCTTGTGAGGCAGCGCTACGTTCATTAAGAGACGCTACTCCAGAAAAAGCCCTAGTAATGGTTAATAATATCCTGCGTGCAAGATGGCAAGATAATCAAATGGTAGATTCTGGGTTAACACGCGAGGAGATGTCTCAAATTGGCGAAATCTTCGTTTATGTTTGGCAGCAATTCCATCACAAGCGCATTGCTTACCCTAAGTTGAAGCCACAAACTGAAAAAAGTGCTAATGGTTAGTGATATCTCGTACCCCACCCAGAATTAGCTTAATCACTTCTTGCATGTGGTTGTTAATCATTTCTGGACTACGCAAATCTGAACCAGGGTTCAGGTATTTAAGATGATTGTAGGCGTCAAAATAAAAAGTACACATCCCATTAATATGAACAGCCGTCAAAAAGGGATCTAGCTTGCGGAAACATCCTTCTGCCATACCACGTTCTAGAATACTCACTAAGTAGTTAAACCCAACCTGAAAGCTGGCGTCTTTGTAATATTTACCTTGATTCTGCAATGCTTCTTGCCACAAAATTATACTGAAGTAGGGATGTGCAGCTTCGTAGGTAATGAATGCTTCAATCAAACGCTTCAAGGCTTCCTCAGCTGGTAATTGAGTTAAACTCAGTTCTGGAACTTCAATGTTAATATCAGCAGCTAGTCTGTGCAAAACAGTTTGATACAACCCTTCCTTACTCTCAAAATAGTAGTAAATCATCGCTGTTGTCACACCCGCAGTCTTAGCGATCGCCTCAGTTCTCGCTCCGGAAAGTCCATGCTTGGCAAACTCCTCCATCGCCGCTTCTAAAATCTGGGCTTTCGTCGCTTCTGCATCGCGAACCTGACGAGTTTTATGTTCTGGGTGTTTCGGCTGCATTACCTTTTACGCTACTCCATCATAACTGCCGCACTTATATTAACTAAAAAATTTGTTAGTAGTTGACAAAGAGAATTTTGCTCAGTCATACTAATTAAAAAATTAGTTAGTAAATATTTATGTCTATGCTTTTTGGCGCTCCTTGGTTATTAGCGCACAAATCAATGTTAGAGGTGAACAAACCGAAAAAAGTCTCTCTCTACGGTTTAGAATATGTGCTGTGGAAAGATGCAACAGGCAAAGTTAGTGCTTTACCTAACGCTTGTCCACACATGGGAGCAATGTTATCTGAAGGTTGGTGTCAGCAGCATGACGACAAAAGTAGCGTTGTGGTTTGCCCTTTTCATGCCCTAGAGTTTGACAGTGAAGGTTGCACCGTTCTACCTGGATTTAACAAGAAAACTCTACCGCAATTGCAGCCTTTAGAACTGATTATTCAAGGGGATTTTATTTGGTCTTACGGCGGACAAGAACCTAAAATACCAATCCCAACCATTTTAAATGAAATTACTGCTAAATATGAGTTCATCGGGCATACAGCAGACACCAGCGTGGAAACAGACTTGCTTACCATGTTGCTGAACATGCATGACTACAACCATCAAAACGGTACCCATCGCCCGTTATTTAGGATTGAGGAAGTGCAGTTTGAGAAGTTTATCGATAATGGATTCCACTCCCATGCATTTTACGACATGAGAACAGCAGCAGCTACCTGGGGTGAAAAATTCAAGAATCCCGACATATTGCTCCTGCCAAAAATAATAAAAGCCCATTTGGAAAACCATTTCCCTTCTTTAATCATTTTTCACGGTGTATCAGGGCTAGGCAAAGTTGCTCAATGCCACTTATTTATACCAGAGTCAGAAAAAAGGACTCGCACTTACGTGTTGATGTTCGGAGAAGCTAAGCATCCAGTATTTAAGCCACTCAAAAGTAAGTTTCTCAACTTCGCCAAAGTCGTTGTGGAGCAAGATGCCGATATTCTCACAAAAATTTACCCAAATACACCCCAGAAGATCAAGCTCAACAATGAAGTGGGCATGGATTGGGTACGGCGCAATTTTGCCAGTTTTCCAGAAATTGTCGAACCAAACCTTTCCAAATAGCACGTTTCTCCTGTCTCCTGTCTCCACAAAACTTTATTTTGTGCTTGCAGACACAATCAAGAAATTTTAAGCTATGTGTATGAAATGAAAAATTTCTGTACACATCGACTTAAACAGCAACCCTTTTGGATAACCAGATTAGCAAAACTGAAATTCTGATTCAGCGGATCGCATTATTGGCTCTAACGATTCTGCTAGCGATCCTTTTGGGCATGATTGCTGTTCGTACCCTAAGAGCCTCAGATCCTTACGTCAGCAACGTTTTATCCCTCAAAGGCGATCCAGTTTTGGGACACGCCATCTTTCAAATCAATTGTGCAGGTTGTCATGGCTTAGAAGCAGATGGGCGTGTTGGTCCTAGTTTGCAAGCCCTGAGCAAGCACAAGTCTCGTTATGGTATAATACATCAGGTAATTAGTGGCGAAACGCCGCCAATGCCCAAATTCCAACCTAGCGCTCAAGAAATGGCAGATCTCCTCAGCTATTTAGAAACTCTTTAGTTAAACTGCTGAGCATAAAATCTGGCGTAACGTCGCTCAAGCGCTAAC
The DNA here is from genome assembly GCF_014698965.1 of Iningainema tapete BLCC-T55. Lineage (GTDB taxonomy): Bacteria > Cyanobacteriota > Cyanobacteriia > Cyanobacteriales > Nostocaceae > Iningainema > Iningainema tapete. The sequence continues at coordinate 26,355 of NZ_JACXAE010000124.1, forward strand.
AATTGTTCGTGAGTTCCAGATTCAACAATCTGCCCGCGCTCCAGAACTAAAATCCGATCGCACCGCCTAACTGTACTGAGACGGTGAGCAATTATGAATACCGTCCGGTTTTCCATCAATCTTTCCAAAGCTTGTTGTACTAAAGCTTCAGACTCAGAATCTAAAGCAGATGTAGCTTCATCTAGAATTAAGATTCGGGGATTAAGTAACACAGCACGAGCGATCGCAATTCTTTGCCGCTGCCCCCCAGATAAATTTACCCCTCGTTCTCCAACAACCGTGTAATAACCATCTGGTAGCTGACTAATGAACTGATGGGCATTAGCAATTTTTGCGGCTTCAACAACAGCTTCCATGTTAAAGGTATCTTGTCCGAAAGCGATATTTTGGGCGATTGTCCCAGAAAACATTGTAGTTTCTTGAGGTACAATACCAATTTGTCGCCGCAGACTGTTAAGCTTAACATCACGAATATTAACACCGTCAATGAAAATCTCACCAGCTTCAGGATCATAAAAGCGTGGTAGGAGATTGGCGAAAGTAGTTTTACCCGCACCAGAAGCACCAACAAGAGCGATCGCTTCTCCTGGCATTGCCAATAAACTAATATCTTTTAAGACAGGTTCACCTGGTTTGTAAGCAAAAGTCACATGACGATATTCCACCTTACCACTTACAGGCGGAAGGTAAATAGCATTTGGTTTTTCCACCACTGTTGGTTGAATAGCCAACAACTCAAAAACCCGGTCAACTGATGCCTCTCCCTGCTTAAACTCATTGTAATTGTTAGTAGTGTGACTAACAGGATCGATTAAGGAGGCTGCCGCAGCAAGATAGCTGAAAAACTCTGCTACTGTTAGGGTACGTTGAGCAATCAACCAAGCACTAACAAATAGTAGCAACAAAAAACTGACTGCTTGCAAAAATCCTACAATCGGAATTTGAATTGCTTTGAGCCTTTCCGCAGAATATTTTGCCACTAAAGTGTGTTCTGCCTCACGGCTAAACCTAGCAATTTCATAATCTTCTGCCGCAAAAGCTTGTACTATACGAATACCACTAAAAACTTCCGTTAAGATTGAAGACAAATTAGAAACACGATTTTGGCTTCTTAAAGAAAACAAGCGTAAACGTTCGCCAAACCAACCAATTAAAAACCCCATCAACGGCGCAATAATCACTGTAGATAATGTCAACTGCCAATTGAGCCAAATCATGTAGACGGGAATTGCCACCAATTGCAAAGTGCAGGGGATAAAATCGTGAAGAAGTTTATGTACCACTTCCCCCACCCGATCGACATCCTCAGTAAGGCGGTAAGATAAATCACCCGCCTTTGCCGTTTCAAAATAGCTAAGATTAAGCTTTTGCAAATGAGCGTAAACCTGCTTACGGAGATTAAAAGCAATCCGTAGAGCGGCTTTTGCCATATAAATATCCTGTACAGATTGAAAAAAGCCTCTAGTTAAAAACACTCCTGCTAAGATGCCAATAACTTTAGTAATTTCAATCACATTTCCTTGTCCAAAGGCAGTTGACAATTGTTTGACAAGAGTGATCAGAGCTAATGTTGCAAATACATATCCCAAAATACCAACAAACCCCTTGACAATATTCTGCCATTGAGTTCGGATATAAGGTAGAAGCTGCCAGTAATTAGAGCGCGTTTTCAAGCTGTCACATCCACAAAGATATTTTTCTTTGTTTGACGCTACCAGGTTTTGTGTAGTTTCTGAAATGTACTAAGTGGTGATGTCTGGTTGTTCTTTTACCTCCCAATGAAAAAGCCTGGGAAGTTTGACGCAGCAATCATACTCACCAATAACGAGTAACTGCATAATTATCTAGCACTGCATCCACGCTAACAATCGGGATCTTTTCTGTAAGTGCTTGAGCTACTAAAAGCCGATCAAAGGGATCTTTATGATGGAATGGCAGAGTTACGATGGCGGCTACATGAGCAACTTTAATCGGTAATATTTCCAATTCGTTAACTTGAATTTGATGCTGTATCCATGTTTCAAAACCTCCAGGGATTTGATACTTACCAATACTAACTTTGATAGCAATTTCCCAATACGAAGCAGGGCTGAGCAAGATGTCATTGAGAGGATCGACAATCAAATCACGGGCGGCTTGACTGAGGGCGCGATCATTGAGTACAAACCAGAGGAAGGCTTGAGTATCGAGCAAAAACTTCATGGCATATAGTCTTGAAAGTCTTCCAAGTGGGTTTCATCTTCGGACAGGATGATTAGGGTTCCGATCGCACTACCGGGTTGGCGAGGTTTGCGAGGGGGTTGGGGTTCGGCAATCAGTCTAGCGACTGTGCGTTCGCCGGAAAAGATCTGCACTTCTTCACCAGGTCGCAGACTTGCAATCAGTTCGGGTAAACGAAGTTGAGCTTCTGTTAATGGAATCCGTGTCATAACTTTGTGTTTATAAAATCACCGAGCGCTGGTAGGTCATCAAGTGCTTGAGATGTCCAACTTATTCGTGCCATTTCTTGACCCGCACTTTAGCTTCTGTATGTGAAATAATATCACCATCAGCTATCTGCTTTAGCCCTTGATCTACTTTATATAAAAAGTACAAGCGCTCCATCACTTCTAAAAAAGTAACGTCTAATGGCATTTCCTCCAAAACGTTTAGTATTTTTTGTTTTAGTGTAGTACCTATCATAAATGTAAGTTTGTACTTAAATTTCTGCTTTAGTCAAAAGGATGATAACACAGGAGCCACAGGTCAAGCAGTAGCCGAAACAGCTATCCTGCATAAGCTAGAGCGGTTTCAACCTGTTTTTGGGATGAGCAACTTTAGTGGCGTATTTAGTAAATACCAGTGTGTTTCTATACCAGAGTCTAAGATAAATTAAGTTGCCGACTCAACCAGTCCCGAAAGTTGGAATGATAGAAACTGTAAACGGTTTCTTCTCCTACTGTTTCCTGATTTAGAAATTCCCGCCAATTCTCCAGTACTTTTTCTAAAACGTATCCATCTTCATCAACCATTTGGGCAATTAATTCTGCATTCAAAGGTTGCTGCGACTGTGATAAACATCTTAGTACAGCTAATGCCACAGAAGATAAACCCTTACCTTTGATGCGTTGCCAATGATTTTGGTAATATGCCTCTAAACCAGGAGGGAGTTGATCGAACTGGAAGGGTTCGGGATAAAAACCTTGAGTGATCGCATCTAGGATTTGGCTAAGATACATGAAATTGTTTTCGCTGCTAACTGTTAGCCTTTGGCATAATTCTCGTTGGCTAATATTGTAGTTTGTTAACCACCCTGACTCCTTTAATAAAGAGGGTTTTCGCGAAAAGTACTGCTGTATATATGTCTCCACATCTTGGCGATTTTGTTCTGGATATGCTTCTAAATCTAATATTTGAGCAGGGGTTTCAATGAGTAGACCAGATTTCTCGCTCAAAAAAGGGCGACGAGTGAGGAGAAAATAAACTCGCTCTGGCAGATATCTGGGAAGGTAAAATAGATTTGAGTCCTGAGGTTGGTTTTTGCGGTCGATGCGATCGCACCCATCAATGGCAATAATTAAATGCTTATCTGGTTCTAATAAATCACTGAGTTTCTGAAGCAAAAGCGAGAGAAACCAACTTCCAGCAGTAGCGTTATCCGGAAGCGACATATTTCCAGTTCCCAATTCCTTCATCAACTGAGTGCAAACAGTGTTGAGAAATTCAGAAGCAAATTCTTTACCCTCTACTTGGGCTGAGTAATAAACTACTTGGGGATTGTTGATAGCATAATGAGCGAGGATAGCACTTTTACCACTACCAGGTGCGCCCACAATGGTAAAGTAACCACAGGGTTGGTACTTGAGAAAGTCTGTAATCGTAGAAAAGACAAAGTCACGACCAACAAAGTTGGTGCTTTTTTCGTCAATTAGTTGCTGAAATTCATGGTGAGAATAAGCTAGGTGTCCAGGTTTAATATTCATATACTTGCTTTTAGCCTTAAGAAATGCACCTTTCCTAAACTATCCCCTGCCGTAATTGTCATTCCATCTGGTGCAACAGCACAGCACCATACTGGACTATCAACAGTAAAAACGGCAACTCTCCTACCGGATGCCATGTCCCAGACTTTGAGAGTGCCGCCATATGAACCAGAAATCACCCGCCCCCCGTCGGGAGTCACTGCCACTGCCCTTACCCCGTCGCTATGACCTTGGAGGGAAAAAAGTTCTTTGCCCG
>NZ_JACXAE010000124.1:30671-53093 GCF_014698965.1 Iningainema tapete BLCC-T55
CCCGCCCCCCGTCGGGAGTCACTGCCACTGCCGTTACCCCGTCGCTATGACCTTGGAGGGAAAAAAGTTCTTTGCCCGATGCCATATCCCAGACTTTGAGAGTGCGGTCAGATGAAGCGGAAATCACCCGCCCCCCGTCGGGAGTCACTGCCACTGCGCTTACCCCGTCGCTATGACCTTGGAGGGAAAAAAGTTCTTTGCCCGATGCCATATCCCAGACTTTGAGTGTGCGGTCATCTGAAGCGGAAATCACCCGCCCCCCGTCGGTAGTCACTGCTACTGCCGTTACTGAGGCGCTATGACCCGCTAAAGTGCGAAGCAAGCGTCCACCAGGAGGAATTAAGCTTGGTGTTAAGGGCTGCAACCAAGGATAATCTTGCCACTGCTTTGCCTCTGCCAATAATGCCTGAATTTCAGGTAGTGAAAAAGACAGCAAACGCCCGATTAATTGCCCTGCCAGTTGCCCTGCCAGTTGCTTGCAATCCTTGGCTAAAATATGCGTTGATAAACCCAGCGTGCCTTGAATCAACTTCAGTACTTTGACTTTTTCTGGACTATGGTCTGGACTATCTGCTACTTGTGGCTCATCAACCAAATCATAATCCGCAATCAACGCCAGTACTCCAAACTCAGAGTGTTCAACCTTTTGAGCCAAAAACTCGAAATTAGTCAGAGTTTCGTAATACTCGGCAAAATTCCCTGTTTTCACTACATTTGGTAAGAAATCGCCTAGATAAGCTCGTTGGACGTAAGAAGGTTGAGTTGCGAACTTCTCCTTAGTAAATTTCCCCATCTTTACCCCATCTTCTTGATAAAGTATTGAGAAATGCGTTGATTTACTTTTTCAAATAACTTCCTAGTCTTCTTTAGTTCTCGTTTACTTTTGAGGAAGTCAAGGAAACTGGTATGGTATATGCTGTAGCAGGTTTTTCCATCTATTGTTTGCTCTTTCAAATATTCAACCCATTGGTCCAAAACCGTTTGCACATCGTATTCATCCTCCTCAGCTATTTCCGCTATCATTTCACTAGGAATTGCCGTACTAATTTCTACTAAGATAAATAGAAAGAACACCATGCTTTCCTGAGGGTCTGTATCCATACCCATCCGTACCCAATGGGTTTGATAATATTCTTCAAGACCTTTTGGAAATTTGTCTAAGGCTAGGTCATTGTATTCTCCTCTATCAATTCCCGGTAATAAATGATATAAATACATAAAATTGTTTTCACTTTTTTCTGCTACTTGCTCAACAAAAGTGAGAGGAGCAATCTTGCGTTGTTCAATCCACTTTTTGAGATATTGATACTTGGTATTTTCTAGAAATAACCAAATGTACTTTTTGACATCTTCACGGCTTGATGCCGCATATTCTTGAATTCTTAAATCTAACTCTGACTCTGCAACTCCCTGTGTGTACAAGCGCTTATTTTCTTGGGTATAGGGTCGTCTTGTCAGCAGGAAATAAACTTTATTTGGAAGTGACGTCGGTAAACTTAAAATATTTTTATCTCGCTCTTGTTGCTCCACTTCATCAAGAGCATCAACCACAATCACAAGGCGTTCGTCATCTAAAAGGCGATCGCTGATTTTTTGAAGTAAAGTTGGTAAATTATCATCTTTCGCATTCGGCAACCAGTAACGATTTACTAACTGCTGTCTAATACTTTTCAAGAACAACTCAGGTGTATTGCGTCCCTCGGCACGAATATTGAAATAGCACGGACATTCGTGTGACAAAACGTACTTAGCAGCAATGGTGCTTTTTCCCATGCCCGCATCTCCGATAATGGTAAAATAACCATTAGAGTTGTGGTAAATAAATTGTTGTATTTGTTGAAAAACAAATTCACGACCGCAAAATAACTCAATTTTTCTCTGTATTAGTGCTTTAAACTCTTCTGGATAAGGAGAAGATTTGGGAAAATTACGTAATTCTGTATCTTTTAAGACTTCTAGAGGAGATTTAGTCCATTCAGAAACTTTGGTATAAACGTGACAAAAGTTCTGTATTTCTGCCCTCAGGTTAATTTGTTCTTCTCGGAACTCAGTACCTAAACCCTTACGATCAATAAAATTTTTTGCTCTCTTTAAAAAATTTGGCAAGTCATTGGCGTTGAAGTTTTCTACAAAAGTCTTTTTTATCTCGTCCTCACCAAATAAATTGACGATCGCCTGCTTTGGCTGTGATTGAGACTCGTCATAATACTTAACGATAGTCCAAGCGTAAATAGCATCAGGATTTTTCGGTGGCTGGGTTGGATCTAGTCCCCATTTCTGTAATTCTCGAATGAGGTTTGGATCTTGTTGAGCTTGTGTACGGAGTTGGTTAAGAACATTAGCAACCTTAGGTAGCTGCCCAATGAGTTCTTTAAAGCTCATAGTAACTTTTGTAAGAATGACTATAGATTAACCACAAGTACGATAGCAGTTTTTCCAGAAAAACTGAGAGTGTCAATTTATGAACTTTGCTCTTGCTGTAACCAAGTTATTCTAACAACGATTACCTAACATGAATGTGGATCGCTATTAGTCCACGGTTGGTGTAGATATTTTGTAAATGTTTTGATACTACTATTGAATACCAATAAATGTTCAAACCGTCATTTTCAGCAATGAAGACTGGCGTTACCCAGGGATAGCCATCAGTGGGAAAGAGAATACTTATATTAAATATTACTCAATTTTATTTGATGAGCTTTCTCCAATGTTTGAGTACTTCTGGAGTCAACTGTATTCACCCATTGAGCTTTAAGCGATCGCAATTTCCACGTTTCACTCCTTATCCCAACATAGAGGACGCGAATTCTCCTGTGGGATTTTAACGCAGCGAGGGGTGGGGAGGATAATTGTCAGAGTACTGAAGTACATAGCGCGAGTAGCACCAAGTTCATTAAAACGGACTAAGAAAAAACAATTTAGTCGGTTTTAACCTACTTGGGCTATGAGCCATGTACTTCAGTACATGGCGGATTAGGGAAGAATGAAATAGCCCTGCGTACCATAACTTTGTAGAGGACTATAATTAATCGACTTTTTTATTCTCTTTAATTATATGCAGAATCGATGGCACTAAAGAAACAACAATAATTAGTCCAATAATCGGGAGTAGATACTTATCCAATTGCTCGGCAGGAAGGAGATTGCCTAGAAAATATCCTAATATGGTGATACCAAAGGTCCAAATCAAGCCACCGACTAAATTATAAGACATAAATGTGCGATAATTCATAGCACCAATTCCCGCGACAATTGGTGCAAAAGTCCGAATAATTGGCAAAAATCTAGCTAAAACAATTGTTTTCTTCCCATGTTCTTCATAAAAGTTTTGAGTTTTTGTCAAATGTTTTTTATGAAACAACCATGAATCTTCTTTCTGGAATAATTTTCTGCCAAATCTATACCCAGTAGCATAGCCAACGTTATCACCCAAAACGGCACAAACAAAAGAGCCAAAAATCAAAACCCAGATGTTCAAAGGTGATTGTGGCAAAGATGCGATAAATCCGGCTGTGAATAGTAAGCTATCTCCAGGGAGAAAAAAACCAATCAACAAGCCTGATTCGGCAAATATAATTGCCCATACGCCAAAATAGCCCAATGACTGAATTATTTGTCGTAAATCAAAATGCATAGAAACAGATCACAGGTAATTTTTCCTAAAATATAAAGTAAAATAAGATTTTATTAAATTTATTTAACACAATATTTATCATATTTATAAGAAAAATTTATATTTATCAATTTAAAGCATGAGTATAAATGAAAACTCAAACAACAACTACCACTCACCTGGAAAATGGTGGGTAATGTTAGGTGTAGGATTGGGGGTGTTAATGTTTACAATTGACACCAGTATTGTCAACATTGCTCTACCTACTTTGGTACAGGTATTCCACACGGACTTTGCCACGATTCAATGGGTTGTTTTAAGCTACCTGTTAGTTGTTACAGCTTTGGTACTAGGTGCAGCTCGTTTGGGCGATATGCTTGGTAAGAAAAATTTGTACCTGTCCGGATTGGTAGTATTTACATTTAGCTCGCTTTTATGTGGACTTGCGCCAAGAGTCGGTTGGCTAATTGGGTTTCGCGCACTGCAAGGGCTGGGGGCTGTGATGATTTCAGCTCTGGGAGCGGCGATAGTTACGGAGGTTTTTCCTAGTTCTGAACGAGGGCGGGCGTTGGGTATTATTGGCGCAGTTGTTTCTCTGGGTGTTGCGCTTGGACCTACAGTCGGAGGATTACTAATCGGGCTTTCTGACTGGAGAGCCATTTTTTTGGTCAATGTGCCGATTGGGATATTTGCCAGCTTTGTGGTAGCCCGCAGTGTTCCATCCAGTACTAAAAATCCTGCCAAACAACGGTTTGATGGATTAGGGGCTTTAATCATGACTGTGATACTTGTCTGCTTCTGCCTTGGGATGACGTATGGACAAAATCACGGTTTTGGTAGTAGCACCACAGTAGTTTTACTTTTGATTACTATCCTTGGTTTGATGGGTTTTTTATGGATTGAAAGCCGCATTAAGCAACCAATGCTGGACTTGAGATTATTTCGCAATCTCAAGTTTAGCCTGAGCTTGTTAACAGGATTGCTGGTGTTTAGCGCGATTACAGGAGTGATTTTTGTCGTTCCTTTCTTTCTGGAGTTAGTTCTCCACTACCCCACACAACTGGTTGTTCCCTTTGGCATTGGGTTTGGCATGTTTCAGTCACCTAACAATAGTGCTATTCTAGGCGAGGTTCCTCCAGAACGTTTGGGGATCGCTTCGGGATTGCTGTCTTTGTCTCGCACTTTGGGACAAACTACTGGATTACCACTGCTAGCCGCTTTGTTTGCAGTGCTAACCCTCTCTCATTCCTCTGCTGTTGATGTTACAAAAGCACCACCTGAAGCACTGGTGTTTGGGCTTCAGAACACCTTTCGCATAGCTGCCTTGGTGTTGTTTGCTGCAACAGTGGTGGTAACTTTCCTCTGGAGAATGGAACGACGTGAATAGCGTGATTAAAAGATATCTGAAAGTATTAGCAATGTTTTGGAGTGCGGCGATCGCTGCTGAGTTAGAGTATCGCCTCAACTTTATCTTAGCTACAATCAGCAGTTTGGGTAATTTAGCTGGTAGTCTCTTTGGACTCTTCTTATTTTACGGTAATGGCTACAACTTTGAAGGGTGGCAATGGGAAGCTGCCCTACTAGTTTTAGGAATATTTACTTTGCTACAAGGCTTTTCGTCAACCTTTCTAGCGCCCAATTTGAATCGCATTGTTCGTCATGTGCAGGAAGGAACACTAGACTTTGTGCTACTCAAACCTATCCGCAGTCAGTATTGGTTGTCCATTCATACAATCTCACCTTGGGGAATACCAGATATCATATTTGGTAATGCAATAATTGGTTACGCAGGAACAAAACTTGGTTTGGGAATAGACGACTATCTCATCAGTGCTATTCCCTTAGCTTTTGGCTTAGTAATTCTCTACAGTCTCTGGTTTATGCTAGGAGCAACAAGTATTTGGTTTGTGAAAATTTATAACGTCACCGAAGTGCTGCGCGGCTTTTTAGAAGCTGGAAGATATCCGATGGCAGCCTATCCTGCTACTTACCGCTTTTTCTTTACATTTGTAGTTCCTGTAGCTTTTTTAACTACTATACCAGCGGAAGTGATGTTAGGTAGAAGTCAATATAGCTGGGTGATAGGCGCTGGGGTGTTAGCGATCGCACTGTTTTTCATTTCCACTTGGTTTTGGCGGTTTGCGTTACGCTTTTATACCAGTGCTTCGAGTTAAAAAACACTCACCATTCAACCAGTATTTCCGGTACAATCAAATCCTGAGAACTGTGGATAGGGAGATACTAGGGTTGCCTACACTTGGTGTAAATATTGACCATATTGCCACTATTCGCCAAGCGCGGCGGACGGTGGAACCAGATCCTGTGGCGGCGGCGGTGCTGGCTGAATTAGCAGGTGCAGATGGTATTACCGCCCATCTGCGCGAGGATCGACGACATATTCAAGAACGAGATGTGCGTCTACTGCGTCAAACTGTGAGAACGCACCTTAATTTGGAGATGGCGGCTACAGATGAAATGGTAGCGATCGCTCTCAACATCAAACCCGATTACGTAACTTTAGTCCCGGAAAAGCGCGAAGAAGTAACTACAGAAGGCGGACTAGATATTGTTGGTCAAATTGGTAGAATAGGTGAAGTAGTTGATAAATTGCAAAATGCTGGCATTCCAGTCAGTCTATTTATTGATGCTGAAGACGCACAAATTGAAGCATCTGTCAAGGTGCAAGCGCAATTTATTGAACTGCACACGGGAAAGTATGCTGAGGCTAGAGATGAAACAAGTCGCAATCAAGAGTTAGCAATGTTAGCATCTGGCTGTGAGCAAGCAATTAATGCTGGATTGCGTGTCAACGCTGGTCATGGATTGACCTACTGGAACGTGTATCCTATAGCTAATCTTCCTGGTATGGAAGAGCTTAACATTGGTCATACTATTGTTAGTCGAGCAGCATTGGTGGGGATGGAAAGAGCCGTGCGCGAGATGAAACAAGCTATGCGAGGACAACTGTAAACAGTTAACACTCATCCGATTATTGAATGTTACTTCCTTCGGTTGATGCATAAGCTGATTTTACTTACACTTATTTAATAAGTTGAAAGAGGGCTTATGTCAATGCGTAAGTTCTAATTGTATTTCCTGAGTTAAATCAAAAGTAAAAACTTCATGAGCGCAACACAATCTAACCAACTTCCGCTTTGGGTGCAGGATCGGGATACGGTGATTGCACAAAGTACAGATGCTCAATGGCGTTACCAAACTCCTCCAGATTATTCCCACTCCAAAGAAGGTTTCGCCAAAGAAAGAACGTACAATCACGTTGAAGGTTCGCTAGAAGCGATCGTGCAAAACTTAGTCAAAACCTTTGAAATGGAGGTATCATTTAAAACTAATCCTACTCAATGGTTATCAGTTGTAAATGACAAGTTCCGCATGAGTAGTAATGGCGGTACGGCTTACACAGCATCAGATGTAGCTAATGCTGGTACTTACAATTTATTCATTGGTGAAACGGAACATTATAAGGCTTCAGAAGAAAATTTTGAATCTTCAGGGGAACTGTTCCACTCAGCATTTCCCAAAGGATTTCTGTGGGAAGTGTTGGAGGTGTTTTCTGGTCCACCAAATGTTACCTTCAAATGGCGACATTGGGGAACTTTTAGTGGTGCGTATAAAGACTATGCTCCTACAGGAGAAACTGTGGAGATAGTTGGGATGAGTGTGGCACGTGTCACTGATGAGTTAAAAATTATTTCTGTAGAACACTACTTTGACAACACCCAGTTTTTAGAAAAGTTAACAGATGGTGGAAAGGTAAAGGGTGAAAAGTTGAAAAGTAGTTGTCCCTTCAGTTCTTGGTTCAATAAATTCAAGCAGAGTTAATTACTAGGGGTACAGCATGAACGCTGTACCCTGATATTATTAATTAGTAAACATCAGGATGAAAATGCAAACATACTATTACGTTTTAGCTAGCCAACGCTTTCTGCTAGAAGAAGAACCTTTAGAGGAAGTGCTCAAGGAACGTACCCGTTATTACCACGAGCAAGAAAAAGAAATTGATTTTTGGTTGGTTAAACAACCAGCTTTTTTAGAAGCGCCCCAAATGGCGGAGGTAAAAGCTAAGTCTCCTCAATCAGCAGTAGCGATTATTTCTACTAATTCCCAATTTATTACTTGGTTAAAGCTGCGGTTAGAGTACGTGATTACAGGTTCTTTCCAGGCTCCTTCTCCAGAGATACCTGACGCTTTGGCATCCCTTGCTACTGTATAAATTTATGTATCAATTTGTGCAAAAATTTCTCAAAACTAATTCCTTAGTTAGTGTCTCAGTTTTATCGTTCGTAGGGTTAATTGGTAGCTTAAATTCTGCTTTAGCCCAACAAAATATTCCCGTGTGTCAACCACCAAATAGTGGTGAGTATCTTTTATTGGTAATTAGCCCTACCACAAATAATCAGACTCAGTTGCGTAAAGCTTTACCACCTGAACTTAAAACTACAACCTGTAGATATTTAAAAGATACAGTAACCCGTATAGGCGGTTTGACGAAGATAGACGATGCTAATCGTTGGGCAAGATATGTAAATAATATTGTTGGTTTGTCTGCTATCATTACAACCAAACCATCTGATACTAAACCATCAGATGTAGTAACAACAAATCAACAGCAAACAGTTAGCTACAAACCTCAACAATTAGGTGAGGGTTATGCAGTACTAGTCGATTATTTTAATCGTCCAGAAATTTCCACTGAGGTGCGTCAAGTAGTTGGGGGTGACGTAGGTTTTGCCTCTTATGGGCGACGCCCTTATTTACTAGCAGTTTACACTACTAACCAGAAAGACGCATACAGTACATTACAAACCCTGTCTGAACGAGGCTTTTTTGCCATACTTGTGGACAGTCGTAAAGTCATGCTGTTGCGATCGGTTGTGAAATTGTAGAACAGACGCCCCAATGGGGCGTCTCTACTAATATGCTGCCCTAGCTAACCAAGAAATTGTTATACCCAATGCCGAGCCTGCTATTACCTGAAAAGGTGTATGCCCAAGCAATTCTTTAAGACGATCTTGGTTTAATTCATGGTGTTCGTGAAATAATTCTTCAACCAATTGATTGAGAATACGAGCTTGTTTTCCTGCGGCTTGACGCACTCCTGCTGCATCATACATTACTATGATGGCAAAAACCATAGAGAGTGCGAACTCCGGAGAAGCCCAGCCAATTGTTTGCCCAACACCAGCAGCAAGAGCTGTCACCAATGCCGAATGAGCACTTGGCATACCTCCAGTTGTTGTTAAAACACTTATGTTAAATTTACGATTTCTGACTAGGTCGAAAAAGAGCTTTAATGCTTGAGCAATAAAACAAGCGATGAGCGCAACCATCAGCACGCGGTTGTCTAATATGTCGCCTATGTCTTGCATGGTATTTTGGCGATTGTTAGTAAATAATAGTAACTATTTTTGTATGAGGAGGTATTGGATGTAACCCAAAATCCATGACTCCATTGACCTAGTGGTTGCGACTAGTGATAAAATGGGCGATCGCTTTTAAGGGCAATCCTGATTCCCCATAGGGTTCTAGTTCTGCACAAGCCGCTTCAATCAGTTGTTGAGCTTTTTTTCTGGATTCTTCTATTCCCCACAGACTAGGATACGTGACTTTTTGCGCTTTCTGGTCTTTTCCTGCCGTTTTTCCCAATTGTTCTTGAGTGGCAGTAATATCGAGAATATCATCTATGATTTGAAATGCCAGTCCAATATTTTGGGAGTAGCGTGACAATCGTAAGTTATCTTCACAGGATGCACCCGATAAAATTCCCCCACAAACAACACTTGCTTCCAATAAAGCTGCTGTTTTATGATTGTGAATGAAATTTAGAGTTTCCAGGGTAGTATCCGATTTTCCTTCCGATTCTAAATCAACAACTTGACCGCCAACTAACCCAGCTGCTCCTGTCGCACGTCCTAAACGAGCTACTACCTGTAAAACTCGCTCTAAAGGTACGTTCTTCGTATTGTCTGCTACGTACTCAAATGCGTATGCTAATAAGCCATCTCCAGCTAAAATTGCCACATCTTCGCCATACACTTTATGGTTAGTTAGCTTACCCCGTCGGTAATCGTCGTTATCCATTGCTGGCAAGTCATCATGAATTAACGACATGGTGTGAATCATCTCTACAGCACAAGCAGTTGGCATAGCCATAGATATTGTACCGCCAGTCATTTCACAACTAGCAAGGCAAAGAATAGGACGCAGACGCTTTCCTCCCGCCAGGAGTGAATAGCGCATCGCTTCGTAAATTTTTTCTGGATAACGTAAGGGAATAGCTTGATCCAAACTAGCTTCACAAAGCTTTTGTCGCTCTTTGAGATAAGCAAATAGGTTAAATTTTGCTGCCTCTGAAGTTTTTTGAAGGTTATCCGCTGCTACCATCCTTGATTTCCTTAATTTTCTGTTATTTACGTAACAATTTTAGTGTAGAGACGTCCCGACGGGACGTCTCTACAATGTTTTTAAATTTTGACTGTAACTTATTACTGTATTTTGCAGTAACATAGCCACAGTCATCGGACCAACACCACCAGGAACTGGGGTGATAAATTCTGCCACACGTTTAACTGAGTCAAAATCGACATCCCCCACTAGCTGACTATTACCATTAGCGTCAGTAACACGATTCATTCCTACATCTACCACAACAGCGCCCGGTTTCACCATGTCAGATGTAATCACAGATGTACGACCTACTGCTGTAATTAAAATATCAGCATCAGCAGTGATAGTTTTGAGATTTTGCGATCGCGAATGAGCGATGGTTACGGTAGCATCAGCTTCTAGTAGCATTAACGCCATCGGTTTACCTACCAAAATACTACGTCCCACCATCACCACTTGTTTTCCCCGTAGTGGAATTTGATACTCCTGTAGTAACCGCATAATTCCTGCTGGCGTGCAACTGCGTAAACCTTTTTCTCCCCGTACCAGTCGCCCTAAATTAAATGGGTGTAGCCCATCTGCATCTTTATCTGGCACAATTTGTTGCAAAAGTGATGGAGCATCTAAGTGACTGGGTAAGGGTAACTGTACAAGAATACCATCTACCCGATGATCCTCATTCAGGTTTGCGATCTCGAACGAGAGTTCTGCTTGAGTTATTGCTGTGGGAAAATGCTTACCAAAAGAAGCAATACCCACTTTTGCACAAGCTCGCTCTTTCCCTCGTACATAGGCAGCTGAGGCGGGATTATCTCCAACCATTAGCACTGCTAAACCTGGTGAGCGTCCTATTTGGGGTTGTAATTCGGTAATGGTAGCAGAGATTTCTTGTTGAATTTTTGCTGCTATTGCTTTTCCATCAAGAAGTATGTTCGTTGTTGTTTCCATTAGAATTTCCACAAGTAGGCGCTATTGAGAGGTAATTGCTGTTTGAAGCACCCAAACAGTTTTTCCCATACTCTTTATCTTCTCAGATGAGTCGTATTAATTAATATTGTGTTTTTAAAAGAGTTAAAACATAAAGGTAACGAGAATGAAAATTACGACAAACCAAGCACGGATGCCAAAA
The DNA here is from genome assembly GCF_014698965.1 of Iningainema tapete BLCC-T55. Taxonomy (GTDB): domain Bacteria; phylum Cyanobacteriota; class Cyanobacteriia; order Cyanobacteriales; family Nostocaceae; genus Iningainema; species Iningainema tapete. The sequence goes on from NZ_JACXAE010000124.1 coordinate 41,819, forward strand.
TTCGCTCAACGGATAGCTTTTATACAACAAGCGAAATCTCATATGCCTTTTCTCCACATGGTTGACAATACTGCTCTTATACGCTTATGTTTTACCTTGTTTCTTTGCATAGGATTATTAAGTTGTAATCATCTGAGTTGGTACGGCTTAAACGCGATTGGTGTCAATATTACCCCCATTCGGGAACTAAAACCACAACAAAACAGTAACACGATTTATATCCAAGGTAAGGTAGAAAAGCTTGTACCCCTTGTACAGCGGCAAGCATATCAAATTAATGATTCTACAGGAAAAATTTGGGTAGTCAGCAATCAAAATCTTAAAGAGGGAGATCATGTTGTGGTCAAAGGTAAAATTAGATACCAAAGCATCCCTCTAGCAGGCAAGGAATATGGGGAAATGTATTTAGAGGAGTAGTAAACTGAGCGTGGGAATGGGCAGACTAATCAGTAGTAATTAATGACTAATTATGATGAATCATCAACAGGCACATGTAGCAATTGCTATTCTCTACAAAAAGAATAACTTTTTGATGCAACTGCGGGATAATATTCCCACTATTCCCTACCCAGGTTACTGGGCGCTATTTGGTGGACACATGGAAGCAGGAGAAACACCAGATGTTACAGTAAAGCGAGAAATTTTAGAAGAAATAGGTTATAATTTACCATCTACATATTCTGAGTTTGGCTGCTATCCTGACGAAAAAGTCTTTCGTCATGTTTTTTATGCACCATTAGAGGTGGAATTAGATCAACTAGTTCTCAATGAAGGTTGGGATATGGGCTTACTCACACCAGAACAAATCCGTCAGGGTAGCTGTTATTCAGCAAAATCAGGAGATGTGCGCCCTCTTGGTCCTGTACATCAACGTATTTTACTAGATTTTATGGATAAGGAATCGCTAATAATTAATGGTTACAATTAACAATTAGCAATTAACAATTAGCATATCCCCAATGATGCAATCAGCAAATCTACCCCGATGGTTAAGTATAGGATTGGCGTTTCCCCTTGCCATTCTCAATGGTTGGGTATTACTTCAGGTTGTCAATTACTTTCAACCTTTAGTAAGTGTGTTTATCGCTGCCCTATTGCTAGCTTTTGTTTTAAACTACCCAATCCAGTTTTTACAACAACAAGGAGTGAAGCGGAACTTAGGCGCTGGGGTAGTTTTGCTATTAGCTGTAGTGATTTTTGTCGCTTTAGCTATCACCTTAGTTCCTTTGATTCTGGCACAACTAAATGAGTTAGCTAACATTTTACCAGCTTGGATTGACTCAGGAACGCAACAGATACAAGCTTGGCAAACCTGGGCAGCAAACCAACAGCTCCCAGCTAATATCAGTAACTTAATTACCCAAAATTTAGACAGATTATCTAGTCAACTTCAATCCTTCATTGGTAAGATTCTTAGCTTTGCTGTTGATACCATTGGTACTTTTGTTAATGTCTTGCTAACTGTAGTTCTCACTACTTATTTAGTATTCAATGGACAAAGTCTTTGGGATGGAATTTTTCAGTGGTTTCCACCTCACATTGGCTTGCAAGTACGGCGAACTTTGCGCGAAGACTTCCACAACTATTTTATCGGTCAAGCAACATTGGGTGCTTTGCTAACATTAACTTTAATACTAGTATTTTTAGCTTTACGAGTTCCCCTTGCTTTACTTTTTGGCATCATAATTGGATTTTTCTCTCTCTTCCCTTTTGGTACTGGTATAGGTATTACTATAGTATGTTTATTAGTAGCGTTACAAAACTTTTGGTTAGGTGTGGAAGTTTTGGCGATCGCCGTCGGAATTGATCAAGTAAACTCTAATTTTATTGCCCCTCGCTTGCTCGGCAATTTAACAGGCTTAAACCCCGTCTGGGTTGTAATTTCTTTACTATTAGGAACCAAACTAGGAGGAGTACTGGGTTTGTTAGTTGCTATACCTGTAGCTAGTTTTATAAAGGATATAGCAGATAATTGGCGTGCGGGAGGATTTAAGCAAATAGTTGTCACTAGCGAGGATAGTCAACATTTATCCCCAATTGAAGTAGGCGAGTAAGCAGTACTCTTAAAAATACAAAAAGAAAATTAGATGGAAGGCTCCACATGTTTATCCATAATCTTCAGTTAGAAAACTTTCTTTCTTATGGAAATGAAGGCGAAGAAATAGAACTACAACCATTAAACGTATTAATTGGTGCAAATGCCTCAGGTAAATCAAATTTAATTGAAGCTATTGGATTGCTAAAAGCAACACCCATAGACTTGCCAGTTCCGATTCGTCAAGGAGGAGGGATTAGTGATTTTCTTTGGAAAGGTCAACAAGGTGTTCCGGTAGCTAAAATACAAGCTATTATAGATTATCAGCAAAGACTTCTGTTACGCTATCACCTTAGTTTATCTGTAACTGGTCAAAAGTTAGAGCTAGTGGATGAAGCGGTAGAAAATGAACAACCATTTCCTGGTGAACATGATGTCTATTTTTACTATCGCTACCAACATGGTCGTCCAGTTTTAAATGTCAAAATAGATGATGGGCAACGAAACAGAAGATTTTTACGCAGAGATGATTTGATTCAAGACCAGTCTGTTTTGTCTCAAAGAAAAGACCCGGATTTATATCCAGAACTTTCATATTTAGGAAATCAATTCTCTAACATTAGTTTATATAGGCAATGGGATATTGGGCGAGATTCTGCACCAAGAAATCCTCAAAAAACGGACTTACCGGAGCATCCTCTTTTAGAAGATGGAAGTAATCTTGGGCTTTTTTTGAATAATCTACAATATCAGGTAGGAAGCAGACAAATTATTGATAAGCTCAAAAAGTTTTATGACAATGCCGAAGAACTTAGTATAAAAATTTATGGTGGAACAGTACAGATATTTATTCGTGAAGAAGGTTTAATACAACCAATACCAGCAACTCGTTTATCTGATGGTACACTCCGTTATTTATTTTTAATGGCTTTACTTCTTGATCCAACTCCACCACCACTTATTTGTATTGAAGAACCGGAAATAGGGTTACATCCAGATATCCTACCCACTATCGCTGAAATGCTGATCGAAGCATCACAGAGAACTCAACTAATAGTTACAACTCATTCTGACGCTTTAGTTTCTGCACTTCCCCCTGAATCAATTTTGGTATGTGAGCGAGATGAAAAAGGAAGTCACCTACGTCGTCTCCAACCTCAGAAGTTAAAAAACTGGTTGGAAAATTATACGCTCGGCGACCTCTGGCGGATGGGTGAAATCGGGGGTACTCGATGGTAAAGGAGATTCGTATTTACATTGAAGGAGGAGGTGATGGTAAAAATACAAAAGCTCTGCTCCGCCAAGGATTTAGTAAATTTTTTCAAGACATAGTGAACCAGGCACGAAGTCAGAAAATAGCATGGCAAATTATTCTTTGTGGTTCTCGTAATAATGCATTTCGTGATTTTAAAAATGCTTTGAAATCTCATCCTGATGCTTTTAATGTGCTGCTAGTTGATTCAGAAGCTTCTGTTAAACAGTCTCCTTGGGAGCATTTACAGTCAAGGGATAATTGGATTGTACCTGAAATTGATGATAGTCATTGTCATTTGATGGTTCAAACAATGGAAGCATGGTTTATTGCTGACGTAGATACTCTAAAGAAATTTTATGGTCAAGGATTTAAAGAAAATGCAATTCTAAGAACAATAAATGTGGAGACTATTGACAAAGATAGTTTGGCTTCAAGCCTGACGGCTGCTACTTGCAACACTTCTAAAGGGGAGTATCAAAAAATCAAACACGCTTCAAAGCTTTTAGAAATGTTAGATGTTGAGAAGGTACGCAAAGCTTCTACACATTGCGATCGCTTGTTCACAACACTCACACAAATAATAAGTTGAAAGTATCCTTGGGATCACGCTATCATCGGGATTGGCAGGTAGCCCAGTGTATTAGTAAACAGTGATGACCGTTTCTGACTCTGCATCCCAAACAACAGAACCACAAAACCCAACTGCGCCTCACGCTGACTCTCGGCTGGTGGATCGCAGTAAGCTGAGTAAGATGTATCAGCATTATGCTGAGATGAAGGATAAGTATCCTCATGCGCTGCTACTGTATCGGGTAGGAGATTTTTTTGAAACTTTCTTTCAAGATGCGATTACAGTATCGAGAGAATTAGAACTTGTCCTCACTAGTAAACACGCTGGGGAAGTTGGTAGAGTATGCATGACAGGTGTACCACACCATGCTTGGGAACGTCATACTACTCAATTGGTAGAAAAAGGGTATGCAGTTGTCATTTGCGATCAAGTCGAGGATGCTTCGGAAGCTGTTGGTTTAGTGCGGCGTGAGGTAACGCGCATCCTTACTCCTGGCACTTTGCTGGAAGAAGGGATGCTGAAATCAAGTCGTAATAATTACCTTGCGGCTGTGGTAATTGCTGGGGAACATTGGGGTTTGGCATATGCAGATATATCTACAGGAGAATTCCTCACTACTCAGGGAAGTAATTTAGAACTGTTGAGTCAGGAATTGATGCGTTTACAGCCGGCAGAGGTGCTTTTTCCAACTAATGCTCCTGATTTGGGTACTTTACTACGTCCTGGAGAAAAATCGCCGCATCTACCGGAATGTTTGCCGCCATCATTTTGTTACAGCTTGCGATCGCAAACTCCCTTTTCTCTTGGTGAAGCCAGAACCAAATTGTTGCAAAAGTTCAAAGTACGTTCTCTCGAAGGATTAGGATGCGAACATCTCCCTTTAGCAGTTCGCGCAGCAGGTGGTTTACTTGAATACTTGGAAGAAACGCAGAAAGAAAGTTCAGTTTCTCTTCATTCGTTGCGTACATACACTCTTACTGACTTCTTAATTGTAGATTATCAAACTCGTCGTAACCTGGAAATTACGCAAACAGTTCGCGATGGTACTTTTGTCGGTTCTCTCTTATGGGCTTTAGATAGAACTAGTACAGCAATGGGTACACGCGCTCTCAGAAGGTGGTTGTTACAACCTTTACTCGACATCAAAGGGATTCGGGCGCGGCAAGATACGATCCAAGAATTGGTAGAAAATACTACTTTGCGTCAGGATTTACGGCAGTTGTTGCGGCAAATATATGACTTGGAAAGGTTGACAGGAAGAGCGGGTTCTGGTAGAGCAAATGCTAGAGATTTAGTAGCTTTGGCTGATTCTTTGTCTCGCTTGCCAGAGTTGGCAGGTTTGGTGAAGGATGCGCGATCGCCCTTCCTAAAAGCTTTGCAGAAAGTGCCGCCTGTGTTAGAAGAGTTGGCAAAGAAATTACTTGCTTATATTGTTGAGTCTCCACCTCTCCATCTTACTGACGGTGGTTTGATTCGCCCAGGGATGAATGAGGAGTTGGATGAACGGCGTGCGACTGTGGAAGCAGATCACCAGTGGATTGCTAATTTGGAGGTTGAGGAGAGAGCAAAAACGGGGATTCCAACTTTGAAGGTAGGATTTAATAATACTTTTGGGTATTATATCAGTATTTCTCGGGCTAAAGCTGATTCTGTGCCGTCTAATTATATACGCAAGCAAACGCTGAAGAATGAGGAGCGGTATATTACGCCGGAGTTGAAGGAACGGGAGGCACGGATTCTGACGGCGCGGGATGATTTGAATAAGTTGGAGTATGAGGTTTTTGCTGCTCTGCGGGAAGAGGTGGGTGAGCAGGGGGAGGTGATTCGGATTATTTCTCGTGCTGTGGCGGCGGCTGATGTGTTGTGTGGGTTGGCGGAGTTGGCGGTTTATCAGGGTTATTGTCGTCCGGAGATGGTGGTGGGTAGGGAGTTGGTGATTGTGGATGGGCGTCATCCTGTGGTGGAGCAGTCTTTGCCGGCGGGGTTGTTTGTGCCGAATTCGACGCGGTTGGGGGGGGAGGATTTGAACCGCCTTCGCGCAGCGTCTCGAAGAGAAGACGCCAAGAACGCCAAGGAAGAGGAGAGGGATTTTTCTTTATATCCTGATTTGATTATTCTTACTGGTCCTAATGCTAGTGGGAAGAGTTGTTATTTGCGGCAGGTGGGGTTGATTCAGTTGATGGCTCAAGTTGGAAGTTTTGTGCCGGCGTCTTCGGCGCGGTTGGGGGTGTGCGATCGCATTTTTACTCGTGTGGGGGCTGTGGATGATTTGGCGACGGGGCAGTCTACTTTTATGGTGGAGATGAATGAGACGGCGAATATTCTTAATCATGCTACGGCGCGATCGCTTGTGTTGTTGGATGAGATTGGTAGGGGGACGGCTACTTTTGATGGGCTTTCGATTGCTTGGGCGGTGGCTGAGTATATTGCTGACGAAATTAAGGCGCGGACGATTTTTGCTACGCACTACCATGAGTTGAATGAGTTGGCTTCGCTGTTGCCGAATGTGGCGAATTATCAGGTGACGGTGAAGGAGTTACCTGATCAAATTATCTTTTTGCACTCTGTTCAACCGGGGGGTGCGGATAAGTCTTATGGGATTGAGGCGGGGCGGTTGGCGGGTTTACCTGCGGTGGTGATTAAACGGGCTAAGCAGGTGATGGGGCAGATTGAGAAGCATAGTAAGATTGCTCTAGGTTTGCAAAACTTGGATTAAGTGTTTTCAAACCATATTTTGTGGGGTGTAGTGACGGTAAGCTGAGGTGCAAAACGGGAAAAAACATGATCATCTAATGATTAATATGATCATGAAGGAGGTTTATGATCATATTAGTTGATTTGGGCTAGATTCCCTTGGATGATGGATAATTTGGCAACGGGGCAGTCTAGGTTTATGGTAGAGATGAATGGGACGGCGAATGTTCTCAATGATCATAGGGAGCGATCGCCTACTAATTGATGGCAGTATAGTGAAGTGAGGTGATGAGAACTGCCCATGCAGTCGTTTGAAACGGGCTATATTGAGCGCCAACCGATTACTCAAAATCTACTACGCACTATCCGGCTAATTGGAGAGTACAAAGGCAAGCAGGAACTTTTCAAAGAACAGTCGCCTCAAATCTTGGAAACTTTACAACAAGCTGCTATTATTCAAAGCACCGAATCATCCAATCGTATTGAGGGAGTCGAAGCTCCACTGGAACGAATTAAAGCACTAGTGGCGCAAAAGACTACACCCATGAACCGTTCCGAGCAGGAGATTGCTGGGTATCGCGATGTTCTCAACACCATTCATGCTAATTACGCGAGTATTCCTTTTAGTACAAGTGTAGTACTACAGTTGCACCGAGATTTATATCAGTTTCTGCCTACTGATGGTGGACGGTGGAAGTTATCTGACAACAATATCACTGAGACTCGCCCAGATGGCACAACTGTTGTGAGATTTGAAACCGTTTCGGCTTTTCTCACAGCCAGTGCAATGACGCAATTACACGAACGTTTCAACGTTATGTTGAGAGCAGATGAGGTTGAGCCATTGCTCCTGATCCCCACCTATGTTCTAGACTTTTTGTGCATTCATCCATTTCGAGATGGCAATGGTCGCATGGCTCGCCTGTTGACTTTACTATTGCTATATCAAGCTGGCTATGAAGTTGGTCGATACATCAGCTTGGAAAAGATTGTTGAGCGCACCAATGAGAGCTATTATGACACTTTGTATCAGTCCTCTGTGGGCTGGCATGAGGGGCAACACACGCTAGTTCCTTGGTGGGAATACTTTTTTGGCGTTATCCTCTCAGCTTACCGTGAATTTGAGCAACGTGTTGGTCTGATCACCGTCAGCCGAGGCGCAAAACGCGAGATTGTGTTTGACGTAGTGGCACGATTGCCGAATCAATTCCAATATGCAGATGTTGAGCGTGCTTGCCCAGGTGTGAGTCGCCCTACGATTAACCGAGTTTTGGCGCTCATGCGTGACTCTGGGAGAATCCGCTGTATTAAGCCAGGTAGAGATGCGATTTGGGAAAAAACATGATCATCTCATGATTAATATGATCATGAAGCGGGTTTATGATCATATTAGTTGATTCGGGTTGCACGCCAAAATTTTCCGTAATCTCTCCTGGAAACAAGGTAGATATTCAGCAGTAAGCAATCTGCTCAACTGTTGCTGCAGGAGGAGCGAATGTACCGTCTCAAATGCCTCGCCCTTGCTACTATGTTACTTTCGCTGGCGGTCCCTGTGTTGCCAAAAACTCAAACCATGCAGTTTCTTGTTGCACGGACGCAAAGCACGCAAAACCTTATAGATGAAGCGTCACGGCTGTTACAAGTAGCTGATCGGCAGTTAGATAAAAGACAGATTACAGAAGCTTTAGAAACTTTGCAACGAGTTTTAGGTATTTATAGAGAAGTTGGCGACAAGACGCGGGAATCCACAACTCTAATTATCATTGGGTTAGTTTACGAAAACCTGGGTCAGTATCCCAAATCACTGGAGTTTTTTGGGCAAGCTTTAGCTATAGCGAAACAAGTCGGCTACAATTCGGACGAATTCACAATTGGTAACAACAATATTATTATTAAGTTGCTTTACAATAATCCCAGTCAGCATCCAAAGGCACTGGAGTTTTATCAGAAAACTTTAGCTACTCGTCAACAAGTAGGTGATAAAGCAGGGGAAGGAACAATTCTCACTGTTATTGGTTTTTTCTACGATCTTTTGCAACAGCCTCTCAAAGCTTTGCAGTCTCATCAGCAAGCTTTAGCTATTGCTAAACAATTGGGCGATCGCTCTGGGGAAGTGTTAAATCTTAGCAAAATTGCGAATATTTACGCCCAAAACGTGCGTCAGCTTCCCAAAGCTTTGGCATTCTACCAGCAAGCTTTAGTTATTAGCAAAGAAATTGGCAACAAGCCGTTGCAAGCAACAACTCTCAAAGATATTGGAGTAGTTTACAACCAACTTAATCAATATACCAAAGCTTTGGAGTTCCATCAGCAAGCTATAGCCATTGCCAAAGAAATCGGCGATAACGTGGGTGAACAGACAATTCAAGCCCATATTCAGTTTGTTTACAAAAATCTGGGGCAGTACGCCAAAGTCCTGGAGTCCCTTCAGCAAACTTTAGCCAGTAAAAGAAAAATTGGTGACTCTTCGGGGGAAGCGCAAACTCTTCTAAGTATTGGCTCAGTTTACTACAATCTGAAACAGTATCCCCTTGCCTTGGAATCCTCTCAGCAAGCTTTAGCTATTTTCCACAGAATCAACAGCAAGGCGGGGGAAGGGATAGCTCTGATGAATGTGTTCCAATTTTACTTAGATCTGAAACAGTATCCCCTTGCCTTAAAGTCTTCTGAGCAAGCTTTAGCCATTTTCCGGCAAATTAAAGCTAAGCGGGAGCAAGGAATAGCTCTTTGGGCAATAGGACAAGTTTACAGCAAACAAGGACAGTATGCTAAAGCTTTGGAGTTTTATCAAGAAACTTTAGCGATTAGTAAAGAAATTAGTAACTTGGAGGTGGAAGGGTTCATTCTCCCATTCATTGGCGAAGTGTACCAAAAGCTGGGACAGTATCCCAAAGCCTGGGAGTTTTATCAGCAAGGTTTAGCCACTTACAAAGAAATCGGCTACCAGGAGGGGGAAGCGGAAATTCTCAACAAGATTGGTTCTCTACTAGAGGTACAGAAACAGCCTGCGTTAGCGATTGTGTTCTACAAGCAATCTGTCAATATCACAGAGGGGATTCGGCAAGATTTACAGGGATTGCAAAAGCAAGATTTACAGGGATCGCCACAACAGCTACAGCAATCGTATGTACAAAGGTTTGCAGACACTTATCGTCGTTTAGCTGATTTGTTGCTCAAGCAAGATCGGGTACTGGAAGCGCAAGCAGTCCTCGACTTGCTCAAAGTCCAAGAACTTGAGGATTATCTTCGTGGTGTGCGGGGCAATGTTAATACTGCACGAGGCATTGAATATCTGCGACTAGAGCAGCGACTCCTAAATAAATTCAATAGCAATCTTACCAAAGTCGTTAAACTGGGTAGAGAACTGGGGGAATTGCAAAAAATTCCGGCAAGCAGCCGCACCCCACAGCAGGAAAAACGGCGGCAAGAAATTGAAGCCATACAACGCCAAACAAAAGCAGAATTCCTCAAATTTATTGACAGTCCCGATGTTGTCGCTCTTGTACAGCAACTTCAACGCACTTCTGGTGGGGAAAACCTGAACCCAATCATCCTCACCCGTTTACAAGACAATCTCAAGCAACTCAATCAAGATGCAGTTCTGCTGTATCCCTTAATTCTCGAAGATCGTTTGGAACTGGTGTTAGTCACGCCCTACGCGCCTCCCATCCGTCGCTCCGTAAGAGTGAAACGCTCTGACTTCAACCGCGCCATTGTTGAATTTCGTGATGCATTGACAAATAGAACGGAAAATGCTGCAATACCAGCCCAAAAATTATACAACTGGCTAATCCAACCACTAGAACCAGCTCTCAAAGAAGCGAACGCTAAAACTATCATCTACGCCCCAGACGGACAACTTCGCTACATTCCCTTAGCAGCACTTTATGATGGGAACCAGTGGTTGGTGCAGAAGTATCGAGTGAATAACATTACTGCTCTGAGCCTCACAGACTTGAACAAGCAACCCCAACCATTGAAGATTTTAGCGGGTGCTTTCACTAAAGGTAGATATGTACTGAAAGTAGGCGACAGCTATCATCCGTTTAACGGACTGCCTTTTGCAGCTAAGGAAGTAGAAAACGTAACGGCAGAGGTTGCCAACTCAATCAATCTGCTCAACTCCGACTTTAACGAAAAAGAGACTTTGAAGCGGGTTAGCAATTACTCCATCCTACACTTTGCCACCCATGCTGCCTTTGTTACAGGTCAACCAGAAGACTCGTTTATTCTGTTTGGTAATGGTGATGCTGCTAATTTCGGTAAAATCCGACTTTGGAACCTCAGCAACATAGATTTAGTGGTGCTGAGTGCTTGCGAAACTGGATTAGGGGAAGAGTTAGGGGACGGGAAGGAGATTTTGGGATTTGGTTACCTGATGCAAGAAGCAGGTGCAAGAGCTGCTGTGGCTTCATTGTGGTCTGTTGACGATCAGGCTACACAAACTCTGATGAATGCTTTTTATACTGCAATGAAACAGAAAAAGTTTACTAAAGCAGAAGCCCTACAAAAAACCCAAATGACATTAATTACCAATGGCGAACATCCTTACTATTGGGCACCTTTTATTCTGATTGGCAATGGCTTGTAGAGTAGCAATACTGTCAGATGCGCACCCTCAAAAAGAGTTCCCGTCGTTTGAACCCACATTCCGCACCCTTAACTGGCACATAGGAGAACGCATCGCCATTTTAGTACATAAGAACTAAAAAAGAAGTAG
>NZ_JACXAE010000125.1 GCF_014698965.1 Iningainema tapete BLCC-T55
GCTAAGACATGAAGATATGGTGACGGGTAAAACAAATGAAATTCATGTTGTACCAAGATTAGATAACGTTAACTCTGTGAGAGCTAAGGGCTTTGTAGAGCGAACAGTTCATGTAAGTAAAGAACTAATGCAATGGTACTCAGCTTATTTGATTGATGAGTACCCAGAAGATATTGATTGTGACTTTGTTTTTGTAGTTATCCTCGCTCCAGGTAAAGGCGAAATTGGTACACCTTTGACATACAAAAGCGTTGATGGTTTATTTAGGAGATTATCAAAGAAAACAAACATTCAAGTAAATCCACATTTGTTAAGACATACTCACGGAACTGAATTAATTAGAGCAGGTTGGGATATGTCATACGTTCAAAAACGATTAGGTCACTCTAATATTCAGACAACGATTAATACTTATATTCATCTAACGGATGATGACATGAATACTGAATATCAAAAATATCTAGAACGTCTAAAGAATCACAAATAATTCATCAAGCAAGAAATTACCAAAATTTAGGAGATAGAAGAAAATGAAATCCCATCTAAAATTAGCCCAACAGCTAACACCAACAGAGATTTTAATGGCTAAGGATATTTGGCACGCTTCAGAATTAGGACTTAAATCACTTGTTTATAGAAAACAATACACTTTAAACTTCTCCAAAATTCAACAAGAATGGTATAAAAAAGTAGCTAAAAAGTTTGTATTATTTAGTGCAAGTAGTAAAAGATTCTCAACAATACGAGTGTATATTTTGGTATTAAATAATTTTTCTGATTTTCTTACAAAATATTACTCTACTACTGATTTAAGCACGCTTGACCGTTCAGTTATTGTTGATTACTTACTTTTTTTGAATGAGAAAAAATTTGGTTCTGGTTTTAAACATCGTGTACTATCCTTATTAAAGACATTTTTTGATATAGGTGTAATTAATGAGTGGTTTTCTGTTCCACCTCATTTAATCCGTCCAGAAGACTTTCCTAAACTATCTAAATCTCTTCCACGTTATATCCCAGAATCCGTAATGATACAACTTAATCAACATTTGGATGCATTACCTGAGCCTGTAATGCGGATGGTGTTAGTCATTCAAGAGTGTGGTTTACGGGTTGGTGAGCTTTTGCAATTACCAGTTGACTGTTTAAAACAAGATACCAAAGGAAATTGGTATCTTCAGTTTATGCAGCAGAAGATGAGTAAAGAACATATTATTCCTATCTCTTCTGAGTTAGCAGCAGTAATTATTGAACAACAAAAATACATTCAAGGACACTTAGGTAAAAACTTTGAGTATTTATTTTGTTCAAGATCACAAAGCTCTACTAAAAAATCATTTTATGACTTTCGTCCTAAACCATCTGTAATGGGTTATAGGTCTTTTATGAAATTTCTAAAAATCTTAGCTGAAGACTTTGACATTAAAGATAATTCCGGTAAGCGTTGGAATTTTGAAACTCACCAATTTAGACATACTGTCGGTACTCGCATGATTAACAACGGAGTACCACAACATATTATTCAAAGGTATTTAGGACACGAAACACCAGCTATGACTGCCGTGTATGCTCACATTTATGATGAAACACTTAGAAAAGAAATTGAAAAGTTTCACTCTTCAAGGGTAGTTAATATTTTTGGTGAAGTCGTTGAATTAGAAGAAACTGTACTTTCTAGTAACGATGACCTGGAATGGTTTAAAAAGAATGTACAAGCCAGAGCATTAGAGCATGGATACTGCGCTAGACCCAGAATGTTAGGTGATTGTGATATTCCTGGTTTTGATGGTTGTTACAACTGTCCACACTGGAGAACTAATAAAAACTTCCTACCCATTTTGAAGTCCACTTTAGAACGTACTAACAATGTTATAAAGAAAGCTCAAAATTGTGGTTGGGAATTACAGGTTAATAAAAACACTCCTATTAAAGAGAATTTAGAACTCGTCATCAAAACCTTGGAGGTAGACAATGACTAACAGGAAGATTGAAGCATTACTTGAAGCAGCAGCACAGAAAGCAAAGTCAGCAGCAGAACGTGTAGATAAAACCCTTGAGAAGATGATTAAACAAGGGCAAGTAATTAGTTTTAAATCTGTAGCGCAAGCTGCTAATGTATCGACTGCTTACTTGTACAAACAGTCAGATTTGAGAAATAGGATTGAAACGCTACGCTCGCAGCAGAAGCAAAGACCTAAAATCAAACAACCACCACCAGCATCCGACAATTCTAAATCAGTAATTATTTCTACATTGAGGGAAGAGAACAAGAAGTTACGAGTAGAAATAGACGGGTTACGTCGGATCAATGAGAGTTTAACTGGTAGGCTCTATCATTTACAAGGTGCTGATGAATTAGTACAACGACTCAAGGCTGAGAATGCTGACTTAAAACAGCAACTAGAAGAATGCCGCCGTAATGCTCCACCTCCACCACCAAAAGATAATCCAAAAGTAACATCAATTGATTTGAAGCGTTCTAAAAATACTGATGACAGTGACAATATTAAATCTGAATTAGATGCACTAAAAATCAAAATGAACTCCACTTTGTCCTCGTTGATAAGGCAGGTTCCAGAAGAAGTAGTACTAAAAGCAATTGATACACTCAAAGAAGCTTTAACTAAAACCAAAGTTCATAACAGGGCAGGGTTTTTAGCAGAAGCTATCAGAAATACTTGGATACCCAATGAAGGGTATGAGGAGAAAGTAGAGCTTGATAGTTTTAATGAATGGTTCCCAATTGCTCAATCTAAAAGATTAGTTTTAGCATCCACAAAAATTGAAGGAGTGCTGCACGTTTGCACTTCTGAAGGTGAATGGATTCCTTTTGAGGAGATGATTGCTAAATACCCCTTAAAAGGATTGTAATTAGGAAATATCTTCTCACCAACATTATATGGTCTTGACTATCACCAGAGTACTGCCTTAACTTTACGAAGAATATGCTCTGGATTTGGTTCAAGCATGGATTTTCCATTTTCACGAGTAAAAGCGGGACGAGATTGATCCAATCCCATAGTATTCCAGTCGAATGGAATTGATCCATGTTTTACTGCTTCTTCCACTTCGTCGATTACAATTTGAGCGCCCAGCTTGACTAACTTATTTATCATCTTAAATATTTGAATTTGTTGTTTATATATTTAGATTTGCATTTACTTTCCATAAACACAATATTTTCTATCCGTCTTTATAGAAAAAATATCTAAAAATAAAATTTGTTATAACTACAGAAGATAAAAACCGCCCTAGACAGTGGTATGTCGGTTGATTGGTGCGCCAAAAACATCCCAGGTCTGCCAGAAAATTACTACTCGGCTAGGGCAATCGTTGAAGAATTGAAAAAGGAGTTCGGGGAATGAGCAACGTTGTAGAAAATGAAAACAACGTAAATAGCTTGCTGTGTATATGTTGTTGTTGTTTTAATAGATATAAAAACACAACTGGCACTTCTCGCAATCCAATCGGCAGTATTTGCCCTCTAGATACAGTAATTCAAGTAGGATTTGGAGCAGCTAAAATCATCAAAAACGGGAAAACTTATTACGACGGTGAGACTGAAGTTTGTGAACCAAAAACACTTGCCGAGTTTGAGAAAATTGCCCAGAAAGAACCAGGAAATTGGAAACTGGTAATGGAAGCGCCCTTATGGGATGCAACTTGGGAAAGGCACTCTGACAACAAGTGGGTTTGTATTAAATCAGGACGAGGATTCTCATGATGGGAAATAATAGAGCAGTCACATTAGATGGAACTAAAGCTTTGATTCGATCCTCCAGACATAGTTGTTAGGTAAAGTTATGCTGACTTGTAGTTCCTGTAAATTCTTCTTTAATGATTCTGCTTTCTTCTGTGCTGTTAATCCTAGTTACTGTACGCCTTGTAGTACACCATGTAAAGACTTTGAGTCGCTCCGTACTACAGATAGTTATGAATCACAATACCACTACGAAGAAGGAAACGATGTTTCTACCACTTGTCCCAACGATGAACCATTGTTAGAAGAACAAGATTTTGACAGAGTAGGGGAGTATATGCTTTTCTTCTTAGGCTAACTAATGTTTCCACGCATCTACCTCGCCTCCGGGGTAGCTTTCTTTATTGATGAAAGTAACAAAGCTGATTTTTGCGCATAGTTAACAGGTATGAGCAAACAGAAAACTGCAAAAGCCTACCACCCGTTCACACTCAAGCAAAAAGCAACCATTCGTCAAATACTCAACTATTTTAACGGTTTGTTTGTATCAGATTATATGCACGATACTTTATTTTTTTTTCAATGACAAAGGAAAACTTATCGAATATATTATAAAGTAATATCAATAACATAAAATATGGAAACCTTTACCAGAGAAGAATTAAGTATAATTGGTCTAAGTTTGAAAAATAATGAAACTTTTCCTTCATTGAACTCTCTAATTAGGGAAATAGTCTGTGGCGTAGGGTTCAACACTATTGAACTACAAAATATAGATACAGACACCTTAGCAGATAGCCTAGAAACAAAGCTAAATCAACTTAAAGAAGAAAATCCGGCAATGTTCCAAAGATTTTACTTGGCAATGCAAAAGTTATGGGAAAGCAAGGAAAATATTACCAATTATGAATTGAAACTAAAAGAAGTAGGATTGTTATCTTGAAACTCCGCTACCAAAAAGATACCGCACTACAGGCGATCGCTCTTGCACGCAGCCGAAGAGCCTTTCCTTACGGAAGGCTACCTTTGGCTTACGAGCGATTGCACAGAAGCTTATAGCTTTCTTCCGCTCCAGCAAAATGTTGAATCATGTTTCAAATGCAAAGATAAAAAATAAAAACTCTACTACTTCCTCGCTGCTAAGTAACCTTGGCGGTAGTTACTTTTCTTTAGATTCAAAGCTTGACGGTACGACCACTGTTTGATAGTATCTAACTTCGGGATATCTTTGAATTTTGAGGAATAAGTTTTATTCCCGGTTAATTGAGCTATCACGTTGGCGATGAAACGACAGCATCGCTCCGGCTGACTGGAAACCTGTTCTTCCGCAAACCGAACAACAACCCAATTAGCTTCTAAGAAGCACTTGTTGCGGTAATCGTCGTCCCCAATAAAATGGGTGGGTTTACCAGTTGCAAACGAGATAGGTTCATCAACTTCAATGTCCAGATGCAATCCCAAAGATGGCTCAACTACCAGGAAATCAGCCGTATATGCAAGTTCGTGTCCTGATGGTAGCATCAGCTGCTGCGGGAAAACTATCTGTCCAAAGTAATGAGCTAGGACATTACCAAACAACCCCTCACTCGCGCCGATAGGAGCATTACCAGTACCGGATGGGTACACTAAAGGTGCAAACTCAGAACGAGTAGTTACTAGTTCAGGAATTATCAAGATAGGAAATATAGGAGTTATTGCCATTTGCTACTTCCAAAATAAAAAACTTTACATCTAAAGGAAAAAACTTTATTAAAGCTTGATACACTTTACTTCTTAGTCACATCATCTTGCCATCTCAACATTATTCAAGACAACCAACTAGACTTAGATTTTTGTTACTAACTACTGCTTATCTCCCTCAACATTTTTCTGATTTTTATGAAGTTAAAAATCAGAATCGAGTTCGATGCATTTTCAGCGTCATTTATATAAGATGCACGGATAGTCACGTTATGCAAACCTGTTAATGCAATCAAGCTTCAATTACCTTGAAGAACTCCTTGGAGACAACTACCCACTAATCGCCTGTGAATCCCCTCTCCAAGAACGCTACCGCCTCCTCACCCGGATCGCTGCTTACTGCCAGCAAGCATGTAAAAAAGCTTACATATGGAATCTAAATGAGGACAGTATTAAGGAATTAACCGTCAACACGAAAGAAAATCTCGTTCTGCGGGAGTTCGACGACTACAAACCTACCGTCAAACAAAATAAAGAAGACTATTTTAAAGTACTCAATTTCTGGAAGGATTATTCTGGTAAAGGGATATTAATCGTTGAGAATATCTACCCTTGGATAAAAGAAAATAATCATCAAGAAACCGATTTTTTTATTGTATCGGAGTGGATTAAGTCGTCGCTAATTAACCTCAAGCTTTATAACGAAGATAGCGGTAAAACTACTATAATGCTGGGACCAAACGCCGAAATAGCAAGCGAAATAGCAGCAGAAATCCCATTGTGGATACAGGAATTACCTAATGTAGGAGAAATTACTCAAGCTTTAAAAGACAGCAAGATACTAAACCTAAATTGTACAGAGCAAGAGTGGTTACAGGTTGCCAAATCTGGAATGGGACTCTATATATCAGATATTATTTCCTGCCTTAAAAAAATCAAAAAAAGCTGTTCGGTTTCAAATTCAGAAGAAGTAGGCAAATTACTCCTCCAGCAAAAAGTTCAACTACTTAATCGCCTGTACAACATTGAATTCTTACCACCGCCAAAAGTCCAGTTAGGAGGCTTAGAACTCATGCAGGAATCATTCAAGAAGTTCAAGCGCCTCCTCTCCCCGCGTGCCAAACAATACAATTTACACGTACCCAAGGGTATCATGCTTGTAGGACCACCAGGGACGGGAAAATCACACTCGGCTAAAGCCTGTTCCCAAAATATGGGCATTCCCCTGATCGTGGTTGACTGGGGTAACTTTCGCAGCTTCGGAAACTCTGCTGAAGCAAAACTTAAACGCCTCTTACACCTAGTTGATAGATTAAATCAAATTATACTTTATTTTGACGACTTTGATAAGGGTTTTGCCGGAGACGATGACTTAGCAAGACGCCTTGCAGGTCAGCTTTTAACTTGGATGCAGGAGCGCACGAGCGATGCGATCGTCATTGCCAGCGTCAACCGCATGGAATGGTTGCCCCCAGAACTTACCCGCGCCGGACGTTTCGACTACCTATACAAAGTTGATTTACCAAACAACGGCGAACGCCATACCATCTTTAAGCTTCATGCTGCTCGGTTCGACGAGCGCTTCCACAACGACGGCGACCCCTGGAACGAAGAACAATGGCAGCGTATCCTCAAAGCTACCAACCGCTGCGTAGGAGCGGAGATCCAAACAATTGTTGAGCGTGCCGCCGCCAGCATTTTTTGCGATACAGTAGCCGAAGACACCTATGCCAATAAAGATATCCCTCCCTTAGAACTTACTATTGAAGCAATACTGGAAGAACGTCGGCAGATTAACCCACTTGCCATTAGAGAAGCTGATAGAGTCGAATCTATGCGTAACAAAGCAGACCAGCAAGCCTTACCATCTAGCCCCCTTGATGAAAGCAAGTTTGCTGTTGGAAACATTGATATTTTCAGTTAGTGTTCACCACCATAAGAGTTCTACTGGCTTGTAAAGTTCTTTACTAACTTTAGGTAATAGCACTGCCTCGCGTTTACCAAACGCTATCCATTAGAACAACTCTAAAACACCTTAATTCCTCAACTTATTTACCTATAATTGTAACAATTTTTAAAATTTTAATTCAATGCAAACTACAAATCATCAGACTGGCAAACAAGCAGTCTTTAAAGACAATATTCCAATCCTTCTCAAAACACTCAATTTTGTTGGTCCTGTAGCTGGCATAGCCCTTGCAGCTTTACCTTTAGCGCTACACTTTTGGTCTTGCCAACCACAAAAACTCCCCATTAGCGCAATCTTCAAAGCCAAAAACCAAACAATCCAATTAGAAGTAGCTCGTCGTGAGAAGGAACTTGCATATGGACTAAAATTCCGCTCCCATATACCGCAAAATCACGGAATGTTGTTTGTTATTAATAAACCAGAAGAAGTAAAATTATGGATGAAAGATACCTACGTACCTTTGGATATGATATTTCTAAAAGATGGAGTAGTTAGAAACATTGTCACCAACGCTCCTCCCTGTCATCAAGAATGCCAAAAGTATAGTTCAATACATCCTGTTAACCAGGTTATTGAGTTACCAGCAGGTAGTATCAAAACGCTCGATCTACAAGTAGGTAAAAAAATTGACTTGATTTTTTTGAAGTGAATCAAGACCAGTACTACTTAGTGCAAGGTAAAAATTACTGCATTTTACTCACCTTCAAATACAAAAGCGTAAACATAACCCCCGGTAGGAATTCTACCGGGGGTAAACATTTAAAAAAAGTGTATTGCTTTAGTTTTTATTGATTCTATATCAACATTTTTCTGATAAATATTGAGATTTTTTATAACCTAAAAATTACTAAAAATCAGAAATTGATTAGATGTATATACGAGCATCAAACACATAGAATAAACACACAAGCTTCAAAGCTTTAGAAAATAATTATTTCAGCAGAAGAAGCACTCTTTTTTTAGAATCACTCACCTATGAAAATGCACTACGAACCAGATTTTGAACGCGAGCGCGTACCTAGCTATGAAGAAGAATATGGTTATTCTGTTCCCGTTCGCCGCAAGAGAACTTGGAAAGAAAGTAGTACAATTGCCGGATTAATGGTAGTTGGCACTGGCTTGATGATTGTCGATATTTCCATCAACAACATGTTAATGGCATCACTGGCTTTTGGAACTGCAATCATTGCACTGCTACCGAAAGAAGCAAACAGCCTGCTTACCAATTTCGAGCGTATGCAGCGCAAATACGGCGTGAATATCTACACCGTTTTATTTTGCTTGGTGGGTACAATCTTCATGTTAGATTTTGCAACTGCTCCCGCCAATGCCCAGTTTATGAATAACGCAGAAACGTTTTTCAAAAACGCCTCCTACTTTCCGAACATTAACACCCAAGTTATCGGTTTTATCTTTGCTGTATTACGAGGTTTGTTCCTCATTTACTTGGGAATCGGTTTAGTAAGGGTTGTGCAAGCAGCAAGAAACGATGAAGATTGGCAAACCATAGCTAGAACACCAATTATTGTGGCTATAACTGTTGTAGTTGGTGACATTCTTGCAGGATTAGTAGTTGGTACTGGCGGTGCTGGCGGTTAAGCAAAACAACGAAACGTCTATTTGAAATTGATAGGAGCGATCGCTTGATCGCTCCTATAAAAAAAACAAAAATGGACAAGCCACGATACGAATTCCGTACTGTCAACCGCATCCTTGGAGAACAGCCGCGCCTCGGACCGTTTCCTGCCGATCAAATCGTCCCTTGGTCCGCCATTGCCTTAATCATGTACATGGTAGTCAAGGGCTTTATGCAACAATCTTGGTTTGCAACAGGAATAGCGATCGCCTGGGGATGGGCAACCTGGTGGACTGTAAGTTCCAATAAAGCCTTCTTCGGTAAATTTGTTGGTACTCCTAGACTATCTCGCGGTTATAAACCCTTTGTGTCTCTAGTTAACCCGCCACGGTTTGAACCTAAGAAAAAGCGTAAACCCAAAAAACGCACCCTAATCAATTCCAGTAATTATCGCAGATAGACTGCTATGACTTCGACTCAGCCCAAAAACAAAGTTGGCAAAAAGTCTTTAGATACAGAACAATTAGGAGTAGTCAAAAACCTTACACCCTTTGAAGATATCACCCACATAGCAGGAATAGCAAGCATTTCGCTGGGTGGACGCAAGGATATTGGCGCACTCATCCTACAAAAAAAAGAAGATATCCAAATCAAGTTTTGCTTTGATGTTCAGGGAATTCACCCATCTCTACCCGAAGAGCAAATTATCCCCATTTTTGAAAATATTGAAGGCGGATTGAAGGAGTTACCCGAACGCGAAACCTTGACAATTCACCTTGGCTCGTTTACTGATGACTTCCTCCGCCAGCAAGAACTCAAGAAAATAGAAGATAAATGTGACCTAGAGCAACTAACCCTGCTAGTGCGAGCGGAACGCCTGCGAGCAAAAGAACTCACCAAAGCAGGAACCCGTAAAAATAAGTTCTTACGCTTCTGGTGTACCTATAGCGTTCTTGCCTCTGAGGACAGTCGCTCAAATGACGCGATTGAAAAAACTATCAAACAGTTGCAAAACGCATGGTTCCAGTTTACAGGTCAAATTCACGATGTCCGGCAAAAACGAATCGAAACAATCCTACGAGATAGTTTTACCTCTGGGTTCCAAAGGTGGGAGCAACTTTTTACCAACTCAATGGGACTTTCAGTACAACCAGTCACAAGTGAGGAAATATGGTCAATTCTTTGGAATCAGTTTAACCGTAGCGACGCGCCCAAAGTTCCTAACCCTCTAGTATTAGATGAAGAGGGGCTTCGAGAAATTCAAACTAGCGATTTCCACATTCGTCATTTGATGCTCTTGAACGAAAAATCTATTCCCTTTCTTCATCGCAATTGGGTAAAGCTACAAGACAAGTATATCGGCGTACTCCAATTTAGCGAGAAGCCTCAAGGCTGGGTAGATGAATATGCCCAGCTACGCTATCTCTGGGAAGTAATATCCAAAGAGAAAATTTCCGACACCGAAATCATCTGCCAACTTACAAAAGCTAACCAGGCACTTGCCAAAACTGCCCTCCAGCGCATCACCAAACAGTCAATTACATCAAGCGCCATGTCCAGTGATAAAGGCAGCATTGATGTAAAGGCTAACATGAACATCTCGGAAGCAGTGCGTGCTCAAGAAACCATCCTCAGAGGTAACATCCCCATCCACACCGCCGTCGTTTTTTGCATACACCGAGATAGCCGATCCTCACTTGACGAAGCTTGCAAATATCTTTCTAGCTGCTTCTTACGCCCCGCCGTTGTTGATAGAGAACTCGAATACGCCTGGAAAACTTGGTTGCAAACTACTCCTATTTTCTGGGAAAACTTGCTTACTAAACCCTTCAATCGCAGGCTTCCCTATTTCTCATCTGAAGTACCAGGACTTGCGCCCCTAGTACGAACAGCAACAGGAGATAAACACGGGTTTGAACTCATTGCAAAAGAAGGTGGTACCCCCGTACATATCGACCTCTACAACCAACATAAAAACCTAGCCGTATTTGGTACAACTAGGGCTGGTAAATCTGTACTGGTAGCTGGTTTATTAACACCAGCTCTTGCTCAGGGTATTCCCGTGATTGCGCTCGATTATCCCAAACCTGATGGTAGTTCCACATTTACCGACTATACCAAATTTATGGGATCTGAAGGGGCGTATTTTGATATTTCAAAAGAGTCGAATAACCTATTTGAGTTACCTGATTTAAGGGGGTATGAACCAGAAGTTATTAAGGAAAGAATGACAGATTTTAAGGAATTCTTAAAATCTACTCTTATGACGATGGTACTAGGCACTAATCCAATTGGTGTTAGTCCCATAATGATCTCAAATATCGAAAGTATTATCACTATAACCATAGAGACTTTCTTTAACGACTCGGACATCAAACTCAGATACAAACTTGCCCTAGAAAATGGTGTAGGTACAAGCGAGTGGAACGATATCCCAACACTCAAAGATTTTTACAACTACTGTTCACCTGGATTTATCAAGCTTGATTCAATTGCAAATAATAGTAAAGAGATTCTTGACGCATTAGACCAAATACGTTTACGATTAAAGTTCTGGTTAAACTCACGAGTAGGGCAATCAATCGCCCGTCCTTCTAGTTTTAGAACTGATGCTCGACTACTCGTATTTGCTCTACGTTCACTTGGTAGCGAAGCCGATGCAGCAGTTCTCGCACTAAGCGCCTATGCAGCAGCTTTACGTAGAGCATTGTCATCTAAAGTAAGTATCTTCTTCCTGGATGAAGCACCGATTCTCTTTTCTTTCGAGAGTATAGCCGAGCTAATTGGAAGACTTTGCGCTAACGGTGCTAAAGCTGGTATTCGTGTGATTTTATCTGCTCAAGAACCTGAAAGTATTTTCCAAAGTAAGTCTGCTCCCAAAATATTTGCTAACCTCACCACTCGACTTATTGGTCGAATTCAAACATCAGCAGTTGACCCATTTGTAGCTAGATTTAAGTATCCCTATGAAATTATCTCACGCAACTCAACCGAAGCATTTTTCCCCAAACGCGAAAGTATCTACTCTCAGTGGTTGCTTGATGACAATGGCAAGCTCACTTTCTGTAGGTATTACCCTGCTTATTGCTTACTTGCCGCAGTAGCAAACAACCCGAACGAGCAAGAATTACGCACTCTGTTCCTCAATAAATATGCTGCTAATTTAATGCTGGGAATGGTGAGATTTTCAGAAAGCTACGTACAGATGATTCGAGGGGATGAACTAAGCGAAGAAGCTAAAGAACTACTGGATAAAAATAACAATAAGCAATTAAAACTAGTACCTAGTAAAGAAGGAATATTAACAAAAAGTAAAGTATCAACATGACAACTATCAATAATTCATAAATAAGTGGCTTATTTTCAATTGCCACATTGGTTAATTTATCCAGATAAAAGTATGAAATCATTGTTCAAATTTAAACCAAAAAAGGGAGTAATAATCGGGTCAACAATTGTCCTGGTTTCCCTACTGGGTGCAACCCCTAGTTATGCCATTTCGCTTAATATCAACAGCTTCTTTAACTCTGTATTAAACAAGTTCAACAGTTACTTTGAAGAAACCAAAAGCGAACTTACCGCAGCAATAAATGAAAAGTGGGGAGGACTAAAAAACGAAGCTAAAACTGCTACTAACACCTCGACCGGAACTATGGGTTTACCAGACCCCGTTAGCGGTGCAGACCTACTAAAAGACCAACTTAAAGACAAGGGTAGTTGGAACGAAAGCAATACTGTTGAGGGTGCGGTAGCTGCAGGTAACAAACTGGAACGCGAAACCACTCGGGCTACAGTTGAAAGCATCTTGGGAGAAGCAGGTCAGGAACGTACCAAAAATGAAATTGAAGCAACCCAACAAACAGTAGCTGATGCACAAGACTTAGCTAAAGGCGCTCAAGACATGGATGCTTCGCAAAACATCCTTAAGGTAATTGCCGCCCAAAACGCCCAAATTGTCTCGATGCTTGGGCAATCGCGTACTGATGGACTGCAACAACGACACGACGCGCAGCAGACTAACTTGATGCTAAGTCAAATTGCAGAACAAGGAGCAAGCGATCGCCGCCGTCAAAACCTAATGATGGACGGTATAACTGCCCAGTATATGGAAATTGCTGGCTTTAGCTCTCTCAAAACTACCGCAGGTAAATAATTCGCTCTAATCGGTAGGTCATCTCTGTAGTTGAGATGACCAATTCTCCACGCCTGTTAACCAAAGTGCCATGTTAGAACATCTCGTAATTGCAACCGACCCCTTTTTTGGACAAGACATTTTAGAAAATGCCGCTGCCGGAGCGCAATTAACAGCTGAAGGATTTAACAATCTCTGGGATCAAACGCTCAACGGCAACTTGTATGGCTCGATGTGTAAAGTTGGTCAGTTCTTTGCGATCGCCACACTCACCCTTTTTATGGTTGAGTTAGGTAAAAACTGGATCAATCAAGAGGACATGAAAGCCCTATCCAGTTGGATATGGCCCATCATAGTTATCGGGCTACTAGCTAACAATGGCACTTTACTCAGGAGTGGAACACTTGCCATACGAGGATACATCAATACTATCAATAATGATGTTTTAGAATTTACTGCAGCAGGCGCAAACCTAGAAGTTGCATTCAATCGAGCAGTTGGCAATATTGCCCTCCAACAGCAAGTTGGAGCAGCAATGGAAAGATGCCGCTCAATTCCAGGTAGCACAAATGACTCAATAACGTGCTTGCAGAAAGCAGAAGCCGAACTCAAATCCTCTGCACCTAAACTATTTAAGGGAGAAGCACCCGGTAGCGACAGTTGGGAGTTTGACCCCCTCAAAAGTCTATCAGATGCAGCAGGATCGCTCTCAAATCTTTCCCCCGGTCAAATCGCCGAAAAAATAGGTAATTCTATCACCAGTGCGATCGGTGCAATGATAACCGGGTTTGTAGCCGCGCTGTTACTTGCCCTCAATAACGCCTACCAGTGGGGAATAGAATTCACCATGCTGCTAACTGCCCTACTTGGTCCCCTGGCAGTCGGCGGTTCCCTACTCCCCTTCGGAGCTAAACCTATTTTCGCTTGGTTAACTGGCTATTTCTCAGTCGGAATGGCAAAACTCTGCTTCAACATTATTGTCGGTTTGTGCGGGCAGTTAATTGCTAATTCCCAAGAAAACCAACCGATGATATTTCTCCTTTTTGTTGGGTTGGTATCCCCCATCCTTGCATCCGCATTAGCTGCAGGTGGTGGACTCGCTGTTTGGACTGGACTAGGTAAAGCAGCTGCTGCAACAGCTATTTTCACTGCCAACACACTTAGCGCCACTGCAAGCTCATACGTAAACGCTAGACAAGCTCAAGCCGCACAAGCCACTCAAACCGCACAAACCCAACAAATAGTCGATGCCATTAAAAGTCTTAAAAAATAAATAGTTATTATGCTCAAATCAAGATCTAAATCCCAACCTGCACGACTTCTTAGTTACGGTGAGACAGTTCCTGCACTAGTTGCTATTGCAATTGTTGGATTACTATCAGCCCAAATTTTAACTTTTTTAATACTAATTATCAACTTCGGAATGATATCTAGCATTAACCGTTATGTCAAAGGAATGACTTTTGTACAACTAGAAGACGGTTCTACTAGAAGAGCTACGTCACTTGGTCCTAACGAACGCACGGACAAAACAATTAAAACATTTGTCTCTGGCAGCCTGATAAAAATCTTCAATTGGAATGGACTTATTGAAACAAAAGAAAATGGTGAAATTCTCACAAAACCTGATAAAGGTATCGAGATTCAAACTGATAAAGGCGTTAGGAAAAGAATTCCAACTCTAACTTGGTCAGCAGCATTTGCATTATCCGAACGTCAAGACTTTCGCGCTAGCTTCCTCAAAAAGCTTGCTCTAATGGTACCAGAAGGAATATTTAATGGGAACGCGCAAGTATCTCTTATACCCAGACACATGTCTGAACCAAGAAAAATTAGTGATGGTAAATGGGAAGTAGATTTCATCGCTACGTTAGTTACATTTGACCGCGATAAAAATCAAGGTGGGGGCGTTACTTTTAATAAAACGATTACTGTTGAAGCGATCGATACTCCCCAATCACCACCAAAAACAACCGAGCTAGCAGAAAAAATTTACTCTGCTAGAGAGTCTGGATTGGAAATTACCCAAATAGTCGAGCTAGACCTTGGGAAAAATAGAAAATAATTTTATCCTCTATAAATATTCATACCATGTCACAACTTTTAGAAAATAATGGTAATGGCAATGGCAATAATCATAACGAACATAAAGTTCAATCCGTTGATGAATTATTACCTATAAATAGTACTTTTGTACAGCAAGAAGAAAATTTAAAAAATACTGAAAATCCCGATGTATCAGAGTTAGAAACTGAAGAAGACCCCGCAACAGTTAACAATAAACACGATTTTGTTACTTCACCTTGGTCGCGTTTAGGAATCATTGGTGGCGCATTTGGAGTAGCATTCCTAGTCGTGTTCATTGTCCTCAACGGCATGATGAACGGCGGTAATCAAACCGCCAAAAAACCAGAAGCTACCCCCACTCCCACTCCCACCAGTACCACCTTTGAGCAAAAAGATGGGGATGTCTACGCTAAATTGGCTCTTGCTAAACAACAAGAAGAATTAGAGGCTCTCAATGGTAAGGAAAAAAATAAAGAAGAGAAGAAGCCAGAACAGGAATTACCAACAGAAAAATCTACTGTTAAAGGAAAAGATAACCCAACCAGAGAAACAACTAAAAATTCGGCTCCCCCAAGAGAAGCCTCCCAGCGCGTTGTCGTCGCGAAAGTCACAGAACCACCACCAAGACAGCAACGCACCATCTACCGAGAACCTGCCATAGCTACTTCCCCCAGGCACGGTCAGGTGACATTTCGACCAATTCAACAAGAGCGTCCTCAACCAGCAAGTAATGTCAGCAACCGTTCTAATAGACTTGTCGCTTCTACAATAAACCCTCAATTAACAAAAAATCTTCAGGTGGCATTAGACCCACTGGCAGAAATTGAACGCCTGCGTAATCTCGGCAGTGTGGGTAGAGTACAATATGTAAGCACTAAAAATACAGAAGTAACACCAACTACTGCTTCTTCAACAACTGAAAGAACTGTTGCACAAGATGATACTAGTACTTCTCTCCCCCCCTCATCTCCCTCATCTCCCTCCCTCCGTCGCCGCCGAAATAGCTCTTTTAACCAGGAAAATATTAACAACGGCAACGATACAAGCAATCAAGTAGAAGAGTTGCGTCCCCGTTGGCAACCAACAAGCCAAGCTGAAAATCAGGGCAGACAGCAAGTAGCACATAATTACCTCTCCGAAGAATCCCAAATTTTAGAGGAGAAGAAAGCACAATATCTAGTAATTGGTTCTTTCGCCCGTGCTACGTTAATTACCCCCTTAGTACTACCCCAGACATTAGCAGGCAACCGTCAACAACTTTCACAGCGCTTTGTCGCTCAACTTGACGAACCAATTTACAGCAATACTGATGAAATCGCACTTGAGAAAGGTACGCTTCTTACCGTAACCATAACTTCAGTAGATGGCTCGTCCAGTGTCAACGCTGAAGTTACAGCGATTATCAAAGATGAAACTGAATATCCAGTATCTCCTGGAACTATTTCTGTCCTGGGTGAAGGTGGTTCACCCCTGATCGCCAGACCTTATAAGGACAAAGGACCAGAAATCGCAAAGTACGATACCACTCTTGGTGCAATAGCAGGAATTGCCAAGGTAGGAGAAATCATCAACAAGCCAGATGAACAGGTAACACAATACATACCTTTTGGTGGAACAGTAACACGCAGCAGTAATAACAGACGTAACATTGGCGCTGCTTTTGTTCAAGGCGCATTCGGCAAACTAGGCGAAACAATTGGCAAGCGTACAGAGCGTGCCACTGATGAAATTATGAACCGGACTGTAGTCTGGTTTGTTCCTAAAAATACCAAAATCACCGTCAAAGTCGATAGGTCGTTAAAACTGTGAAATCTAAATATATAGTTTGTTTCGGTCTAATCATCCCTTGCGCGATCGCACAACTCGCTACACCAAACCAAGCTGTGTTGGCAAATACTGTCCGTCAAATCGCTGCTTCTCAGGTATCGGGAGAAACTGCTCAATTGCTTTCAGTGAAGGTGTGGCCCGGACATGGAGTATCTATCTCGTTCTTGAGCACCAGAGAAATTATCAAAAAAATTTGGTTAGATGACCCGTCAAGGTTTGTTTTTGACGTAGATGGATGTCTCGAAGGGTTAGGCAGGTGTTCAGAGAACAACACTGGCGCAGGACTCATTCATATCCGGCAAATTGAGAAAGTAAAAATTCCAGGTCTGCCTGAGAGTCCCTACGGCGCACACATGACGGTAATAACAGAATCTGGGTCGCAAAGAAAAACCTATCATTTTCGCATAGTACTGGGTAACGGCACACCAGAATACAGCGAACTAAAAATTATTAATGATACTGCAGTTAAAGAAGAAATTGTCAGACCAAAAGTTGATTACGCAGCGAGATCCGACAGCAAGTATATTTCCAAAGGAATGCAAGTTGCCGTTTCAAAACAGTGGATTACTACTGATAGCAAGCTTTGGAAACGGCTAAATCAACTTGTTGAGTTACGTTCCTCTGGAGAGGAACTTGTCGTCGCCGCCAGCACCGCCGGAGTATCAATGCAATTGGTTGAAAAACTCATGTCACTGGGTGGAAAAGCAAGATTGGAACTACCACCAGCAAGACGCGATAACCCACCTACAACACCAACCACAGCCGAAACAGACTTTATTTCAAATCAAAATTTTAAGTAACTAACTATGGATAACTTGAATTCAATTTCAGAAGTAACCGAAGTAACTGCAATAGTACCAGTCGCATCTTTAAATCAGCCTATTACCACAGGTGTCCCCAACCGAGCGCTTCAGTATCGAATAAAAAAATTAAACACATATCGCTACCTAATGGCAGCAGGACTTGTTGCAGGACTCGCCTTACACGGACTAATCCGGTTTGGAGGTAGCTACAATATTGGGAGTGTTGACATCAGACACCTAGCGCAAGGAAGCATTGCCGCTCATGGCAGTATCCTCAGTTTTATATTTGGCGATCGCGCAGTTGCTGAAACAGCCAATCAGAAAAAACAACCCTTCGCTACCAAATACGTTAACGGCGGCACACCAACCCCTGATTGGACCAACATAACATTCAAAGACATGAAATTTGGGGAAGCTGGTAGCGTCGAATTCCCCAACATCAAAAACCCAGGCATGAAGGAAACACGCAGTTGGGAAGCAGGACAAAGCTTGGCTGATGTTATGGAACTTGGTGATTTTGAAGCTACCGAATTCAAAATAGAGGAGCTATCTCTTAAAGACATTGCAAAAATTACTGGCATCGACCTTAAAGAGTTAAAATTAGATAGCCTGGAATTAACCAACTGGCAAACTATCGCCAACTTGAGTGATTCCATTCCAGACTTGGGCGATATGCTTGTCAGCGATTTCCCACCTATTAACGATGCCATCCAAGAAATAACAGGAAGCCCATATTCCGGCACAATCAGCAGTGCAATTGAAACTTTTCCCGAACTGGAACAAGCAGAACTGGGCAAATACATCAAACTTTCCGATTACAATCTCACAGACATCCCCGGCATCGAGTCAGCCCCTCTCAAAAAATTTTACAACTGGCAGAATACAACAATTGGTCTAGTTCCGGGTTTAGCTGATGTGCCTTTTGATCAATTCCCCGGCATTCTCATCCCCGACATGAGCTTTGTTGGCAAGGTTGACCTACCATTGCGGGAAGTAGAAGCCAACCGATGGAAGTCAATTTCGGGCAGCTACCAGGAAGGATTCAATGTACCCTGTACCAAAAATTGCGCTCACATAGAAGTTGCAGGCAGTGATAACCTCACCGGGGCGCAGTGGATGTCCGGCAAGTTCCAAAAAGTTAAGGGGGGCTTCGGGATACTTGGCAACCTCAACGGCGGCAAAGAACCTACTGGTCGCCACCCCTTTGGCAAAGCTTTCAAGCAAGTAATCTGGGACATTAACGAAGCATCCGGTAGCATTACTACAGCTATGTTCTTCCGCATCTGCAAGCGCGGCGGCTTTATTGATTTGGGATGCTCGCCCTACTTCATTGGTCCTGTGCCATTTTTTACGTACAAAGAAATGGACCCCATCATCCTTGGTACACCTCTGAGTGTACCTAAAAAAGTAGCTCCTTAAGCAATACCGTTCGGTTAAAACGTCTATTCGTTGAGACAGCAGAGGTGCTCTTGTGCAGGGGTGCTCTTGAGAAGGAAGAATCTGCTCTTGGGCTCCTCTGCACCTGAAGCCCCTCCGCTCCTCTGCTTACCTTCACTCCTTCTACTTCTTATCTGAACCGTACTAGCAACACTCTTTCTTCTCACCAACTTTTATGAATAATTTATACTTTGCTACAGCTAAAACCGTCCGAGTTAAACAAACCCAAGAAGCTCAACCCTCTACTTCAAGCTTAGATTTCAGCAAGTATACCAAGCAACTGATGTCCCCTCAAGGACTAGCACTCGCAGGAGGGATATTAGCACTATTTCTCCTGCAAATGTTATCTGGGGGGAAGAAGGGCAAACTTGCTACCAGCTATTGGGGCGGAGCAAAGGAAACTGCCCAAGCCAAGAAAAAAGCCTTGAAACAAATTACCTCTCCTAAGTGCGATAGCGCCAGCTTGTATATTGGAGTACACAGATACAAAGGTCAAAAATTACCCAAGGGAAGTGGGGGAGTCCCAGTTTACGTACCCGATGTTCAACGTGGAACTGCCGTAATTGGCGCACCAGGTAGCGGTAAATCATTCTCGGCTATCAACCCCATGCTCTATTCGGCAATTGACCAGGGGTTTGGGATTTGCCTGTATGATTTTAAGTACCCGTCACAGGCTAAGATAGCCAGTTACGCAAAGTCTAAAGGTTACGAAGTACACGTATTTGCACCGGGATTTCCTGAATCTGAGGTATGCAATCCAATCGATTTCTTGCGCGATAGTAGCGATGCTGAAACAGCGCGACAGTTGGCTACAGTCATTAACAAAAATTTCCGCTTGCTTGGAGGGGGTAGCGAAGATGCATTCTTTGGTCCTGCAGGCGACCAGTTAACTCAGGCAATCCTCATGCTCACCAAGGAATTCGGTGAACTAGCAGATATTATGACTGCTGCGGCAATTTTATCAAGTGAAAAGATGGTCGAACGCTTAATGGCTGCCAGTCTTAATCCGTGGATTAAAATTGCCTTTGGTCAGTTATTCAGCTCATCCGGCTCTGAAAAAACTGTAGCGGGTATCGCTGGGACCGCCTCGCTCATGTTTACCCGCTTCATGGCGAAAAACACTCTAGGTTGCTTTGTCGGTAAGACTACCTTACCCCTAGAGGTAAACAAGAAACAAATGATTATCTTCGGACTCGATCGCGAACGCCGCGATGCAGTCGGTCCCTTGATGACCTCTATAATGCACATGACTGTCGCTAGAAGTATTGCTAAAAAGCGGTTTGAGACTGGTCCGCTGGTAGTTAGCGTTGACGAATTACCCTCAATCTTCCTACCTGACCTATTCAAATGGTTAAACGAATCCCGAAGTGAAGGATTCTGCGGTATCCTTGGATGGCAAAACATGGGACAGTTGGAGAAAATTTACGGTAAAGAAATCTCCAAAGCAATTCTTGGTGCGTGCGGTACAAAGTTTGTATTTAATCCTGGTGAAGAAGAATCTGCACGATTATTTTCTGCTTACCTCGGTGAAGAAGAAATTAAATATAAACAAAAATCTCGGTCAACGGGAGGGGGGAAAGCTAGTACAAGTATCTCTGAGCAAGAACGCACTCGAAAATTATTCGAGCCTGCCCAATTCCTCAAATTACCACCAGGTAAATGTTTATTTATTAACCCTGCTTATAGCAATAAAAATGAGGGTTCAGTTCCCCTATTAAAGAATATTAAAGTTCCAAAATATCTCATCGGACTAGAGTCAGAAAATGGGAATAATTGGGATAAACTCATCAAGCAACTCGCTCGTAAAAGTACACAAAAAAGACCAACCCAAGAAGATTTAGATCTCAGGGTACAAGAAGTAGATAAGCGTTTCCCAATCCCGCAAGCACCCGTACAAGCAGGTAATGCACCTTTACCCGTTGATTCGTACAAGGAATTCTTCTAATGATATCACCTCATCTTATAGCAGAAATCAATAAATACAAAACCTTCCCGCGTTGGAATCACCTGTTTCCTCCCTACGTTGAAAAACATTATTTCGATAACATTCTCGTCTACCATTACGAGCGCACAAATCCAGATAATATTTACTGCGATAAGTTTTATCCAGATGGTGCCTATCCCCAACTTATTATCATTCGATTTGATAATCAGCTAGTCTTTGTCAAATACCTACATAATGTACTACTTGATAGATTACCAACAGCACTATGATAATTAGGAATAAATCTCTAGTATCGGCGGATGAAATCACCACAGCAGCAAATGCTCATCGAGGGAGGTTGGTAAAATAGACGCATAGACCTACCTGTAAACCTGAGACTTTCAATTATGAGCAATACTAACAGTAACAACAATATTTCCCAAAAAGATTATTTCGAGCTAACTCCCCAAGAACATGAAGCACTAGCCCAACAAGCAGTGAGAGATGCGATCGCACGAATGCACAAAGGAGGAATACCTACAGTCGAAGTTGATAATGATGGTCAACTACACCATCGTCACCCAGACGGAACGCTAACACCAATTACAATCAACCAGGAAGATGAGACAACCGAACAATCAACCTAAACTAGTCGTCTTTGCAGGTCCCAATGGCAGTGGAAAATCTACCATTACGAACACCCTTCGAGAAACAGCAAGTTTCCCTGCCAATTACATTAACCCAGATGAAATCGCACTCACCCTAACCGAAAATAACCCCAATCGCAAAGCATACCAAGCCGCTATCATCGCGGAAGAGCAACGCCAAAGTTATATCGATCAAAGGGAATCGTTCGCCTTTGAGACAGTGATGTCTCACCCAAGCAAGTTAGAACTAATGAAACAAGCTCTCATATCTGGCT
The DNA here is from genome assembly GCF_014698965.1 of Iningainema tapete BLCC-T55. Classification (GTDB taxonomy): domain Bacteria; phylum Cyanobacteriota; class Cyanobacteriia; order Cyanobacteriales; family Nostocaceae; genus Iningainema; species Iningainema tapete. The sequence continues at coordinate 22,038 of NZ_JACXAE010000125.1, forward strand.
ACCAGGTGGAATTAGTGTTTGTTGCTACAAAAGACCCAGAAATTAATATTAATAGGGTGAGACAGCGCGTAGCAGAGGGTGGACACGATGTTCCTGCTGACAAAATTCGAGAAAGGTACAATCGTACTATTGAATTATTGCCCGCAGCAGTTGAAATAGCAGACCGGGTTCGCATATATGACAACAGCACCATTCCCCAACAAGCTGTCATTATCGAAAATGGTCAAATTACCTACCAGTTAGAAGAAATACCTACCTGGGTACAAACCACACTCACGAAACTAGAACAAAGAGCAAGCGATCGCTCTCAAATTGCAACCAATCCTACCACACCAGCCAATATTGACAGTGGGAAGTACGTGGGGACGGTTAGCCAAACCACCGACAACTATATTGTGCAGCAAACAGGGGATAGGCGAATACTTCACGACCGTAGTATCGTTAAGGGTGAGTTTGAATCGGGGGACAATATCAGGATTGCCTATCGGGATGGTAACGTGGTAGCTACGGTACAACCCACCCAGGAAAATCAACAATGGGCTGAAAGTATATTGCCGATCGCCAGTAATATCCTCCAAGTTGAACGACTTGAAAACCGAGTAGAAAACCCAAGTAGGGGAATCGAACTTGTACGAGAGAATAACTATCAGTTGCAGCTAAACCGCAACAACGAAACTCTTACCATTTCATCAGTTGGTGACAATCGGACAGTTGCATCTTATGACTTAGCAGAAAGTATCGTCATTGCCGCCAATCCTACCGCACAAGATAAACAGTACTGGCTCTCAAGAAGCCAACAATCTCAAGTCGAATAACCTAACCGTAACGACATTGAACTGTAAGTCAATATTATCCATCCTTAAAGTTGGATATTTTTCTTTGTTGTCACCCAATGGTTTAGGAAAGTTAACTATAATTTAAAACTTAAAACTCCTTAATAAATATTAAATTTACTATGTTTGACCCTAGACAAACCCAAATTCAAGAATCGTATTTAGCGACACTTAGTAGTACAGAAAAAGCGCTCTTAAGTATAAGCAAAGCTTTCGTTTATGCTGTTACCGAAATAACAAAAGAAATTCTTGATAGACTCAAAGAAGCTCACTCAGCTAGTAAAATAGCTGTTGAAGTTGGTCAGGATACTTACAATCTCGTACCCGATGAATCTACACCAAGGGCGTATAAATGGGAGAAGGTAGATTTAACCAACCCCCTGGAACCAAAAGTAATTAATGATGGAGTTAGTGCCGAACTAACTGACTATCAAGCTCAAACTATTGGTGCTAGGTTAGTGGAAGATGTACCAGATTTAGGGAATAATTACCAGCAGTCAGGTGAAAGCCCTCTCAGAATTACTGCTTATATAGAGTCAGAAGGTTCGGACAAGCAAATCGTCATCTACGAGCAAAATAGCGAAGGTAAGTGTACAACTAATCTTGTAACTGAAACGCTTACTCAAGATGAAATTATGAAGATAGCAAGCGAACCACTCGTAAAGCTACTACCTCCTTCTGCTGAAATAATTAAAAATTCTGAAGGGCGGCAAGAATTATTGAATAGTGAAAACCTGACTACTGAAACAGATAATACTATTGAAAATCAAACCAGACAGATAGAAGAAAATCTGTCAGCAGTTGCCGACAATATGTTGTCAGAACTGTTGAATGAAAATAACAATCAAGTTAAACCTGAAGTTGAACCCGAAGCAGTTAGTTATTACGAGTCAGATGAATATACTGTAGGGTTTTTAGATGATATAGATATCAGTAACCCTCCTGATGTCGATTTGCCACCAGATAATTATGAAGAGTTTAATTACCGGGCTTATGCAGAACAAAATTCCTCATCAGCTGTATCTGTTACGTCAGAAGAAGTTAATCAAGTTCAATCTGTAGAGTCAGCAGAAACAAACGAACTTGTCGAAACAGTCGATTTTGAAGCAGTATTCGTAAAAGCTGAAAATCAAGCAACTGATAATTTAGAACAAGAAACTCCATCAGTAGAACAAACTCCCCGTACTCAAAAGGAAGTTGAAGTTGAAGAAGTTTCTAATAACAAGCTATCTCAAAAAAAGGTTGAAGAAGTTGAAGAAAACTCTACTCGCAATCAATTCTTCACGCCAGAAGAAGAGTTAGAAACTACCTACGCACCTCAATATACCTACCAAGAGGTAGCCAACTCCCAAGGGGTAGAGCCAGCAGCGCAGCAGTGGGCGCGTCAGGTAGAAGTACCCATCTACCAGATTAACAACAAACAAGCACGGGAGGAACGCTACAAGGGGGAAAATAAGAACATTGCTGAAACCGCGACGGCAATCTTAAAAAAATACGGCACCGTTGAGCAAGATGGATCGCGTATTTACCGTAGCGATGCGTTTGTAATTCGGCTTGAGGGAGATACCATCGGCATTCACCGCCGCAGTGATGAACTATCTGGATGGGAAAACTCCTTGATGGAGTTTAAACTTAATAAAAAGGAAGAACCTAAAATAACGAAAAAGCCCACCCAGATGTTACCTGTAGAACGTCAGGAATTTCTCATGGTGGCAGAACATCTAAATGATAATGGCAAACTCCCCGATCTTAGCAGTGCCGATATTCGCGATGTCGCAAATTCATTAGGGAGTTTAGCACCAGCAGGGACAATTAAAACCTTGGAAGTATTTAAACAAAACGAGATATTGCTCACCCTTAACAACGTCCTCATCCAGGCAGATAAGGAAGAACTTACGGTTGGTGAATTTACCATCAAGCGATCGCGTGACCCCGAAAACAATCGAGCAAGCCTGCAATTGTTTAAAACCACTGAAGAAAAGGGAACCCAAGAACTTGTCCGGTTTGATCTGACTAAAACCGAAGCTGGCATCACTAAAGAAGTCAGTAAGATGAATATCTCTGACTACGATATCAACCAAGTCAAATTTATTGCCCAAAATGCCCAAAAACTCAACTTGGAGCAAATCTTCGGTAACGAACAACCTACAGCTTCCGCAGCACCTCCCAAGGAACAACCAATACAAACGGCAGGCGATATCCCCGTCAAAGTTCACCCTTATATTGCTGAGGAATGGGCAAACATGGTCAAGCATGGCGGTCCTGACTGGGGGGGAGCAATGAACCAAGGTAATGAAGAAATTCTCCTGCGGATAAAAGACAACTCCGGCAAGTTACCAATTGCCGACCAGCGGGAAATGTACTTCAAAGTTATGACTTACAAAGCTACCGTTGCCGAAAAGCAAGGGGAAAACACTATGGAGTTTGTACCCCTCAAAGACATTATGCAAGACCTTCAACAGTGGAGAGGGGAAGAAATCTTGCAGCAGTATACCCCCACTGAAAATATACCCTTTCCCCAACGGCAAACTGTCACCACCGCAGCAGCAGCACCTAAAGCCAAATCGGGAGGGGTTGAACTTTGAAGCTTTTACACCTTGATAACAGGAGGTGAAATTTAGTCACTAATAACTAGATTTTGGACTAGTCGATATTTTGTACTTAACTTAAACATTCCAATCTAATCTACAAGGTTTAAAGACATGACAATTACAGCACAAAACAATCAAATTCAAAAACAAAGTAATGTTGTCATTGGAAAAACTCTCTTAAATTTACTGAAAATTGTAGGACCAATAGCAGGATTTGTGGCAGCAATATCACCTCTAGTTTATATAGGCTTGTACCACCATCCTCAAAAACTACCAATTGGTGCCACGCTCAATGCTAACAATCAAACTGTTAAACTAGAGGTAGCACGCAAACCCCATGAGATTGCAAAGGGTCTGAAGTTTCGCTCAGAATTAGTTGCGAATCAAGGAATGCTGTTTGTTATTCCAGGGAAGGCACAACCCATCCAGATATGGACGAAAGATGTACGCTTTCCGCTCGACATGGTGTTTGTACGCAACAACAACGTAGTCAAGATCATTGAAAATGTCCCGACTTGCAAGGACCAGTGTCCTTTTTATAATTCCATCCAAGAAGTTGACAAATTGATAGAACTTCCCGCCCATACAGCAGTGGGCAAACTCAAGCTCAAGTCAGGCTCAATAATCAACATAAACTTTGCATCCGCACCATCCGCACAGTAGATAACTACCAAAAAGAAAATATGCAGTAATCGCTTGCACCAAGAAGTTAGTGCAAGCATTTTTTTGATTTACATTAATATTTTTAGTAAAGATAAAGTAATGACAAATTATTAGTAACTGCCAGAGAACTAACGGCAGAGGATGTTGCCCGATGGCAGCAAATTGAAGCCTCAAGACAAATAAGCAACCAACAGCTAGATAACCAACAATCGGGAGATATTGAACGATGAAAATATCAATCATTACCGCCACATACAATCGACCTTCCCAATTGAGTGCGATGACGCAAAGCGCCCACCGGAGGCGATCGCATCAGTTTTGCTGCTTCCTTTTCCCCACAAACCTGAAACGGTAATCCCCTAGGTCTTGCCCAGGTCGAAGCTTACGCGATTGGGGTCAGTGTCAATGACCAAGGTTGCACCATCTTCACAAAACAGTGAGGCAAGGCAGATAGCCGAGGTTGTCTTGGCAACCCCGAACTTGATATAAATCGACAATACCAGCAACCTTTTTCCGCTTACCACAAAAGTTGACCAATTCCACCAACCCCGGTAGAGTCACCATTTTGGTTGGTACTGGTACTGAAGTTAGTAGCTACAACGTTTTCCATGACTAGCGTCCTGAAAATATTGCGAGCAGGAGCGCCGTTCGGGTCGATTTGGACAGCAGTACTTGAGTCAATTTGAGTAAGTTGCACATAGTCATCGAGTGGGATCGAGCTACTATAACTTGGAGGAGCAAAGATTTGGTTCAAGTCGAGGACATTGCTAGTAGGGTCAAAGTCAGTGATTGTGTCGCCGAAATCCCTATAACTTTCATAGAAAAATCGGTTCATTGCCTGCACCGCCTGTGATAATGTCACCGCTCTTGCCACTCACTAGAATATCGTCACCGTTACTGCCGATGATCGTATTTCTGCCTATACTACTGTTGAAGGTGTCATTGCTACTGCTGCCAGTCAAAGTAGCGCTACTATCTCCCCCAATTGCTGCATTGACCGTGGTGGTATTAAGAAATACTGAGACGTTATTAAAGCTATAGTTCGCCGTTGCCAGATCCGGTTTACCGTCTTTGTTGAAGTCCCCGAAAGCAACGGAACCGCCACCTGACCCCACGTAAAAGTTGGCAGCGCCAAAGCTGCCTGTGCCATCCCCAAACAGTACTGAAATGTTGCCGCTGGGAGATGTTCTGGCTAGTAGGTCGCTTAAGCCATCTGCGTTCAGGTCCTCCACAGCAACGTCAGAGGGATATGACCCCACGTTAAAGTTTGTGGCAGTGCCAAAGCGACCTGTGCCATCTCCCAACAGCACTGAAATGTTGTCAGAGGCTTGGTTCGCTACAGCTAAGTCGAGGAAACCGTCTGAATTCAAATCACTTATAGCAAGAGAATTGGGATTCCTTCCTACGTTAAAGTTAGTGGCAGTGCTAAAGTTGCCTTTACCATCTCCTAACAGCACTGAGACATTGTTAGAGAAATAGTTCGCCACAACAAGGTCGGGGAAGTTATCTGTGTTCAGGTAACTCACAGTGACGGAACTGGGATATGATCCTACGTTAAAGTTGGTGGCAGTGCCAAAGCTGCCTTTGCCATCTCCCAACAGTACTGAAATATCGTCAAAGGTATTGTTCGTCATGGCTAGATCGGGAAAACCATCTGCATTTAGGTCACTTACAGCAATAGAATTGGCAAATGACCTCACTTTAAAGTTGGTGGCAGTACTAAAGCTGCCTTTGCCATCTCCCAACAGCACTGAGATGTTGCTCCCATTGAAGTTCGTTACAGCTAGATCCTGGTTGCCGTCTGCGTTCAGGTCACTCACAGCAATGTCCGTGGGATAGTCTCCCGCATTAAAGTTGGTGGCAATGCCAAAGCTGCCTTTGCCATCTCCCAACAGTATTGAGACATTGTCAGAGACTTCGTTCGCCACAGCTAGGTCCTGGTTGCCGTCTCTGTTGAAGTCTCCTAGCGCAATGGAACGGGGAGAACTTCCCACACTAAAGGGAGAGTTGGGGGCATTGCTAAAGGAGACATTGGTAGATGGTGAAGGAAGATCATCATTGAGGATTGTTCCAACGCCCTGGAGGTCAGCAATATCTGTATTGCTTGCCGTACTTAGGTTGACAAAGAAAGTCTCGTCAGGCTCTACTTTGGTGTCAGCGATGATCTGTACGCTAACGATTTTTTCCGTCTCGTTTTGGGTAAAGGTTAGTTGACCGCTAGTGGGATTATAATCTGTACCAGTTGTGGCTGTACCATCAACAGTGGCGTAGTCCACCGTCACCGTCGATAGGAAGTTGAGAATATCAGTGCCTGAAAGGTTGTCTACCGTTTCGATGAAGCCAGCACCACCAGTCCCAGCTAGACCTTTGACAGTGAATAAAGCGTTGGTGGTGCCGCTATTGCCTTCGGTGAGAGTGACATCATTAATGGAGAACTCTCGGGGTAAAAAGAAGTTTTCAATAGATAGGTCTTCAGCCTGGGAAGCAACTCCGTTTTTGTTGATGTCTATTATTAGCGTGCTGCCAAATCGCGCCAGTCCTGCTTGACCGGAAACAGGAGCTGATAAGGAGAGGTTAATGTTTAAGAGATTGAGGGTATCATTAGTGCCATTGGTATCCTGAATTCGGCTGCCCGCAGCGCGGGCAGGACCCTGAATAGTTGTCTCAGCGTTTAGCTCATAAGTTGTATTAGCGTCTAGCTCATAAGTATCATTCCCCAATCCCCCCCGCAGGATATCAGCACCACCGCCACCAATGAGAACGTCATCGCCGTCTGTTCCGATCAAGGTATCATTATACGGAGAACCCTCATATTGCTCAATTGACACGAACACATCTCCCTGTGCATCCCCCGTAGCCTCAAGAGTGGCTAGATTAAGCAATATGCCTGTTTTGGCAGTCCTATAGCTAGCTTTATCGATACCAGAACCGCCATCGAGAACATCGGCGCCAGCTCCCCCAACTAGCAAGTCATCACCAGCATCGCCACGCAACGTGTCATTTCCATCGCCACCGTCTAGGAAATCATTTCCTTCTCCTCCAGAGAGCAAGTCATTGCCACCCAGTCCCCCTAGTATATTGTTAGTAGCATCGCCTACTAAAGTGTCATCATACGAGGAACCCTCATATTGCTCGATTGACACAAACACATCTCCCTGTGCATCCCCCGTAGCCTCAAGAGTAGCCAGATTGAGCAAAATGCCTGTTGCGGCAGTCTCATAGCTGGCTGTATCGTCACCAAGACCGCCATCGAGAACATCAGCACCTGCTCCCCCAACTAGCAAGTCATCATCATCACCGCCACGCAATGTATCATTGCCGTTGCCACCATCTAGTAGGTCGAAGCCACTACCGCCCTCTAGAGAATCATTACCACTACCGCCCAGAACCAGATCGTCACCGTTACCACCTACCAGTTCTGCCGATGTTAGGACGTTATCTGTTAGTTGGATGATGTCGTTTTTTTCTCCCCCGTTAGCAACAATCTTACTAACGCCGTTGTACTCCTTGCTGGTGCCAAATGCGGAAATCAAGACTTTCTCATTACCAGATGACCCCGATTGATGCTCAATCGTAAAGATTTCAGCATCATCGGTTATATTACCGTATGTGCGAGCTGCCGCATTTAGTCCCATGTTCAACCGGAGAACGCCGCTGCCAATATCTGTTGCCAATATCGGCACATTTTGTGGTGTACCGCCGCCACCGTTATGGCTGTCGTCGTACTTACTATTGAATTCGGCTAGGGTTCTCCTGGGGCTGTCGTAGCGCTTTTTGATTTGAAAAGGCTTAAACCCAATTTTGAAATAAGCGTTCAGACCAGCAGTTACTTTACCAGAGGTGTCGAATAAGTAAAGGGGATTTTTATTAATTAGATATGCTATCTCGTCAAAGTAAACTTTACCGTCCTTGTTGGGGTCGTTAAGGTTGAAGTCAATATTGCCGTAAATTCCGCCGCCGACCCCACCTGAAGCGACTCCTACGTTCAACTCAGCAGAGGCTTCAAGACCGACATTGAGCTTGACTTCCGAAATATCATCTCCGGTTCCATTAGCGTTGGCGCGATCGCTAACATATAAACCGTTGAAAATATCCGCTGCGTTTTTGGAATCACTGAAATCCCTAAACCCCTTGGTGTCGTACCCAAACGCGAAATCTATCTCTACACCGATGTTTCCTCCGAGTCGAACTCCGAACGGTCCCACGATGGGGAAGAACTGGCTGTATGTAAAACCGAAGTCCAGCTTCGGTAGATCGTAGGTGAAGAGATTGATCTCTTTACCCAGCAGTAAGTTGAAAACCTCCTTTGGTTCGGTCAGGAAGGGGAATTGCAGTCCTCCACCGGGTATTGTGAGGAAGCTAGTAATGATTTCTTTTTCTTTCTTGGCGTTTTTGTCGTCAAAGGCAGCGATTTGGTTTTTAACAAAATCAGCCTTCCTAGTAATATTTGGGTTTTCGTTAATTAGCTGGAAACCTGACTTACGGATGTCTGCGTCACCCAGATTGAAGCTACCTAGGTCGATTTTGATATTACTATCTTTAGAAATATTTGGAATACTATTGACAATTGTGACAATTGTGGCAACTGAATCTATGAATTTGGTATCATACCCAGCTTTCTTCACTACATCCAAGAGGCTAAGCTTAACAACCTTGAGATCAATCTCTTTGGTCAGAATGTCGATAACTGGTTGTACTGGCTTAGTTATTTTTTGAACATCTTCCAAAACTGGACCAGCAAAGTTGCTTAAAAACGAGCCAACGTCTAACTCAACATCGTTGAAGGCAACTGTAGGTGCTAGATTCTCAACAAAATCCCAGTTTACAACCAAATCTGCACCAAGTTGGGGTAACCCCTTTGAGCCGTTAACGCTAGAGAGAAGATTAAGCTTAATGTCAGCAGATCCCTTTGGCGTAACTGTAAAACTGTTACTGTTCAGTTCGCCAATTGTTAACTGGTTGTCGTTGCCATCCTCTAAGTTGAGCGAAAAGTCAAGTTGGCTACCAACATCTTTTGCATCAACTTGGAGGAACCCAAGTGTGGCTGTTGCCTTTGGCAGTGATGGTTTGAGTGAGATGCTTAAGTCTTTATTAGGAGAGGTGTCGAAGAAGAACTCATTGGTAGCAGTGTCAATACCGAAACCAAAATCGAATGTATAGTCAAGGTCAACAGATGCCTTGGCGTTTTCACCGAGTTTTAAGCCGAGCTGTGACAAGCCAAAGCCAATTTCGGACGGCAGCGAAGTTTCAAATTTCTTCGTACCGCCTAGTTTAAAGTTAAATTTAACTAAGGAACCCTCTCCGCTATATATAATGTCTTCTTTAGTAATTTCATTTCCAACATCATCAGAGTCTTTGAGCAAACCAGTCGGCTCAAACAATTCAAAGAAAGCTTCCTGAATTTCATCAACAGATGCATCTCTCGCACTAGCAAACTTTTGACTAAATTTTTCACTAATTTGAGTGGATAAATCCTGTATGAACAGCGCCCCGGTAGCAGTTTTGAGTGTGTCGCCCAGCAAAGGTAAGTCTTTTAAGTTACCAAGGTTTTGGAAACCCGTTGCCCTAAAAATCTTCTCAGTCACAGCATTTTGAATGGCAGACAGTGTCTTACCTAAACCATCCTTCAAGGGTTGAAGACCTATGCTAGGACTTACAGAAAAAGTACGGGCACCGCTCCAATATTCACCAGTCAGAAAGTCGCTAGTGTCAGTGCCAGCGACAATGAAGTGATGCTTCCCCAGAGTGTTTGTAACCAGCATCCATTCGTCTGGGGTGGGTGTCCATTCTGTTATGCTCCCCAGCACCGAGCTTGCCAGCTCGATCTTTGAGAAGTCACTGTTGAAGACAAGGACGTTGAATGTATCGTTGGCGTTATTGTTTTTTTCAAGCCACTTAAAAGTTGGGGGGGGACTTTTTGCGCCATAAGTTGGTTTAATCGCTCCCTTTATAGGTTCTGGTGATACACCGTATTCCTCAAAGATAGCTCCAAACTTCACGCGTTCAGCATAGTTGTTTTGTGTAATATCGAAGAAGTAATCCCAAACATCATCGAGTTGATCCAAATCAGATATTTTGTTGTTGAGGATGTCGTAGAGATCCTTGTGTCCTAATGCGATTTCATCTTTCAATCCGCTGGCGAAAGTGTCTTTATTGTCATCTGCAAGATCCCACAAAATCCGAATCACTGATGCCTCGTCACCTTCACCCACGTTTCCTGCACCATCTTTTGTTTCTAAGTCATATCTTAGATCATATTCAATGTATGTTTGGCTTGTTTTATCTGCATCTGTAGCTTCGTAAAACGTGTTACCCACGGTTGGAACGTTTTGCAACAGCCATGCATCATTGGCGACATGCTGAGCAGCAATCCCCAAATAAGTTGCAAGTCCCTCACCCCATGCAAGTCGAACACCTTTATCCTTCCCATATTTAGGGATGTTGCTCTTCCCACTACTGTGATCGCCACCAGGAGAATCGTCTAAATCATCCAAATCTGCTAAAAAGTGACCATACTCGTGGAGAATCACATCCCAAGCCCAAGCGCGACGTGAAGTGATGTTGAGATCTTTAGCAATAAAGAAGTTATCAAAATACGAAGTATTGTTATTGGTATTGTTTGGAAAGTTTACCTCCAGTCTCCTTGGCAGTTCTCCACGTACAGCTTTTGCATAAACTTCCCCTACATACAATGCATCGCTAATTGAAAACGCACGCTCTGCATCAGTACCGTTGCCAATTGTAAGATTTATGGTGTGAGCGCCATCAGAAATTTCGTCAATAGTGTTAGTTCTTTGTGAATAGGTCTCATCAACAATTGAATTTAATTTCTCCACAAAGTGTGCTGGTCCATCGGCTAACACTTTTATATAGATATTTCGCTTGCCTCCACCACTGCGATCATTGTTGAAAATGGCAGAGTAAACTCCATCAGTATTAGTCCTTACAGTCGTAACAAGCTCGTAGTTAGTATATAAGTCCTCAGCATCCCAGACTTCTACGGTTGCTTCACGAACCGGATGTTGGTAACCAGCACTATCCGTCCAAAGAATGGTTCCAGAAATTGTGACCTCATCATCTGCCTGCTCTACCTGAATGACTTGTCCATCTAAAGTGATAGTCGCTGTATCATCCTCTGCTTTTAACTGCTGCAACCGCCCTTCATCCACCGTTTCCCCCCGAACCAGTGCCGAGAAAATAGCCCCTTCATCCCCAGGTGCATCTGATGCATTAATTTGTGCATCAACAAAATGCCCAATTTCTTCTAATAAAACATTAGTAATTGCTTGGGGATAAGAAGTATTCTGGATGATGTATTCCCGAGATAGATAAATTTTGTTGGTCGCTTCAGCAAAAGCCCCGTTAGCCCCGTTAATTTCTGCGGCTGGGCGGATTTCAATCGCTGGAAGTCCTTCAAAGTTGCCAGTTGCCCATTGCTGACGCAAGTTTTCTAACTTCTCAGCATCAAAAAGGTTGCCAAAGGATAAATTAACTGTTGTTAATAAACTTCCGTCTATTATGCTCTCGCTCAAATAGTTTTGTACAATCAAAGTCGCTTCATTCAAGGCAAATTGAGCAAACTCATCTAAACCTTCAGCACCAATCAGTCTAACCGTTTTCATGATTTCAACCTTCCTCTTATCTAATTAGGTTCTTCAGTACTTGGCTTGGCGCGTCCATTTTCCCATCGGTTGATTCTGGCATAGGTAACACCAACAAATGCTGCAAACTTTTCTTGTGTTAGCAAGCGTGAAAAGCAAGGTACGAATGAGCTTGCTGACTTCTGGCTGGTCTATTACCAAGCGTTTTTTGGTACTTATCTAACTACTGAATATAATTACCACACATAAATAAAGTAAGTAATATATTATTTGCTATAGCTTACCTACGTCTCGTATCTTCTTCGCTCCGGAAAAACCCGGAAGATTTTTTTGATTTTCTCAAAGAAAATTTGTAATTTATGTAACTTATAAAATTAGTGGCAATAATAGTACCCGTGAGGGTACTGCTGTGTGTATTGCAAGTACGGGTATAATCAATAGCGTCAAAATATACTATGAAAATTAACTGCTAGCCTCAGTAACCAGGTATTATAATGTATGATTTAATACATTATTCTCGATGAGCATAATTTACGAATTAGTAATTATTCGGTCACGATGTGTTAAAATTTATGGTAATGGTAAATATATAGTGATAAATCAGAATTACTAACTCTAAATACCTCAGTTCATTACCTAAGCTTTCAAGGTATTTTGGTAAGGCATCCCGTCATGACAGTTCACTGGGCAATACTGCTGCTGTCTCCCTAATCTGCTCACTTTGGCTGATCCCACCGTCATTACTCTGGCTGTAGTTTTTCGAGAGATTGACATCGATCCGCTCCTGCACCCCAATCATTTTGGAGAATTGTTCTGCCGTGGCTCCATCCCTAATATTATAAGTTATTTAGAATAAACATACATGTAAACAACAACAAAAAAAGACTGTACAGGCATTTGACATTGTTGAAGAACTCCTGTAAACTGTTCTCATAGTGGTTGAGTGTTAACAAAGTACAGATGGTCGAACCAAGATGGGAATTCTTTCCACTACTAGCAGAACAAGAACAGCCTCGAAAATGGTTACAAATTCAGGCTGATTTAAGTTTCGCTGAAAATACTATACAAGCCTATGGCAAAAGCTTAGAGGATTACTTACTGTTCTGTAAGATTTACAAGGTTATTCCAGAAACAGCTCGAAAAGCAGATATAGCTACTTACGTCAGATACCTAAGCAACCGCCCTAATCCTCGCGGAAAAAACGTAATTACTCTTGATTCTGGGGTAGGTCTTGCTAATGCTACTATGCAGCTAAAAATTACGGCTATCAGGCTATTCTATGACCATTTAATAGAAGAAAACATTAGACAAGACAATCCAGTAGGAAGAGGAAAATATACACCAGGAAAAGGCTTTGCTGGACATCGAGATAGGGCATTAATCCCACGTTATAGAAAGTTACCTTGGATTCCTAATAACGAACAGTGGCAAGCGATTTTAGAAGCTACTAAATCAGAATCATTGAGGAATCGATTCATGTTGGCAATGTCTTATGATGCTGCTTTAAGACGTGAAGAATTATGCTCGATAGAAATTAATGATATTGATCCTGCTTTTAGATTAATAACGATTAGAGCAGAGATGACTAAGAACAGACAATCTAGAGTTGTTCCTTATTCAGAATCTACTGGAGTTTTGTATGCCAGTTATTTAAGTCATCGACAAACTTTAAGTAGAGAAAAAGGAGGAATATTCTTATCTGAATCTAAAAGGAATAAAAGTAGTCCCATAAGCCTTTCTACTTGGTCAAAGGTAGTGGAAAGAATTGCTATAAATTCTGGAGTAAAACAGTTGACAACTCATACACCACGGCATCTTTGTTTGACTGATTTAGCAAAAGCAGGATGGGACTTACATGAAATAGCTCTGTTTGCTGGTCATAGAAGTTTAGAAACTACCAAAATATACATTCATCTCAGTGGTAAAGATTTAGCAGAGAAATTGGAGAAAGGTATGAATCAGATTCATGCTTGGCGCATAGCAATGATGACGGAACTCTTAAAATGAAAGCAGCAAGAAAAGTAAAAGTAGTTGAACCAAAAAAAGAAAAATGGCAGTCGCCTATAGATATTAGCAAGTATAATCGGAGTCCTTATTTAACTAAAACTGAAAAAGAAGAAATAAGACTTGTTATCAAGAAGACAACAAATTGGCATCAGAAAACATGTAAAATATTAGACAGGTTACTGCAACCACTTAATGATGCTATAGATATATTTAATCCAGATATTGCAAGACGAAGCCCTATAATTCGAGTTCTTTTAAAAGAAATAAATAAAAGACAGACTACTTATTGGGACTGGAAAGAAGAAGACTGGGCGGAAATAATTGATTGTCCTAATAGTATTTTTAATAAAAAATATGGGGTGTATAGCGGTATCCAAGTAAATTTAGCAGCCGTTATTTATTTATTATTTGAGTTGGATTTTCATTGTACAGATGATTGTAGGCTTCCTTCTTATTTAGTGGCAACAAAAGTATTTGGAAAAGAACTAATCCAACAAGCTTGTGAGAAAATTACAAGAGCTTACTTAGCTCTTGGCTATAGCAAAACAAAGCAAGAAAAAAAAATAAGAGCAGCTATTTCAGATTTATTATTGGCAAATCGTAGTCCATATATTGAAGACATAACAATTGACATTCTTCAAGATTTAAGAGAAAACCAAAATATACCATCCTATATTAAAACAGAGTTGAGCTCAATATCTCTTGTTTTATTAAACATGGGAATTATCAGTGAACCTCTTAATGTCGTGATTAAAGATGGAGAATTTTTTGGTAATGAAGACGCAAGGAAAAATGTTTCTCCTGAATGGTTTAAATGGTGTCAACGTTGGTACAATACTTCCACTCTTTCACTCAGAACTCAGCAGAAGACTTATTATGACGTGCTTAAAGTAGGACGTTGGCTAACTCATAAACATCCTGAAATAAATTCCCCTGAGCAGTGGACTCGTCAATTAGCTATTGAGTTTATAGCAGAAGTCAATCAAATGAAGATAGGAGATTATGTAGAAAACATTAATCGAAACTGCGATCAACAGGGTAAGCCTTTAACTCCAGTAACAAAAAGTGGCTTCATTAGTAGTGTAAGAAGGTTTTTTCAAGATTGTCAAGAATGGGACTGGATATCAAGAAAATTTAGTCCAGACAGAGCATTAGTTACTCCGCGTTCTATTAGAGCTTTAATTAAACCCAACCCTAGAGTTATTGCTGATGATATCTGGGCGAAATTATTGTGGGCTGGATTAAATTTAAAAGAAGAAGATTTGCCTCTTACTGGAATAAGTAAGTATCCTTATCCTCTTGCATTAGTTCAAGCGGTAACTATTACTTGGTTGTTGGCAGGAATACGTAACAATGAAATAATTCGTTTGAGAGTAGGTTGTATTCGTTGGCAAAAAGACGATGTAATTATTTCAGGTACTAATGAAATAGTATCTAAAGACGCAATTTGTTATCTAGAAATTCCAGTAAATAAAACAAGTCCAGGTTATACAAAGCCAGTTGATAGGGTATTAGGAGAAGCAATTGAAGCTTGGAAAAGAGTACGTCCAGCACAATCGCCTTTAATAGATAAGAAAGATGGTAGATTGGTTGATTTTCTATTTATGTACCGGGGCAGAAAAATTGGAAATTTATTTATCAATGATTCAATTATTCCGCTTCTATGTAAAAAAGCAGGAATAGCAAGCAAAGACGTTAAAGGTAAGATTACAAGTCATAGAGCTAGGTCAACTATTGCTACTCAATTATCTACAGCCAAAGACCCAATGACTCTATTTGAATTGAAAGAATGGCTTGGTCATTCTGATATTAATTCTACAATAAACTACGCCAAAGTAACTCCTACAAAATTAGCTAAATCTTATCAGGATGCCGAATATTTTAAACGCAATTTGCGAAATATCGAAGTCTTAATTGACCAAGACGCAATTACTACTGGTGCAGTTACAAATGGAGAACCTTGGAAATATTATGATTTAGGGCATGGCTTATGCACTTATGACTTCTTTTCACAATGTAAACATAGAATGGCTTGTGCTGGGTGTGGCTTCTATATCCCTAAAAATTCTAGTAAAGCACAAATAATAGAAGCCAAAGGTAATTTAGAGCGAATGCTTCAAGAAATACCTCTAACTGAAGAAGAACAACTGGCAGTAACCGAGGGAATAGAAACACTTACTAAACTCAAACAAAAATTAGCCAATGTTCCCACTCCATCAGGTCAAACTCCCAAACAGTTAGAGGAGGAAAGAAAGAATGCTTAAAAGGAATACATCAGGGTTAGAAGCTCATGCTCAACAAAAGCGAGAATCAGCATTAGAGAGAGTAGGAGAAGCTATTACTAAACTAATCCAAGAAAACAAACCAGTTAATTTTAAAACTGTGTCAGAAGAGTCTGGGGTATCTAGAACTTGGCTCTATAAAGAACTAGAGATTAAAGAGAAAATTAATCAGATAAAAACCCAGCAAATAAGTAAAGAGCGTCGCCAAAAGAATGATGAGAATACATTAAATAATAAAAGAATAGACTCAGAGCAAATAAATGAATTGAAAACTCAAATCAAAAAATTAGAAACTGAGAATTATGCCTTGAGAAATCACCTAGAGGTTGTCTATGGCATGGCTGCTCCTCAGTTAGCAGAAAAAGTAAAAATTCTCCAACAAGAAAATGAAGTTTTAAAAGAGAGAATAAAGGGTAATGACAATAAGGTTGAACAAGAGCTATCAGAGCGTATTCAAAGCCTGGAATCCGAAAATCAGAAGCTCAAACAAGCAAATCAACAAATCGAACAACTTCAAATAGATTTGAATCTAGCAAGAGCAAAACTTGATGAATATCAGCAAAGTAAAGATAGTAGTAAACCTAACTTAATTGTGCTGGAGCATAAGAAGGAAGAATTAATCAGTAGCGATTCAATGCTCGATACTATTAAACCTCGGATTAAAGCTCTTGGGGTTAGACTTAATAAAAAAATCAACGAATTAATAGAATCGCTTCAAAAGGAACAAGTACAAAATGCAGTATCCGCAGTTGAAGAATATCTTGCTACTGGAAAAAAGATTACGTCTAAAGCTGGATTACTGAGAAAAGCATTGGAGGAAGCATGGACACCTAATTTAACTGACTCTGAACGGGTTATTAGTCAAACCAAAGATACTTTTTCTGAGTGGTATAAATTAGCTAAAGAAGAGGGGATTGTGCAAGCCAGTCAAGGTACTAAAAAAGGTATCATAGTTCTCGAACCTACGGGAGAATGGACACCATTTGAAGCTATGCTAGAAAAAGGTTGGACGTTAGAATACTTGCTTGAAAGCACCAGAAGATAATCTACGTTATAGAAAGTATCTACAAAGCAGTGTCTTTCTTTGTTGACGTTATGAACAATTTCAATTTATGTAATTACTGTGGAGGATACATTGATGTCATGTAAACAATGTGAAGTCAAAGAACAGTAATGGTTCATGCTGTTGTTGTTGTTCTTTTTGTATATTCCATATAATGAGAATTAGCTTGGTGGCCACACCTTGAAGAATAATCCTGGCTCCCCTTTCCCCATAAATCTCCTCCATCTGGGCAGTCGTCTGCCTCCCAATGAAGGCACTACCGCCAAACTTCCTGCTTTCTGATAGTAGCCGGGGCAAACTCTTCAATTGACTCAAAGCTCCCAGTTCGTCAATCACCAGGGCTGTCTTTAATCGTCGGTTCTCATTGCTGAGCAAGCCCCTGAGCATCAACTCAAAGCAAGTGGTGATCGGTGGCTTGAAAGCTTCCGCGTCATCCTCAAACAGCGGGAGGAATATCCAGCGGCTTACGTCATCCCTACCCCATTTGCTAAAACTAAATTCTGCTGGTGCTGGGGATTTAGTTAAGGACTGGTAGAAGCGGAGTTGGTTGATTGCCGTCGCCAGTACGCTACCTGCGGTGTTGCCCGACTCGCCCTCGAAATAACGCATGGATACCGTGCCAGCCAAGAAATCCTTCAGTTGCTCCAAACTGAAGCGGGTCAAGACTTCCCATACCTCAGTATTAGAATAAGTGCGCTCGTATACATCGGCTATGAGATTCTTGGCTGCATCGCTGAAGAATCTTTCTTTGGGGTCGTCTGGTATCAATCCTGCTGCAATTGTGCTAAACTGTGTGCCTTCCGAGCGATGGCTCCACCCAACACTGCGTGCATCCCTCGGATTAAAGATGATGTCGCCTTAGTAAAGCTTCTCCATCAATTCGCCGTTGCGATCCAGTACTATCACCCTCCAGTCATCCCTTTGGCGTAGGGTGTGTAGTACTTGTAAGATGGATTGGGATTTGCCCGAACCGGGAGCGCCAAAAAAGCCGAATGACAGATTTTCTAAGTAGTTTGGCAGTACAATCCCGCCAATTTCAAGCTTGGAGGTAATGGGTTGCTTCCCTTGTGGTTTGAGCAGTCGGGTTTCTTCGGTTACTAACTGGCGCTGCAATTCTTTAGCAGAATATCCTCGCACATTTCTACACGGGCAACAAGCTTGCTACTCTCAAATAATGAAATCGCAAACGACACTGCTTCTTGCATACCAACAGACATTGGAATAGCAATTATGGGGTCAGAACAGTTGCATCTTGACCCCTTTTTCATGTCAAAACTATTCTCGGCAATGAGAACATACAACGACTATGCTACGCATTCATTAGCCATCAAAATAGAGGCAAATATCAGCAATTAGGAAAACATGAAAATAGAAAAAGTATTGAAAACGTTAAGAGTTTTTCACGACCTGAAACAATCAGAATTAGCATTGCAACTCCTTTGTTCTAAATCGTATTTATCAGAAATAGAATCAGGCAAAAAATCACCAACCTTACAATTCATCCAAAAATACGCTCAAATTTTCAACCTCAAGGTTTTTGAAATAATATTTTTAGCTGAAAATTGGGACAAATTAGAACAAGGAGAACAAAAGGAAATAAGCATAAGTTCAAAAATCATGGCAATGATAAACCTAAAGTCCCAGTTAAGACAACAACAAGTGCTTATGCAAAAGTTGCCTGACTAAATTAATAACAACATACATGAGCCTCACGTCCGAAATCAACAACAAAAATTCAGCTATCAGAAAATGGTTTGAGAGTAAATTCAACAGCACAATCGCCAAGCTCTTAGCTAACCACAACCAAATCATGGCACAACAACCACGCATACTTCCTTCACTTAAAGAAGTAGACTTTGCCTTGTGCGGTCACGCAGTCTCTTATTTCCTGAAGAAGTATCTTTCTCTCAAAACAAAGGATGAAAACTGGATATATAACACTCTTGCTTACGCTGGAGCTAAAATGCTCAACGTAGAACACATAATTGAATACTGCGCCACAGGCGACAATGCTCTCGACTCTGAAGCGCTAAAATGCATACTTCTAGGTAGTTTAGAAAGATACAAACGTTCGGGCATAAAACACGAAATATTGCAACCATTTTTGCAAGGTCAAAATCAGCTAAACCTCGAAACTAAGTACTTCAAGAAATGGTTGCCAACTATTCGGGACGTGTCTGCAATCATAGAGTCAGTTCCACACTCCTGGCATGTTGTAGACGACAAAGTTCAAGGTAAAATCATTCCTCACGCCACCTTCACTTTGTCAAACTACATTGGTGGTGCAGACTGCTTAGTATGCGGTGATGCGCTTATTGACATCAGAACAACTGTAAAACGTTGTCCCTTCACACTGGAAAACTTTTATCAACAAATCAGCTATGTTTTACTTGATTACGACGATCAATACGGTATTCAGCAACTCATTTGGTTCTACAGCCGTCAAGATAAGTGCATTTTGCTACCCCACAAACAAACTCTTCCGCGATTTGCCATTACTAAGAAAAGAATTCAAAACCATGATTTTAGAAAACTACAGTTACGAACCTGAATGGTTTGATGATGGCATCGACTTAATCGCAGGTTCAAAACTTTATCTCGAACCTTAACTATGAAAAACATTCCCAAAACCAAATTCAACTTCTTTGTCCGCTACTCAGTACCTTGACACGGTTTCAACGAAGGCACTTACATCATCCGCCACTTCGTTTAAAGCTGGCAATCTCTTCCAGGCGCAACAACAGGAACACACATCATGAAGCTACAAGATTTCCAAATCACACCAAGTTTTAGCATCTACCACGATGGCATGGAATACCATTGCCGCATTGATTTTGATGACCAATTTGACACTGAACCCCAAGAAATTAAAGCAGAGAACCCTGAAACACTAGCCGTGCGTGTTACCAACGCATGGCGGCAGTACATCAGCAAAATGCTAAAGCAACATCAAACTTAAGCATATGTAACCATCCGAGTGGCAATTGCTTGCCACTCCACACTAAGGCACAGCACAAAAATGAAGATAGCGCTACACTGCACTATCGTGAAGTCACCAACGATAAAACAGAAGCGATCGCTTACCTTATTCCCTATTCCCAATTAAGCGCCTCTACTAAATTTTGTGCAGGTCGATGCGTAATAACTTAGGCTCCAATTCACAATATTTGACCCAGGCTTATAACTTCACTTTACTTACTATAACTCCCAATCAATCTTAGTAACAAAATGTCAGAACAGCAAGAAAAACAATTCACCCTAGCATCAGTCGGAATCAAAATTGTTGAGAGTCAAACCAAACCCACAAAACCTGGAAAGAAACCAATTCCTGTTTGGAATATTCTGGGCAATACTAAACCTTACGAACATATTATTTATGATTTGAGCGTAAAAGTTAAGAAGTGGCACGGTACCCTCAGTTGTTTTGAAGATCCAACTGAGGAGTTGGTAGAGCGCATTCAATCCGAGGGAGCCTTATCCTTTAAAGAGCAGTTAGAAGTAAAGCAAGAACGAGCCGCACAAAGAGCAGATCGACTCGACAAACGTGCTGACAAACACGAAAAAATTGCTGATACTGCATATAAAACTCAGAAGCAAATTGCCGACTCCATCCCGCTCGGTCAACCGATTCTAATCGGACACCACTCAGAAAGAAGGCACAGGCGTGACCTAGCTACAATTCATCGAAATATGCGCTCATATATTGATGAATCTAACTACGCCAAACATTTACGAGAAAGGGCAGAGTTAAACCGAGAAAAAGCAAGCGGCGAGTATAATCTCACATACTTGGGAAACAGACTGGAAGAAGCTAAAACTAATTTAAGAGGTGTAATTGCAGATATCGAAGGTACGAGCAGCCGTAGCGGTTTCAAAAAGGCTGAAGGAAAACAACTAGAAAGACTGTTGCTTCTCAAAACGCAATACGAAGAGCAAGTTCAAACTTGGCAAGAGTTGATTGACGTGAGTGGCGGCATTCAGTACTCCAAAGATAATGTCAAAAAGGGCGACTGGGTGTTATATCGCGGAGTCTGGTATCAGGTATATCGCGCAAACACTAAAACCGTGACGTTACATTTCTTCTACCACGACCAATGTTGGAGTAATCCCGGTGAATATTATGAGTTGCGCGGTCATGTTCCGAAGGATAAGGCATTAGCCTATGCCCAAGAAAAATATGGTGTTGATTTGTCCTGCTGCCATAGCACCCAAATCAATCTGAGTAAAGCTTTGATATCATAAGAAAACGAAACCATTCAACAGTCAAACTCTTGCTGTAGTAAATAGGGCTTCCAGAAGAGAGATTGCACTCTATGACTTGGAAAATAATACTGTCATAGGTGCAACCCTCATACCAAAAGATAAGCGGTACACAGTACTGGCAGCAACTAGTTTCTTCACACTCGCAATCTATCCCCAGTCCAAATATTAAACTATAAAATAACACCACAAGCACTACAAGCGAATGGCACAGTACTAAACCCTACATAGCCAAAGAAACTACAACTCAATATCAGTTTTTTTTGCTATAACAGATTGATTCTGTTGCTTCTTAGATGGCGATTCATAATGAAAAGGATCTCTCCCCAGGCGCAGCTCATCAATAAGAAGCACTCCATCTTCATCTATATTATGTAATACACAACGTATACAACACAAGTTAGATAATGCTTTCATTGTTGTTGATGTTTTATACAACATAAAATGAATCCTTTTACCAAGTGCAGTTATTAGTCTTGAGAAACTGCAGTATTACAAAATGTTCCAACAGAAGGAGAAAATAATACTTTGCAAATTCCTGTAGTACCGTTACGATTTTTTGCTACATTAATTTCCATAACTCCTTTATCTTGTGTGTCGGGATTATAATATTCATCTCGATAAAGAAGTAACCCTATATCCATATCTTGTTCTATATCTCCTGAGTCTTTAATATCAGCCATTGAAGGACGTTTATTTGTTTGGTTTTCAACACCTCTATTAATTTGCGCTAACGCAATAAATGGGACCTCAAATTCTTTAGCAATGTCTTTAAATGCACCAGAAAATTTACCAATAGCTTGCGCTCGATTCCCAGCTGCTCTATCACCTAACTTTTGAATATAGTCCATGACTACTAAACCTAAATTACCTCGGGATGACTTAACTTTTCGCAGTACAGAAGATATACGTCCAGGATTTTGAATACTAGCAGGTGTATCATCAATAATAATAGTTAATTTGTTTAAAGTAACCAAAGCTTGTTTTAAGTTTTCTATTTCGTCTCGATATATTTGATGGCTCATTAGCCTACTAGAATCAATACCCGAATGCATTGCTAAAAATCTTTTAGTTAATTGTGATTTCGACATTTCGGCAGAGAAGAAAATAACAGGTAGTTGTTGCTGCATAGCAATATAATTTGCCAAGTGACAGCCAAGCCAAGTTTTCCCCATTGATGCTCTAGCTGCAATTACAATTAAATCCTGCTTATTTAATCCTCCTATCAATGCGTCTAAATCAGTTAAACCAGTAGAAAATCCAGGAGTATATCCTTGTTTTAACTCTTGAAATACTTCATGAAGGCAAACACTTATTACTTGTGGTTTAAATTTGTCGGCGGCTCTTGCTGTTAAATTAAAAATCTTGCTCTCTGATTGTTCTAATACGAATTGTATTTCTTTTGTTGCATCATATCCCAACTCAATAATTTCGTTGCCAGCACTAATTAGCTGGCGACGTTGGTATTTATCTAAAACTAAAAGTGCTAGAAGGTCTATATTTACTGCCGATACTGTTTTATCCACTAACTTAGCTAGCTGACTTCTGCCACCAACTTTAGTTAACAATTTCTGGTCAGATAGCCAGCTAGTTACTGTTAATAAATCTGTTGGTAACGAGTGACGGTACAACTCTAATATTGCTGTATAAATTTGTTTGTAAGCAGAAAAGTAGAATGCTTCTGGTGTCAAAATATCAGCTATTCTGCTTATAGCATCTGGGTCTAACAAGCAACCACCAAGTATACTTTCTTCTGCTTCTATGTTTTGTGGAGGGATTTTATCAGTCATCTAATTTAGCGTCAAATATAGTGCTAAGATTCGCCAGTTCTTCTAAAGATGCTAAATCTCTATCACATAGTGTGGGTGATGAAAATATTTTTAGTTCGGGTGATGATTTTTCAGGTTTAAAGCTTTGTTGTAAGTTATCAGGTTTCTTCCAACAACCTTTTATTGCACGAGCTAACCACCCACCAGGATTATCAATATTTGTTCGCTCTTGTTCATATTTATAATATTCAATAGCTGCTAAAACATCTGATTCTGTTGCTGCTTTAATTATTAAGGTTAAATTGTCATTAAGTTGTATTCCCAGTTTATCTAGTTCATCTAATATACGGTCACTGACAATAGGTGATTTTTTAGTTAGGGGAATAACTTTATTATCAGTTGTTTGTTGACTAGCTGATTTTAAACGATTTTCTAAGGTTTCTATAATTTCTTTTTGACGTTCAACTTGCTCAATTAAAGAATGAACTCTATAAACTTGCCCTGCTAATGCTTCATTTTTACGTCTAAGCTCGCTCAAATCCGCTTCTAATTCATGGATGCGTTTTTTCAGACGTTCCACTACTTGAGAGTGAGCGAGCGCTGTCACAGACGGTTGTACCACTGATGCGGAAGGCATTGATGATTGTTGGTTACGCAATTGTACAATATGTGCTTTTAGTTCCGGATATTTGTACAAATACGGAACACTAACATTCGCTTCTTTGGCAATAGTTTGAAAGTTAATTTTTGCCCCGATTTTTTGTAGACGCTCAATGGCGAGATGAACTTTCTCACTTGTCTGTTGTTTTCTTGTCGCTTGGGTGTCTATAAGGGTTTTAATCCGAGCTTCTTTCCGTTCGGAATTACTCATTCTCCACCTCCAGTTAAACTAGCAATAATTTTATCTAATTGGTCAGCTTGTCGTGAAAATTGTTCAACTAATACATCATGTCCGTTAACTCTAGCTCTTGATTCTTTTGCTCTTAGCTCATCCCGATTTTTAATGTAAAGAGGTAATTTTTCAGGTATGGCAGCAAAACAACCGCAAGTTAGGCAAGCACGAAACTTATTACAATCTTCATCTAGTGGAAGTCCACAATAACCGTAGATTGGAGTATTTATATGGTCGCTGGGAATATTTAATTCATGAGCGCGAGGATTTTGCCAAAAAGATTTGGGCATTGATTCATAATGTAAAGGCTTACCATCTATATTCAAAAGTGCTTTTTGAATATGTCCTGCCTCTTTTCCTATTAGTTCGCAACTAACTTTTGTATAATGGAGGCTCGTTGTTGATAACAGTTTATGTCCCGCCCACGCACTCACAACAGCGAGGTCATGTCCTTGTTCAAAAAGTTGAGTTAAACGAGTTGGTCTAATTAAACGAGGACTAAAGGTTGCTAGCTCTCCATTTAAATCCCGAATATTTTCCACTTTAATAAGACAGCGAATAGCTATTTGAAGTGGAGAATCTACTACAGGAATTACCTTTTTAACTGGTTTTATATTCGGTTGGGTAAGGTCGGTTCTAGAAATACCTTGATAATGGCAGAATAAGTAATTCCAATCCTCCCCCCATAAACTATTAATATACTCTTGCTGCTCTTGTATAACTTTAGCAATTATCCTTGTAATCGGAACTTCATGCTGGTCTTTCCCTTTTTTGCGATTCCAGATAATTTTCCAATTAGCTCCTGACTGCACTAAACAATCTTTTTTCAATAAGGCTAGTTCGGATGAACGCATTGCTGTAAAAAAGGCAATAATCCACATTCGGGCGATCGGGTCAGGTAATAAATGTAATTTCTTCTCTATTTGCTCGCGAACTATGTCAATTAGGGGGTCTGGATTCCGTAATTTTACTTTTGGATAGTCATCATCACGGACAAGATCTTGGTCAATATTGAACCAATGAAGAAGTTGTCCTATAGTAAAAAAATCTCTCAAAGTCCATAATCTTGACTTGACCGCATCCTCAGTTGATTGGTGACTAATAAAATCAAGAATAACACTACGATTTATTTGGTTTATGCTACTAATATCCATTTCCACAAGGTAGCGAGATAAAAAACGAAAACTTGTCATGTGTTGGTCAATCGTGTTCAACGGCGTATCAAGCTTACACAAATGATGAATATACCGCTTAACTAAAGATTTAAACCATTGTGACTTAATCGATTGAAAGTAAATAATATATTTATAATTTTGCTCATCAATTAAAGAATGAATTGCCCTCAAATCCCAAATATCATCTTCAAATGTAAATCTTTTAACACTCATCTTTTGCTGACTATATCTACTGACAATTATCCGCGATAGATTAATAGAATCTAAAGTAGTTTTTTGGCAATTTTTGCAGAAGAAATGTTTCTTACCTAGTCTGCTCCTATCAAAAACAATATGTTGTACACCGCATTCAGGACAAATAAAATCATCAACTCTTTGTCCATGAAACCAAGTTGTATTAGTATCTAAGTCAATATATGGTTGGCATTTTTTCACTTGACACAAGTTATTAGTTTTTCTTAAGCAACTACCACATCTAAATATTATAGTCTTTGCTCTCGCATACAAATTTAACCATCCTAACTCACATTTAGGACAAATAAATTCATTATTGTAATCTTGACTCCAATCAATTTCCATGATTACTATCCTCTAACCCTTTTATGCAATTTTGGAGATTTTTCCGGTCGCAGGACAAACCTTGCTGTTGCCTAATCATTCCTAATTCTTGAGCAATTTTTAATTCTTCTTCGACTCGCTGCAAATCTTCTTTTAGATAAGGTAAATCATCATTTGTAACACGCCAATGCTCGCATTTTCCACAAGCATTAATAGTTTGGCATGGTGATTTAATATTTGGACGATGGCATTCTCCATACTGAGTAGTAATTTGATGCATCTTGCGTCGCATCAATTCAGTTATCGGATTACTAGGTTGAACGGTGGCAACTACCTTACCAGTTATATCTACATACTTATGAACCTTAATTAGTTCTGAGTATTCTTCTGATATTACTTGCTTTAGAAGATGTTTGTAATAACGTTGCATATCTGGAGAGCGATGTCTTAAATATTTTTGAATAATTAAATCTCGAATACCAGCATTAGTAAGAACAGTTGCTAAAGTCCTTCTAAATTGGTGTGATGTAAAGTGCCAAAGTTTACCTGATTTGTCACAAATATTAGCTTTGATGGCTAAGATATTAAGCCATCTGTTAAAAGTTACTGTTTTCATAACTTTTGGGACTGGTTGTCTAAATTCCCATCCCTCATCTTTTTTAATTACTTTACTAACGTTACTACAGAATAAAGATTTATAACTCTCACCAAATAATTGTTTTATATAGTTTTGTTGTTCTTGAATTACCATTACTAATTCCAATGCTTCTATTGGTAATTCGTCTGATATTTGATATTTTTCAGTTTCTTTAAGTCTTAACCGCCATTGCTCGTTTCTGTTTCTAAGACAGTCAATTGGTAAATTAAGTAACTCCCCAATTCTCAAACCTGTTGCTCTAATCACTAATACCATTCTTTGCAACTGTTCGGGTAAAAGATGTAGATTTTCTTGAAGTTGATTCCAAACCTCTTCAGGAATATAATCAATCTGATCAAGTTTTGGTTTACTGACGACATACCTTCCTTTAAACCAATAAGTATTAACATTAAGCCATCCTTCAAACCGACAAGTATTAAAAAAACTACTAAGATAGATGTAGTGAATAGTGATTGTACGTTCTGATAACTTTTGACGAAGAGAACGCAAGTAATAATCAAAATCTTCAAATACTTGATTGTTAATACTTTCCGGATTATCAATGCTCGCTTCTTTTAAAAATAAACAGAATACTCTAATTGTAGATAAATGTCTAGTAAGAGTTGTACTTTTAAGTAACTTATGCTTGATTAAAATATAAAGTTTCGCTAGCAATTTTAGCCATTCTTGATCTAAAGGTTCAAAATTTAAAATCAATTCACTTTGATGTAAGGGAACTTCTAACCCTAAATCGCTTTTCATATCCCAAACATCTTTTGCAATAAGTGGATTCTGTAAAAGTGCTTGTGCTGCTTGGTTATACAATAGGCTTTGATAATTTGATGACAAATTGAATTCACTCATTATCTTCTTCCTCTTGATTAACGACTTCTGATAAGTCAGCTTCACTAATAATATGACTATAAATATCCAAAGTTGTTTGAACTGATGCATGTCCCAACAAATTTTTTACCCTATCTATTGGATACTTAGCTCTTAAAAGACGAGACGCATAAGTATGACGAAATAGGTGTGGATAAACTTTAATTCCTGTTTTTTCGGTTAATCTACTGAACATTGTATTTAGAACTTTAGGATTCATTGACGCACCTATGTTTCCCTCCCAAATATTCACAAATACATAATCTGATTCAACTTCTGGATATTCATAAATTAAGTAATCGTTATACAATCGCAATAGTTCGTTCGGTACAGGAATAACTCTTTCTTCACCCTTTGCTCTTGCACCATTAGGATTGTTTAGCCTTTTGATAACTCGAATAAAATTCTTGTCAAAATCTCCTATGTCTTCATGACATAAA
>NZ_JACXAE010000126.1 GCF_014698965.1 Iningainema tapete BLCC-T55
AAAAGTGGTCAAACAACCACCGGACGAGAAGACTTCCACCAGTTAATGGCTGCAGTTGGTTTAGGAGAAGTAGGGGCTGTTTTAGCTCTAGAAGCCTCAAGATTTTCTCGTTCTCAAGCAGATTGGCATAAACTTTTAGATATCTGTGCCCTTACAGATACCTTAGTTATTGACCACGATGGGATTTACGACCCAAATGATTTTAATGACCGAGTGATACTGGGGTTTAAGGGAACTTGGAGCCACACTGAATTACACGGTATGCGTCTACGCTTACTTGGTGCCAAACTAAATAAAGCGAAAAAAGGGGAATTGCGTTGCTTTCCACCTACTGGCTACGTATATGACCCAGAAGGAAATTTAGTCTTAGACCCGGATGAGGGGGTAGTTTGTGCAATCCGTTTGGTCTTCCAACAGTTCCGCGCTCAAGGAACAGCGTTTAAGGTAATGCGCTATTTTTGTGTCAACCAAATTCCTTTCCCAAGAAGACGTTGGGGACCAGGACCTGGGCACATTGGTACACTTCGTTGGGGACCTGCCAACCTTAGTCGTATAACAGCTATTCTGCGTAACCCAACTTATACAGGAACATACGTATATGGTAGACGACGCAGTGTTAACGTAATTGAGGATGGGCAAATAAAGAGGGTTAAAATCCAACAACTACCCCAAGATGAATGGAAAGTGGTAATCCACAACGCTCACGAGGCTTACATTACTTGGTCTGAATATTTGTCTAACCGTGAGCGACTTAGACAAAATCACCCAATTTCGATGAGGAATGGATGCTCTGGCACACCAAGAGAAGGCTTTGCTCTTCTCCAAGGTTTAGTAATCTGCGGTAAATGCGGACGACGTATGAGTCCTCGCTACCACGGTACTGGTGGTTGTAGAGCAGCCTATGAATGTTCTCAAGCTCGCAGACAAGATGGTAGCATGGGTGTTTGCTGGAGCGTAGCGGGAGCAGCAATTGATACAGCTGTTTCGGCTCATGTGCTTGAAGCTTTTACGAATGAACAACTCGACATTTCCTTAGCTGTGCTTTATGAGCTAGAAAATCAAGCACATGAGACAGATAAAACATGGCAACTAAGACTCGAAAGGGCACGTTACGAAGCTGACAGAGCTTTCCGACAATATGATGCCACCGAACCAGAGAATCGTTTAGTCGCCCGTACACTAGAAAGACGGTGGAATGAAAAATTACAACAGTTAGCAGAACTAGAAGAGGCATACCAGAAAGCCCACCAAGTAGAAAGGTTGGAATTAACAGCAGCGCAAAGGCAACAAATTTTACAATTAGCCAATGATATACCAATACTTTGGCACGCCAATAGTACTACGAACCTTGAGCGTAAAGAGATACTAGGGTTGTTAGTAAAACAAGTTGCTCTCACCCCAATCGATGCTCCAGAACGCTCTACTCGTATACAAATACTCTGGCATACTGGAGCTACAAGTATCTTAGTTGCGACACGTCCAACAATAGCTGAAAAATTCCGAACACCCAACGAAGTCATTCAACTTATTGAAGAATTAGCTCTAGGTCGAACTGATACCGAAATTGCTGATGAATTGAATCGCCGAGGAAGAGTGAACGCGAATGGGCGTGCTTTTACCAAAAAAGGTATAGCCTGGATTCGTTGGAAATATGGTATTGATAAGCCTTTAAGTGACCCAAATGTTGCGAAATCAGGGATCAGTCCGGAAGGTTACTATTCCACGAGTGCCCTTGCTGAAAAACTGGGCGTTGGAATTCATACCATCCATTACTGGCGAGAGAAAG
The DNA here is from genome assembly GCF_014698965.1 of Iningainema tapete BLCC-T55. Classification (GTDB taxonomy): domain Bacteria; phylum Cyanobacteriota; class Cyanobacteriia; order Cyanobacteriales; family Nostocaceae; genus Iningainema; species Iningainema tapete. The sequence goes on from NZ_JACXAE010000126.1 coordinate 1,787, forward strand.
GAATTATTCAGGCTTTTCAAGAAACGGATAGAAGCCCTTGGTGGTATATAGTCACACCGGAAGTTTTAGAAACTTTACGTGATAGAATCCGCCGTGTGCCAGTTAAATCTGAATAATTCGAGTTTGATTGTTCGCTGAAAATAATAGTTTTGAATCCCGTTAACCCCTTTTAGTAATTTTCTACTTAAGGGGTTTTACTGTATATCTACTGTGGTTGTGAAAAAAATTTTTGACCATCAAAGTACCAGGCGATACCATCTGGGTCATGTCCCGAAGTCCATTGTGCAAAATTTCGAGCGTTTTTCTTGTGACGAAGCGTGCTGGGAGAAACATTTAGTCTTCTTGCTAAAGCTGCACCTGTCAGTTGAAGTGGTACAACCTGAGAATTTTTATTTCCTTCTGTTGGGAGTGAACTACTTGGTAAATCATCTAGTGGCTCACTCACGATTTCACCTCTACGCTGTAGCTCAGTCTTGAACTCTGGTAGCTCAGTCTTAGCTTCTGTTCGCTCACAAATCATCTTTTGTGTACCTTCTGAGTTTTGAATTAGATCGACTAAGTGTGGCTGATTTTGCAGTAGCTCGATCTCACTTGAAGGCTCAATTGAAGTTCGCGGCTTTTCACTATTTTCCTTAGTCTGCTCGCAAAGTAGCTCTTTTGGTGGTTCACTTAATAGCTCACTATCGACGGTCAGAGAATCGTCATTGCCACCAAAAGAAAGTGACTCAGGCTTGTGCTCACCAAGGTGAGTAGTTTCCGGCTCAAACTTTTTAGTATCTTTCTTTTTGTGAGTAAATTGTAGCTCTATGGGTGGCTCACTCTCACTTAAAAGCCTTTCATGGACAACTGATAATGCATCTTGCCGATTATTGTAATTGGAGTCAATTGGTAGCTCACTTAGTGACTCACATTTAGGTTCACTAACACTCGGCATGGTTTCCATAGACAATGGCTCTTTGATATCTGAGCTATCTGCTTTGATTGCTGGTGACTCTGCTGGTGACTCACTCACAATCGGCGTGTTTTCACGAATTGGCAGTGAAACCAAGTTCTCATCGCCGTCTGGCTCTGTTGTCGCTGAAGAAGGTAGCTCACCAGTAGTCAGCTTGGTTTCACCAGAGATTAAGCCTAATTTCCCATCTAGCCTTACTGGTGACTCACTTATTAGCTCACTACTCGCGGCAGTGGCACGACTCGACTGCTCCCTGTTTTTGGTAGAGTTCCTATCGGTGGTTAATGGTGACTCACTAGGTGGCTTACTAGTTGCCGACAAATCTAACACTGACGCGGGCAAATCTGGCTCACCTTCAGCCATAGTTGTATCCTGACTAATTGCCTGCCTGAGTTGAGCCACCACCTCAAGCAGGCTCGCAACTTTCCCTCCAAGTCCTCAATCCGCTCGACCAGACCCGGTGACTCACTTAATGGCTCATTAACTGAGCCACCAAAAAAGTAAGCCTCAAGAATTGCCACAATCGCTGCGGAATCTGACTTAAACCCTCGCTCACGCCTAAATTCTACCAGGCGCGAGTAGACTCGTTGCGGTGGGTATGCTGCTACACGGGGATTTTCTGTTGCCATAGACGCGATTGTCGTAAAAACGCTTTCTACTCCCTTAGTTTACACACAATTTGAGTCACTGGTAGCTTACTGGTAGGCGACTATGACTGTCAATTGAGTACATTTTCATTGCGGTATCGCTGCCCGATTAATAAAGCAACATGACGCCGTTTTGACGATCGCGCGTTGTACTGTGTTCCTTAAAAAAGATCTACCATAAGAAAATACTAGGGGCAAACAAAATATCCCTAAACTTTCTAGAATCGAGGTGCAATATGAACACACCGTCGGAACCTTAAGCATTCTGGTGGAGCCGTCTTTTTTCTTTATTGGCACTTCCCTTAGTCGGTTGTGATACCAATAAGGTTGTCTGAGTAGTAGTTCTAGTTCAAACCGTTCCTCAAACGTTAAAGACTTCTTACCATCGACGCCTGCGGTTTTCTTACCAGCATTTAGCTGAGTTACTTGACGAATAGCCAGGAACCTAGCTGCTTTGGACTTCAGAATAAGCTTTTGAAGTTGACGAGCTTTACGCCTGTCTCCGACTTGAACAGCTTTGAACACTCTCTTTTGTAGGCGGAATAGCTCTTTCCGGAATTTCTTCCAGGGTAATTTCTTCCAAAGTTCACTAACATCTCTGTCGTGTCTAACCATGCTCTGACTCCATTGAATGTTTTCTGAATACCTCAGCGAAGTTACTCGCTGTCCTACCCGATATAAAGGGGTTAATCTGCTCGTCCAGCCTACCGGAGTTTCGACCTTTCCCCAGACCCTTATACCGTTTTTACTCGTTCCGTTCTTTCGATTGTTTGATGACTTAGGGCAGTCCAATTTGCCTATCCTCTTCTCGGAAATTACAGCTATCAAATGGGGAATGCTGTGAGAATAGAGGATGAAGTCTACATTTTGTTGTTCAGGTTGTAGCTTAGGCTTGAGACACTTTTTTAGGACTTATTTGCCCGTATCATCCCCCCGTTAGCGCCAGTGTTGTTACCTGCCTGTTTTACAACTGGTTGCGCCCTGTTACCCGCTTCAGCCTGTAGAATTCCGAGTCTACTCACTGGGGTCTAGGTAGGGAGTCACTTGTTTCCTCAAGGATGGGACTTTACCGTTTCTAGGATACTTTGGTATCACCCATATCAAAAGAACAGTTATACATTATGAAAGTAGATTTCATAGTGTACTCTAACCATACCCCTCTAGTTTCTAGAGGCTCCTGTTAGAAACGAGCCGCACCCATTCTAGCCATTGACGAATTTGAGCGAGGCATGGAATGAATGATCATATCTCCAAGTTCCTTTGTCTCCCCATCACCCTACCTGTGGCACAATAAGAAACGGTAATAAAAGAAATATTGATAAGGTAATAAGCGTGAGTCCAACTGCTCAAGCCAAGGCAAGTGCGCGTCGCGTAGTATTTCCATTTACAGCAATTGTCGGTCAAGAAGAAATGAAACTGGCATTGCTCTTGAACGTGATTGACCCCAAAATTGGTGGTGTAATGATCATGGGCGATCGCGGTACAGGCAAATCCACCACCATCCGCGCCCTGGCTGACTTATTGCCAGAAATCCCCGTCGTAGTTAACGATCCATTCAATAGCCATCCCAGCGATCCCGATTTAATGAGTGATGAAGTTCGCCAACAGCTTGAACTTGGCGTGGATATTGCTGTGGGCGATCGCAAAGTGCAAATGGTAGATTTACCCCTGGGAGCCACAGAAGACCGAGTTTGCGGCACTATTGATATTGAAAAAGCTTTATCTGAAGGTGTCAAAGCCTTTGAACCGGGACTACTGGCAAAAGCAAACCGAGGTATTTTATATGTAGATGAAGTCAACTTACTTGACGATCACCTAGTAGACGTGTTATTAGACTCGGCTGCCAGTGGTTGGAATACAGTAGAACGAGAAGGTATTTCCATCCGTCACCCAGCACGTTTCGTTCTTGTCGGTTCTGGAAATCCAGAAGAAGGAGAACTACGTCCCCAACTACTTGATCGTTTTGGGATGCACGCAGAAATTCATACAGTCAAAGAACCAGCTTTGCGAGTACAAATCGTTGAACAAAGGGCAGAATTCGACCAAAACCCCATTGAATTTTTAGAGAAATATAAGTCTGAACAAGAAGCACTGCAAAAAAGTATAATTGATGCGCAAAAACTTTTACCAAAGGTAACCATTGACTACGACTTGCGGGTGAAAATTTCTGAAGTTTGTTCAGAATTAGATGTGGATGGTTTGCGTGGAGATATTGTTACTAACCGTGCAGCCAAAGCTTTAACCGCCTATGAAGGGCGTACCGAAGTCACCATTGATGATGTGCGCCGCGTGATTGTTCTGTGTTTACGTCACCGACTACGTAAAGATCCTTTGGAGTCAATAGATTCTGGTTACAAAGTAGAAAAAACTACTAGCCGCATTTTTGGCATAGAATTAACATCGGCAGATGCTGCACAAACAAACGGTGCACCAACAAAACTAAGGAGTTAGAGAAGTAAAAAGTAAAAAGTAAAAAGATCAACCATTTCTTTTGCCTTTTAACTTTTCTCCCTATTCCCTATTCCCCATTCCCTAATTATGAGATTTTGGCGTTTTTGGTTACACACTGTTGTTTTATCTAGCCAATACAACCCACCTCGGTTTGTAGAGCTATTAATGTTGATGTTAGCCATCACAATGCTGGCGATTTCTACTGTTTTCTCTACAGAGAAATCCTATATCTATGTGGTGCTAGGCTTGAGCTTTGTGATTGGCGCATCAATGTCTATTTTAGTACGGGAGGCGATCGCACCTTCACCCCAAACTCGCATTACTCAATTCACTGCATTGCTACTGCTAATAATTAGTATTTATGGCTTTGCGGATTTGTTTTAAATTTTCTCATGCTAATGGCTAATAGCTAATAGAAAACTGGCAATTAACAATTAGCTATTAGCCATTTAAAATCCTTGCATTTCTACTAATTCTATACATAATTCATTAATTTGCTGTAAATTTGCTTGGAGAGGTAAGGTAGATTCTTGGTAAACTTTGTCCATTTCCGCAACTAAATCATCTGCCATTTTCATCACCTGCTCATAAGAATAATCACCTCTGAGGATAGCTTTTAAATCCTCTGCGTCTCCGGCAACTCTTCTATCTACAACAATTTTTTCTGTCTGCAATATTTCTAATCCACTGCGTAACAATCTAATACAGTGCATTCCATGCTTGAGATCATAACCTGACTTTCTCTCCATTTCTGCTCTAGCCGGATTTCTATTTTCTTGCCAAGATAAGTAAGCTTTCCATTCTCTTAAAGCTATTTGGTAGTTTTGACTTTTTTGCAAAAGGCGAATAAAGTCTTTGCGGCTGTTTGTTAACTTTTGCGTGTATGCCAAAGTTTCATCAGGCAAAGTGTATTGTTTGAGCACTCCTTTAAAATCTATATCAGCCGTCAACAATTTATATAATTGCTCTGCTTCTTCTAAAAACTCAATTCGTCCTCTAATTAAAATGTAAAGATACTCTAAAAAAGCATTTAGCTCATCTTTAATTAGTGGTGCTTCGTCTTCAATACCATAATCTGCTGGTAGAGGTTTTTTTTGTGGTGGATTCAGTAACCACTTGCGATGAGTTTCCATCTTTTTGATTTGGGCAAAAGCATAACCAGAGTAAGTATGCTTTACTTTCTTGCTCAGAAATATTTGTCTGTGGTTAATTAAATTTTGTCCTACTGGATTTAAAACAGGATATTCATTCAACCAGAGCAATTCTAAAATATTTGGATTTGCTCCTGATAATAACTGCAAAATTTTTCTTAACTCATATATTACTGTATCTTTATTTCCATCCAAGAATGGAAACATGCCTTCTTCATCCCAACCATCATCTTTTTGTTCAATCTGGTCAAATCCCAAGTAGTATGGTTTGGGGGCGATAAATACTCCTCGGTAGTCATAGTCTGAATCAGGTCGATTTAACCCGTAACCGTGACTCCCTGCTAAACCAATTAAAATCGTTCTCTTTTCAACTTCGATTCTTTTCATAAAAAATTTTCTTGACAAAAATGTATTTTATCTAGTATTATTTTAGATTGTCTGTCTCATTCCTGCTCGGATCAGGTAAAGACATTACAAAAGCTGGGATTGCTTTCAAGTATAAAACCTAGCTACCTGTACGGCAAACGCAAAGAAAATTACATGACTTACGCAATTATTGAAACTGGCGGCAAACAACTAAAAGTTGAACCAGGTCGTTTTTACGACATAGAATTACTTTCTGCCCAAGAGGACGAGAAAGTAACCATACAATCGGTACTGTTAGTACAACACAATGGTGAATTCACAATCGGACAACCGTTAGTGGCAGGTGCAACAGTAGAAGGCACGGTGATGCGGCATTTGAGAGGTCGCAAAGTCATTGTGTATAAAATGAAGCCGAAAAAGAAAACCCGTAAGAAGCGGGGGCATCGTCAAGAAATTACCAGACTAATGATTGACTCAATCATTGTTGATGGTACTGTACTAACTTCGGAACAACAAACTGCAACTGATGAGACTCAACCAGAAGTTACTTCTACCATCGTTGAACCTTCAGCAGAAAATGCAACTGAACCAGTAGCTAGCTTTGAAACTCAATCCGACGAGACAACTCCTGTTGCTGAAACTGTAGCAGAATAATTAGGATAAGTAAAAACACAAACATAAAATTATGGCTCACAAGAAAGGAACAGGTAGTACACGTAACGGGCGTGACTCTAATGCTCAACGTTTAGGTGTAAAAAGATACGGTGGTCAAACTGTTCGGGCAGGAAATATTCTTGTCCGTCAGCGTGGCACAAAAGTTCATCCTGGTAATAACGTTGGTATTGGCAGCGATGATACCTTATTTGCTTTGATTGATGGCGTAGTTAGTTTTGAACGTAAAGGCAAAAGTCGCAAAAAAGTTAGCGTTTATCCAGTAGCAGCAGTAGAATCAACAGAAGTTGAATCAGTAGCTGTTGCATCTTAAGGTAGGTAGTTGTGCTAGGTACTCTGGCGCAACTACCTACACAATAGATTGAATTGCCTAAAATAACACATAACTTTATAGTTATTTATTAATACTCCCAAACCTAAACCAGTGAGGGAAATCAGAAACAGTATTAAAAACGATTGCTGTTGCTTAAACCCATAAGTTTGTACGTCTATCCGGGCTAAAATGGTGGCAGAAATAATTACTAAAGTATCAATAAATACTCTAAACCAGGCAATCATGAGAAAAAACATGAAAGCACCAAAAATAGCAAGGCTGAAAGATCTCAGATTTGATTGAAATAATTTATTGGAATAGTTAGCAACTGTAGACCAAGGAGTAGTCAAGCTACTCGTTATGATAAAAATAGCAATTACAGCTAGCACTAATACCACAGGCGGATATTTTGCTCTGGATATTACCCAGCCCCAAGTACCGTAGGTAAGCAAGAGCAATGTAAGGGAAACCCAGGGAACTTTTCTCTGGATTGACATGAGTTGTTACTCCCTATATGGGATGATATATTTTAAGTTTAGTATTTTAAACTATAGGTTTATTATCATATTTGATTTATCTTATATCAATCGGTTATTATGCTTTGACCTGAAATAGGAAACAAGTTTATACAGCATTTCCATAATAAATCAAGTTAAAGTATGATATTAAACATTTGTAAAATCTGAGCAACTAAGTAGACCCATGTCATATCTTGTGAAGGGATTATCATGAGACAACTGGTTATTACTGAACGTATATGCCTCTTTGGTCATATCCTGGCAAAGGCTTTTGGGCTAGTAGGCATTCTACTAGTTATACCTAATGCCGAATTAATTTTGAACTTGGGATCTGTTGGTCAAACAGCTATGCAAATGAGTATGGCTGATGGCGGTGTGGTAGATATTATTTTGGGAACTATAGCTGTTTCAATTTATGCTTACCGCACATTAGGATGGCGCACATGGCTAGGGTTTATGCTACCAGCAGTATCGATATCAGTAGGTAGTGAATTATTGGGAACCAGTATAGGCTTTCCTTTTGGAGACTACTCTTACTTAAGTGGCTTGGGATATAAGATTGCAGGGCTAGTACCTTTTACAATTCCTTTATCCTGGTTCTACGTAGGTTTGTCTGCTTACCTAATTGCTCGTGCTGGTCTTAAAGTAGCAGAAAAACCAAGCTTGTGGCGTCAACTAGGTGCTATATTCTTTGGGGCAATGCTTTTTACTTGCTGGGACTTTGCTTTGGAACCAGCAATGAGTCAAACTTCTCTACCCTTTTGGTTTTGGAAAGAACCAGGAGCATTTTTTGGCACACCTTACCGAAATTATGCGGGCTGGTTTGGCACTAGTGCTTTATTTATGAGTGTGGCAGCACTGTTGTGGCGAAACACATCAATTAAGTTAGAGCGATCGCAACTCAATTTACCAATTATTGTTTACTTGAGCAATTTTGCTTTTGCTGCTGGACTTAGCTTAGGTTCTGGCTTTATCATACCAGTCTCTCTCGGCTTAGTATTTGGTGTAATTCCCGCTGTGGTTCTCTGGTCAAAAACGACACCTACACTTAAAGAAGTAGCGGTAACTACAGCTAATGAAGTTTCTGTCACAAGTGTTAAAGTTTCTGTTAATTAAGACTTTTACACCCCTACCTTAATCGTCAGGTATTTTTATTGTGGACAACGGTTGGATTATAACCAGTGCTATTTCACTCATATTGCTGCTCATACAACTACCAGCTACAGCAATTTTATTGTCACGCTTGTTGAAAGGACCTAGTCGTCATCCTCCCGTTGCTCCCCAAAATCCCACACCAGACATTTTAGGCAGTGTCAGCGTTGTGATTCCCACTTTAAATGAAGCTCTTCGTATTAGTCCTCTATTACAAAGAATCAGTCAGCAAAGTTATGAAGTCCGAGAAATAATCGTTGTCGATAGCAAGTCTGTTGATGGTACTCCTGAGTTGGTGAAAGCATCTGGGCGCAAAGATCCTCGCTTTCGCCTCATCACAGATGATCCCTTACCTCCAGGCTGGGTAGGGCGTCCTTGGGCATTACATAACGGCTTTTTGTATAGTTCACCTAGAAGCGAATGGTTTCTGGGTATGGATGCTGATACACAACCATCACCAGGTTTGGTAGCTGGATTAGTCAAGACAGCTCAAGCTCAAGGATATGACTTAGTCTCAATTTCGCCTCAATTTATTCTTAAATATCCAGGAGAGTGCTGGCTACAACCTGCATTGTTAATGACTCTACTTTATCGCTTTAACCCTGCTGGTGTAAATACCACTTCCCCTGAGCGTGTTATGGCTAATGGACAATGTTTTTTATGCCGTCGCTCTGTTTTAGCTGCTGTAGGTGGCTATACAAGTGCGAGTAGCTCTTTCTGTGATGATGTCACTTTAGCAAGAAATATTGCTGCCTCTGGTTATAAAGTAGGCTTCTTAGATGGTGCAAAAGTACTAAAAGTGCGTATGTATGAGGGAGCAATAGAAACATGGAAAGAATGGGGAAGAAGCCTCGATCTTAAAGATGCTTCGTCCCAAGCTCAAATTTGGGGAGATTTATGGCTGCTCACCTCAGTTCAAGCCTTACCCCTCCCCATCCTACTAACTTTCTTTTTACTTTCTCCCCCACTCCCCTACTCCCCCACTCCCCCTCTCCTCCTAGTGGGACTAAATTCCTTTCTCCTAGTAATTCGCTTTGCAATACTATTGGCGATCGCACCTTCTTATGATCGCACTCAAGCTGCATATGATTGGTTGTTTTGGCTTTCCCCTTTAGCCGATCCCATCGCGGTACTGCGCATCTTTTTATCAGCATTGCGCACTCCACGAGAATGGCGGGGGCGCAAATACAGCGCCCTTTCGGAAAGTCAAAAGTCAAAAGTCAAAAGTCAAAATTAAGAACCCCGGTGGGGCGTCTCTAAGAATCCTGGTTACCCTCAACTTTATCGCTCCTTTCCAATTCCCACAGAATCTGATTACCTTCTCTTCTTACCCGTGAGACAATCCAATTGCGCCAACGCCACTCGTCGCCTCTACTGGTAACGGCACTTGCATGGACATCCATTAAGTCAGCTAGTTCAGAACTGGTAATTAAGTAACCTTTTTCGGCAATTTCGTCAGCAATGTGCAAGGTTTCAACTAAGTTGCGCAGTTGTGTCACCCTAATTTCACGGGGTAATTCCTCACTGCTAGTGACACTCGGGGAAGTGTATGTTTCCATAGTAGTTACATCTTCAATAGTAGTTTCTTGTGTCTTTTTGTCAATTATTGTAGAGTTTGTGTGAAAATCAGATACGCTTGATTGGTTGATTTCATCTTTTTCTGGTAAAGATTGGAGAGAATTCGCTTTCGATAGTTGTTGTAAGTGCGGAGTTCTACCACTGGCAAAGGTACGAGCAATTACATCACAGCGTTCGTTGCCTACGTTACCGGCATGACCCCGAACATGCTGCCATTTTACCTGTTTAGTGTTCAGTTCATCGAGAATTTCTAACAGGTCTTGGTTGAGGACTGGCTTTCCATCTGATTTTTTCCATCCTTTGTTTTTCCAGCCTTTCACCCACTTGGTAACACAGTTAATTAGGTATTCGCTGTCGGTGTGCAGGGTGATGGGTTGAGTTTGTTTGGATGCTTTGAGAAATTCAAGAGCGGCGATCGCTGCTTGCATTTCCATCCTGTTATTGGTGGTTTGGGGGAATCCATCTCCCATTTCGTGAATTGAACCATCACTGAAGTAGACGACGACTGCCCAACCCCCAGGACCAGGGTTGCCTGTGCAAGCGCCATCGGTGTATATACTTTGGATTGTCGGCATTGATGTTATGGTTAAGATTTTGAACCGCCAAGACGCAAAGAACGCCAAGGAAAGAGTGGTTTAGCGGTGACGGAGATATATAAGGTTAGCACAGCAAAGAAGATTCTAGATAACTAGATTTTACTCAAAAACATCTGTCTAAAAGCATAGATGTGATTTAATTATGACAATAGAAAGATATTTAATATAGCGTAGTTTAATTTACGCACAGATTTACTAAGCTAAGGCACACCTAAAAGAGTTAAGGTTTCAAAAAAATATCATAAACCTCCGGAATAAATTAGCATATTCTGCAAAATAACTCAGTTGCGCCTACTTTATTAGAGAATAACCCGGCAATGAATAAATTACTCACAATTGCCATCCCTACATTCAATCGTGCCCAATTTTTAGACCAACAACTTACTTGGTTATGTAAAGCTATTAAAGGTTATGAGTCTGAGTGTGAAATTCTGATCTCAGATAACTGTTCAACAGACAATACCCAAGAAGTTATCAAAAAATGGCAGCCTACTTTCAGCCTGACGACATTTCAATTAAATCGACACAGCAATAATATTGGCTTAATGAGCAATCTTGCTTATTGCTTAAGCGCAGCCACAAGTAAATATGTGTGGGTGATTGGTGATGACGATCCCATTCAGGTACAAACTCTTGGTTATGTAGTAAATAACCTCAAGCAACATCCAGATTTATCATTATTAATTCTTAACTTTGCTCGCCGCTACGTGCCAACTAATGAAGTTAGTGAGCGTAGTTTTATCCTTGACAAGGAAGAATTTAGCACTAATGGTAAAGTCGTAATTGAAAGGTATGTAAAACAACAGTATGAAGTTTTAGGTTTTATGACTGCTCAAGTGTACCGCGCAGAAGCAGCACAACAAGCTCTACAAAATTGGCGTTCAGGTGTAAATAACAGGGAGGCACAAATATATTGGACTGCATTCTGTGCGTTAAAAGGAAGTATAAAAATCACACAAGATGTCTATTTAGAATATGCTTGTGGCATGAATTCAATCCCAGAACCGAAACAATGGTTTAAGATGCGTTATTGGGATTTACCAGAAGTTTATGTAAAACTGATGACAATAGGATATAGTCAGGAAATTTGTAGAAAATTTCTGCTCAACCATTTTGCAGAAACTAACTGGAAAGTTATTTTAGGTGCTTTGAAACGATGGCCACTATTCACAATCAAGACATTGCTCGCATACTTTGGGGTGGTAATCGAATCCGCAACTAAGTTACTTTTGCAATCCCAACACAGAAACGCTAGTCTCTCATAACTGAAAAGTTCCGTAGGGCACTCGGCACGATCGCTTTCACACCTACCCCAATGTCAACACTCCTTGAGGTCTATCTACGACCAACTTTCGAGTTTCCAGCCATTGCAAACCCAATAAAACTTCGGGAATTCCTGCACCCACATGTACTGGGACAATGTATTCCTGATTGTCTAGCAGTATCCTTCCCTCATAAAGGTCGAAAAACTCCTCTCCTCGAGCCGTTTGCATAGCTTTTCTGCGTTCAATAACAGACCATCCCAAGCTTTCTGCATCTTGTAGATCCAGCGCCAGCCAACCTGTGGTAAAACCTGTATCTAGTAGCGTTTCTACCGGAATATTCTCGCCATCAGCAGCAATTAACTGTACTTCAAAAAATAGCTCACCGATTTCACCAAACAAAAACGGAAATCATATTTTGCCGCAGGCTCCTGTCTCATTAAGTCTAAAAGTTCCTAGCATCCCACGAACGTGCTTTTGACGGGCTTTTTGAACTGCGGCTTCTTCGTTTGCATCAATAAAATAATCGCCACTATTTGGCTCAATAATAATGAACCAGTTGTAATGGTCGTTGATCAATTCAGGGCGGACTCGCGCAAAAATTGCATAACAATGTTGGTAAAATGCATCTCGTTCAGATTGGCGTCTTGCTAGTTCCTCTTTTGGTATTGTGTATTCTGGGAATATTCTACCCCGACGCGGTTGGCGATTGTCATGTAACTGGGTCATCTGTATATCTTGCCTGTACAATTGGCTTACTGTTTGTTAATCATAGTAAATCAAATTATCGGTTTTAGTGTTGCTCCTCAATGCTTTTGATGCAACTGTGAGGGAATTTGTACTATAAAAGAAATATGATAATTAGTAAAAAGCGTAACGCTCTGCGTCAATCCCTTGCAGTGTTTCGGTACAGTGGGCGTGCTGTGAATTTGGTGTGGACCACTAGCCGCTCTCTGACCGTGATTTTTGCCACTCTCACCTTAGTCGCTGGTCTTTTGCCTGCTGCTGTTGCTTACATCGGTAAGCTGATCGTTGATGCTGTTGTAGAAGCGCAAAATTTGGCATCTCTACAAATTAATACACAAAATATTGATTTTGTCAATAGCTATCGTCCTTTAATTTATGTGGGATTAGAGGCGATCGCAGTAGCCGCCCTAGCTGGAAGTCAGCGCTTCCTCACCGTTTGCCAATCGCTGTTGCGGGTGCTACTCGGTCAACGGGTAAACGTTCTCATCTTAGAAAAAGCACTAACTCTAGATCTTACCCAATTTGAAGACTCGGAATTCTACGACAAATTGACCAATGCAAGACGGGAAGCATCAACTCGTCCCCTCTCACTGGTAAGCCGTACCTTCGGTTTAGTACAAAGCGCCCTATCGCTGGCAACTTTTGGTGTACTGCTAGTCAGATTCTCAATTTGGGCTGTAATTATACTCATCATCGCAGCAATGCCTGCATTCTTTGCCGAAACCAAATTTGCAGGGCAAGCATTTCGCCTATTTAGCTGGCGTGCGCCAGAAACCCGCGAACAGCATTACTTAGAAACTTTGCTAGCAAGAGAAGACTATGCCAAAGAAGTTAAACTTTATCAACTGGGAGAAACGCTGTTAGAACGTTACCATAGCTTATTCAATAGACTTTACAAAGAAGACAGCGACTTAACCATCAGGCGGGGAGTGTGGGGTTACTTGCTGAGTTTGCTCAGTACTGCTGCCTTTTACCTAGCTTATGCTTGGATTGTAGTAGAAACAGTTGCAGGTAGAATATCCTTAGGAGATATGACGATGTATCTCATCGTCTTCCGCCAAGGGCAGTCTACTTTCTCAGGCGTCCTCACTTCAATTGGGGGAATGTACGAAGACAACTTGTATCTTTCTAACCTCTACGATTTCCTAGAAGAGGAAGTGCCAAAACCAAAAGGGAATGCAACCAAAGGTATAAAACCCAAAGATGGAATTCGGTTTGAGAATGTAACATTTACTTACCCAGGAAATTCACAACCCGCCTTGAAAAACATTTCACTACACCTCAAACCAGGAGAGAAACTAGCAATTGTGGGTGAAAACGGTTCGGGTAAGACTACCTTAATCAAATTACTAACACGACTATACACCCCCGACTCTGGAAGGATTTTGCTTGATGGTTTGGACTTGCAGGAATGGGATGTAGATGTACTGCGCCAACGCATCGGGGTAATTTTTCAAAACTTTGTGCGCTACCAGTTCACTGTAGGTGAGAATATAGGTGTGGGTGACGTAGAACACATAGAAGATAAAGCACGTTGGCAAATCTCTGCCCACAAAGGTATGGCACAACCTTTTATTGAACATTTGCCTGAAGGTTTTCAAACTCGGCTAGGTAAATGGTTTAAAGGAGGACAAGAACTTTCAGGAGGACAATGGCAGAAAATTGCTCTTGCTCGTGCCTTTATGCGTGAAGATGCAGACATTCTCGTTTTAGATGAACCGACATCAGCAATGGATGCCCAAGCAGAATTTGACATTTTCAATCACTTCCGCACTCTTACCCAACATCAAATGGTGTTTTTAATTTCGCACCGCTTCTCCACAGTACGCATGGCTGACAAAATTGTAGTAATAGAATCCGGACAACTAATAGAACAAGGAACCCACGAAGAATTGTTGCGAGCAGGGAAGCGTTATGCAAAGCTGTTCGAGTTACAAGCAGCAGGATATCAGTAGAGACGCTCCGCCGGAGCGTATGTACCAAGGAGAGTAGGGAAATACAAAATTTTTGTTCTATGCTGTCGAAATCAACAGTCAAGCCAAAATTATTATGTGCGTGGACAATCGACCCTGAAAAGTGGTATTATTTTAGTCTACTAACAACCAAACTAGCCCTATTTTAATCGTTGTCAACCCGATCAACTCAAAATACTAGCCAACACTACAGCCAGCCTATTTCATTCTTAAAATAATCCATCTACAATTACTATCTTACTCTGCGTTCTCTACTTTCCTAAGGTTTAAACTCTAGGCTATGCGGTTCATTAAATTCAAAATCATTTTATCAACACTAAAATAACTCAATCAGATGAAATTCATCACCGATCCACCAATTCCCGTCAAAATTCAAAAGATGAAGGAACGGGTGCGATGGCGTCATACCAGTATTATTCAGCGAGGAATCGATCAAACCAGTATGATTCTGGACGATGGCAACGACCATAATCCAGAATTCTCCTTTATGGTAATAGGAGATAGTGGCTCTAGGACACATTACGAACACAACCCTCAACGGCAAATTGCCGAATTAATGCATAAACATGGAGATGATTGTCGATTCGTACTGCATACAGGTGATGTAATTTACATCGTAGGTTCTCAAGAGTATTACCCGCAAAACTTTATTGAACCTTACCGTGAGTTTCTGTTAGGAGGCGAAAATCCCAAACGCATTCGCTACGATTGCATGGTATTCAAAACACCCATCTTACCAGTATTGGGTAATCACGATTACTATGATGTACCATTAATGTCTCGGTGGCTAGCAGGAACTACGCTTCCACTGCGCCGATGGCTACGCTATAAAGATGATGTAGAGATTGGTTGGCACGGCTCCTATCAGGGAAACGCTTATGCAAGAGCTTTTCTTGATTACTTAAAGGCGCAATCTGGGGAGCAGCTAGAATTTCACCTAGACAATCATTACACAGCTAAGACAGACACGGGAAGGTGTTTGCGTTATGAACCCGGAGTTTTCACCCGCTTACCCAACCGTTATTACACTTTTCGTTATGGCGGAATAGACTTTTTCGCTCTTGATTCCAATACCTTTAACGAACCATCACCTCTACCTACCAATCCAGAAGGAGAAGCAAAACGTCGTGAACTCCAATCAAAAAGACAGAAAATAGAACTTGAAGAAATCGAGATTTTAGCAGCTTGCGCTAATCTCAAGGCAAACTCTGCTGAAAATGATGAAAAACTAGATGCGCTCAAAGCCCAATTATACCAAATAGACGAAATCAAAATTGATATTGAAAAACAACTTGAATCACACTCCTCACCTGATATCGACTTTGAGCAACTCGATTGGCTGCGCGACAGACTAATTGAATCTTGGCATACAGAGGAAGTACGTGGACGGATCATCTATTTCCATCATCCCCCCTATGTCACCGAAAAGAGTAAGTGGTATCAAGCGCAAACTTTAGCAGTACGCCACCGCTTGCGTGCTTGTTTCGATCAAGTCGCTAACACCCTTGGTTCCTTAACTCAAGGACGTGCGATCGCCGATATAATTTTCAATGGTCATGCTCACTGTCTAGAACATCTGCGCACAACAGACACAGGACATGCCGATTCTTACATCAACTGTATTATCAGTGGTGGTAGTGGTCGTCGTCCTCGTTATCAAAGAGAAGAGGGAACAGAATTGATGGAAACTTTTACAGATAACACAGGTAATTACAACCGTAAAGTTGCGGATTCTCTACTTTTCGTCGGTCGTAATGGCTACGATGACCAACAACGGCTACCTTACTCATTCGTGCGGGTTGATGTTCAAGGCGCGAGCCAACCTAAGTTTATCATCAGACCGTTTGTTGCTGAGCGCTTTCAGGATGAATGGTACAATCGCCAGCTAGAACCATTTACGATCTAAATTTTACAACATAAAAATGAACTATATCCCGAAATATTCTCTAAGCCCCCCTTCACAAGGGGGGTTGGGGGGATCAATACGCGAGGTTCACGAAGTCAGATCCCCCCTTGCCCCCCTTAAAAAGGGGGGAATAATTTTCGCTGTGGTAATCGCTGTAGTATTATGTTGCTTGCTGATTCCCACCAACCCAGCATGTGCAGCTACTCAATCTACTACTTACGAACATCGGCGTATCCATAGCCCAGATGGGATTGGTAAGTTTTACATGCGGCGAGAAATTGCTCAAGTGATGGGGCATACAGGTGCGCTTTGGTTAGAAAGATTCAGCAGAGAGAAAGAGGAACAACCAAGTAAAATTGTCAGCGCTCTTAACCTCAAGCCTAATGATGTGGTGGCTGATGTTGGCGCTGGTACAGGTTACATGAGTTTTCGTATTGCACCCGTGTTAACTAATGGAAAGGTTCTAGCTGTAGATATTCAACCGGAAATGCTGGATATTATTGAGTTTTTGAAGCAGGAAAACCACGTTACCAATGTTGAGCCTGTTTTGGCAACTCTTAAAGATCCCAATTTACCACCTAACAGTGTTGATTTGGCGTTGATGGTGGATGCGTACCATGAGTTTGAGTATCCACGGGAGATGATGCAAGGGATTGTCAGAGGGCTTAAACCAGGTGGTAAGGTAGTGTTGGTTGAATACCGGGGCGAAAATCCTTTTATTATGATTAAAGCCCTGCACAAAATGACTCAAAAGCAGGTAAAGAAGGAGATGCAAGCTGTTGGTTTGATTTGGCGTGAGACAAAAAATTTATTACCTCAGCAGCATCTTATGGTATTTGAAAAGGTGTAGATCTTCCACAAAGTGAGATGACCGATGAAAATTATAATTGCGATCATTGTGACTTTGCTGATCATCAGTACACCCGCTTTTGCCGCCCAACGCTCGGATACAAGCACTGCAATAGCTCCAATCACTATTAGCGAGCGATGTCAGCAGCTACAGATAAATTGTACTCGATCTGAACTGTTGCAAGTAGGACGCAAGTTAGAGCAGTTATACTTCAGCCGATACAACCAGAAACCACCCCAACAGCGTGGTGTTAACATCTATACTAACGCAGATAGCAACTTGATTGATCAAGCCTTAATTACTCAGTTAGCAACTGAAAACGAAAAGCTACGTAAAGACTTGGAAGTACGGCAGAGAAGTCCCTTAAGGAAGGGACAGTAAGTTACACTTATTTTCTGAGAAACCAGCGAAAAATATTCGGTTCACTGCGCATTCTTTCTAGCTCTTGACGATTAGCGTCTGCTGTGGTATGATACCACTCACAATGACGCTTAAAATCTGCTCGCGCTTGAACTTCTTGATAAAACTGGTGAGTAATTTGATGACCTGCAAATGCTTCTTCAGCTTCTGGTGGAGTTGCTGGTATTATGTATGGTAAGTTTTTAGTCATGTGAGACAGGGCGTCGGATGTTGAACATAAAAATGCTGTAACTACTGAAATTATATCTATTTGTAATCATTGGTAGAGACGTTCCGGTGGTGTGGAGACGTTCCGGCGGAACGTCTCTACAACCAACCGCGAAATCTGTAAACCCAAATGCCCACGTATTCTTTTAAAGCGGCAGTTAATTGATGCATATTATCTACGTTGGGTAAAGCATTCAGAAGAGCACCTTTAGGGGTACTGGTAAGTTCACGCATTTCGCCTTCACTGACGAGAAAATCTGTAGGTGCAGGAATAGCGTCAATACCTTGACGTTTGAAGATGAGAAGAGAACGCGGCATATGTAAGGCAGAGGTAATTAGTAATACACGGCGGATATTGCGTTCTGAGAGAATTTTTTGTACATAAAAGGCATTTTGATAGGTATTCAGGGAGTTTGGCTCTTGTATAATTGCGGATTCTGGAATGCCAATAGAAGTCAGAATTGATGCCATATCTCCTGACTCAGATGGACCACTGCCAGACCAATCAATCCGACCACCACTGAGTATAATTAGAGGAGCTTTATTTTGGCGGTAGAGTTGAGCGGCATAAATAACGCGATCGCCATGTTCATTTAAATCTACAGTAGGGCGTGGCGGAAAAGCCGATCTAGTAGCACCCCCCAAAACCACAATTGCTTCAGCATTCGGTATTTCCGTAGGGCGATTTTGCCATTCTAGACTACGCACTAACCAATTACATGCCCAACCATTACTAGTTGATAATAAAATAATTAACGCCAGCGTAACACACAAAGCCGCTATACGAGGTCGTCTCCAGATTAATATTAATCCTACTAATAAAATTAAGCAGGACAATCCCAACGGATAAAAAAACAGCGGTAGTAACTTAGATAAATATAGAAACATAGATTGCTAATGGCTAATCGCTAATAGTTAATGGTAAGAGAGCAATTAACTATTAGCAATTGACAATAAACTTGAGCTTTATCTTCCCCAGAACCGAAAAATACCGACACCAGGTACACGACGGAAACGCCGGGTAGGTTTTCTTCTGCGCCGTTTGCTGCGTTTTGCATCAGCAGGTACTTCTTCATCAGAAACTGCTAAGGCATCATTGGGTAGTTGAGTTCTGGATTCCCCCCTAGTTTCCCACCAAGCAGTGATCCAACCCCCACCCAGACCAGCGATCGCACCGAGTAAGATACTCATTGGGGCTTTATATCCTACAAACGTAAAACCAATCAAGAAAAGTAACCAGTATCTCAATCCTGCATCAATTCCTTCTGATGGAGCTTGTGGAGACTGGGGTCTATTTTTGCTGGCTGATACAATCATCCCTAACGCTAATGCACCCACTACACCTAAAAATAGGCTCACAGATGCTTCTTGCCCTGATACCAAAAATACAATTGTCAAGAATAACCCAAACAGCAGTTGACTTATAAAACTTCCCGTAAACGCTATCAGGTTGCTTTGGTTTTTCTTTTGTTCTGCCATGAGCTGAAGCCTATTGGCGAATTACATCTTTTAATTGTGCATCTTGTGGTTGAGTTGTGTCCAAAAATTTTACTCTTGTTTTTTCTGCTTCAGTAAAAGGCTCAGCTTGTTCCACCTGTGACGCTAATAAATCAACAGTAGCATCAGCCACATCACCCTTTCGATCACGTAGCCGCTGTTCCACAACTTCAAGCGGTGCAGTACAATGAAGAATTTGGAGAGGAATTTGGTGTTTTTCCGCAGTAGCGATCGCCTCCTTGCGCAACTGTTCCCGATCATACTTAGCATCCAAAATCACACTAAAACCCTGACTTGCCAGCATAATCCCCAAATCCAACAAACGTGCATATGTTTTCTGAGTCATTTGCGGAGTATACAACTCATCACCACCACGTTCCAACAAAGGAATACCCGCCAAATGTTTGCGCACAGCATCAGAACGAACATGAATTGCGCCCAGCTTGCGCGACAAAAAACGAGCCGTAGTACTCTTCCCCGATCCCGACAACCCCGACATCAAAAACAATTGTCCTTGACGAGACTTCGTATAATCCCAAGCCTGGGTATAATAACCAGCAGCAGTATTTGTCGCCTCCTCCTTCACCGCAGCCGGAACACCAGGATCATCCAACAAAAAAGAAGTAACCTTAGCTCGTACATAAGCCTGACGACTCAAATACAAAGGTAAAACCTGCAAACCTTCCCAATCACCAGTTTGCTCCACATAAGTATTCAAAAAAGCATTTCCCAGATCCTTGCTTAAGCGTGCCTCCAAATCCATCACCGTAAACGCCACATCATACATCACATCAACAAAGCGAAACGGCTCATTAAACTCAATACAATCAAACAACCGAATCTTATTCTCCCACAAACAAATATTCCGCAGATGAAGATCCCCATGACACTCCCGAATAAAATCACCCTTCATCCGACTCTCAAACAAATCCGTGCGCTCAGCAAAAAAACGATCAGTATATAACTTAGTCTCATCAAACTGTTGTTGAGTTTGAGGACCACCAATATACTTCAAAGTCTGCTCATAATTCTCATCAAAAGCAGCCCGAACCTGAGCCACCGTACCAAAAGAGCGAATATAATCATTAGTCTCACCTCGATCATGGTACAAAGCAACCACCCGACCCAACTCCTCCAAATCACCTTCCGTCAACCTACCCTGCTCAAAAATCGAACTAAACAAAGCCGCCTGAGGAAAAGCACGCATCTTCAGAACATACTCCACCACCTCACCAGCACCACCCAACTCATACCTATCCCCATCCAAAGTAACAGGCAAAACCTCCAAATAAAGCTCACCCGCACCCCGCTGATTCAAACGCAGCTCCTCCTCACAAAAATGCCGCCGCTTCTCCAAACTCGAAAAATCCAAAAAACCAAAATTCACAGACTTCTTCACCTTATAAGCAAAATCTCCAGCCAACAAAACAAAAGAAACATGAGTCTGAATCAACTCAATCGGCTCCCGCACCTCATGCGGATAAAACCCAGACAGCAACATTTGCTCAATCACAGGCGGAACAGAAACTTTTGTCATATTCTTCTTGGCGCTCTTGGCGTCTTGGCGGTTAAATCAACAAAAAAACCAGGGTATCACCCCTGGTTCCCAAAGTAAATATAACAAACATTAAGTAGCTTCAGACACAGATTCTGTACCAGCATCACTAGATCGTTGTGGCGGCAACACACTAACAACAAGTTGATCCGGTTCAGCTTTAGCCGTCACACCCTCAGGTAAAACAAGCTGTTGGATTTGCAAACTATCACCAACATTCAAATTAGAGACATCAACCTCAATCACATCTGGAATATTCTCAGGCGCACAACTCACCTGCAACTCAGTAAACACAGTATCTAATACACCACCGTCTTGCTTCACACCCACTGCTTCGCCCACAAAACGCAGAGGCACTTCCACATCAGTATCACCGTGCCCTGCCACAGCAAAAAAGCTCAAGTGGTAGGGAGTACCCTTAGCTGGATGAGTTTGAACTTCCCGCAGCAAAGTTTTCCCACGCCAAGGAACATCAGTTACTTGAAGTTCAATCAAGGTATTGTTAACCGAACCTTTTTTGAGCAGGCGCTCAACAACTTTAGCATCGATGGTGAGAGCAATGGACTCAGTACCCTTATGCCCGTACAAATTTGCCGGGATTTTACCAGAACGGCGCAAAGCATTGGGCTTGCTACCTTCTGGTCTTTTTTGACATTCTACTGTGATATTCATCTTCCGATTTTAGATTTTGGATTTTGCGAAAAGTTGCAAGGAGGGTTTCCCTCCGTAGCAAACTTTTCAAGACGGATTTTGGATTGTAAAGACGGGAAATTTCGTGTCTCTACAAACTAGGCACTCATTAAGGTAGCGGGTGTACCATCGGGGTGCAACAAAGCACGTTTGGGACCGTGGATAGGATCTTCTACAATGATCGTTTGATCGCGGCTTGCGCCTAAAGAGACGATCGCAATGGGAACCTCAATCAATTCTGCCAAGAATTTGAGATAATCCAGTGCTTGCCGTGGTAAATCATCTAGAGAGCGACAATCACCAGTTGGCGTGCGCCATCCGGGCATGGTTTTGTAGATGGGACGACAGCGTGCAAACTGGCGAGCGCTGTTGGGAAAGTGTTCGCAGCGTTCCCCATCGATTTCATATGCGACACAAACATTGATTTCCTCAAGCTCGTCGAGTACATCTAGTTTAGTGATTGCCAAACAATCCATACCATTAATACGAACTGCATAGCGCCCAATTACCGCATCAAACCAGCCGCAACGACGCTTGCGTCCGGTGGTTGTGCCAAATTCGGCACCGCGATCGCACAACAATTCTCCCAATTCCCCATCAAGTTCAGTGGGAAACGGACCTTCCCCTACCCTAGTAGTATAGGCTTTTGCCACCCCAATCACCCGGTCTATCATTGTCGGTCCTAAACCTGTACCGACGCAAGCCCCTCCCGCCACTGGATTGGAGGAGGTAACATAAGGATATGTTCCGTGATCTAGGTCGAGGAGTGTACCCTGCGCTCCTTCAAACAAAATATTCCGCCGCCGCAGGATCGCATCATATATTCTTAAAGATGTATCAACAACATGTGGGCGTAAGCGCTCTGCGTAGCCCAAATACTCGTCAATCACCTCTTGAGGATTTAACGGGGGCAAATTGTAAAGTTTTTCTAAAATAACGTTCTTGTAATTAATCGTCCACTCTAGCTGTTCGCGTAGCCCCTGGGAGTCCATCAAGTCTAACATCCTGATGCCAGTCCGCTCCGATTTATCAGCATAAGTTGGACCAATACCTCTACCCGTTGTGCCGATTTTGTGGCTTCCCCTGCGTTCCTCCGATGCCCGATCAATTAATCGATGGTAAGGCATGGTAACATGAGCTGTCTGAGAAATCAGCAGATTACGAGTGGAAATACCAAGTTCTTCAAGTTGGTCGAGTTCTGCAATTAAAACCTGTGGGTCTATAACTGTTCCACAGCCGATAATGCATTCAGTCTTTGGATACAAAATACCAGAGGGAATCAAATGCAGTTTAAAGGTTTGACCTTTGACTACAATTGTGTGCCCTGCATTGACACCCCCTTGATAACGTACAACAACATCTGCGGAGCGGCTGAGCAAGTCAGTTATTTTACCTTTTCCTTCATCGCCCCACTGGGCACCTATGACAATGACGTTAGCCAAGCGTTTATTAAAGAGCTAAAGTTTCCACAAATAGCTATTTTATGCATATTCATTAATATTTGTCAAGGTTTTTTCTGAACATTACTAATTGCGATTTTGTAATATGTTTTTTGGCAGTTATTAATTGGTTTGCAGATGTTGGGAATTATTGAGCCTTACAAAGATGGCTTTGTTGAAGTTGTGCCAGAGGGAAAAGGCAGCGACTATTGGCAAATTGCTGCCATCCACATCAAGGGAGAAGTTTTTTGTCCCAACCCTCGCCTTTTCCGCAACGAACTCTCAGCCTTAGGAAAGGCACAGCAAATATATGATTGGATTGCAAGTCATGAACAAGAAACTCGCAGTAGGATATGCTACTGTGAAGAATTAAAGCTACCACTGTGGCGTCATACTAATTCGTAATTCGTAATTATATTTACCCACGCCCCTGTAGTCCCCCCGAACATCGGGGGGACTACAGGGGGGTTTTTTATTAGTTGCGTCTGATCAATTTTAAAAGAAGTATTTTTACCCAGTACTAGATTGATTTTCAGTGCCAGATTTTTAAATGTAGCAATATACACCCTGTGATTGAGACGATTACACCTTGATTGGTCGTTATTATTGCTTTAGGCTACTAAAAACTGATTAGTTTATCTATGATAAATTATCCAAATATTCAGTAATATTGTCAAGTATATTTTCTTAAAAGTCAACATAGTAAGTAGCAACAATTAAAACATTGTGAAGCAAGAATGACAGGGTTTACAGAAATTTTTTTGTGAGACACATTCTTTTTTAATTTGTTACTGTTAATATTATTTAAAATTTATAGTTTATAGGAAAAAGCACTATGGCTTTATATGCTGAATTACATAGGCATTTAGGAGGATCTGTAGTACCCCGCGTTCTGTGGCGCTACTTCCAACGTCACTCGGCTGAGTTAATTTCCCGCTTCGCTGAGTATTCAGAATTTGAAGAGTTTTACACTCGTCCGCGTAACACTTTGGATGAGTATCTGGAGTTACACACCTTGGTGGAAAGTGTGCAAACTGTAGAAACTTTGCCTTACTTTATTTATCGCCTGTTGCGGGGTGCTTATATTTTTGAAAATTTGGCTTATCTGGAATTACGTTATACCCCTTATCTACGGACGCCAGCTCATCTCAGTCAATCCCAAAGAATTGAGAAAATGGCGGAAATTGTTGAAGTTGTGGGTAGCGCGAGTAAACTATCAGAATATCCGATAGTTACCAGCCAAATTCTCTGTATGCACACACGTTTACCTTATGAGGTAAATAAGGCAATTGTTGATTTGGCAGCGCAAAGCAGGCACAATGTTTGTGCAATAGATGTAGCAGGGGGAGATAGCTACTATGCTGAACGGATGGAAGAATGGATTGGGTTGTATGATTATGCGCGCTCTCTAGGTATTAACACCACAGGACACCTTTACGAAACCACCGCAGGCTGTTACCCTCAACTTTTACCTTATTTGATGCGCATTGGACACGGCATTCAAATTCCTCTGCTGTATCCAGAGTTACTCCCAGACTTGGCAAGACGCAATCAGTGTTTGGAAGTTTGCCCCACAACCTACTTGAAAACAGGTACTTTGGAAGATATACGTCAACTCAAGACAGTATTTGACAGATGTTTTGACGCAGGCGTAGATATAGCTATTTGTACTGATAACGCTGGGTTGCACAATGTACGTTTACCGTTTGAGTATGAAAATCTTTTGACTTACGACATTATCAACTTCGATCAACTGCAAGCTTGTCAAGACGCTGCTTTCCGCCATGCTTTTGCTTGGCCATACAGTCAACGCCCAGTTTCCCTATTGAATGGGTTGCTTAACCCTCAACCTGCTAGAGTTTTAGCGATGAGGGATTAAAAGGTGGAAAATGCCTGATGCTTTAGGTATGCGAACAGTACCTAAAGCATTAATAAAAAACAGAAAACTAAGGAATTCTTCATCTAATCGGAATTTCAATTAAAAACTCTGTTCCCTCCCCTGGTTTTGAAGAACATTGAATCTGACCCTGATGTTTTTCAACTACTATTTGATAGCTGATAGACAACCCTAATCCTGTGCCCTTACCTACCCCTTTTGTAGTAAAGAAGGGGTCAAAAATGTGCGATCGCACCTCATCTGGAATACCAAGACCATTATCAGCTATTCTAATTACAACTTGGTTCTTAACAGCTTGCGTAGTAATCCAGATAGTCAAAGGAACTTTTGGATGCTTTATGGGTAATGTCAGGTTATGCTGTATATTGTTAAACTTTTCTTCTAATGCATCAATGCTGTTACTAAGAAGATTCATAAACACCTGATTTAGTTGTGCAGGATAGCATTCGACCAAAGGTAAAGTACCATATTTTTTAACCACCTCAATAGCTGGGCGAGCGCGATCATGTTTGAGCCGATGCCCTAAGATGAGCAAAGTACTATCCAATCCTTCATGAATGTCTACTGGCTTCAATTCAGCCTCATCTGTGCGAGAAAAGTTTCGTAGTGACAGCACAATCTGACAAATCCGCTCTGTTCCTATCTTCATCGAGTCAAGTGTTTTGGGTAAATCTTCGATGATAAAGTCTAAATCAGTCTTGTCAATTTGCGCTTTGATATCAGGGAATAAAGAGTCATTTTGACGGTAAAGATTGACTACATTCAAAAGTGCTTGAGTATATTTAGTTAAATGTATGAGATTGCCAAAAATAAAACTCACAGGATTATTAATTTCGTGAGCTACTCCAGCAATCAGTTGTCCTAAGCCTGCCATTTTTTCGCCCTGAATTAACCGGGACTGAGTTTGTTTTAATTCTTGCAAAGCTTGAGAAAGTTCTGAAGTTTGACGTTTGGTTTGTTCTAGTAATTCCGCTTGCTGGATCGCAATTCCTAATTGCACTCCTACTTGAGCTAGTAAATTAATTTCTTCATCTTTCCAATAACGGGGTTGAGAATTTTGATAAGCAACTAACAATCCCCATAATTTTTCACCTTGCCGAATAGGAACAAAAGTTTCGTTGCGTGGCAGTTTGTCATCTTCGTCTGTATCTTCAATTTCTATAATCATTGGTTGGGCTTGTGCAAGAGGTTTCCAGCCATCTTTGAAGGAATCCGCCACAAATTTCCCGCTCCAATCCGAGTTAAAGCGGTAGATTGCAACTCGCTCTACTTCGAGCAACTCTCGAACAGCTTGTTATAAATGTTTTTGCCACCAACAAATTGATTAAGTAATTTTACACAAAACCCCTTTGTAAAAAATTGTATCGAAAATGGCGTATCCTCAACAGAGGCGGCGTCCTCACCTAAACTGTATATTCTATGCCAAAAAGCTGGTAATTTTTGGTAAAATACTGTAAAAAATGGAAGAGTTAATTTTCATTTTGACCCTCAAAAATCAAGCAATTTGATGCACGAAAGTACAAAAGCTAAGAATATATCTTAATAATTCATGTTGACCAGCCCTTCGGGCAAGGCATTGACCTTGTTGCGGGGTGCAGAAGGCAAGCGTGATTTTTTGTACATTATTTTATCCACAAGATTCTGCTCTGTTTTGCCCCGAGCGGGTACTCACCGCCCCCACCATACCGTCCGTATGTGGTCTTAAATCAGTGCGCGGGGTAAGGAAACAACTGTATTTTCTTATACCTTAATTCTTTCTGCCTCCTTCAGCATAGCTGCCGATGACTCATAGCTGCCTTCGTTTTGACAGAGCAGTATCGATAATAATTGATATATGGCATCAAGAATATTTAATAATAATTAATGTCACATGATAAGATGATGAATTATGTACTATAATTCATCATAAAAATCCATTAGTTAGGTCGAGACTATGGCTAAAAAGAAATCTCTCTACGCTGAATTAACACACAGAAGCTATTCTCGTCAAAAAGATGATAATGGTAATCGCATACCTCAACTAAGACGAGGAATAGAAGCTCAATTGCCAGAACATCCATTTTTAGAAGATTGGGGTTTTTATTACCAATCATTCTTTCGCACTGCAGTGAATGAATTGCAAAAAGGTAAAACTGAAGACCAAATAGAAAAAGAATTTCAAGAACGATTCGGTATTGAATGGGCGTGGTCTGATTCTTTATCGACTGATGCTAAGGCTAGAACTGACCAGTTAGTAACAGCTAGAGATAACAGAATTTCCGAACTTACTAAAGATATAGAAAGTGGCTGGAAAACAGTAGCCGAGGGTATTGAAGATTTAGAAAACAGATTAAAAAATCCTATCCGGAAAAACTTACAAGGATTTGAGAAGAAATTATTGGGACTGAAGTCTAAAGCCTTGCGGCTGACACGCAAGCAAGCAGAAAAAGATAGATTACTAAAGCAAAAAAGGCTGCATGTTTGTTTTGGTTCTGCAAAACTGTTTAACGCTCAACACCATTTAGAAGTAAATAATTATCAATCTCACAGCGAATGGAAGATTGATTGGGAAAAATATCGTAGCGGTAATTTTTACTCTGTAGGTAAAGGGAAAGTTGCTGGTAATAATCCAGTTGCCGGAATATTTTATGAAGGTGATGATAACTTTACTGTTCGCTTTACAGTTCCTGGCTTTCTCAGAGAAGATTACGGGCAGTATGTATATTTAACATTTGAAATTACAGGTCAAAGGAAACATGATTTACTATATGCTTTATCAGCAAATAAACCAGTGACTGTTCAGTGCTTTAGACGCGAGCATAAATCCGACAAATGGTACATTCACTTAACAACTTATGTTCAAGATGTACCAACAATCAGCAGTTTAAAAAATGGTGGCTTGGGCATAGATTTAAATGCAGAAACCATAGACATTATTTATAGAAAACGCGATGGTAATCCATTCAGAGAGAATGATAAACAAGTAATTTTAAGTTTCCCAATACCGACAGGTACAACAGGACAAAAAGAGGCTGCACTCAGAGATATTGTTTGCGAAATAGTTCGATTGGCAGAAATATACCAATGCCCCATTGCATGTGAGAATCTAGATTTTTCAGTCAAGAAAGCGCAACTACGTCATAGCGGCTCTAAACAATATAACAGAATGCTTTCTGGTTTTATCTATGACAAATTTCGTAGTTTTTTAGTTGTGAGAGCCGAAAAGTATGGAATAGAAGTCAAATTTGTTAATCCGTATATGACCAGTGTAATTGGGATGGTCAAATACATGGCGAAATACGGTTTAAATTCTGCGAGCGCCGCCGCTATGGTGATTGCACGTAGAGCTATGGGTTTTAAAGAGTATATCCCCCATTCGTGGTTAAAAACTCTTTCTCAATTTTTTGCACCGGAGGATGTGAAAGATGGAGGATTCGGGGGAGGATGGCGTAGGATTTCTGACTGGTTAAGAAAGTATGCTATCCGCAGATCCCGATTGTTTCAACCTGATACCGTGTTGCGGTTCCTTTTGGATTCCTTGATTGCGGCTAGTCCTAAAAAAGCTAAACGTCAGAGGGGAAAATTTACTGCGACTGCTACAAGTGTAGCAACAGCTTGAAGCTTCGTTACGGTTTAAGGGGGTTTCACCGACTAGGCTAGCCTCCGGCACTGGAAAACTAACGAAAATACCAGTTATTGGTAGAATTTTCCGGGTTATTTGTAGGTGTAGATTATGGTTGCTATTATTCAAGCTTTACCAACAGAAGTTGTACATCTGATCGCGGCGGGAGAGGTAATCGACTCTTTCGCTGCTGTAGTGCGGGAATTGGTAGAAAATTCTCTTGATGCAGGTGCAACGCGGATAGTAGTTTCCTTATGGCCAGATCAATGGCGTGTCCGCGTAGCAGATAATGGTTGTGGAATGACTCTTGATGATTTGCAACAAGCTGCTACAGCACATAGTACTAGTAAAATTCGCTCTTGTGCTGATTTGTGGAAGATTACTAGTTTGGGATTTCGTGGTGAAGCGTTGCACAGTTTGACAACCTTAGCAAATTTGGAAATTTTAAGTCGTCCAACATCTGATGTAGGCTGGCGGGTTGTTTATGGTTATGGAGGAGAAGCTGTACAAGTAGAAGCTTGTGCGATCGCACCTGGTACAGTTGTCACAGTCTCCAATCTCTTCGGCAATTGGTTAACTCGTCGTCAAGGTTTGCCCACAGTAGCTCTTCAAATGAAAGCCGTGCAAGCAGCGATTCAACAAATCGCTTTGTGTCATCCCCACGTTACCTGGCAAGTTTGCCAACATGACCGTGCATGGTTTACACTCAGTCCAGCAGCTACTTTGACACAATTGCTGCCCCAAATTTTACATCAGGTTAAACCAACTGATTTACAAGAATTAAAATTAGAACTATCTCAATCAGGTAGAGACGCCCCACCAGAGCGTCTCTACGGTGTGATTGGATTGCCAGATCGTTGTCATCGTCATCGCCCAGATTGGGTAAGAGTGGCTGTGAATGGACGGATGGTGAAGTCACAAGAACTAGAACAAACTATACTCACCGCATTTCACAGGACTTTACCACGCGATCGCTACCCGGTTTGTTTTCTCCATCTATATATTTGTCCCGATCAAATTAATTGGAACCGCAACCCGGCAAAAACAGAAATCTATCTCAACGAACTCAGTTATTGGCAAGAACAAACATCCAACGCAATTGATCGCGCACTCCGCATCAATTCTAATTCTGTTATAGACTCTGTGCATACGACACGAGTCGGTCAATTAATTAAAGCCGCAGAAGAAAAAGGTGGATATCACCTCAATCGTTCTATTTCCACCCCAGAAAACAATACCTCTGTAGAGACGTTGCCTGCAAAGTCTCTACTACAATTAAAGGCGATCGCTCAAGTTAACAACACCTATATTGCCGCAGAACATCCTAGTGGATTGTGGTTAGTAGAACAACACATTGCTCACGAAAGAGTTTTATATGAACAGTTGTGCGACAATTGGCAAATTATTCCAGTCGAACATCCAATCATTATTTATCAATTATCTCCAGCGCAAGTTTCTCAACTACAACGCATCAACTTAGATATAGAACCATTTGGTGAACAACTTTGGGCAGTACGCAGTATACCAGCACTTTTGCAACAGCGAGACGATTGCGCGCAAGCAATTTTAGAACTTAGTTGGGGAGGAGACTTACAAGCCGCTCAAGTAGCCGTCGCCTGTCGCAGTGCCATTCGTAACGGTACACCCCTCAACTTAGAAGAAATGCAAACATTATTAGACCAATGGCAGCGCACTCGCAACCCCCGCACTTGTCCCCACGGGCGCCCAATCTATTTATCTTTAGAAGAGTCAGCTTTAGCTCGATTTTTCCGCCGTCACTGGGTGATTGGGAAAAGTCATGGTATATGACAGATTTTTAAGCTACGGAGTAGAAGTCCAGTTAGTTAAGTATAAGCCTCCTCCAGACCATATTGGAGTACTTGAAAACGTCTAACAATTTTCTCAAACGCCTCATCCCAGGCATTTTCGTCTAAATTCTTAGGCACAAATTGTGGAATAAACCGATTCTGATTCTCGATAATTTGTGTCACAATTTTGCTAACCTTGTTTAGGGTTTCTTTTCTGAATGCCTTTCTGATATCTCGACCTAGCACAACAATGGAAGCTTCATCAACCTCAAACTTGTCTGTTAAAAGTTCGTCAACAAGTTCTTCATATACCCGCTCTTCTTCTTGATAGTTTTGCAGGACAAATATAATATCTTCTAAATCCTTTTTTTCTCTTCGCTCATTCCAGGCAAGTAGTTTCAAGACTATAAAAGCATAAATATTTGCAATCCGAAGCTCAATATTGTCAATCTTCTCAATTTGTGTATTAAAAAAAGCTTCTTGTAAGCCTAAAATACTCATTTGATTACCATCAGGCCAAGTAATTTCCTGCAAGTCGTTACTGATACTGCCGAAGGGAATAACGTCTACTTCCAATCCGGTTTCAATGTGGATAAATTTGTGGATAACACTGGTTTTCTTAAATCGAGGAACTTGCCCAGTTATCATTTTGGTTACTAATGCGTAATAACGCTCCCAGCTATCTAATTGTACTGCCACATCCCAATCTGTAGTTGCTCGACCCTGAACGTTATATTGACTGTCGAAAATTAACAGTCTTGCTCTAGCACCAATCAACAGCATCGGAACTTGTAATGAATCGGTGATAGCTGTGAGATCGGTGAGAATTTGTTTCGTTTCTAGGTCGAGTTTAGTCTGTGGATCTTTCATACTACACCATCTCAGCAATTTGTTGTCTTTTGGCAATATGTTGATCGTAAAGACGCTTAGCTGTCTCTTTTAGACGCTCGTCTGGATGCAAAGCCAATTCAGCATGAATCAGTAAGGGATCGACAACAGGTTTGGATTGGCAATCTTTACACTCATTCTTATTTCCAAACTGCTTGAGAATGCTAATGCTTCCATCATGATCTGGTTTGAGGCGCAACTTAGTGGTTATGACTCGATAATTCTCTTGGTTTGGGATGTGAAGAACAGTACTTATTGGTTTCAAGTAACCTGTGATAATTGCAGCGCCAAATTCTCCCCCAATCAGTATTTTGTGAGGTTGTGCTATCTCTATAATTTTGTTGGAAATATCGGAAAAATGAATGTTTCCAATGGGGCTAAATATATTTATTAAGAGTTCTGGACGGAGATTTTCTACATAGCCCATTTCCCATCTTTCTAGGAGTATGGTGTAATTTTCAATTCGATATTTCCCACCTGGTTGGCGCTGTAAGTAGTTAAGTTCGTACAAACTATCTAGGCTGTCTTTGACAGTATTTAAGTCAACTCCTGTAACTTCTACTATATCTTCGGGAAGAGCTTTTAGTATTTTTGGATCTTGAAGTAAGGCGTATGCAACTTTTAGAGTACTGGTAGTAATCTTGGGAGCAGAGATTGCTTTCTTACTCGAAAATGAACTGCTGTTAATCAAAATGTATATAGATGAATTATTAAGATAAATGTTGCCGGTAGTATCAATAAATTCAATATTTTGTTCGAGCAGTTCATTCACTAATGCATCAGACAGAACATCTGTTACGAGTAGTGGTCTTTGACCATCGCTGAGTCGTTGTCTGAGATGCTTTAGGTAGTTGAGCGCTATATCGAGTGTTTCATGCGTCAGGTGAGATTTAATTTCAACTATATATTCAAGTTTCTTTTGAGGAGTGTAAATAGTTAACAGTCCATCAGCGATCGCACTTTCTACCTGGAAAGGCTCTACGGTCGTTGTTGTCTTGATCTGGGGTAATTCTTCCAGTTTTTCCAAACATTTTTGTAACCAGGGATGCTTCGGTTGCATAAGAGAAGTACTTTGGATATTTCTTGTTAAGTTCATTGTATATGATGAACCTCTTTAAGTACATCAGCTATAGGATAATCTTGATTATCAAAAATCAGTGATACTTCATATCTAGTTAATGGGAAAGGTTCCAAAAACTTGTCCTTCTCCCAGCTTTGTAGTCGCCACCAAAGAGTTTGTACTGCTATTTCTTTACTATCAATCATTTCAAAAGTAATTTCGCCTATATTATTCACTCCCACAATTTCTCTACCTCTCCCTTTTTTACCCGTGAAATCTCTGTAGTTTTTGGCAATTGCTAAATATTTTTCTAATGCTTGTTTGCGGTTTTCTCCGGGTAGGGGAGCAGTCACAGATACAGGTTCAACAAAACGTTTTCTTGGCGGTTCATTAAGTTTTTCTAATTTAGCTAGTAGAAAGTCAATTCTATACCACCACTCAGGTTTTTTAGTAATTTCTAGTATTTTAGTCAACTTGCGCTCATTGACCAAATTTACTCTCACGGGATTACCCTTGAGCCACCAAGGAATACTTTGCAGCATCCGCTCAATTAGAGTGTAATAAATGCCAATTTCTAGTGTTTCTTCAGGATTTTCCCACCCGATAAATTGGGCTGTGGGCAAATAGTTGACAATTGCAAAAGGAACAAAACCTTTTTTATGCAATGAACGACTTCCACCTATTCCCTTAACTTCATTTTTAAGGGAACTACTGGTAAATTGAGCAATAACAAGTTCAGTGTCAATGTTTTTTGACTGTTGAAATGGACGTGTTGCTGCATATTGCATGCAAGCAGAAAAACTATAGTGAACATCACCTGATAAAATAATTACACTACTTTTGTTGGCTGGTGATGCGCGTAATGCAAGTGCAGCAAGCAGTCGTTCAAATGCTGTTTCTTCTAAACTCCAACCTTCAGGATCGAAACCCCAAGCAGCGTTACCTAGTTTTTCTGCCACACTTTTAGCTGTCTTTTGTACAGCTTCTAAAAATGGTACACCAATCACTGGTCCTGGCGATATTACCAAAGTCACTTTTACATCATCAGGGCGAACTACTTTGGTAATTTGTTCATTGCAACCTTCTGCACTCAAAAGCCCAGGAAAATCAAAGTCTTTGCCCGGAAATTCTCGCCAAGTGCGCGTGTCCAGTACTATTACTTCATAGTTTGGTGCTGTTACTGTATAATGCCATTTTAAGGAATCACTATGTGGTACTCGTCTGGGTTGACTGTTCTTAATATCTGCAAGGTTGGGCAAGCCAACACGCAAAGTAATTTCCTGTTCGGATTGTATATCTGTACCACCATGTGCTGACCATTTTGCAGCAGCTTGGAGCAATGCTTCTCCAGTACCATCTTCAAACTGCTCTGGTGTGTTTCCCCAACCTTGAAAGATAGCGTAGGCTAGCAATCCATTTTGGAGTACGCGCCTACCCAAGGGTTGTTTGAGAACGCGATCGCACCACGCTATATTTAGATACAAGTCATCGGTAATTTCATGATCGTCAAATATCATGTAGGTAGGAACATTCGCCAAAGCGCGTCTAACTTGCGCAAGCGTTGCCAAAAATTCTTGTAAATAACCAACTTCTTCTCTAAATAAACTTCTACCCTTTGCAAATCTCTGTGCGTTAGGATTAACATCATCAAATGTGGGAAAATCTTCTGGTTTAACCCATAGCACATCACACCAAGCGAATAAATACATTGCACAAAATTCGCCAAATGTCAACAAATGACTTTTGGCAATATTAGAAATTTTGTTAAATTTGCTGATACTTGATGTTAAGCCAGCAGTATATGTAGCTAAATTATTGCGTTGTCCGGGATTTAACTCTACAATATTCTCTACATCAGGTAGTTTTTCCTGCCAACCTAAAAGCGTTTGACTTGCATCCATTAACATGAAAAGCAAGGCATCTGCCACATCATCTACATAAATTTGGTCGCCTGTCAGGAAGAGTTGATGCGGTCTTTTTTTCGGGTTTTGT
Organism: Iningainema tapete BLCC-T55; assembly: GCF_014698965.1. Classification (GTDB taxonomy): domain Bacteria; phylum Cyanobacteriota; class Cyanobacteriia; order Cyanobacteriales; family Nostocaceae; genus Iningainema; species Iningainema tapete. The sequence goes on from NZ_JACXAE010000126.1 coordinate 35,975, forward strand.
TCTAACGCTTCTTGAATCATTTTGTCCATTGCCGCCAGCGCATCCATACTTTCACCGTGAGGCTTGCGACAGGAACCATGCACAATTCTTAAATCATTTAAATCACTTGGTACAAGTGCAAAACTTGGCAAATCATATCTAGGATAGGTAATATCTGTAATTGAACCTGACCTAGTTATTATACCAGGATGACTCAGCGTTTCTCCATTACCAAAATCTAAATTGTAGAGATAATTCTCACCGTATACAAGTACAGATGATGATTTAGCAGTGACAGCAACAACATGCAAATGAATGCCAAGTTGAATAGTATTTCTACTTCCTGTAAATAAGATTTTTTTGTTAGTGTCTAATATTTCTAAAGTAACAGTACGACTTTCCTGCAAAGCAATCCACACCGTTACAGCATCGCGTTCAGTGCGACGTAAAATTGGTCCTGCCAGAACAAGTGGTAGCTTGTTGATGCGATCGCTTAACGGTTTCCAAGTCATATGGAACTCCCATTACTACTCATAGTGAGTCCACATCCTCAGGATTTTTACAGTCTTTACGTCTTCCAAAACTTGATACACCAAACGATGCTGAATTGTCACACTCCTCTACAGGAGTTACCATACCTTCATGAATTGATTCGCGCATACTTGGTATAGAGAGAAGATAAAGAGTTTCCTGTATTGCATTCCAATCCTCTTGTGAGATCAGAACTGCGTTAGCACGCTGTCCGGTAATTAGCACTGGTTTGTGAACTGCCGCCGTCTCATCAATCAGATGATTGAGCTGAGTGTGCGCTTCATCTACAGAAATAGTATCAATAAATACATTATCCATAGCAACCTTTAGAGGTATCAACTGATTGGCATTTTAGCTTTTTTCAGAGTTTTTGCCATCAAAGCAACCCACACAGTTACAGCATTGAGTTTAGATGGTATTTTCCCACAGCTTTAAAGACATTGGGTTTTCGATCTAAAGGTTTACAACTGCAAAGTGCAAAACTGTCATGCTCCCTCTTGACATTGACTTTTGAGGAACTCAAAAAACTTTAAATTTTCCGCATTAAGTAAACATAAAAAACAGCCAATATTTGAAACAGTCTTAATAAGACTATATAGAAAGTTGGCTGTTTTTTTCGGTAGCACTACTTGGCGTGATTTAAGATTTTTTACTATTCACAAAATACTTTCTTTAGAAAGTTTCTCTGACTTGTACAGGAACAGGTATGTTTTTAGACTTAATTTGTACAGTAGGCGTAATCAGGCGACGAATTTCACTAATTACTTCCTCAGAAACCTGAAGAATCTTTGCCATACGGTCGTGAAGTGCTATTTCCTTTTCATCAATCTTACCATCTGCTTTAGCGATTTCCCAAGTAATAGCTAGAAGTAATCTCCGTTTAATCTCGGCTTTATCCTGTTTTTCTTCATGCAAAATATTCTTAGTTACAATGTCATCAAAGCTATCGTTAGAGTCCATTGCAGCCTTGACTCTATTTTTATCTGTCTGACTAATTAATGGGTTATTTAAAATTTGTATCACAGCCAGCTTTTCTTCTTCACTAACCTCTCCATCTGCTCTAAGCATTGGTAGTGAAGCTATGATGATATCCGATAAAAACTGGCTCAACTTCGTTTCTTCTATTTTGCCAAGAGCAAACATTGTTGCACTAAAAGCTCCTGTACCAATTGTTAAGCCTAAAGCAATTGGGGCTGCGATTGTATACATACTAAAGGCTGTAGCGCTGACAACGGTTTTTCCACCAAAGAAAAACGTTTGTAGCGCTCCCGGTACAAAAGGAGTCCACCAAGCAGCTGGAGCTAAATTAGCAGCTGCAACAGTTGATGCTAGCATCCCTGTTCCAGCACCAGCCCCAGCACCTAAGATAAAAGAACCACCAACTTTTTTCCATGGTTCAAGGCTGTCGCTAATTATCTTAATCTCAGATTCATTGAGGGAAATTTTGGTAGAATTTTTTGTATCTAGGTACAAAACTAATTCATATAATTGCTTGCTGAAGTATTTATTAATTTCATTAGAGACATCTTTACCACACTCAGCAATTTTTGGCGATAAATCATTCAAAATCTTCTGGACTTTTTTAGATAATTCAGTCCAGTTTTTACCTAACTGAACTTTTATACTTAGCAGATCATCCTGCATATTTTGTAAATCATCTGTATGGATAGCTTTGAGATTGGCAAGATAAGGTTCATTAAGATGCGTAATCAAATCCAAAGTAGTTAAAATGACAACGAAAGCAATTAGCAGTGCAATTGGAGTTGTAACTGCTCCAAGAATTGGAACTCCTGTAAACGGTACAAAGGAGTGAGCTATGAAAGTCAATAGACCGCCTAAAATCAATAAAGCACCTGTTACATACTTTCGAGTTTGAGACTCAGGCGTAGAATCTTGGTATAAAATTATTAGGGCTTTAATATAACGGGGAAGTTGACCAGCCCGTGGTATGGCAAAACCCAGTAAACTACCAAGCGAAGTGAAAATGATTGGGATAATGGATGCAAAAAGACTAGTAACAGCTGGTAAAGCAAGTCCTGTGAGTGCAAACATTGTTTTTTCTAATTCCTGAATACTAACTTTTAAGGATGTACTACTGGCTTTGGTAAAAAAATTAGCGCTCGCCAGTAGTACACTATTTAGTATTCCCATAATTACATTAGTTTATACAAAGTTAATTGATTAAATAGCTAACCAATTTTCGACCATCGTTCAAAAACTCTGGGCGTCTTTGTACGATGAACCTTTATCTACATGGTATTGCTGGCGATGAAAGTCCCTTCAAGGTAAAAGATGCTTGATAGCAGATCCAGATGATCGCTTAACGGTGTCCAAGTCATGTAGCTTTTGGCATTAAATTTGGGTATGATATTATCATCATACTAAAAAGTAAGATAATGCAAAAAGTCACAGTCACTTTAGAAGACGACATCCTAAAATTTGTAGATCAGCAGGCACAGGGGAACCGGAGTGCCTACATTAATTCTTTGTTGGCAGAACACCGTCGTAGTTTTTTGGAAGCACAAATGATTGCTGCCCTCAAGGAGGATGCCCAAGATCCGGAGTATCAGGCTGAAATTGCAGCTTGGGATAGTGTTGTTGGAGATGGCATTAATGCCGGGGAGTAATTTAACCTATCAACGAGGAGAAATCCGTTGGGTGAAGCTCGATCCAACAGTGGGGGCTGAGGTGCAAAAAACCCGTCCTTGCTTGATTGTGCAGAATGACATCATGAACCAGTATGGACTGTTAACAATTGTGATGCCGTTTCGACCGGGAAGTAAAGAAGCTCCTTATGTCGTCAATGTTACAGCAACATCCGCTAATGGACTAGATCAAGACCCTAGCGACTAGGAGTCCAAATACATACTAATTTATAGAATTTTCCGGAATTATCGCAGAAATTGTGGTATTATTTAATAAGTAATTCCACTTTCAACTATGACAAGATATGTTACACCGCGAGAAGCGATGCAAATCCTCCAAGTCTCAGAAAAAACGCTCAGAGACTGGGACAAAGCCGGAAGAATCAGTACAATTAGAACTCCTGCTGGGCATAGAAGATACGACATCGACAGCGTTCTTGACCCAAGAAATACAAAACAACGAAAAATCGTTCTCTATTGTAGAGTTAGCTCACACAAACAAAGAGACGACCTCAACAGACAAGCCGACTACTTACAATCTCTCTTCCCAAGTGGTCAAGTTATCAAAGAAATCGGATCAGGACTCAACTACAAGCGAAAAGGTTTACAAACCCTTTTGGGACAAATTCTGTCTGGAGATGTCGAACAAGTTGTATGCAGTTATAAAGACAGATTGGCAAGATTTGGAATCGAAATCATTGACTATATCTGTAATCAAAACAATACAAAACTCGTGGTTCTCAACCGCATTGATCTGTCTCCAGAGAGAGAATTTGTCGAAGACATCTTGGCAATTATTCATGTCTTCAGTTCCAAACTCTATGGACTCCGAAAGTACAAACAAAAAATCAAAGAAGATCCGGATTTACCCAGAAGCAAACCTGAGACTAGTTTATAGAAAGTGGTTGGCTGCTTGTCGTTGGTGCTATAACCAAGCTATTGCTTACCAACGTAATTGTTTTATTAAGGGAGAGAAACAACCAAACAGATTCAAACTACGAGATATTATCTTAAAGTCTTGCCCAGAATGGGTGGCGGAATGTCCTTATTCTCCAAGAGAAGAATCAGTTTTTGATGCCAAGATTGCCTTTTCAAAAACAGCTACTAAAAATAAAAATACTCCGAGATTTAAATCATGTCGAGCACCTATAAAAAGTTTACGCATTAGTAGTAAATACTGGGGAGTTTTCTATTCAGGTAAAGGAAAAACTAAACAAATAGCTGGATTTACACATTACGCAACTTCTCAGATAGTAATCAACTCCGAAACCTTTGCAATCAAGGACTTACAGTTAAACCCGGTGGAGCCTTTATGTGGGGAAATGCCATCAGAGTTTACTATTGTACTGGACAAAGGTAGATGGTTCATTTGTTTTGCAATACCTTTTGATATACAACCTAACAGCAAAACAAATGCTATCGGACTCGATCCAGGGGTCAGAGCGTTTCTCACAGGCTTCGACGGTCAAAACATATTAGAGCTTGGCGATGGTTCAATTTCTAAAATAGCTATTCTCTGTCAACGTCTAGACCAGTTACAATCTCAAATAGCCCTTGCAAAAGGGAGGAACAATAAACGATTACGTTGGAAATTAAGAAGACAGTCAGAGGTGTTGAGAACTAGGATTAGAAATTTAACTAACGAGATTCACAACAAAACTGCTGCTTTCTTAACCAAGAACTATAAGCACATATTCTTACCCACTTTTGAAACTTCTCAAATGGTGGTTAAGAAAAAACGTAAACTAAATTCTAAAACAGCTAGAAATATGCTTACGTGGTCGCACTATAGGTTCAAGCAAACTCTTAAATTCCACGCCTTAAAACGTGATTGCGTTGTGCATGATGTAACAGAAGAATTCACAAGCAAGACGTGTAGTCGATGTGGACATGTCCATGATAAGTTAGGTGGAAATAAAAAATTTAAATGCACCAATCCTAATTGTGGTCATGAAATACCAAGAGATTGGAATGGAGCGATTAATATTTTCATCAAATCAATTAATGATTTGGTAAATGCCTCAACGACCGTTGAGGCTGGGGAGGATACGCCCCGATACACAGTAGAATTTAGTACTAGTTACTAGGTTTTACCGGGTTAAATGGTATCCGTTTTATTGATGTCGGGCAAATTCGTGCTGTAGATCATCGTCGTATCTTGGGTTTGGTAGGAGTGTTGGAAGAGGAATACTGGGAACAAATTCGCACAGCTTTAAATATAGTGTTGGGGTTTACTGTCTAAAGTACCAACTGCAAAACCCAGTAGCGAAAAAGTTCAACGATAATTCGCCAGCGCCCCTGTGTCTCCTCAACTACATCATGGCGCTTTAGAGTATTGAGCGCTTCCGGCAAAGCGACAAGATCGATACCTGTACAATGAGCTAAAGTGTCCAGAGTTAGCCCATCTGGTGTTGGTGCGATCGCTCTAAGTATCGCTTGTTGCCCATCAGCACCCCGTGCAGCTTGTCCCCAAACTCCATCAAAATAGTAGCGTCCCCGTTTGAAGAATTCAGAGTCGTTAATCACAGCTTCCACATCTTCCACTGTGAAAACTGGATTGCGGGAACGCCCTTGCTCGAAAACATAATCATTGTAGCGACGAACCAGTTGAAAACCGACTAACTGCACTAAATAAGGTTGACCATGTGTCAATGTATATATATAGTCTAGAGCTTCTGGCTTGTAGTCGAGGGGAAAGTCTTCATCTGGGTTGGCTAGGATTTGGCGGGTAGCTGCACGTTTCTGGAAACCCACATGAATAGGGATGACGCTAGCGAAAAAGGGTAATCCCATGAGCCAATTTTCTGGACGTAGGATCGCCACGCCAAACGCCACGCCAAACGCCACGCCAAGAGCGTCAACCCAACCTACCTTTAAAACTCCTATTCTTCTCTCTGCGTCTGAGCGGTTCCTGACTCCAATTACCCCACCTCCTAATAACGAATGCGTGGATCAACATACGCATTGATAATATCAATCAAAATACTAGCAAAGACAACAATCGCCCCAAAAAATACCATGATTCCTTGTACCGTGGGATAATCTCGCTCAGAAATTCCTTGGTACAATCGAAACGCCAATCCAGGCCAAGAAAATGTTACTTCAGTTAAAATTGCCCCACCAAGTAAAGAAGCAAAAGTCAAACCTAAAATCGTAATTACCGGAATTAAAGCATTTTTTAAAGCGTGAGAAACTAAAATCTTTCCTTCCGGAATTCCTCTTGCTCTAGCCGCTTCTACATAATCTGCTCGTAGGGTTTGCTTTAAATTCACGCGCACAATTCGTTCAAAAATACCACTGAGCAAAACTCCTAAAGTGCAACTAGGAAGGATGAGATATCGCAAAGTAGTAAAAAACTGAATAAAATTGCCACTTAACAAACTATCTATTGTATATAAACCAGTAATAGTATTTGGGGCAGGAATAGTTGCTGGAAAACGTGTTCCCAAGGGTAACCAATCAAGCTGAACTGCAAAAATCAATTGCAGAAGCATTCCCGCCCAAAACATGGGGAGTGAGTAGGTGATGATCCCAAATAAACGTCCCCCCACATCAAAAGGTGTGTTAGGGCGTGTGGCAGAAAGACTACCGATCGCAATCCCCACAATTAAAGCGATCGCCAAACTAAATATTGCTAACTCCGTTGTTGCCGGAAAGTGTTGCCAAATTATGTCCCAAACGTTTTGTCCCCGACTTGTAATTGACTTTCCTAAATCAAAGCGTAATAAGGAACCTACATAATTCAGATACTGTAGCAACGGCGGCAGGTTTAAACCCAGTTGTTTTCGCAATTCCTCTTTGGCACTTTCTGGCGCACGCCCACCGAGAATCGCATCAACTGGATCTCCTGGTGTTGCTCGTAGTAGTAGAAATACTATTGTGATGATAGTTAGTAGTTGAAGTGGAGCTAGAAGTAAACGAGTAGTTATGTAATAGGTTAGGGCTTTGGAACGGGACATAATGTTTGTTAATTGTTAATTGCTAATTGCTAATTGCTAATTGCTAATTAGGAATGATAACTCCTGACTCCTGTCTCCTGTCTCCTGACTACTTTTTGATTGTTTTGTAGATAAGATTTTGCGTGGGATCTAGTTGAACGCCGCTGATACCATTTTGGGCAAATACGAACTCTTTGCTTTGCCACAAAGGAATGTAAGGAACATCAGCAGCTAGTTGTGCTTGAATTTCTGCAAAAATGTTTTTCCGGACTGCGGGGTTTTGCTCTTGGCGCTGTTGTTCGATCAGTTTGTTCATGCGATCGCTATAGTAAAACGAACCCTGAGTTTGACTGCCCCCATCTTGACATCCGGTTGCCACGGAACCTTTTTGACAAGATAAAAACGGTTGAGTGTAATTGTCTGGGTCTAAAAAGTCAGGATACCAATCCAGCACAAACATGGGATATGTGCCTTTGGTGATGTTGTTATAAGCGGAGGTAGATTCCACCGAGTTGGTTTCCAATTGCAGCAAACCATCCATTGTTTTTTTCACAAGAGCTTTAAGTACTAACACTATGTAGCCGTCAGTGGGGACGTTTGATTTATACCAAAGTTCAACACGAGCCGGATTGGTTTTGGAAAAACCTGCTTGGGTAAGGAGTTCTTTAGCCTTTTGGGCATTACCATCACTGTATAGCTCTTGAAATACTGGTTTATAAACATTAAATGTTGTTGGGATCAAACTGTAAATTGCTTCAGATTGACCGTATAATACTCGCTCAGATAATATTGCACGGTTAATCATTGCGGCGATCGCTTGTCTTACCACTGGGTTATCCAAAGGTTTTTGATTCCGGTTTACTGCCAAAAACTTGATTACATTCCCAGAAGCAGCAATTGCCTGCCAAGATCCTTCTTTTGCCAGTTCCTCCAAGCTGCGAATTTGATCTGGGTCCATATTCAGGTAAGCTACATCTACAGCTTTTTTGCGGAAGTTATTGTACAAGTTCACTCCACTACTGAATATTTGTACATTAATACCTCCATTTGCTGGTTTTTCTCCCCAATATTTGTCAAATACATCAAATTGCAGCGAATCTGGACCAAATCTTGCTAATTTATAAGGACCAGTGCCAATAAAAATATTAGGATTAAATTTTCCTTGTCCTAGTTCGTAAGATGACGGCGAAACTGCACAAACACCAGAAAATGCTAGTAGTGAGGGAAAGGCTGTGAACGGCTTTTTCAGCTTGACTGTTAACTCATACTCACCTGTGGTTTTTACCGATTCCACTACATCGCCAAGCAAGAAAGACGGCTTACCCTTATTTTCGATAAAACGCTGGAGACTAAATGCCATTGCTTTGGCGTTGAAGGGAGTGTCGTCATGAAAAACAACTCCTTGACGCAGGGGAATTGTGTAAGTTAAACCATCAGCACTTACTTGTGGTAGTGCGGTGGCTAACTGGGGTTTAATTTCAGTACTTCCTGGTTCGTAGGTGTAGAGGCGATCGCTCATGTTATACACCAATCCCAGTGACGCTAATTCATAAGCATCAGCCGGATCAAGAGTACGCGGTTTTTGGGTAGTACCTATAGTAATACGACCATCTGTGCTTGATGATACTTTAGTGGTTTGCTGACCGTTAGCACAACTAACCACCAAAAATAAACATAGACAAAACAATGAAAATAATTTTGTTATCTGACCCCACCGTTTCACGGATAAGGAACATCTCATAGAATTGGGATTTCTAAACTCAGTGGTCAGTCATTGTACTACAACTGTGGCTAAATCTCTCAGGATAAATTCATAAAAATAATTATTTCCGTCAGAAAAGTTTTTATTTAATTAAAAATATAGATATTGGCGCTTGTTTGTTCTAAATTCGTAATATAACCAGGGGATTAGTTTGTTAAGCTTTTTCAAAGACTCCAGAAGTCAAGTTTTATATTTATACATCACCAACTAAGATTGTTAGGATAGCGAGATTAAAAGCGTGAAGTACTTCTTTCTATCAGAGGGTTGGACAGTTGGCAGAGTGTGGGCATCTGATGGATTATGGCAGATCACCGCATGGCGCCGCCAACCAGAAATGCAGCGATTAAATATTTGTCTTGTCGAACAAGGTGAAGTACTATGGCTGTACCGAGTGGAAGACGCTGTTTTAACAGTGGAAGTAAAGCCAACTACACTCCAACAGACTAGTAACACAAGCCAAGCGATCGGTCAAGTGGTACTTAAGCGTCTCATGAGTGCCGAACAGGTAATTGAGCGCTTGGGGACTGCGGAGGCGAAATGTCAACTGCAAAATATTCAACCAGTAGTGCAGTAGTTGATGGAGGTAAAGAGTAAACATTTCTTTACCAAACCCCACATTCCCAACCCCACACTCTTAATGCTTGTAAATCAGGCGTTTGCGTAGCTTGAGTATACCTAAACTACGTAAACGCCTATATTTACACGCTTGCAAACAGCTCAAACAATAGTTACACTTTTTAAAACATTCTCATTTTTGCATGGCGATGCGTAGACATTCGGTCAGGAGTCTTCCTTAAGAATGTTGGCGTTGCTGTGACTAACCACACTGTCTGACTTTTAAGACAAACATTGTGGAAAAGCCCTAGTGGCGATAACAAAAACTGAAAAATTGCTTTGTAAACATAACTCATCGAGGAGGAGCGTAGTCGATGGGACTACCCTGGTACCGAGTACATACAGTAGTTCTGAACGATCCAGGACGACTGATTTCTGTACACTTGATGCATACAGCCTTGGTGTCAGGCTGGGCAGGTTCGATGGCTTTGTACGAACTGGCTATTTATGACCCCAGCGACCCTGTACTCAACCCGATGTGGCGTCAAGGAATGTACGTGCTACCCTTCATGGCACGCTTGGGCGTCACCCAATCTTGGGGTGGTTGGAACGTTACTGGTGGTCCAGCTACCGATCCTGGTTTCTGGTCATTTGAAGGCGTAGCAGCCGCTCACATTGTTCTTTCCGGTTTGTTGTTCCTAGCTGCTGTTTGGCACTGGGTTTACTGGGATTTGGAACTTTTCCAAGATCCCCGTACTGGTGAACCCGCTCTCGACTTGCCAAAAATGTTTGGCATTCACTTGTTCTTATCTGGTTTACTTTGTTTCGGCTTCGGCGCTTTCCACTTAACTGGACTATTTGGACCAGGGATGTGGGTTTCTGACGCCTTTGGTTTAACCGGTCACGTCCAACCAGTTGCGCCAGAGTGGGGGCCAGATGGGTTTAACCCATATAACCCTGGTGGTGTAGTAGCTCACCACATTGCAGCGGGGATCGTCGGTATTATTGCTGGTTTATTTCACTTGACGGTAAGACCCCCAGAAAGGCTATACAAAGCCCTCAGAATGGGTAATATTGAAACCGTACTTTCCAGTAGTATTGCCGCTGTATTCTTTGCAGCGTTTGTAGTAGCTGGTACTATGTGGTACGGAAGCGCTACCACCCCAATCGAACTGTTTGGCCCTACCCGTTACCAATGGGATCAGGGTTACTTCAAGCAGGAAATTCAGCGCCGTGTGCAAACTAGCGTTGCCGAAGGTGCTTCGCTCAGTGAAGCTTGGTCAGATATTCCCGAAAAACTTGCTTTCTATGACTACGTGGGTAACAGCCCAGCCAAAGGTGGTTTGTTCCGCGTGGGACCAATGAATAAGACTAATGGTATTGCCCTTTCTTGGTTGGGTCATCCAGTCTTTAAGGATAGCGAAGGTCGGGAATTGTCGGTGCGCCGTCTTCCTAACTTCTTTGAAACTTTCCCCGTGATCTTAAGTGACGCTGATGGAGTTGTCCGTGCTGACATCCCCTTCCGGCGGGCAGAATCTCAGTATAGCTTTGAGCAAGCTGGCGTGACTGTTAGCTTCTATGGTGGTGATCTAAATGGTCAAACATTTACAGATCCTGCTGATGTGAAGAAGTACGCTCGTCTAGCACAAGGTGGTGAACCATTCTTATTTGATGGGGATCAAAGTACAAGGTTTGGTAATTTACCATTAGCTAAGACTGATGGTGTATACCGCACCAGTCCTAGAGGTTGGTTTACCTTCGCTCACGCTGTATTTGCTCTGTTATTCTTCTTTGGTCATATCTGGCATGGTTCTCGGACAATCTACCGAGATGTATTTGCTGGTATTGACGCTGACATTGAAGAACAAGTCGAGTTCGGTGTCTTCCAGAAAGTGGGTGACTTAACAACCCGTAAGAAGGAAGCCTAAGAATGTTGTAGAGACGTACCATGGTACGTCTCTACAAGGTAGAATATTAATGGTGGCAGGATAGGCAGGTACTTTTGTTATGGAAAGCGTTGCGTACATCTTAATTTTGACTCTGGCAATCGGAGTTCTTTTCTTCGCGATCGCGTTTCGCGAACCCCCTCGTATTCAAAACAAAGATGAGTAGAGATGCTATAAATTGCGTCTTTAATGTTTGTTTGGTTTTTAATCTTTAAAAATAAACTTTTTTACCGCTGTTACTATAAGTGACAGCGGTTATTTTTACTAAGTGGTATTCTGTGTGAGCCAATCTCCTCAAGAACAAATTAAGCTAACTGTTGAACAAGCACTTAACAAAAACCAGATTCCAGGAGCTGCGATCGCCATATATATTAATAGTCAGTCCTTTCTTGAAACAAGTATTGGATATCAAGACCTTAACCATGAAGTATTCCTACCTGTAGATGCCAACTTCTACATCTACAGCATTACAAAAAGTCTTCTCGCCACAGCATCGTTGTACCTTGTCAGTCGTGGAGTACTGGCGATCGACACTTCTGTAAAAACGTACCTACCTGATTTCCCTTTGAATGCCTCTATCACACTGCGACAACTTTTGAGTCATACTAGTGGACTACCAGACTATGGTGCTGTATCCGCCTATTTTGATGCTGTAAAAGCAACTCCTAGTTCTCCTTGGTCAACGGAAACTTTTCTAGACTTTGCCCAAACACAAGGTTTACAATTTCCACCAGGAAAAGCATGGAAATATTCAAATATTGGTTACCTACTACTAAAGTGTATCCTCGAAAAAGTAACTGGTTTTTCCCTACAGCAACTTTTGCATAAAGTTATTTTTAACCCACTTTCTTTGCAAAAAACTTTTATTCCCAGTACTTTACATGATATTCGTGAACTTACGCCAGGGTATAGCACTTTTTTCAATGGAGATTTGCAAGACGTGACTCGTGTTTACCACCCTAGTTGGGTTGCTCATGGTGTTGTTGTTTCAACAGCGCCAGAACTTGCCAAAATTATAGACGCGCTATTTACAGGCAAAATTCTTAATCCTCTGTTCGTCAACCAAATGCTCACTCCTGTTCACTTATTGGGAAAGCATTCGCTGTTTCAACTTTTAGGATATGGACTGGGACTGTTTTTGGATGTAGAGTCACCCTATAGGATGGTAGGAGGACATACAGGTGAAGGACCAGGATACTCAGTTGCTGCCTTTCATTTTCCAAAGTTAGCAGATTCTCGCGTCACAGTGGTGGCATTTGTTAATCGAGATCAACACGATTCTGGATTAGTACTTGTGGATAAGATGGTTGACATCTTAAATTGCTCAAATTATGGAAAGTACCTGTAAACATCTTTCCTGTGCAATACTCTCACAAAAATGACTATATTCTCATCTAATTTAATACCGATTCTATAGTCTCCTACTTTAATGCGATAGTATTCACCGTCAGCTTTGATCTTTTTAAGATTGCTCACATTCCCAAGATTGTCGGCAATTTCCACTTCTTCAATTACAGCTTTGATTCTTTGAAGTAATGCTTCTTTACGAATATTGCCTAAATCTTTTTCAAAGCTTTTTTTAAACTCTACTTTCATCCTTTACTTTCCAAGATTTTGAAAACTGCTTCACGGCTGACCGTCTCAGTATTTTCACCTTCCTTAATAGCTTTTTCTAAGGCTATGTCTTCTATTATTTCTACTAATAAATCAGAAAATACCTCTTTTTGCTCTTGAAATAGCTCAATAATAGCTGTCTTCAAAAGTTCTTTTAGTCTACTTTCTTCTAGGTTAAGTTCAGCCATATATCCTCCTAATCACCTCAAGACTTAGAACCATTTTGAGTCCGTGCCATGAATTCAGGATAATTTTCCAAGTCCTGCAATGACTCCAAAGGTGGCATTTCAATCCAATTCCCTTCTGCATGTAGCTTATCTACAAAAGCATAAAAAGCTTCCTTATTTTCTCGGTGAGCAATAACATAATCATGCAAATCTTTTTGACTCATTACTTGAAAGTTTGGTTTAGTCATCCTATGTAGCTCCATCTTCCGTTGGGGTATTTGTTTCAGCTTTAATTTCTTGGAGAATTGTGAAAATTTCCTCTTCTGATTGAATATGCCTTGCTAATACTTGAGCGGTTGATTCAAGCATACGAGCAGAGAATAATTTAGCTAAGTCTTGTCGCAAACCCTGTCCAATATAAAACCTGAGTAATGCTTCAGGTGACATATCTCGATTAGTGGCAACTTTTTCGAGCGATCGCAACGTATCTTTTGGTATCTTTATCGTTACTGTTTCTGCAGCACGGGGTCGTAAATTTAGTTCTATTTCTTCTTCAGGCTTGTTCATACAACTTTCTTTCAATACGAGTAGCAGGACGGGCAGAAATTATGCGTGTTCGTCTACCACGTTCTACATAAACTACTAGTAATAGGCGTTGAGCAATCTTAATAACCAATGATGAAATCACGCTGTTCATCGTTAGCGCTGGCATCACCCATCTGGTAGAAAGGGTCAAAGAACACTTCTGCTGCTTCTTCAAATGTAACACCATGTTTTTCTACATTGCTTTGTGCTTTGTTTTCATCCCATTCAAATTCAGTGCCTTGCAACTGATAAACAGTATTCATGTATCAATCTATTCAGATCACTAAGTGCGTGGGTGTTTTGGGGTGAGGTTATGCTGGTAAATTGGCAAACACCTGCTCGACTAACTGTTTTGCTTTAGCATCTAAACGTTGCCAATCCACATCTCCGGTTTCATCGATTAGACTAGTATCAATCTCGACTGCTTCATCTCCTGCTTGATAGTTGTTAAAACAAACTTGATAACATAGATGCCACATATCAATCTGGACTGTTTGCTCTTGACGCTGTAAACACAGATGATATCCTGGATGGGGCATGGGTAGACGAGCTAGAGCCTCTCTGATTTCCAGAGCTTGTTCCGGTGTAGCCGTTTCCAGTTCTTCTAAAAGCTTTGTCACGACTACTTTAGTTTCTTCAGTAGTACCAGCAGGCCAAATTAGTACATCTTGGTAAGTCCCCTTCCAAGCAGATACCTCAAGCAGCTTGCGGATATTATCGACAACGCGAATGAAAGCAGGTTGCATCAACAGTTCCGCCTGTTGCCATGCAACTGAGTTCGTTATTTTAGGTGGCATTGGTAGTCAATCGGGATATATGAAATAAAAGTTAACAATGTAGATTTATTAAAAAACTGAGATTTTTATCCAAATCTTTTCTCAAGATAGCGGATTTTATTGAGGAATATTTGGAGATATTTATTACCACCTCTAAAAAAAAGGTGTAAACACTGGGGAGTGAATATGATCGGTAAGCTGCTAGACCACCGTTATCAAGTTATTAACGTCCTTGCCACAGGAGGATTCGGTCAAACCTATATTGCCAAAGATACTAAGCGACCAGGCAACCCCGTTTGCGTTGTCAAGCACCTCAAACCCGCAAATGACCCAAAAGTGTTTGATACTGCTAAGCGCCTGTTCCAAAATGAAGCCGACACTCTAGAACAACTGGGAAACCATGACCAAATTCCTCGGCTTCTAGCTTACTTTGACGACAATCAAGAATTCTACTTAGTACAAGAATTCATCGAAGGGCATCCATTAAGCGATGAACTAGTTCCTGGTAAAAGATGGAGTGAAAGCCAAGTAATTCAAATGTTGCAGGAAGTTCTGAGCATCCTGCTATTTGTCCATCGTCAAGGTGTGATTCACCGTGACATCAAACCAGACAACATCATTCGTCGTGCGGCAGACAACAAATTAGTTTTAGTTGATTTTGGGGCTGTTAAACAATTGCGAGTGTCTACTAGCGGATATCGCACTGCGACAGTAGCCATTGGTACTCCAGGTTATATGCCGATAGAACAAGGGCAAGGCAAGCCCCGCCCTAACAGTGATATTTATGCTTTAGGCATTATCGCTGTTCAAGCTCTAACGGGAGTACCGTCAATGGATTTGCAAGAAGATCCCGAAACAGGGGAAATTCTTTGGCAACATTTAGCACCTGTTAGCAATGAGTTAGCGGCTGTGTTAACTAAAATGGTGCGTTATCATTTCAAAGACCGCTATCAAAGTGTATCGGAAGCACTGCAAGCCTTGCCCAGCTTGGAATTTAAGTCTTCGGCTCATGTAAACGTAGTGGGAAATGATTCGAGAAATTCTCATTATCAACAAGTAGAATACTATTCGCCCCAGTCACGACAGAAAACCATTGCTGTTGCACCAGCAAATCTTGCTGCAGCCCCACAACCAGTTAAAGCCAGCCCTAAACCAGTTCGTAAAGGTTCTGGAGGACCTGATTTATTACACTTACTCATCCTGGCTGGGTTGGTAACTGGTGCTGCTGTTGCTAGCCCAAATTTAGTGAAAAATGTGCAAAGTTTTGCCACAAATTTTAAAGCAACTGAAGCCCAACTACCACAAAACTGTATGGCTCTGGTAGTGGGTAATTCCAATATCCGTTCTGAACCTAGTTCTATTAGTTCTGACACTGTTGTGCAAGTTGTCACTAACGATCAAAAGTTCGAGGTTACAGGTAAGCGAACAAAACATGGTTGGGTGCAGGTTAAGCTTGATGCACGCTTGGCATGGGCGCACTCAGATGTGATCCAAAATAATGAAGAATGGGCTTCTTGTCTACGCGATAAAAGTATTGCGCTGAAAACTGTTAATGATGCAGATTTTATTGCCGATCGCCCCGCTCCGCAACCGAAACCAAAACCCATTGTTGCACAAACACCATCGCCTAGCAACAATGGTGATGATAAATGGGAAGAAGCTAAAAAGAAGTATGAATCAGGAGATATACAAGGTGCGATCGCACTGCTAGAATCAGTTACTGCCAAATCTTCTGGCATTAAAGAAACCACAGAAATGATTAATCAGTGGCAGCAGGATTGGGCGAAGGCAGAAGCATTATTTAATGACATTAACAAAGCTCTCGATCAAGGAAACTGGGATCAAGTTCTGGCTTACAGAGATCATCCTGAAAAATTACCCAATATTCAATATTGGCGAGATAAACTTGATCCCATGTTCAAGCAAGCTGCCGAAAATTTACATCAACAGCAGCTTCCTAGAGCAGACAAACCTACTGTGCCCAAAACTTTACGAACAAAACCAACTCCAGCTGACACACCAGACACTACAGATAGTTCTAGTACTACAGCCAAGCCCGATCCTCAATTAAAACTGTACTAATTTTTCCTTTGGGGAGCTGGCTGAGGAGACACAATTGGCGGCAAATTTAAATCGGTATTAAAAAAGTATACGCGATCGCAGTATTGGGTTTGACTAGTACAAACAGCTTCTATACCAACGTTACTAACATTGCTAACATCTAATGATATTAAGGCTTGCTGTGCTGGTGCAACTGTACGAGCGTCAGCCTGCCTACCATCTAAGTATACCCTCACCTGTACTGCCGGACTTCTGGTGTCATTGTCACGCATTCCAAAACCTAAGTTTAGAGTTTGAAACACAGGTTGAGGACGATTATCAGGTTTGATTTTACAAGTTAGGGAAGCAGCACGGTAGCCCGGTCCCAAATAAAACTGACTTGAATAAACTGCTCTACCTATAGAAACATCTAAATTTTGTTCACGGGCAGTACCCAATCCACTGCTCACACATTTAGCTCTTAATAAAGGAACAGGACGTGGTACTTTAGGCGGTGCTTGAGCAATTGTTTCACTAAATGCAGTAGTCACGCATAATACCACAGTACTGGCGACAAATGAACTAATTAACTTAATTTTTTGCATTCTTTCAAAAGATCACAATAAAAGTCAAAACAATGATATCTAATCACAAATCGATTTTTTCTTTATTGAACATCTTTCTTGTAACATATAGCTCCCAACCGGAATGTGAGGCAGGCAGGATGCCCACCCCACAAGATAAAAAGTATATTCCTTCTGCCTCCTGCCTTGTTTAATCAATTCTCACGCGGAAACGAATAAAGCCAAAGTTGCTACTAGGACTAATATTGCCCAAGTTTAAAATCACTGCACCTTGGTTATTAGTTTGATTTTGACAGGTATTACCGCTTGGTAAAGGTCTTAAGGGTGAGAAAAATGCTCCTTGATCTGAATCTTCAGCATTAGTTAACGTATTATTTGTTCCAGCGCGATTCACCACAATTCCTGTACCTGCACCAAAACTATCTGCACTGTAGCTTGTTTGAGATGGAATCAAGTCGCAGAATCTGACATTTTGCAGATCCTGACTACCTTCAGCAAGGTAGTATAGCGTGTACTCAACTTCATCTCCACTTTGCAAAGCCGTTTCAATTTCACGAAATCCACGCACTGGTTGTGACTGATTTATGGTATTGTCATCTTCACCAGTACCATCATCAAAAGTATTAAAGTTTAAACCACTGATAGGTTGACCATTTCTCAATACATTGGTGATGCGTTTCACTAACCGTAAATTAGTTTGACTAGCACCAGGTGCTTGAGCAAAGAAACCAAAATCAAGGTTAGTAATCGACTGATTGGCATTCAAGGTAACAGGATTAGGCTGAGTTAAAGTAGGAGTAAAGCCGGATGGTGGATTGGTGACACTAACTCTGTAGTTACCAGTAGGTAAATCTGGGAAACTATACCTACCATTATTATCAGTGTTAGTAGTGCGGGTGATGTCATCAGATGTACCAAAAGTACCATCTGGTCCTGCACCAGTCAAGGTAACTGAAGTGTTACTAAATCCTGGTTCACCTGGTTCTGGGGCATTATTGTTGTTTCGATCATTGAAGACAAAACCACCTAAATTAGCATTCACTGTTCGGAAGCCAAAGTCAACAGTATCTAAATTTTGCCCAGCACTCAAATTAATCGTTTGTGGTGGTATTTGGGTGGGACTGAAACCCGTAGGTGGATTGGTGACGACTACTCTGTAATTACCCGGTGGTAAATTCGTAATGCTGTATCGACCGTTATTATCAGTAGTAGTAGTGCGGGTGATGTCGTCTGGTGTACCAAATTGACCATCAGGACCTGCACCAGTTAAGCTGATGTTGATGCCACCAATACCCGGTTCATTGGCATCTTGAGTGCTGTTACCGTTAGTGTCATTATATACTGTATCCCCAATTGTTCCTTGTTGCTGTGGGGTGAAGCCAAAATCAACAGTGTCTAAATTTTGCCCAGCACTCAAATTAATCGTTTGTGGTGGTATTTGGGTGGGACTGAAACCCGTAGGTGGATTGGTGACGACTACTCTGTAATTACCCGGTGGTAAATTCGTAATGCCATATCGACCATTGCCATCAGTAGTAGTAGTGCGGGTGATGTCGTCTGGTGTACCAAATTGACCATCAGAACCTGCACCAGTTAAGCTGATGTTGATGCCACCAATACCCGGTTCATTGGCATCTTGAGTGCTGTTACCGTTAGTGTCATTATATACTGTATCCCCAATTGTTCCTTGTTGCTGTGGGGTGAAGCCAAAATCAACAGTGTCTAAATTTTGCCCAGCACTCAAATTAATCGTTTGTGGTGGTATTTGGGTGGGACTGAAACCCGCAGGTGGATTGGTGACGACTACTCTGTAATTACCCGGTGGTAAATTCGTAATGCCATATCGACCATTGCCATCAGTAGTAGTAGTGCGGGTGATGTCGTCTGGTGTACCAAATTGACCGTCAGGACCTGCACCAGTTAAGCTAATGTTGATGCCACCAATACCCGGTTCGTTAGCGTCTTGAGTGCTGTTACCGTTAGTATCATTGTATACTGTATCTCCAATTGTTCCCTGTTGCTGTTGGGTGAAACCAAAGTCAATGGTGTCTAAATTTTGCCCTGCCGCCAAGTTGACTGTTTCTGGTGGTACTTGGGTAGCACTGAACCCAGCAGGTGGATTAGCAACAACTACTCTATAGTTACCGGGAGGCAGTTGAGCAAAGCTGTATCGACCATTACCATCAGTAGTAGTGGTACGAGTAATGTCGTCTGCTGTACCAAATTGACCATCAGGACCTGCACCAGTTAAGTTGAGATTGATGCCACCAATACCCGGTTCATTGGCATCTTGAGTGCTGTTACCGTTAGTATCATTATATACTGTATCTCCAATTGTTCCCTGTTGCTGTTGGGTGAAACCAAAGTCTACTGTGTCTAAATTTTGCCCTGCCGCCAAGTTGACTGTTTCTGGTGGTCTTTGAGTGGGATTAAAACCTGTAGGTGGATTGGCGACAACTACTCGGTAATTACCTGGTGGTAATTGAGCAAAGCTGTATCGACCGTTGCCATCAGTAGTAGTGGTGCGGGTGATGTCATCTGCTGTACCAAAGTTCCCGTCAGGACCTGCACCTGTTAAGTTAAGATTGATCCCTCCAATACCCGGTTCATTGGCATCCTGAGTGCTGTTACCGTTAGTATCGTTATATACTGTGTCCCCAATTGTACCTGTTGTTCCTGGTGCCGCTGCACAAATATTGATCCTAGCAAGACCTATTGTCTCATCTTGTAAAGGATTACCGAATTCTGTACCAGGTTCATACAAAATCCGGATTTGAGTAACTGGACCAGATGGCGTAGCTGAGACGTTAGCATTACTTTGATCGCGAGGTGAATTCGCCACGATGCCTACAGCAACGTTGCCAGTAACTCTAGTAAAGGGAGGGTTTCCTAACGCTGCCAGTGTTACCCCAACGGGGGTGTTTCCGTTAAATGCAGTTACTGTAACCCTATCTTGGAATGTGACATCAGTCGGACTGGTTATAGTATTTCTGTCAACGTCCAACAAAGTGAGGGGAGATGCTAAAGTAACTGGTTGATTAAAGTTAATAATCAGCGTCGCATTGCTACCTAGTGGCGCTGGTAGATTATTCAGTGTGTTTTCATTAACACCTATACCTATGTTAAACTCCAAATGTGGTCCGGGAAGACCACCATAAATAACGTTGCTGATTAGTGTCTCCGTTGGGTCAATCACTTGGCCAGGAAGGCTTTCACTAAAACTGAAGGATGCTGTAATTCCATCAACACTTGGTGTTTGACTAGTAATGCCAGCAAAGTTGGAAGGAGTCCACTCTAGTGTTCTTGGTGTTGTACCTGCTGGACAGTTTGATGGTGTTTGCGCTAACACTTTTTCACCAGAAATTTTCCCTACTAAGGGAATTGATGTCATGGCGAATAGTAGTGTGAGCAGGGAACCTCGGAAAGGTTTTAGTGTCCTAGTAACTGTTTGTTGAGTACTCTGAGCAAACCCCAAGGGTTGTTTATTGGTTTTTTTTAATATAGTAGTCATAAAAGCACACGTAAATTGAACTATCTTCTTCTGCCGCGTCGCCGTTCTATTTGCAAGTCGTCTTCTTGTTCTTCAATAATTAGGTCGATACCTCTGACATCTTTGAAGATGATTTCCACACGACGATCGCGTGCGTAATCAACCACATCCGTACCACCGGGAACCTTCAGTCGAGACTCACCAAAGGATCTGATCGTCATCCTTTCTGGTGCAATACCCCTACGTAGTAAGTAATTTCTCACAGATAATGCCCGTCGTCTACCCAATGCCAAGTTGTATGCATTACTAGCACGGGGATCAGTATGACCTTGTAATTCAATTACAATCACTGGATTTTGCTTTAATACCTCCGCCACTCGATCAAGAACTTCCGCAGTAGTCGGACTAATAAAGGATTTATCTAAAGCAAAGTGTACGTTACGTGGTACTTTGATTCGCAGTGGTACAGGTACAGGTTCTGGTTCCGGTTCTGGGGTTGGTGGTGGTGTTGGTGGTGCTGGTCTGGTAGTACACTGTGGTATGGGAATTCGCTGTGGTTTAGTCGGAGTCAGGTTGGGTGAAGTACCGTTTTGACCAATGAATGCTGCCACTGCTGGTTCTGATGTACCGTATCTGGGATCTGTGGCGATCGCACTGACTACATCGCCTACTTGTAAATTATCTACCGTGACGCTAAAATTTCCCTTCTCATCAACTTTTGTAGTTGCCAAAGGTTCAGTGAGTGCGCCGTAACCTGGTTCATAGAGTGCTTGTTTACCTTGCTGATAATCTCCTAAACGATAAATTGTTACTTCGCTGCCCGGATCGGCTTTACCTTGTAATGTGACACTATTACCTGTGTCCGTAAATGTCCGTGGGGAGGTGAATTCTGGGGCATTAATCGCGGCATTTCCTGTATCCCGACGACGGTTGGAAGAATCCCGCTGAGGATTGGGACCATCTCCTCTTTGAAAATCGCTGACATCTAGATTGCGCTCGGTGTTGAGGTCTATACTCAAACCCTCCAACACAGCAAATTTGTTATTTTGAATAATATTGCGATCGCTATTGGGGAACGCACTCACTACTACCCCTGGCCCTGTTTGATTGTCAATTTCGTTACCTATAACTTGGTGATTACTACCCATCAAGTAAACTGCTGCCCGTCTTAGCCGTCTGCCATTGTAAGTAATTTTATTGTTCTGTATTTGTACCTCCCCTTCTGGTTTAAATAAATACACTCCCGCTCCATCATTGGCACAAATTAAGTTGCCAATAACTTGAGATTTAGTCACTACACCTTCAAAACGTAAAGCATCAGGCATTCCCGCAATGCCATTACCGACGATGATGTTTTGTTGCACAACCGTATTTTCACCACGTACAGATGTAATAATCGCGCTACCTTCGTGGAAATAAATCCGGTTACGGCGAATTGTTGCCCCTTGGGAGTTAAAAACATAAATCCCGAAAGCTGATGTTTTTTCTGGTAGTTGTTCATCTTTCGTCAACCCCAACCAGTTGTCTTCAATGACAACATTTTTTGGTGGCGTATCCCTGTCATAAAAAGGAAAGCTACTATTAGGCGGTTGCTGTCGGGTAGTGTTAGGAGGCGGGAAACGATGAGCAATGACAATATCTCCAGGTGGTGAAGTCAAAGTCACTGGCTTGGGAGTAATGTCGAAAGCTAAATTGCCCAGAATTTGTTTAATCGGAGTGGCATTGAAACCGTAAATGTTTAAACCGCGAATTGTGATGTTATCAGCAACAACTGTCAAACCGCGAAGTATTTCTTTGTCGGGTGCGGGTGTGATGGTAACTACTGGAATTGGAATCGCTATTTCAGCAGTAGCTGAAGTTGCCGCATCATATCCTGGTTGAGTAGCGCCATCAATTACTAATCCAGGTGCTGCTAAATCTGGCAGTTGTGTCTGTAATTGAATAGTAGTGGCGTCATTGGGTAAATTGAACTCAATACGCGAGCCGCTCCCGGTGGCTGGTGTAAGTTGCGCTCTTTCTTCACCACTGAGCTTTTCGACATTGAGCGTACCATTAACTAAGGCGATCGCTTCACGTAAAGTCAGTTGATTATCTGGTTGAACCTCACCATCCTGGTTACTATTAACCACAACTCGCACACCAGCGGGTGTCTGACTTAATGCAGTATCTAAAGGTAAAAGGTAAAAGGTAAAAGGTAAAAGATAAAAAAAGTGTTTGGGAATTTTTGTTTTCTTTTTCACCTTTTGATCATGTAGCCCATGAACTTTTAACCTGGACATTACTTACTCACTCCTATCCACCTCGGATGCGAACAACTTATTACTTCAAAGAGATCCCCCCTGCCCCCCGAACCAAGGGGAGTAGTTTATTGCCCCCCTTGAAAAGGGGGGTTGGGGGGTTCAAACGCTTGTTTCTTCTGCAAACGTTGAATTAAACGACTTTGTGTACTTGGTTGGGAAGCTGTAGGAACTTCAGATTCTCGCTGTTGCCTGGGTACAGGTCTTTGTAATCCAAAGCCGCCGAAAAGCTCGTTTAACTTGAGGCTAATGTTAAGATAAACACCACCTTCAGAACGATAGCCAGTAAAATCTCGGTCATCTACGCTACCGAAGCTATAACCCAAACCAATCCGTAAATCAGGAGTGAGATAGTATCCTGCTTCTAAAGCTACACCAAACTCGTCATAGTTAGTACCGCTGTTAGAATTTTGACCAATCCAGCGTCCTTCAACTGCTATGTCTGTGCGATAACCCAATTTATATGCTGCTCTTAGCTGTGCTAAATTGGCTGTACCATCGTATCTATCGCCACTTAAGAATGTGACCCCGTTACGCAGAGCGTATTTGCCATAAAATTCCCACCGCCAACTAGGGGCGTAGATAGCTTCAGCAGAAAATATATGCCCCGTGGCGGTAGTTCCAGTGAGTAAATTTTCGGGAATTGTGTCAAAGTTTTGCCGATACTCGTATTTGAGTAAGGCGTTTAGTTTATCATTACTAGGATCGCGATAAGCTAAACCAATTTTGAGGTTAGCAGTGTCTCCAAGTTCTTGAAGTCTGACGCCTGTTTGGTTGATACCAACGGCAGAGGAAGGAAGATAAATGTTTGCTTCTCCTGCTTGTTGATAGCGGACTAATGCCGTTAAAGCGGGAGATAATTTACCTGCGGCGGCAAGGGAGATGACTGTGTTGTTGCCTTGTTCGTCGCCGTCACGAAATTCAAATCTACCACTTGCCTTGAAATCGGGATTGTCGGTGTATTCTAATCCAACGCTGTAGATTGAACCTGAGAAAAGTCCTAATGTGGAAGCAGTTTGACCAAGTGCGTAGTATTGTTCGTATCGAGAACCTGCGGCTGTAGCGTTAAAGATGTTTTTGAATATGTATTCGTAACCCAAGCTGAGTCTTAATCCGGGGGCAATGCGAATACCATGATTCAATCCCAAAGCACCTTGTCCTTGTAAGCCGTTAAATGCTGATAATACTGAGTAACGACCTGAGAGGTTAGTATCTTGGGAAAATTTATGATTGACTATGGTATCTAATGTGGTAAAAGAGTTACCTGGCAACAAGCTGCTGTCACCATAAAACTGGTGGGCGAGTCGGAATGTCACATCTTGATATGGTGTCCAGTCCAATCCTAAGGTTGTACGGTTGGGATATAGTGGATCTTCGCCACTCAGATTTTGCTCATTTTGTGCTTGGAAAGTTAAAGATTGAGTGATGGGTAATTTAAGCCGAGATACCAACTGTTCGGCATCGCCTGTAAACTGATTACTAATTCGGTCTTCACGGGAACGTTTGACGTACTCTACACTTAAATCGGCAGAACCCAGTTTCTGTAGAACTCCAGCGCGGAAGGTTTCTAACTCGTTGCTTACTCTCTCGCCTGGACGTGCTTGTGGCTGGGGATTGAATAAGTCAAAAAAGTCTATAATTCGGCTGGGGGAGATACCATAGTTTTCTTCATAGTCGTAGGCTACTCTCAGAGCAGTACTATTTGTTACTCTAGCAAGTACTCCGGCTCCGTAGCGAGTTTGTCCGGGGCTAAAGCTGTAAGTGGCGTTGTTAGTAAATCCTGGCTCTACTCCCCGGTAATATGCTGAACCTTGTAGGACATTACCGAGGTTCGCAATTGCTTCTATACGATAAGCATTTCCTTCAGATTGCTGTCCGGTAAGGAAGTCGTTGCTAGAGCGGGCATATTCCCCGATAATTTTACCTGCATTCCCTAAGGAGATGAGGAAATCTGCTCCATACAATTCAAATATTCTCCCGCCTTGGTCTTCGCGCAAATAACTGGCTGCGGCAAAAGTTCTGTTGTCTAACTCTTGTTGAGAGAAGTTATATTGTAATCGTCCGGCGTAGATGTTAGAATCTTGACCTGATTCGTTTTGGTAAGTAACGACGATTCGTCTAACTAAAGTATCACCAAAAGGATTGAGATCTGTTGCTTGAACAGGACGGAAGAATTTAATTGTACCTCGGTCGTAGTCGATTTCGTAATCTGTGTACCGATTCATGGCTTTGCGCTGAACTACAGTACCAGGTCGATTAATTTCTTCTGATTCTATGTAAACGTTTTCACTGCCGGGAATTAACAGTCTTTTGGATAGGTAATAATATCCACTTGTACCGTCGGGAACGATGGTATCTCTTTGGAAGGCGTCGGTGTCATTAAGGTGACTGTACATTGCAGTTATTTGCAATGGCCCAAAACTGTAGTTACCTTTGAAACCGTGCAATAGGCGATCTGTAGCAGTGTACAACTGGGAGGATCTGGCGAATTCTTGGGTGTTGAAGTCACCCCACATAACGTAATCTGGTTCCGCACCTGGTACGGGAGATGTACGTTCTAAACGAGCATAAAAACTGTCGATGGAGGGGGTGGTGGGAGTAAAGGTTGAGCTATCGCCGTAAACTGGATACGGTTGTTCGCAAAACTGAATACCACCAAAGAGACGGTTTCTGCCTTCACAGTCTTGGTTAATGGGGCGGTAGCTGTTTAATGCTCCTGTGAATAACCATTCCCCGATTGTACCTGTGGTGAACACAGAAGATTTGAAATCTACTACTGTCCCATCATCTGTCTGGTTGGGATTGAGAAAATCTTGGAAGCTACCCCAGTAATCAGTACCACCTTGTCCGATGCGTAAGTTGATGACCCCAGTTGTGAGTGAAGGGCGGAGATACGTGGTAAATTCTACTTGGGTGTAGGCTTCTAAGGGGGTGTCGCCAAATTTGTTAAATATTGAAGTATCTGTTTGTTGCGGGAATGATAAATTTCCGTCTAATCTAGGTATTTCTCCTTGAACAATTGGCGATGGTTTTTTGATTTTGTCTACAGCGGCGCGAATTTTGACTTGTTGAGGTTTGATGCCTGATTGTAGAGTGGCAATAAATTCACCATTACGAGCGATCGCCTGAAACCCTGCTTGATCTTTATCTTGATCGGCGCCAATAAATTTACCAGCACTAGAGGTCAAAGTTACCATCACATCTTCTCTAATGGGTTGACCATTTTCGAGAATTTGCCCTTGTAGTCTGATCGTAGAACGTCCATCAGCTTGAACGCGAGGATCGCCTAAAGGTGTGATTTCAATTCGGATACCCTTGTCCGACGCGGCAGGCGTAGAGACGCCCCGCTGGGGCGTCTCCAAAGGATTGGGAGTTGTCGGTTGTTGAATCGGGGAAGAAGGGTTTTGTTGAAACTCGGTAGCTGGTTGCTGAATTGGGGAAGAAGGGTTTTGTTGAAACTCGGTAGCTGGTTGCTGAACAGGAGAAGAAGGGTTTTGTTGAAACTGAGAAACTGGATTTTGTATAACCGGAGAAGAACCATTCGTAAATTTATCTGACTCCGCTATTTTTACTACTCCCAGATTAGAGGCATCAATAGCACTAGTCGGCAATTGAGTTTCAGACACCGACTCGGCTGCGGCTGCTTTGAAAATTGCTGCCTGTGCGCCTACCAGCGAAGGTAAAATGACTGCAAAAAATGTAGGTAATATACCTGCTCTACTTTTGGTAAGTAGGGTAAAGCAATTCAAAGATGATTGTTGTTGGCTGTTTTTAGGACTGATCCTAAATTTATGGGGTATCCCTAGTTTTCTTGTTTTCATCGCTTACCCTCTGAAAACGCAGGCGTAACTGCAAAATTAACTCGTACCATGCTACTAGGTGCTAATTTCACAAAGCGTGATTGGCTATTTCTTTCAATGAAGTATTTGTTCGGAGCTAGTGCATATCCTGGTAAGCTAGTCAAGTCTAGAGTTGCACTTCGATAACCAGAAATCACATTAGCTAGGGAGAACAGCCCTTTGGCATCGGTAACAATGCGATTACCATCGTCCATGTAAATCACCGCATTCGGTATTCCTGGTTCGTTTGGTTGCTGTTCTCCGTCAAAGTTTTTATCATGGAACACTCGTCCAATTAATGTACCACAATCAGACACGATGCCTGGTTTAATTCGTAATTGGTAACTGGCTTGATTACTGGTTAAGCTTCCAGAACTAGCTTGTGCCAAGTTTCTGCCAGTGCCTCGCACAGCATCTGGTGTAACCTCGGCAGCATATATTACTTCCAAAACTTCACCTGGTTGCAATACCCGTGATGAGGTAATTGTTACCGTTCTATTTGAAACTGAATTAGCACTTAGGGACACAGGCGTATCCCCGACAAAACCTTTGAGACTTCGCTCAACAAATCGTAAACCTAAAGGAAGTCTGTCCGTAATCGTGATATTTTCGGCTGGCGCTCTACCTGTATTTCTAATTCCCAGACGGTAAACTACCGTTTCACCTGGTTCAACCGCAGCCCTGTCAGCCGTCTTGGTGATGTTTAAACCAGCTTGACTTGCTCTCACCCTTACTAGGTTGGAGTCAACTCTTCCGGGGAGATTATCGGCACCACCACTTGCAGTGTTGTCTATCACGTTTTGAGCAACAGACGGAATTGCTCTATAAGTAATAGTACTTATAGATAAAAAGGTAAAAACGAGGCTCTTGTGCCTCAGCCATGAAATTATAGATGTCATTAGAAGGCATCAAGAAATAGCAGAGGATTTTCCGAAGTTAAAGTCTTGAACTAAATTTTGCCGACAATATTCAAATTCCCTAACATCCAAAGCATAGTAACAGTAAAAATCACCGAAATGTATCTAAATTTTGATAAACTTGCAGTTTCTTTACAATTACTTTGACAAAATATTGAACTTTTTGTTAGGTGACGCAGGTATTACAGCCCTTTCCGTAAGAAAAATGCGTAAAAACCTCAAAGTGAAACACGACTGATGAGATTTGCTCTGTAGATGCACACCATTAGTAGCTATATACGTTTTAAATGCGTCATAGCTGACCAAGGTTTATTTATGCAGGTATAACCGCAAATAGATGCTGCAAGTATGTGAAAATCACAAATATTTGCAGCACAAATTCAATGCTGACAGTTGCCTCCTCAGATTTAGTATTTGCCTGAATTTATTTGCACACTGAATTAAGAAGACTGGGCATTTAAGTTGCATTACTCGTTGTATTTGTTGACTATCAACTTTCTCATCGAGACAATGTGTAATTTAAATACGTAACAGCTTATGACAATGTGAACAAATTGCAGAACAGCTACTAGCTGGGTTGGAAGTTCCAACTTCAGCTCTATTTGCGCTCTAACAAACCTGAACACTTTAGAATAAATAATACAGGAAACAATGCATTTGTATAGCTATTCAAACATATATTTTTTAGTATTTTTTTAGTAAATTTACTCATTTAATCTGATGAAGTAATTAAATATATATATATGAATTCAGTATTTTTTCTCATATTTTGGTTTGCTACCACATTCTACCTGAGTATTTTTCTTTTCTAGATGCTGTTCGTCCAAGTAAAGCCAAGAAAAAGAAACAACGTAAAAATCTATGTTTTACATTTTTTTTCAACAAGGACTCAACATAGTCGTGTTTTTTGGTCACTGGTAGATGTGTAATATTGAAGCACAGATGCAACTATCGTTCCTAAATCTACAAGGAAATAGTTACAACATGCTTAGTACGTTAATTTACTGTACGAAGAATAATTATATATCCTCTCCATCAACTTTACAAAAAGTTGGAGATTCATCCGGATATATTTGACAGAATGCAGTTGGTTTAGCGCAAAATTTAGCAGTCACTCGACTACAGCTTTTTAATTGAACAACTTTTCAGATAAAAATTTTAAATAGTATACATATAAATATATACAAAATTGAACACTAATTAAGTGTCCTAGAGAGAAGTTTAATTAATACCTGATAAACAAGCACAAACTGACAATAATTAGTTGGTGTTACCCTACTGATTTTTGCATTGAGCGCTTGATTGCGCATAAAGATTTCAATACATATCATCGTACTCTGGCGTTTCCACTCGTCTTTCTGTACGTGGAGGTAAAAATTCAGGACGACGCACAGGAACTAAAGACGATGTAGAGCCATTGTAGGGGTGAATCACTTGCACAGTTCGAGGACGCTGTTTTGGTGAAAATAAAGCTAAGACCCCTGCTACGACAACACCACCACCAATTGTTAAAGTCATACCTCCGACTGCCCAGACAATAGGAGAAGACCACCACGGAGTAGGAGATTGCTGTAAAGCTGCATTTTGGTTATGCTGCTGAGCATTTAACTGTAGCTGGTAGTTGTAACTTTGCCATTGAGACTGAATTTGCTGGACTTGAGTTTTGAGTTGCTCGTTTTCGCGCTTTAAATTTTCATTCTCAACTTTTACCCGTTCCATTGCTAAGCGCTCTTCAGCATTAGGACTAACAGGTGTTGGTGCATTGGGGTATCCTGGTTGTCCATAGTAAGGATATTGCCCTGATGGCTGCACCACTGATGGCGGCGCTACTACAGTTGGCATTTGTGGGGTAATAAAGTTTGGTTGAGTCCCCGTTCCCTTAAGCAAAAGCAAAGCCGCCAGTCCAGCTACTGCAACTCCGCCGATAAATGCCATACTTTCACTCATCGCCTTTACCCCTAGAATTTAATGGAATTATAACCATGAGTGACACACACTCTCTCACACTGAAATTCACACTCATAAATTGTATTCTGGTTAACTTGACATAATACCCAAACAATAACAATAGCAGCAGTAACTTTTATTCCTGCTGGATATGTGCCTTATATATTCAAGACTATATTAATTAAATTGTCTAGCAACGAGCGTGAAAAAACTTTTTGATTAAATTTTTTTATTGGGAGTCACCGAGTCAGGAGTTAGGAGTCACCGAGTCAGAATTCTCCCCATATCCCCCAGTTTCCCCCACTCGCTTACTTCCCTGCTCTTGCTCAAGTTCAGCTTGAATTTGTGCTAATTCTTGAGGAGAGAGTTCGTCTAAGCGCTTTTTGAAAAAGGCTTCTTCGTACTGTTCCCGCTGTTGATGGTAAGTCATTTTTTTTCCAGTTGCCCGAACAGCATAGGTAAACAGCCAGCCCAGCAACCCACCAACTAACAGAACTTGGCTCCAAATTCCAGCTTCAAAGCTACCTAAGCCCAATTGTTGCAAGATTATATATGCCAAGCCGCCGGTAACAAACACTCCAAAGCCAATTCCAAGAGCATCAATGCGTCGCATGATAGTTAAAACGTCAATTTGTTAGGATTTTCGTAGAGACGCCCCGGTGGGGCGTCTCCTCCACCAGATGAAAATTTTTCGCCCACACAGCGTCTTGACAACAAAGTTTAGACTTCAATTTTGCGTCGTTGGGGTCGAAAATTCATAATCGGCGATAAAAGCAACAAACCGGGAAAGAAGAAAAACACGAGAAAGTACATAAAGCCCCGCTCAAAGGAGGTAGCTACATACCAACGCTGTTGCAAGTAAAGTAGAACAGCCGCTGGCATAACTAACAGGTAAGCCCCTGCCAAAACTAGATACAGTAGCGCTATAATCATATCTCATGTCCTTTGAGGAGAACAAATTTATTGGTGTTCTCCCTATCATATTATGGTGTAGAGGCGTGTAGTGTGGAATTTTGACAAACTTTTTTTTAAAGTTAGTTGCCAAAATACAAAATTGATGCTGCAATAGATGAGGTGGTAAATACTGCACCCAACAAAATCAGCAAAGCAGTAAAAACTTCCAACCGATAGGGGGGTGTGGCGGAATGGCAGACGCTACGGACTTAAAATCCGTTGACCCTAAACGGTCGTGAGGGTTCAAGTCCCTCCACCCCCATCTCAAGATAATTAACTTATGACTATCAAGTACCTGGAGTAGGGGAGTAGAGGAGAATTCTGTCTCCTGACTCCTGAGCCCTGAATAGTTGATGCTGGTCGCTAGCCAAGGTTAAGCTATAGGAATATTAATTTCTTGATTTGGTCTTGGAAAATACAATGACCGATAACAGCTTAACGAGTAATGAAGATAGACAGGTTAATGTGCTAACTGCCCAAGAGAAAATATACAGCTATTTGGTGGAAATTGTTCAAAATTGGCAACCAGAAGATGTTTTGCAAAAATTTGAGCATCTATTTCTTGATTTAGTCAATGATGATTCAGTACCCAGTATTGAAAAATTATTTCAGGAAAGTAATCAACAGGAAATTATTAATACGTTTAAGCGTTGCTGTTATATATTAATCAATAATTGGGAAAGTAATAGAAATCATAAATGGATTCAAGAATTAGTTGAAATATTAGCTAAATATAAAGAAAATACACAGAAAAGTATTTCCAGGAAAAACAATGTTAATAGCTCAATCATCAAGTTTATTAACAGTAATGATTATCAAGAACTAAAACTATATGCCGATCGCAACGAACGTCAGGAAAAAACATGGGTTAATCGCTACGCTTCTTATTTACTAGTAGCTCAATATTTAGATCGGAATAATCCTCAAGAACAACAAGAGGCAGCAAGAAAACTTTCTCAGCATTTAAAGGACAAATTTAAGTTTGAACTAGCAATGTATATTGCTCGTTCTCAGTCTGCTGCTTCCAATGAAAACCGTTACGTCAATCCTAGTATTTTAGGAGATGATGTTTTACGTTTAATCAAAATGATTGTGGTGAAAAAGGGTGTATTTAGTTATGAAAATATTGCTAATATATTTATTAAGCAAACTCAAAATCAAAATCTTGATGAATTCAAACAAAGTATACAGAAATATTTGATTTATTCAGTAAAAGAAAAAGAGTTTGTTAGAACATTAAAACAAGAATTATCAGCAAGGCTTTCTGCTTGGCAAGTAGAACGTAATGAGGAAAATATTAACAAAGATTTGTTTTTGAGAATCTGTAACAAAATAATTGATTTTCTTACTACAGAAGATAGTAAGGTTCCATCAAAATTATTTGTTATGCTACTGTCTCAAGGACATCCTTTGACATTAGTAGTTGTCTTACTAAAAATTATTCTAATTTCGCAAAATTCTCGTAGCCATCTGGAACTGCGAATTGCAAATTTAATTCGTTATTACGATAAGTATGCGGAATATGAATGCCAAGGAATCATATATTTTCTGGAGATATTTAATATTACATTTGCAATTTATGCAGAAAATATTGAATATAACTTGATTAAAATGAAAGAGTTCGATGCAACAGATGAAGTACAATTGAATTTAGATGCCTATCGTGTCTTCTCTCAGTTGAAGAGAGATATAAATCAATAAGGTGTACTTAAGAATTAAATAACTTCTCTTCTAGCCAAGCCAATGCAGCACCAGTAGTTTCAGCTAAAATGCTGACTAAACGATACAAAACAGTCGCACTAATTACCAATGCGGCAGGAAAGTGATTTTGTAACATGGCGATCGCCGTAGCTTCAAACACGCCTAAACCTCCAGGTGCGCCCGGAATAACCAATCCTAATAACCAAGCAAAACTAAAAGCCCCAAGCAACAAAGGAATTTGACTTGCGCTCAAAGGACTTAAAGCAAACACAACGACAACAAATCCACTTCCACGCAATCCCAAAAAGCCTAATTCTCCTAACAAAGGTTTCCAGGGATAACGTTCAATAGCCGTGACAGTGGTTGATAGAGTGTTACTAGTAGCTTGTTTAGTCTTAATCTTATGCCACAGACGAATGATTGAGTTGAGAAACCGAGGATGAATCGCACAAAGTACCCCGCATAAACCGAAAAACTGGGCTATTTGTATAATGGGACTAGTATTAACTGCTAAAAATTGACTGTTTAGTAGGACAATAATTAAAGCAGCAGCAGCCATAAGTAACGGTTCAAGTAGCACACTGAGAGTTGCGGCACTATCAGAAACATGATTATTTTTTGCTGCCATGATGCGTCCGTAGTAATGCCAAACATTACCTGGCAGATACTTCGCGAGGTTTGTTTTTAAATAAACTTGAATAAACCGAGCATCTACAGATTGATTTAATTCTTGAAGTACCCAAGTCCATACCCAGCCTGCCCATATGTGTGCCAGTAAGGTTATGCCTGTGGCGATCGCAATCATTGTCCACCCTACTAAATCAATCCGAATTGCACTCACTTCCAGCCAGTTATTCTTAAGGGCGTTTACTAAAAAAAATAGCGTTCCACCCAAAATGAGCCAGCGTAATATTTGCTTCATAAATTGTATTAATTTCTCAAGTAGAACGAACAGTTTTACGTCAAAGTAATTTGGTATATCCTGGGGAAGATTATTTTTAATAAAACCTGCTTATAATATGTATATTTATAAATTTGTATAATATGATTTTTAGTACAAATAAATAACCAAATACTCATATAATAACAATCTCAGTCAGAAAATTTAGGTCAATTATCGTAACTTATATCTCTCTAAGGTAGGAGAACAAGAGTGGTAAAGTCTTAATAAGAATGTGACTTTTGCTAGAGACAAGGTTTTCTTTTTCTAGTATATTATCGTGTGTTGTTAGTTAAATATTAGCAACCTTAGGCAAGTAAAAACTGTGAATGGCTGCTTAACAAAAGTGTTAAGTATATATTTGGCTTGTTTGTAGGTAGAAGGAGGACTTGGTGAACGCATTAACAGCTTTTTTACAAAAATTAAGACTGCGCCAAATCATAACAGTATTTTTGGCTGGTTTCTTATTGATAATAAGCACAGCTTGTGCAGGTGGAAGTGAAGTAGGAGCAAGACCAGATAATCCTCCTGTGCAAATTGGTGGTCAAAACAATCCTTATAAAGGTGGTGGCGACAGAAACACAAACTTGAACGCAACTACCGATCCCAAAATTATTAACAAAAAAGCCGATGGGCGTGACCAAGCTAGCCTACCGCTATCTCAACAATTGATTGCTTCAAACACAAATAAAGAAGTACTGCTTTACCCAGGTGCTGAAACCCCAGAAGGTAGAGCATACAAGGAATCAGAATTACCCATTAAAACTGAAAGAGACTTTCGTGAGCCTGAGCCTGGTGGATTGAATCAACGTCAAGAAGATATAGGAACTCGCATTAAAGATCGCATTGAAACCGTTCAAGAAGCAGTTAAAGAAGCGACAAGCTTTGTGAAAGACAAAGCTGACGAAGCAGGTGCTAGACCTGAGTTTAAAGCAAATCCAGCAGCTCAATAAAGTTAATGAGAAACCCGGTTACTTGAAGAAACCGGGTTTGTAAGAAAATTCGCAATAATCAAGGAGTAGCACGATGAACAAAATAATTTCTTGGGTAAAAACCATTCGTCCAGTAAAACTGATCACAACTTGTTTAGCAGTATTTATCCTGTTCTTTACACAAGCTTGTGGAGGTAATAGTGCAACAGCAACAGCACCTAAATCAACTTCTGAATTTGAACCTGCACGTCAAACAGTAGGAATTCAAAAAGCAAGACCTAATGCTGAAGTATATGCTCCTAAAGGAGAGGGTGCTCTTTCTCCTGTTGAAGGTGGCATGAACAACTTCAGCGATGTAGATCCGAGAACACAAGGAGCCGATGTAAAAGCTAAAGCTGAGGTTCTGAGAGAAAACGCGGAAAGAAATGTCATTGACGAAACAGCTAATATAGGTGAAACTACCCGCCGGATTTTAGATAAGAAAGGTGAGAACGTTCAAGATTTAGGCAAGAACTTACAGCGTAATGCTGAATTTACAAAAGACAGAACTCAAGATACTGCTGAAGATCTTGTTCAAGGAACCAAGAAGGGATTGGGAAATATCAAAGAAAACACCAAAGATGCTGCTAAAGGCGCAACTAGTGACGCTCAGGAAGCAGTTGAAGATGCAAAGCTAAGTGCTAAGAGTGCCGTAAGA
The DNA here is from genome assembly GCF_014698965.1 of Iningainema tapete BLCC-T55. Taxonomy (GTDB): domain Bacteria; phylum Cyanobacteriota; class Cyanobacteriia; order Cyanobacteriales; family Nostocaceae; genus Iningainema; species Iningainema tapete. The sequence continues at coordinate 70,811 of NZ_JACXAE010000126.1, forward strand.
GATGCAGACGCTAATGTATCTGACGTTAAAGATGCTGGCAAAAACTTTTTTCAAACCAAAATAGATGAAGCGACAAGAAGCGCACAACGCAACTTGGATAAAGCTAGTAGCGCTGTGAAAGATGCTGTTGATGATTAATTCTCATCTTTAGTTGCTCACCGAATTGTTGTAGAGACGTTACATGTAACGTCTCTACAAAATGGGTGTAGTATTAATTGTGAGACAATTCATCAGGGAAAATAATTGCTTCGAGAGTTCGGAGCAATTCTTGTTCATTATAAGGTTTGGAAAAGTAAGCTCTAGCACCCAATTGCATTGCTAGCTGCCGATGTTTGTCACTACTACGAGAGGTAAGCATTGCGACAGGGATGTTTTTAAAATCATTATGAGATTTTACACGACCTAAAAAGCCGTAACCATCTATACGCGGCATTTCTATATCACAAATCACGGCTTGAACTTGCAAACCACTTTGAAGTTTTTCTAAAGCATCTTGACCATCTTTTGCTTGTTCTACTTGATATCCGCCTTTTTCTAAAGTCAAAGCTAAGAAGCGTCGGACATTAATTGAGTCATCGACAATTAATATTGTACCTTTGTGGTGAATGGGTGATGAAACTGTTTCATTCCCAGAGGTGAGAAAGACGGTTTTTAACCTTGTTGATGGTAGTTGATTGGTTTTGGGTGAGCGCTCGCTCGAAGCAATCCAGTACAGCAATTCGTTGGTGTTAATTAGTGGCACTACTCGACCATCACCAAGAATTGTACAATTATTAAAGCCTGGAGGCAGAGGTATACTTCCTTCCACAAGGCGGATAGCGACTTCTTGTTCACCCCAACAACGATCTACTTGTAGTGCGACTGGTTGATTCCCTTGACTGACTATAAGTATACTACTAGCGTTAATCGCTGGAGGAGTTTCTAAATCGGGGCTGTCATAGCGGGGACAATTAAACTCCAAGTAGCGTCTAAGACGAATGAGGGGTAGCGTACTTCCCTGCCAACTGAGAACTTCAGTGTTCCCCATTGGGAAAACTAAGTTTTCATTGAGTAAGAAAATTTCCGATACCACATCGGTAGGGAATGCCAAGAGCATTCGGTTGCTTTCCACTAGTAAAACTCGCGCTACTGAAAGTGTAAATGGTACTGAAAGTGTAAAAGTAGTACCTACCCCTTGGATAGTATCTACTTTGACATCACCCCTTACCTGTTTAAGTTTGCTACGTACCACATCCATGCCCACACCACGACCGGATAATGTGGTAACTTTTTCACTGGTGGTAAACCCAGGCTCAAAAATCAGCGATAATAATTCATCATCAGTAGCTTGAGCCAATAATGTCGGTTCCAATCCCATAGCTAAAGCGCGGGCGCGAATTTTATCTAGAGAAATACCGCGTCCATCATCTTTAATAGTAATCAGTGTACGATTTCCTTGATGAGTAGCTTTAATTTCAATCAATCCTTGTTCTGGTTTACCACAAGCAAGGCGTGTTACTTTGTCTTCGATCCCGTGATCGAAAGCGTTACGAAATAAATGCATTAAAGGCTCATTTAAAGCTTCTAAAATGCTCCGCTCAATTAAGGTATTAGCACCCTCAATTTTCAACTGTACATTTTTGCCATACTCCACACTCATATCTCGTAAAGCTCTGGGAAAGCGCTCAACTAAATCTGAAAGTGGGCGCATTCTTACTTGAGTTAACTTCCGTTGTAACTGCTTTGATGTTTTGGTAAGTTTACGAGAAATTTGATCTGTATCTTCAACGCTGAGTTGAATATCTGTTGTAACTTCTTGTACTTGAACGATGGTTTCCATCACTTCTTGTGACAGGAGATTTAATTCGTTATATCGATCCATTTCTAAAGAATCAAATCTGCCTTCGATACCTTGTGGTTGGTAGCGCTCGCCTTGATTCAAGTAATCTTCTGTATTAGCGTTTGTATATTCTAATGATGGAAAACGAGATGGCTCGTAGGCTTGAGTGGCGATGCGATCGTATGCTGTGCGTAGTTGTTGATTTTCTCGCTCCAGAGTTTGCACTCGTTGACTGAGACTACGAATGAGTTTACGTAATCTTTCGAGTTGCAAATTCATGCCGTTACGCTGAATAATCAGTTCTCCAAATAAGTCGTTAATTTGTTCGAGGTGCTTGCTAGAAACTCGAACTGTACTTTCTACTGGTGGTTCACTCTTACTTTCTACAACAGTAGGTTCTGCTTGGTGTTCGACAAATTTGTAATCTTTAATCGGGATTTCTCTAGATACTGTCGCTGGTGGTACTTCGTGTTGCTCGTTACTACTTTCTTGCGCAAATGCTGCCTCCAACGCTTCAAAATCTGCCGCAATAATTTCTTGAGCGAACCAAGTTTCTTCTATTGGTGGTTGAACAAAAGTTTCTTCTTCTATTGTTTCCACCTCTGGATGTAGAGACGTTGCATGGCGCGTCTCTACATTTGTTGTTGCTGATTCAAGTTGAATTGTGGTGGGTAAACTATCTAATTGATTTGTCATCACTAGAGCTTGCGCACGTCGCCATGCGAACAATGCTGCACGAGCAATGTCTTCTACCTGCTCTGAATCCGCAAATTCTAAGTAATGAGTTACCGATTCACAAAGTTGAGTAAAAGCTTCTAGCTGCAGCATTTCACCCAATCCACCCAGCTCAGCTGCCATGATTGCCACTTCTTCTTTAAGACATGGCTGTTCACTATCTGCCAAAACTGATTCTAGACGTTGTAGACAACCTTCCACTTCTGTTTCAAATAACAAAGGAACGATGTCTTGCCCTTCTTCTGGAGACAGCATAGTGGAGACATCTTCGGGAGTGGGTTCGCCTAAACGCTCACGCAGTTCTTCAAATACTGGGTAACAAAAAGTTGCCAACCACTGCTCGTCTACTTCATTACCATCCAAGAGCAATTCTACGATTTGACGTAGCCAATCTACTCCTGACAATAGTAAACTTTGCAACTCAGTATCTATTTCTAAAGAGTTTTTCCGAGTTTTGAAAACTTTAAACGAGTCTTCTAATTTATGAGCTAAATCAGACAGAGAGCGGAATCCCATCATTCCCGCCCCACCTTTAATGGAATGAGCTGCTCTGAGTGCAGCATTAATTTTTTCTGGAGCGATGCGGTTGGTACCGTCGATTTCTAACAATACCCCTTCCAAGGTATTCAAGTAATCTGTCGCTTCTTCCAGAAACTGTAGCCTGATTTCAAATTCTTTGTCTTGTGACATGGTATTTGTTATAGGTCATTAGTCATTAGTCATTAGTCATTAGTCATTGTTGATTGATGATTAGTCATTAGCCATTGCTCATAATTAAGATACAAACGGCTAATGACAAAGGACAAATGACAAATGACTAATTCACCTTAAACGTACCAACAGTTTCTTGCAACTGTTGAGAAATTTCTACAGTTTCCTGTAGAGATTGGGAAACTTGGCGACTGGAATCACTGGTGCGTTGTGACACAGCAGCAATTTCTTTCATCAACTCACTGACTACTTGAGATGTTTGTACTTGAGAAGCTGTCGCCTCAGAAATTGACTGCACGAGAAAGTCGATTTGATGAGAAACTTCCATGATTTGACTCAAAGAATGCTTAGCATCTTCCACAATTCTCGTTCCTTCCACTACCTGGGTAGTGCCTAATTCCATCGCTGTCACAACTTCACTCGTTTCCCGTTGGATATTCTCAACTATTTGTTCAATTTCTTTTGTCGCCGCCGCACTTCTGGCGGCTAATTCTCCCACCTCCTCTGCTACCACAGCAAAACCTTGTCCTTCTTCACCAGCACGCGCCGCTTCGATGCCAGCGTTGATGGCTAGTAAGTTGGTTTGCATGGAAATCTGGTTAATTAGTGCTACTACACGAGAAATTTGTTGGGTAGATTCGCCTAAACGCTTAACTTTCTTGGCTGTTTCACCAACTGTTTCGCGCAAATGCAAAATGTTTTGCACCGTCATATCCATAGCTTGTCCACTTTTATATGCTGTGGAGGAAGCATTTTGCGCTACTACTGCGGCTTGAGCCGCGCTGCTTGCTACTGCTTGCATGGAATATGTCATGTTATCAACTGCATCTAAGGTGCGATTGATTTCTCCAGCTTGGAGCAATGCTTCTTCGGCTAGTTGGTGGATAGCTTCTTCGTTGGAGCCAATTGCCTGATTTACTTGGGTAGCAGTTTGTTTAACTTTGGTGACAATCAAACGTAAGTTTTCGACAATCGAGTTAAAAAAGTCAGCAACAGTACCAATTTCTCCTGCTGTCACGTCAGCACGTACTGTTAAATCGCCGCTGGCTGCTCCTTCTACTTCAGAAAGTAGTTCTAGAAGTTGCATTTGCAAAGCTTCTTTTTGTTGACGCTCTTCATCGGAGGAGTTTTCGGCTACAGATTTGGCAAGTTCTAATTCTTCCAAAAGCTTTGCTTGTTCTAAGGCGTAACCGACTTGAATTGCTATTTGTTTAAATAAATCAATTTCTGATTGTTGCCAATTTCGGGGAGCATCACAATGATGGGCGATTAATAAGCCTGTTAGTTCGTCTGAGCTGATGATTGGGGCAACTAAGTTGGCTTTGACGGAAAATTTCTCCAACATTCTGATGTAACAAGCTGCATTACTCAAACTCGGATCTTGATAAATGTTGGATATTGCTCGTACTCGACCATCTTTGTATAATTCTACGTGGCGATCGCGAAAACATGGATCGTCAATGTTCTCTCCTAGCATTTGCGGCAATCCAGATGTCACTGATTCAGCAACAACACTTCCATCCCAAGTTCCCCGCTCAAAGTTATATATGACTACTCTGTCTGTTTTCAGTGCTTGGCGAATTTCTTTGACTGCTGTTCTATATATATCTTCTGTTCTGAGGTTTTTACGTACCTTTAAAGTGAGATCTGAGATAATTCTTGCCTTTGCTGTATCGAGTTCTTGCTCTTTAATTAAAGTTTGTAGTTGCCCAGCCATGTGGTTAATATTAGCACCTAATACCCCCAACTCGTCTTCTGATTCTACTTGTATACGTGTGTTAAAATCGCCTTGTCCGAGTCTTGTCACGGCATTCGTTGCCTGAATAATTGGTTCTGTAGCTCGTTTAGCTAACCAAGCTGCAATCAAAGCGACAATCAAAGCTGTTAATCCGGTTCCCAAGGCTGTTGCGAGTAGCAGTTGTTTAGAGAGGGCAAAAGCATTATTTGCATTTGTGGCTAGAATTACTTGCCATTTTAAATCGGGCAAATCTTCTAGTGTTCTTGCGGAGTAGCTTACCAGTTGCTCTTGCTTGTCAAATTGATTAACAGTAGTGAAAGTACCTTCTTTTCCTTTTCTTTGCTGTTGTGCTAAACCGGGAAAATTTTGGAGCGCGTTTCTACCTATTTGTTTTTTCTGTGTTGCTAAGAAAACTTTTCCTTCCGCATTAGTAATGTAGTACTCTTGCCCTGCTTCTGTATAATTCTTGACTACATTTTCTAATACTTTCACAGGCATTCGCGCTCTAACTATGGAAATTGTTCTACCTGTGGCTGGATCTTTAACTGGAGCCAAAGCATATATACTGTTTTGTCCAGTTATTTTAGATACTTGCGGTTGACTAATTTCCGGTCTATCTACTACCTTGAAGTAGTCGCGTTCGCCACGATTACCACTGTCTTCTCTTTGAGATCCTACAATGGGGTTACCTTGAAGGTCTAGTACGGCAACGTGATCGTATACTTTATAAATCTTAACAAATTTATCTAATTCTGCACTTTTATCTTGATTATTAGTGTTGTCTCTGCGAGATGTCAAAATCGGTAAACTAGCTATCACTTGAATATCGCCATACCGTTCAATCATAAAACGGTTGACTTTATCTGCCAAACCATTGGTTTCATTTTCTTGAATTTGGGAGATTTTCTCAGACAAAGATTGACTAGCTACTTTATAAGTAAGCGCTCCAACTGCTAATACTGGGGCTGTGCTAACTGTAATTGCCAGTATAATAGCTTTAGTACTCAAGCTCAGACGACCAAACTTAGTTACTACTTGATTGAGAGGATTATCAGGGCTATTACCACTAAAGCGGTTAAGCCTTTCTACTTTACTATCTGTACTAACTTTGTGTGATGAAGAAATCTTTGTCAGATTTTGCCCATCACTACTCTTAGTTGCATCTGTTTTATTAAACATAAAGTAATTCCACTTTAATCAGGGAATAAAAACACTCTTAATTTCTGTTTTAGTAGTACACCCTAAACTTTAATCACTACGGAGAATTGAAGACTGAGCAATAGCTTGTGCATCTAGTACCAGCAATATCTCTTGATCTTGAGTAACGCAGCCACGTAAATATGGTACTAAACTAGAGGCTATATGACCTAAAGGAGATAAAATCGCATCAGGATGAAACTTAGCTGTACCTGTAATTTCCTGTACAACTAAACCTAAAAGCATGGATTCCACTCGAACAATAATCACGTCATAGGAGCGAAGTCTACCATCAAGGTAGTCTAAATTGAGCATTTTGGACAAATCGATTGCCCAAACAATGCGACTACGCCAGTTCATTAATCCTAATATACATGTGGGCATATTAGGCATTGAGGTAACAGCATCAACAGGTACAACAATTGCTTCTTGTGTATACCGCATTGATATCAAAGCTGATGTTTGTCTATTTAACTGAAACTTGAGATAACCGTCTCCCAAGTTATTTTGGATTATTTTTGTGGGGGCAATTTTTGCATTCATGGATTCAAATTGCTACAGATTTAATAGCGCGAAGAAGTTGTTCGCGTGTATAAGGTTTAGTGACGTATGTATCAGCGCCTTGTCTCATTGCCCATAATCGATCAATTTCTTGATTTTTCGAACTACAAATTACAATTGGTACTTTTTGAGTTGCTGGATTTCTTTTCAGAGAACGACATAATTCAAACCCACTCATTCCTGGCATCACTACATCTGTAACTATTACGTCTGGGTTTTGCGTTTCGGCTTTTTCCAGAGCTTCTTTTGCACCACTAGCTTTAATGACGTTATAACCACTTTCGGTGAGATAATGACTCATTAATTCCAATTCGCTCGGAGAGTCTTCGACAATCAAAATAGTGCCAAGCAAAGTTATACTCACTCCTAAATCTCCTAAATTAAAAAATGTATTCTCAGATAATTGCTACATTAAACTGATGTGTTTAAACACTATTTTTAATAAGTCCGACTGTGTAAAAGGCTTAGTTAAGTAGCCAGAAGCTCTAACCATTCTTGCCTTAGCTCTGTCTATAAATCCTGTTCTACCTGTCACCATAATAATTGGTGTACTTTTAAAAGCAGAATGCCTCCGTAATAAAGAACATAGTTCGTAACCATCTAAGTTTGGCATTTCGACATCTAGTAAGATAATATCTGGCTTACTACGAAGTATTTGCATTAAAGCTTTTACTGGATCATTGATCATCACCACTGAGAAAGTATTTTCATCTAAAAAGTTTTTGATGGAATTTAAAAAAGTTGGACTGTCATCAATGCACGCAACTGTATAAGTATTTTTACTACCCGTTTGAGCCGAATTTCTATCTTTGCTACTACCAGAGGTATCAAAATTTATTGGTCTTGGCAACTGTACTCCGGCTTGAGATTGTGTTTGCGGTACTTGAATTTGTCTAGGTTTAGGTATTTGAGAAGTACCACCTTTAGAAATTGGTGATTGGACTTGCTTGCTTCGGATCTGTTTCTGACAGTATTCTACAAGTAATCTTAAATCTAAACGACAGAAAGTTGGTAGTTCATCTAAAGGACTTAAACTATTAAATTCATAACTTCCTTCTTTAAGTGTCAAAAATGACTCTAGTACTTCTTTCGCCATTTCATCGATCAAAATCACTGCTTGAGAAGGGGTAATACAATCCTGCTCAACTAACCAGCAAATAGCTTGATAGTCTGGTTGTAGAATTGATCCATTACCACTATTTTCAAAAAATAGTCTTACTTCTGTAATAATTGCACTCTCTAAAGTGGGAATTTGCTGACTCAACTGATGTATGTGATGCGAAAACCTTTCAAACAATTGCGCCGAGTGCGAAGCATAAATAAGTTTACCTTCTTCTAAGTATATTGACCAGAAAATGGCATCAGTAGATACTTTTAAACAGCCTGTGGCACGACGACTAGTTAATTGTGCTAACAGAGATAGTGGGTGTAGTTTTTGAAAGAACTTGTAGCTACCTAAAGGAGTTGTGTTCATCTGCTTAACTTTTGTTAAATTAGATTAGTGTAAGCTAGTTTTGACAAAGCTTTTCCACAAATTAATCCTATGTATCCAACATTTTGTGATCAATATGACAAAAGTCTTTCTAAGGGTTTGTGACGAAGCTTCAAGAAGGTAGCACCCTGAACTAAATATAAGAAAATCTTAGTAAGTTAGTAAGTTATATTTGTTTTACTTACTCCTACGGGGAACATAAGATACTTTCACAAAACGTAGAGAAGCTAGCCACTGACATCAAAGTAAGCCTAACTGAACTACAACCGCAATAATACTGCTTTTTCGCCAGGAAAAACCTGATATTTTCAGTATTCTTACTTAAGTATAATACGATTGTTCCCATCTCAGGTTAAAGTTAACGTTAGCTTTGATAATAATTCAGTATTTTTACTTTTACATTCTGTAAAATTTTCTTTAAGAAGAAAAAGGTGCTGTCACTTAAAAGATAACCGAAAAGGGTTAATCTGCAAGATATGATATTCAGCTAGCTTGTCAAATTGACGAAGTTTTACTTTATACGAAATAAAATTTAACAGATTAATACCAAATAGTTTGCTCCGAATTAGAACCCCGGTTTCTCCAAGAAACCGGGGTTCTGGCACATACACTATCGTTAACCGAGAAGTATGGGTTTAAAACTGATCAAACCATCAAAATTTGTGCATAGTAATGCAAAAAAGTAGGGCAGGCAAGATGCCCACCCGACAAAGTTTGATATAAGTATGCGGATGAAAGGACTTGAACCTTCACGCCTCTCGGCACTAGAACCTAAATCTAGCGCGTCTGCCAATTCCGCCACATCCGCGTCAGTTAACTATGTTATCACAACATTTTATTTGTGGCAATGAGATTTTCAGAACTCGGAATTCAAAATTTGGAATTCCGAATTCAGACTACCCTCACATCAACGCCACACGCGGCAAACGATGCTTAAAAGAACAGAGAATTTCCCAAGAAATCGTGTTGAGTTGATTTGCCCAATCTTCTGCGGTGATTTGTTCGTTGCCTTGTTGCCCAATTAAAGTGACTATCTCACCCTCTTGTATATCTGGCATGGCACTTACATCTAACATCAACTGATCCATTGTAATAGTTCCGATTTGTGGAACTTTTTCGCCGCGAATCAGTACCTGCATTTTTTGGGAAAGATTACGAGGAACACCATCAGCATAACCTATCCCGACAACGGCGAGGCGGAGATCATCTTGGGCAACAAATTGATGTCCGTAACTGACCCCAGTTCCTTTTGTGATAGTCTTGACTTGGGTTACTCTTGCCTTAACTTGTAAAACAGGTTTGAGGTTGATTCGCTCAACCAAATGATTGGCTGGGTAAAGTCCGTAGACGCATAAGCCTACACGCACCATATCATAATGTAGTGATTTATCTGTGAGTGTTGCGGCTGAATTTGCTAAATGCAAGCAGGATGGATTGATTCCCATAGCTTTAATTTGCGCGATCGCACTTTCAAATCGCGCAAGCTGCTGTTTCATGACTGTAGGATCTTCATCATCAGCTGTGGCTAAATGGGAATAAATACTTTTAATCTCCAAATGAGGTAATCGCTGTACTAGTTGCACAAACTCACCACTTTGTTGCCAATCAGTTCCTAACCTAGACATTCCCGTATCTAATTTTATATGTACTGGCACAGCAGAATTGGGAGCGATCGCTTCTAAGGCGTTGGAAAATATGAGAGCTTGTTTCGGACTTGTGATAGTGGGCTGGAGTTTCCAGTGAACTAAAGCTTGTATTTGCTCTGGAGTGTAAGTCGCGCCTAAAATTAAAATTGGCGCTGTAATTTTAGCTTCGCGCAATTGAATGCCTTCTGGAACTGTGGCTACTCCCAACCAAGAAGCTCCTGATACAAGTGCTGTTTGGGCGACTGTTACTGCTCCATGCCCATAAGCATCTGCTTTCACTACTGTCATTAGCTGAGTACGTGGTGATAAAAATTGTCGCAGTTGCTGCACGTTATGTGATAAAGCTGCTAAATCAATTTCCACCCAAGCACGTTGCGAAAACCAAGCGTAGGTGTCGCACTCTTGAAGGGATGCAACATCCGGGGTTTGCTCATGGCTTAACATCAATTTCTCCTCTCAAACCACACTTATAAAACTTACTGTACCTCTACAAATACTTGCCGTTCTCGCGTTTGTCCCGAAGAATTTAAATTAGGTCGATTTTGTAGAGACGCTCCGGTGGAGCGTCTCTACTATAATTTTTTCTCATCTTTTCAAGCGAGAGGTTTATGTGTTAATATATGTAAAAATAATATCCTTGAGCGTTTATCAATGGGGAAGGTTTTGGTTCTAAACGCTTCTTACGAACCGCTCAATATTACGAGCTGGAGACGAGCTGTTGTCCTTTTAATTAAGGGCAAAGCTGAGCGGGTCGAATTCAACAGCAAACAACTCTATGCTGATTTTCCGCTTCCTACTGTGATTAGGTTACGCCATTACGTGCGTGTGCCTTACAAGGAGATACCTTTAACTCGCCGAAATATCTTGCACCGCGACGGTCACGCTTGTCAATACTGTGGTTATACAGGGGACGAGTTGACTTTAGACCATGTAATTCCGCGCTCGCGTGGTGGTGGCGATAGTTGGGAAAACATTGTCACTGCCTGTGTCAAGTGCAACGTTAATAAGGGAAGCCGTACACCAGGCGAGGCTCATATGCTTTTACGTCATACACCCCGCCGACCTTATAGCAGTTTATATTTTGAGGTAAGTAAACACTTAAAAACAGGTACACATAAAGAATGGCAAAAGTACGTTATTGGACTTTAAACTAACGAATTGCTTTTTTAGTCCTTTAACGACAATGAGCGCAACGTGGCTGAGTAGGTCATCCTCTGAGCTAGCAGATCAATCTGCGAGCACTTTAGGATTTATAACCAACTTCGCTACTTTAGCATAATAAGTCGAAAAATGGAAACCCATTGCTATGCAAAATAGCAATATATTTGTAACAATAATTATATATAATTTAATAATTAGTTTTTATAATATAAAATCTATTGACGAAAGAGAAACTTTGCCATATGTCTAGATTTTTGCGAAGATCGTACATGTGGGGCTGAACTATTGGAGCGCTAATTGTCGTATTCCAGGAAAAAAAGCGGAGTCTCACATATCCAAAAACGTTTTCTATGCAATTTAAATCTCCCCTTACTCAAATTGAGAGTTTTCCGTTGACAACAGACCCAACTTCCGATGAGATAGAAATAGACTCAGAAGCAGTTGAAACGAGTGCGAAAGCGCAGATGGGATCAATTAATGACAGCAACTGTTTCGGTCAACGAAGCAATTCTTTAACACAGCAAAAGTTAGAAGAGTTGCATCATACGTTGTTAGCACACCGACATGAGCGCCAACTGGTAGTACTGCAAGATTTTCCCGATCCTGATGCACTTTCTTCGGCTTGGACTTACCAGTTAATTGCCCAGCAATACGACATCAAATGTGACATTATCTATGCTGGTGCACTGTCCCATCAAGAAAATATTGCCTTAGTAAAATTAACAGGTTTACCAGCTCAACGCTGGACATTACAAAGTCTTAAAGGTAAAGATTTGTCATCTTACCAAGGTTTTGTACTGGTAGATAATCAAGGAACTACATCTGGTTTAGTGCCAATCTTACAACAGGCAGCAGTACCGCTGTTAGTGGTTGTCGATCATCACAATTTACAAGGAAATATTAAGTCAGAATTTGTTGATATTCGTCCTTCGGTGAGGGCAACAGCAACAATTTTTACTCAGTACTTGCAAGCGGGATTATTAACGTTAGATAGTAGTATTAGTCAACATGTAAAATGTGCCACTGCCTTGATGCATGGGTTAAGGTCAGATACTGATCGACTTATGCAAGCACAGGAGGAAGATTTTATGGCAGCGGCTTATTTAAGTAGGTTTAGCGATACCCAGTTGCTGAATGCAGTACTACAGGCAACTCGCTCAAAACGGGTAATGGACGTAATTGAGCGATCGCTAAAAAACCGCATTGTACAAAACAACTTCTCCATCGCTGGTGTTGGTTACTTACGCTATGATGACCGCGATGCCATCCCTCAAGCGGCAGATTTTTTGGTGACAGAAGAAAATGTTCACACTGCAGTAGTTTACGGTATTGTTCATGACGAAGATGAAGAATTTGAAGTAGTTATCGGTTCCCTCAGAACCAGCAAACTTACTCTTGATCCTGATGAGTTCATCAAAGAAGCCTTTGGACAAGATAGCAGTGGACGCTTTTTTGGCGGTGGGAGACTTAGCGCAGGCGGATTTGAAATTCCGATGGGTTTTTTATCTGGGAGTAACGAAAATTCTGCTTATGCGAAAATGAAATGGGACGTTTTCGACTCTCAAATTAAACAAAAGCTCTTGAGGTTAGTTAATCCCAGAGATAACCCAATTCAATCTGAGTAGCACATCCAGCGTCACGCCGCCTTGAACTGAAGTTCAAGGCTTATAGCGCCAATTCCGTTTTAACGGACTTGAAGATTTACTAGTCAGCTGTCTTCTGACTTTAGCTTTTAGCCAAGAAATTTATTTCTTGGTTGAGAAATTTATTTCTTGGTTCAAAATCTAAACTCCAGGCATCACCCAGTGGAACTATATCTAATTCGACATGGTATTGCGGAAGAACGGCTTGATGGGGTTAACGATGAAGCGCGTTCTTTAACTAAAGAAGGTCGGCAAAAAACCGAAAAGGTTGCCCAAAGGCTGAAAAAGCTGGACTTCCACTTTGATTTGATTGCCACTAGTCCATTTGTACGAGCTCGCCAAACGGCAGAAATTCTAGTAGCAACTGGACTAAGTTCCCAGTGGGAAGAATGTAACCATCTGTTACCTAGTGGTAGTATCCATAATTGGGTTACAGACTGGTTAAAACCAAGTAAATATCAAGCAGAAACTCAGCTAGCTTTAGTTGGACATGAACCAAATTTGAGTTCTTGGGCAGAAATTCTCGTCTGGGGACAAGCCAAAGCAGGTTTAGACTTGAAAAAAGCGGGTATGATTGGGTTAAAACTACCAGAAACAGGTTCCCCCTTGGGTCGTAGTCAGATGTTCTGGTTGACACCACCCAGGTACTTACTTTAATAGACCTGCATTTAGCGTGCAGTTGGTGAACGTTTCTTTTGCTAATTTCTTAAAGAACGGACGCTGTTGAAGTAAAAAGAGTTTCTGGTTAGTTAACCTAAAAGCAAATCTTTTCACAATAAACAACAGATGGTGTTGCCATGATGGTGTGCGAATTCAAGCCTGGTTTGGAGGGCATTCCCGCCGCCCAATCCAGTATTAGCTATGTTGATGGGCAAAAGGGAATACTAGAATATCGTGGCATCCAAATTGAGGAACTGGCTCAAAAAAGTACATTTCTGGAAACTGCTTATCTTTTGATTTGGGGTGAATTACCAAACAAGGACGAACTAGCAGAGTTTGAGCATGAAGTTCTGCATCACAGACGTATAAAGTACCGCATTCGGGACATGATGAAATGTTTCCCAGAAAGCGGTCACCCAATGGATGCCTTGCAAGCCTCTGCGGCTGCACTGGGTTTATTTTACTCTCGTCGAGACTTACATAACCCTGCTTATATTCTGGAAGCGGTGGTTCGTTTATTGGCGACTATTCCAACAATGGTGGCAGCTTTTCAATTGATGCGCAAAGGCAATGACCCTGTGCGTCCTTGTGATGAGTTGGACTACTCTGCCAACTTCTTGTACATGCTCAGTGAGAAAGAACCAGATCCATTAGCAGCGCGAATTTTTGATGTCTGCTTGATACTTCATGCCGAGCATACCATGAATGCTTCTACCTTTAGTGCCAGGGTAACAGCTTCAACGCTGACTGACCCTTATGCTGTGGTAGCTAGCGCGGTGGGAACCTTGGGGGGTCCCCTTCATGGTGGAGCTAATGAAGAAGTAATTCAGATGTTGGAAGAAATTGGCACTGTGGAGAATGTACGCCCCTACGTTGAAGATTGTCTTCAACGCAAAGCTAAGATTATGGGCTTTGGGCATCGTGTGTACAAGGTAAAAGACCCACGCGCTAAGATCTTGCAAGACTTGGCGGAACAACTATTTGCCAAGTTTGGACACGATAAGTACTACGACATTGCCCAAGAAATGGAGCGGGTGGTTGAGGAAAAATTAGGTCAAAAAGGGATTTATCCTAATGTTGACTTTTACTCTGGTTTGGTGTATAGGAAATTGGGAATTCCGACAGATTTGTTCACACCAGTATTTGCGATCGCTCGTGTAGCAGGTTGGTTAGCACACTGGAAAGAACAACTGACAGAAAACAGAATTTTCCGTCCCACTCAGGTTTACAACGGTCGTAACGGCTTTGCCTATGTGCCGATAGAGCAGCGGTAGGCAAACGTTAAAAGTTAAAAGTTAAAAGAAAGATTATTTCTTCTTTTGACCTTTAACTTGGTTCTTTTTACTTGTATTCTCCCCCACTCCCTTTCTCCCTCAATCCATACCATTAGCAGAATCTCTCCGTCGTTGCGAGAGGAAAAACCAACCAACGATATACTAAGCATGGGGATTGCAAAAAATCTTAAATTTTGCCGCTGGTTAGGTAAAGATAATGGGGGAAGAGTTTACATTTGTTTGCACGCGTGATCGTCGAAAATCACATGAATCAATGATTTCAAGAAAAAAATGAATCCAGGAATTGATCTGCAAGGAACTTTTATTCAATCCCTAATGGATTTGGGACTGCCATCCGGCGCAGCCAAAGCCATTTGGATGCCTGTACCAATGACGTTAATGCTAATTGGTGCAACTGTGGGAGTGCTAGTCAGCACTTGGCTAGAGCGAAAAATCTCAGCAGCCGCACAGCAGCGGATTGGTCCTGAGTATATAGGTCCTTTTGGGTTATTGGCTCCGGTAGCAGATGGTCTTAAGCTTGTCTTTAAAGAAGATGTGACACCAGCTAAGTCAGAAGCTTTCCTGTTCACTCTCGGACCAATTCTCGTTGTGCTTCCTGTATTTGTGTCCTATTTAATCGTGCCGTTTGGACAAAATATAGTAATTACCAACGTGAGTATGGGGGTATTTTTGTGGATTGCGTTGGCAAGCATTCAACCAATTGGGTTGTTAATGGCAGGCTATGCGTCTAATAATAAGTACTCCCTGTTAGGCGGTTTGCGGGCAGCAGCGCAGTCAATCAGTTACGAAATTCCTTTGGCTTTGTCAGTGATGGCGATCGCCATGATGTCTAATAGCCTCAGCACTATTGATATTGTTAATCAGCAGTCTGGCTACGGCATTCTCGGTTGGAACGTTTGGCGGCAACCAGTTGGTTTTATCATCTTTTGGATCGCTGCCCTTGCCGAATGTGAAAGAATGCCTTTTGACCTTCCAGAAGCTGAAGAGGAAATAGTCGCAGGTTATTTGACAGAATACTCGGGCATGAAATTCGGACTTTTGTATCTGAGTTCTTATCTCAACCTTGTGCTTTCTGGTTTGCTGTTTACAGTTTTATACTTGGGCGGCTGGGATTTACCTATTCCCATCAATTTAATAGCAAGCTGGTTGGGAGTAAGTGAAACAAATCCGGTTCTACAGATTGTAACCGCCTCCTTGGGGATCACAATGACTGTTCTCAAAGCTTACTTCCTAGTCTTCCTGGCAGTTTTGTTACGTTGGACAGTACCCCGCGTCCGCATTGACCAATTGTTAGATTTAGGATGGAAGTTTTTACTACCAGTAGGTTTGGTTAACTTACTATTAACCGCAGCCTTGAAGCTAGCTTTTCCCGTTGCCTTCGGTGGCTAAGAGCTAATGGCTAATGGTTAATGGCTAATAGTTATTCAGCAATTATCCATTAGCTATTAACAATTAGCAATTATCTAATCAAGAGAGAGAAACACGATCATATGTTAAAATTCCTGAAGCAAGTTGGTGATTACGCCAAAGAAGCAGTGCAGGCAGGGCGTTATATCGGTCAAGGATTATCTGTAACCTTCGATCACATGCGTAGACGCCCGATCACCGTGCAGTACCCTTACGAAAAACTAATTCTCAGTGAGCGTTTTCGCGGTAGGATTCACTTTGAATTTGATAAATGTATTGCCTGCGAAGTTTGTGTTAGGGTTTGTCCGATCAACCTACCTGTAGTGGATTGGGAATTTGACAAAGCCAGCAAAAAGAAAAAGCTCAACCACTATAGCATAGACTTCGGAGTTTGTATCTTCTGCGGTAACTGTGTGGAATATTGCCCAACTAACTGTCTATCAATGACAGAAGAGTACGAGCTTTCTACTTACGATCGCCATGAATTGAACTATGATAACGTAGCTTTGGGTCGTTTACCTTACAAGGTAACTCTTGACCCAATGGTGACACCATTACGTGAACTAGTTTATTTACCAAAAGGTGTCATGGAACCTCATAATGTACCAGAAGATGCACCTCGTGCAGGCGATCGTCCAGAAGATCTTGTGCAGCAAGAAAAATAAACGTCATTAGTCATTAGTCCTTAGTCATTGATAAAAAACTAAGCACTTTTGACAAATGACAAATGACAAACGACAAATGACAAAGGACAAAAAATTGTGAATCTAGCTCAAGGAGTACAGGTTGTTTCGTTTGGGATATTGGCTGTGATGATGATTGGAGCAGCACTAGGTGTGGTACTGCTCGATAACATTGTTTACTCTGCCTTTTTGCTAGCAGGTGTTTTTGCCAGCATCGCCGGAATATACCTTTTGTTGAATGCTGACTTTGTAGCAGCAGCCCAATTGCTAATTTACGTTGGTGCAGTTAACGTGCTAATTTTGTTTGCCATTATGTTGGTAAACAAGCGGCAAGATTTTGTTCCCTTACATAATGCTTGGTTGCGGAAAGCACTAACAGCTGTAGTTAGTGCGGGATTATTTGTGCTACTAAGCACAATGATTTTAGTTACACCTTGGACGCTATCTACTGCTACCCCTGCCAACAACACTATAGTTTTAATCGGTCAACATTTCTTTAGTGACTTTTTACTACCTTTTGAACTAGCTTCAATTTTGTTGTTAATAGCAATGGTAGGCGCAATCATTCTGGCACGACGTGAGTTTTTGCCAGAACAAGCAATATCTCCCAATCAGCAACCTGTTTTGACATTGCCAGAACGTCCCAGAGAACTGGTATCAGTAGGTGATGCTAGTCGCAATATTCAGTAAATCTAATGGCTAATAGCTAATAGCTAATGGTATAAAGGTTAGCAATTAGCAATTAGCTATTAACAATTAACAATTAGCAACTAACAACTCATGCAATTACAGTACTTTTTGTTACTAGCCGCAGCTTTATTCTGTATCGGCATTTATGGTTTAGTAAATAGCCGTAATGCAGTAAGAGTGTTAATGTCAATTGAGCTACTGTTGAATGCCGTTAATTTAAATTTAATGGCTTTTTCCAACTACCTAGACTCAACATTAATTAAGGGTCAGGTGTTTACAGTATTTGTGATAACCGTAGCAGCAGCAGAGGCAGCGGTGGGGTTGGCGATCGTGCTAGCAATCTATCGTAACCGTGATACTGTTGATATGGAGCAGTTTAATCTTCTCAAATGGTAGTTCTGTGGAACTCAAGCATGTAATTATTGCTTATAAAGCACGCGATTCTCAAAGTAAACGCTGGGCAGAAATCTGTGCCAAGCAACTAGAGAATCGCCATTGTCAGGTATTAATGGGACCAAGCGGACCAAAAGATAACCCTTACCCAGTGTTTTTGGCTTCAGCTGTACAACCAATTGATCTTGCTTTATTACTTGGCGGCGACGGTACAGTCTTAACTGGTGCAAGACATTTAGCCCCAGCGGGTGTTCCCATTTTGGGAGTAAATGTGGGGGGACATTTGGGGTTTTTAACAGAGTCAGTGGAAGAGTTTCAAGATACTGAACGAGTTTGGGATCGCCTGTCACAAGACCTTTATGCTATTCAAAGGCGGATGATGTTACAAGCTGCAGTGTATGAAGGTCACGGCACAAATTTAGAACCAGTATCTGATGTCTATTTGGCTTTAAATGAAATGTGTGTCAAACCAGCTTCTGCCGATCGCATGATTACCTCAATTTTGGAAATGGAAATTGATGGTGAGGTAGTCGATCAATACGTAGGCGATGGTTTGATTATCTCTACACCCACTGGTTCCACTGGTTACACTGTTTCTGCCAATGGACCAATTATCCACGATGGGATGGAGGCTATCACTATCACTCCCATTTGTCCAATGAGTCTTTCTAGTCGTCCCATAGTTTTACCTCCTGGTTCTGTTGTTAGCATCTGGCCTTTGGGGGATTATGATTTAAGTACTAAGTTGTGGACTGATGGGGTACTAGCTACTTCAATTTGGCCCGGAAACCGCGTTGATATTAGAATGGCAGAGTCTCGCGCCAAGTTTATCATTCTGCGCGAAAACAATTCTTATTATCAAACGTTACAGGAGAAGTTGCAGTGGGCAGGTACAAGAGTTCGCTACAACAATAATCACGCTCACAACCACGCTAATTAATGGGGCAAGAAACCGGGTTTCTCTTCGTTGAATCACCCGGTTTCTTTTAACTCTGGTTGCTAGCTGGTGTTGTTGTGTCGAAGTATTCTCGCCAACGGCTAATATAACCATTCTGGAAATCAATCATAATCACGTCGTCTGCTTGATTGCGACGACCACTTGCTTTGTCGGTATCTTCATAGTACCACTCAACAGCTGCTTGATTTTCCGCAAAAATAATGCGTCGAATTTCAATTTTTACTTGGTAATTAGCTAGTGCAAAATTAGTAACTTCTTGGCGAATTCTTTCTTGCCCCTGCCATTTTTGCCCTGGAACAATCAGTTCCCCATTTGGGGTAAATAACTGTGTGATCGCGTTAGCATCTTGAGCTATCCAAGCATCTCTAGCTTTCTCAATGATCATACGCATTTCTTCTTGCTTCATATATTGATTAATGTAAAAAAAAGCTATAGTTAAACAGATTAGTCCAATTGCTAGATATTTAAGCAAATTTTTCTGCCAATTTCTCATACTATAGTTTAACTACTCTTCATTCCCCAGAGTGACTAATTCAAACAGACTTAGTTGTTATTATATAGTCATAACAAAGCAGCACTGGATGGATGTTATGCCGCTGTGATCCATAGTCTTGCATCGAAGGAGAGCGACGTCAGATGCGAGAACAGTGCTAATATAAGGCATTGACGATGTGGAGTTTTTGTCGCTTCCTCCACTTTGTTTCCACCGAAGGAAGGCGAAACCCTTCATCAGAGCGGTCGTAGGTGGTAATCGTTAGGTGTCTCATATAATAAATAGCTATAGCATACAAGCAGCCTTGGTTCATTAAATGAGCCAAGGTTGTTTGGCTTTGTACCGCGCTGACAATGGCAATATCCTGATAACTGTTTAAGGATAGGAGATGGCGATCGCCTGTGACAATGTGACTTGCACCTCCCACTACCGCACATTCCAAAACCATATCATCATCAGGATCGTTGACAACAATCTCAAGAGTGTTGTCGATTGTCACCAAACGTGAAAAAGAAAGGATTTTAGCTACGTCTTGAGCTGCTTCGGTGACAGACATTTTCTGTTTCAGTTGCAATTTTTCCTTTAACTCTGCTAATATTTCTTGGCACGTCACCGATACAACTTGACCATTTCGCGCTAACTCCAAGCAACGAAACGGGCTTCCTCGCCAACCCAATCCCGAAAACAGAATATTAGTGTCAACGCTAATGACACACAAGCCTTTCATGCTTTGATGGAATAAGATTAAAGCTGACCCAAATCCTGTATTTTATTCACTTGAAGATATTGATAAGCTTGAAGAATTAATTGAGGCAACCCGACAATCTCAAAGTGATGTTGCTTAACTAATTTAAAAATAATTTATGCAAAACCCGCTATTTAAGTGGGTTTTAATTTACTCGTGTTTCCACAGAAGGAAGGTTAAACCCTATAATCTTCATTTATTTTTCCCATTCTAGAGTAATCTCTAAATTAGCAGTGCTAGCATTTTTAGCCAGTACTGCTGTAAGTTTGCCAGATTCAATACTAATATCTATACCAAACTTTACAGTAGCTTTAACTGGCTGAACTTTATGTAATGTTGTCGCAATTTCTTTGGTAAGTGATTCAATAGCTGCGGTAATTTCTTGGAAAGAGCGGGTTTGAATATTAATTTTGCGTTCTCCTATTTGCGTAGCCTCAACTCTGACATGAGTGCCATCACTAAGTTCTACGGTAATCATTTTAGTATTAAATTCCATATTTATTTGACTAGATTACTGTACTTTTTTGACATTTCCCTAGCTAGCATTAGGAGAATTGGTGTTTCAATGTGTAAAAACGCGAGCAATCGCGTCCTTACACATTAACAGGATTTTCTTCCTGCTCCTTGTCTTGCTTGCATCATACTATGCAGCAGAGTGTTTGTTAAAGTCTCAATATTACTTACTATTTATCGACCTGCTGGAGAATTATATACGTATTTTTGCAAAGATTTGTTTCCCAATGGACTAGCTCCCGCCAACGTTCATGGCTGCGACAACAGCTTTCTGACTTACGTCTTTGTAAACTGTGTCCAAATACTTCATAACCACATCAGCAGCAGTTGAACTAGCGAGGTTTTCTTCTTCCTTTGCTAAGGGAATTGACCCCAAAACATCTAAAATTGTTTCGCTACTTGATGGAGCAATGACGACAAGATTTGAATCTAGTGGTTGGTTATATTCCCAAAAAGTGTTGATTTCTAAAGACACTTGATGAGTGGAGGATTCTTGAACATTAGGTTTTTGTAGAGACGTTGCCTGCAACGTCTCTACATTTTTTGTGCTGCGTAAAGAGCGTAAGTCGTTAAGAATTTGCTCTTTAGTACGTCCTCGTAATTGAAACAGTACAAATGGATCTTCACTAAAGCGATCGCCTAACTGATAGTAAATTGCACCAACATGTTTACAGGGGTTAGCCTTATCAGGACAGGAACATTTACTATGAACATCAGACAGCGTAAAAGGAAATAAGGAAAGACCATTAGCTGTAAATACTTCTTCAATATTTTGTGGCATTTCCCCTGCTAATAATTTAGCTGCAAATATGGCTTTTGCCGACATTGTTTCAATTATGTAACCCCACTGTTCACTAGTAAATGGCTCAAGAGAAAGAGAAACTTTATAAGGTTCTGGTTCGCTACCTTGTACCCTAGCTAATACTATTGCGCCTTTGAATTCTATGCTCAAAACATTTCCTTGCCGTGCGTAATTTCTTGCCCGTTCTAAACGCTTTTTAAAGCGGTAGGAATCTAACAAATCCAGCCACCGTTGTGACCACCATTCTCTACTTGCTTGAAGAGTGTAATTAGTTTCCATGATTTAGGAGTTAGGAGTCAGGAGTCAGGAGTCAGGAGTCAGGAGTAGTTTCTCTTGTCTCCCTATCTTATTATTCTGTATCTTCTTCTATGACTGCATCGCGGTCAAGAAGTAGTAAATTGCGAAGTTGGTCTGTATCTAGTTCAGTTAACCATTCCTCACCTGTACCAACTACTTGTTCGGCTAGTTGTTTCTTACTTTCAATCATGTCATGAATCTTTTCTTCCAATGTACCTGAGCAAACGAATTTATGCACTTGTACATTACGAGTTTGACCAATCCGAAAAACTCTATCTGTGGCTTGATTTTCTACAGCGGGGTTCCACCATCGATCAAAGTGAAAGACATGATTTGCTCTGGTTAAATTTAATCCCACACCACCAGCTTTCAATGATAAAAGCATGAGCGGAGGACCTTGGGGATCGTGCTGGAAACGATCTACCATCTCTTCACGTTGTTTTTTACTGGTACTACCATATAAAAATAACGTCTCTCGCCCTAAATATTGTTCCAGATATGGTTTGAGCAACTTACCCCATTCAGCAAACTGTGTGAAAATTAGAGCGCGATCGCCTTCTGCCAAAGCCACATCTAACATTTCCACAAGACGTTGGAGTTTACCTGACTGATGTTTAAGTAATGAATTTTCTTTCAAATATTGGGCGGGGTGATTGCAGATTTGTTTCAGCTTAATTAATAAAGCCAAAATCATTCCTCGACGTTGCAAGCCTTCTGCATTATCAATCTCAGCCAGTGATTGTTCCACTACTTTTTGATAAAGTTCTGCTTGTTGGGGACTTAGACCACAAAATACTGTCATTTCTTGTTTTTCTGGCAAATCTTGAATAATTTCGCGGTCTGTTTTTAAACGTCGGAGAATAAATGGTTGAACTAATGAGCGCAATTGACTTAACGAAGCCGTATCTCCATACTTTTCGATTGGGATCGCAAACCGTCGCTGGAAAAATTGCCGATTTCCTAAATACCCAGGATTGAGAAAATCTAGAATTGACCAAAGTTCTTGTAGTCTATTTTCTACAGGCGTTCCTGTTAAAGCAATGCGAAATGTAGTTTCTAGTTGACGCACAGCTTGGGATTGCTTCGCCTCTGAATTTTTGATATTTTGTGCTTCATCTAAAACTATTACCTGCCAAGAAACACTTTGCAACGTCTTGACATCTCGCTGAACTAGTGCATAACTAGTAATAATTAAATCATGTTTTTTAACTATTTCTTCAAACGCCTTACCTTTAGGACGTTTATCACCGTGATACTGCAAAACTTTCAGTGTAGGCGCAAATTTCTTCACTTCTCGTTCCCAGTTTCCTAATACTGAAGTAGGGCAAACAAGCAGCGTAGGTTTTTCCAGCACTTCCTGTTCTTTCAGGTGTAGGAGAAAAGTGATAAATTGAACCGACTTACCCAATCCCATATCGTCAGCAAGACAAGCGCCTAATCCCCAACGTTCCAGGAAAGCAAGCCACGCAACACCACGTTCTTGATATGGTCGTAATTGTCCCACTAAGCTGGTAGGGGTAGGTAAAGGACTGAGTGCTTGATGATTTGTCAAGGCAGTAATTAACTCCTGCAAAGCCCCAGATGCTTCAAAGCTGACTACAGGTAATTTTTCAATCGCCTGAGTGTCCCCAGTACTTATACGTAAAGCATCTTCTAATGAAAGTGCCATTTGATCTTTGCGGGCAGCGAAAAAGGCTTTGGCTGTTTTGATATCTTGCGATCGCAATTCCACCCACTCACCATTAATCTCCACTAATGGACTATTCATGGCGACAAGTTTGTCAAACTCTGCCTTAGAAATAGTTTGTCCACCAATGGCTAATTCCCACTGAAAATTCAACAAACTTTGCAAACCCAAACGTCCCTTCTGTTTCTTCGGTGTTTGGGCGGTGACTTTCAAACCCAAACGATTTGCCCATCCCTCGCGATTCGCCAAACTAGGAGGCAAAACTACACCTAAACCACTATCCTCAAACCGCCACGCCACAGACTTAATAAACTCATAAGCTTGCACGGGATTAAGGTAGCATCTTTGTGGGTTAGGACTTTCCAAGCTAGGTGCAATGATTGGATATAAGCGGGAAGCCAATCCTAAACCGCGCAAGAAAGTTTCTTGGGGATTGTCAATTGTCCGATTTTGATAAACTAATCTTTCCAACGGGTGATGCCAAATTGTGGTTGCATCTACCAAAAAATTTTGGTCATCAGCAGCTTGGAGGAAATACGCTAAAGTCCAATCCTGTTCACCCGGCTCTGGGGGATGTAGTCTAAAACAGGTACGAAACGAGCGAGTTCCGACTAATTGGGATTGCACTGGCATCGTCCAAGCTCTGAGCGCTGCTTCTAGTCGTTCTACCTCCAACGCATTGGCATTGACTGTATTAGATGTAGCTGTCAAAAATTGTAACCACTGTCGCACAGTTGCAGGTATTGACGCCATCACTCTTGTCTCTAGCACTTGACTATCTTGCATCCCTCGGATTTGCGCATCTATTGTGTCGTTGAGAAATCCTAGCAACAATTCTTGCGGTTTCGTAGGTAAATTTACTGCTGGGTAGGTAATGGGATCATTTCTCCCCTCCTCCCCCCCCAGGTTTAAACCTGAGGCTATGCTCCCCTGCTGATACACCCGACAAGCTAGAGGCATTAACCGAGAAAATTTCTCTAAACGGGTTCCGTCTACAGCACTATCTAAAAGTGCTTGCCATTTGGCAGTGATCAAGTTATCTGCTTGCTTTTGGAGAGTTGGTAAAAATTTACATCGTGAAATTAAATCCAAACTCCATCGCGAAATCTGCGCCCAAAAGCGTAAATCTCCACCTAAAAAGGAATTTCCATTAGCGCTATTTAGCGGTAGAGAGGTAAGTAATTTGATCGTATCATTAGGGTTGAGGCAATAACCCTCAATCAACCAAGGTTGTAGATATTGGATAGTTTCTGTCTTTTCTGTTTCATCGGGGGTGTCTATTATGACAGAATACGTTGGAAATATTGATAATGTCTTACTATCACTTTCTTGAATATAAGTTGGTAAGGCAATTGTTTGCGTGTCTTTTGGTATAATATCAGTAGCGCCTTTAAGCAGGTTGTGCTTGTGCAATAATGAGCTTATTTCCGCTGGTGTCATTGCCAATGGATGTGGTGACACTTGTCTTAAAGTGTTCTGAGCAAAACTATCTTCTCTAGTTCGCCAAGTTTCGCCCCAAATAAATAAGCAGCCACCCTGATTTTTTAGTAACCAAGTACCATGTAAAATTGCCATTTCTTAACTACTCAAAATTTTGCCTAATTTAAAGCTTTGAATCATGCTTTTATCATCTTAAATTATTGCTAATAATTAAGTATTATAAACATTTTCCTCTGCGCTCTCTATCCCTGGTGCGGTGAAAAAGTAATTTATTTAACCGCAGAGGCGCAGAGTAGACAGAGGTAAGAGGTGATCGAGTTTTTGATCTAGAGTGGGCAGCAAAGTTCTAGGCGGTTGATTCTGTTTAATGCTGAGTACGAGAACAGATATATCCTAAGATACATGAAAACTTGATTTATTTTGCTCAATTCCTAAATTTGTAGAACTGTTTTCAAAGCAACCAGGCACACCACGTCCTCCGGGGGTGTGGTGAAATTATTTATCTTTGTATGTAACTGCCTCCACGACAAACGTGCATAAATGTTAGGATTGCCACAGAGAGAGAATAGTGAAAGAGAAGGAAAAAAAACTGAATGGGAGAATTTGAAAAGTCAATATCCTTTGACGGACGGGATATTCGACTGAAGGTTGGTCAACTAGCTCCCCAGGCTGGAGGATCAGTGTTGATACAATCTGGGGACACAGCAGTTTTGGTGACGGCTACACGATCAGCAGCCAGAGACGGCGTTGATTTTCTTCCCCTGACAGTAGATTATGAAGAAAGATTGTATGCAGCAGGTAGAATACCTGGAGGATTATTGCGACGGGAAGGGCGTCCACCAGAAAGAGCAATTCTCACTAGCCGTTTGATTGACCGTCCATTACGTCCTTTGTTCCCATCTTGGTTGAGAGACGACCTACAAGTTGTAGCATTGACGCTTTCAATGGATGAGCAAGTGCCACCAGATGTATTAGCGGTAACAGGTGCTTCTATAGCCACTATCTTAGCTGGCATTCCTTTTAATGGACCAATGGCAGCAGTGCGTGTTGGTTTGGTGGGGGATGATTTTATTATTAACCCCACTTATGCAGAAGTTGAAGCTGGAGATTTAGACCTGATAGTGGCAGGATCGCTAGAAGGTGTAATCATGGTGGAAGCAGGAGCTAATCAATTGCCAGAGCGAGACATCATTGAAGCAATTGAATTTGGCTATGAAGCAGTGCAGGATTTAATCAAAGCACAGCAAGACTTGATTGCCGAATTAGGGTTGGAAATTAT
The DNA here is from genome assembly GCF_014698965.1 of Iningainema tapete BLCC-T55. GTDB lineage: Bacteria > Cyanobacteriota > Cyanobacteriia > Cyanobacteriales > Nostocaceae > Iningainema > Iningainema tapete. Next base: position 96,856 of record NZ_JACXAE010000126.1, read on the forward strand.
CCAAGATGCACCACCAGAGGTAGATTCAACTTTAGAAGACTACCTCAAAGAGCGCTCATCAAATGAGATCAAGAAAATTCTGTCGCAATTTGATTTAAGCAAACCAGAACGCGACAAAGCTTTAGATGCAATCAAAGATACCGTTGTTGCAAAGATCGCTGAACTACCAGAAGAAGATCCGATTCGTACTGCCGCAGCTAAAAATAGTAAGGCAGTAGATAATACTTTCAAAGACATTACGAAAAAGTTAATGCGCCGTCAAATCGTTGAAGATAACGTGCGCGTTGATGGTCGTAAACTTGATGAAGTACGTCCGGTTTCTTGTCTGGTTGACTTTTTGCCTAAGCGAATTCACGGTTGCGGTTTATTTAACCGGGGACTAACTCAGGTATTATCCGCTTGTACTCTCGGTACACCCGGAGATATGCAATATCTGAGCGATGACTTGCAACAAGACCAACAAAAGCGCTACATGCACCACTATAACTTCCCCCCGTTCTCGGTAGGGGAAACGAAACCCTTACGTGCGCCAGGACGTAGGGAAATAGGTCATGGCGCGTTGGCAGAGCGATCGCTACTACCAGTTCTACCATCCAAAGAACAATTCCCCTACGTAATTCGGGTTGTATCGGAAGTACTTTCTTCCAACGGTTCTACTTCGATGGGTTCGGTGTGCGCTTCTACACTGGCGTTAATGGATGCAGGCGTACCTATTTCCAAACCAGTCAGCGGTGCGGCAATGGGTTTGATTAAGGAAGGCGAAGAGGTACGAGTCCTCACGGACATTCAGGGCATCGAAGACTTTCTTGGTGATATGGACTTCAAAGTAGCCGGCACAGACAGTGGAATCACTGCCTTACAAATGGATATGAAAATCTCTGGTCTATCTTTGGAGATTATCGCCCAAGCAGTCCATCAAGCAAAAGCAGCACGGTTGCACATTCTCGAAAAAATGCTGCAAGCAATTGCTCAACCGCGTAGCGAAATGTCACCTTTTGCTCCACGTCTTTTAACTATCAAGATCGATCCTGACATGATTGGTTTGGTAATTGGACCTGGAGGTAAGACAATTAAGGGCATCACGGAAGAAACTGGTGCTAAAATTGACATTGAAGATGATGGTACTGTGACGATTTCCGCTCTGGATGAAACCAAAGCGAAAAAAGCACGGAATATTATTCAGGGCATGACGCGCAAGCTGAATGAGGGTGATGTTTATGAGGGACGTGTAACTCGAATTATACCTATAGGCGCTTTTGTGGAATTTCTTCCTGGGAAAGAAGGGATGATCCACATTTCTCAACTAGCTGACTACCGAGTGGGCAAAGTTGAGGATGAAGTCGCAGTTGGTGACGAAGTAATTGTCAAGGTGCGCGAGATAGATAATAAAGGTAGGATTAATCTTACCCGCTTGGGTATTCACCCAGATCAAGCAGCAGCAGCGCGGGAAGCTGCAGCGGTTAATCGGTAAGTGAATTTTGGATTTTAGATTTTGGCTGAATCGCAAATCTAAAATCCGCTTTTGATTTTGTTTGGCTTGACAAATTCTTCTTTAATCCTTACCTTTAAGTAAGGATTCTCTAATTAGCAAAGGTCAAATGCCAACAGCAACTATTACCACTAAGGGGCAGACCACTATACCCAAAGAAATACGGGACTATCTGCAAATAAACCCCGGAGATCAAATTGATTTCATCATTGAGGAAGATGGGCGTGTGATCGTTCAACCAGCAACGATTAAAGTGCAAGAGTTGAAGGGAATCTTGCACCGAGAAGGCATGAAATCTATTTCTGTTGAAGAAATGAATGCAGCAGTGAGAAAAAGAGCGGCAAAAAACGAGTGAAGGGATTAGATACTAACATTCTTGTCCGATATATAGTACAAGATGACCCAGTTCAGGGAGAAAAAGTCAGCCAATTTATTGAGCAAACAGTTGCAGAAGGCGAAAATAATTGCTTCATTAACAATATTGTTCTGTGCGAATTTGTATGGGTTTTAGAATCTGCTTACAGCTACACCAAAGAGGAAATAGCAGATGCTCTTGAAAAAATTCTCAGGACAAGTATGTTTGATTTTGAGAGCAAAGATGCAGCATGGTGGTCACTTCGCGAATATAGAAAGAGCAAGGCTGACTTTTCAGATTGTTTAATCGCTAGAGTAAATAAAACAAAAGGATGTCAACAAACGGTTTCCTTTGACAAGGGAGTTAGAGGAGTTGATGGATTTACAGTTTTATAGCTCTAGTCGATCTATCTATTTATAGATTTGAGATATTTTAAATAAATGTAAAACTAGAAGCAATATATTTTAATAAAAACATTGACATAAAGCGTTGTGAGTGCTAAGCGTTTACCAGAAACTACTGCCCATGTGAGGATTACGCGCCAATCGTGGCAACAAGGTTTATTGGAAGGTGATGTGAGAGCAGGTGATTTTGAATGGCAGTTTCAATGGCATTTCCTTCGGGGGGAACTGTCGGTTCAACCAAACCTGGGACGTGCTTTAATTAAGGAACCTCTTGGCCGCTTTTTGGAGCAGAAGGACTACCAGCTAGAGCCAGGAGGAGATTATGCTTTTACTATTCGGGCGGAATTATGAAATGGATGGGTGTGGAGACGCAGACGCCTCGGTGAGGCGTCTCTACGGTTGATTGGATTCGGTGAGGCGGTTAAGGTATCTTTCGATGAGAAGGATGGCAACAATGTCATCGATCGCTCGTGGTGGTTGACGCAAACCTTTTGGTAATAGCTTTGTGAGTCCACTGGGAGGGTACATTTGCCAATAGCGATCGCGTGCTTCTAAGGTACTGTAACGTTCATCGACTAAAACTATACTTAACGGTTGTGCTAATTCTTGCTGTAGTTGTTGTTTCCAGCGTTTTGCCGTAGTTTGATCTCCCATTACTAATATGGAAATGGGAAACTTTTGACGTAGCTCCTCAATAGTACTAATTGACTGCTCAGCTTTGACCACTTGGTGATAACATAGTTTTCTATCTAGTCCCATCACTGCTAAACCACACTTATCTCGACCTGGATCAAAGCCCAGAATCACTGGTTGTGTGAGAGAAAATTCCTGAGAATTCATAGAAAGTATAGATACAGTATTTACGTACTAAAAATTATTTGTCCATTTTGGATTGCTACCAGTTTTACTCTTAGTGGTCCGGCAGTGTATGTATCCTCCGCAGCAACAGCTTTAATATCTAGTAATTGATCGTATTGTCTCAGTTGAGCAATAAAACGAATAAAAGTACCATCTATTTCGAGATTCTCCAAAATTCCTGCATTACGAGCACGAAATTGAGAAGCAGAAATCAGTAGTTCAAGGCGCTGTCGTAGTTGATACGATGTCATTGTTTTTGGATCTGCTGTAGTTGCTGCTAATACTTGACCTCCTGTAAAAACTACTTGATTCCGTGCCGCATCGGTAAAAAATGCTATCTGCTTTTCTCCTCTGACGTAATTACCTGCAGAAAAAATTCTGACTACGTATTCTCTACCATCACTAATCTGCTTAGTCAATTGTTCAATTTGCTCTTGGCTATATTGTACTATTTGAGTATTTGTCGGAGGAGTTGCACCTGGTTCAGTTAATTCAACGCTGGCATTACGGTTGGCTTCTTGTAAAAGTTGAAATACTGCGTGACGTGCAGAAGTTGTTTGCTCTACTCTCACCACACCAGAAGCAAGCACTTGACCGCGAAATAAGGCAAGTTTACCTAAACGCAGGTCACGATAAGATTGGTAAAATTTTTCCAGCCTTGCGACTTCCTGTTCTAAAGATTGTTGCTGTTTTTCTAAATCTTTGAGACGAGATTCTCTTTGGGCAAGTACTTGCTCTCGCTGTGTAATTTCTAAGTTACGCTTTTGAATCAGTTGATCCAGTTCAACAATTTTTTGATCCCGTTTTTTAATTGCTTGTTGTCGGTTGGCAAGTTCAAGATCGCGTTTCTCGATGGCTGCTTTTGCTTGGTTGATCGTGTTATTAGCTTCTTGGATTAATCCAATTCGATCCGAGCGCAGTTTGCTAATTTCTGCTACTAGGATCTTTTTCTCATTGTAAACGCTCTTGAGTTCAGCTATTGCCAGTTGATACTGCGATACCACTTGACCTAGTTCTTTCTGAGTGCGTTGGAGTTGCGCTTGAGTTTGAGCTTGTTGGGTTTGAGTACGGTTCAACTGTGCTTGTGTGGCAAGTTGCTTGGCATTTGCTGCCTGCAACGACTGATTAATTGCGCGTAAATCTTCTTGTGCTTTTGCTTGTTCAGATCTGGCTTGCGTTAGTTTGGTTTCGATTTGACTTTTCTCTGCTTCTGTGGTTTTGAGTTGTTCTCGCTTGTGCTTGAGATCTTTTTGAATATCTTCTAGTTCAAATACTCCCTTGCGCAATCCATCATCTGCGGCAAATAAAATTGCCAGGGTTGATGCCGAGATCAAACTACCTGTAAGAAGAGTTATCAGTACAGCGGTATTTTTCGGTCGCAGGTTGAAAAGTGAGAGTCGCGCCTTGCCAACTCGTGTGCCAATGCGATCGCCCACGGTGGCTATGACGCCTCCCAGAATGAGAATTGCGGCTATGAGGATGTACGCGGTGGTCATAATCTAGCTACCGACGAAATCCTTCTAGAAACAGCCTACTACGTTTAACCACTTTCTGTGGGGAATTGGAGAATGGCATAACTGAAATCACTCAATAAGCAAAGTTTAGCTTTAGTTATAGGGTGTGTGCTAGATATGAGCGCCGACTCCACTTCCCCCAGTTGTTTTAGGTGAATTGACGACTTAAAGTTACAGGTTTATGAACTGTAATTTTTTTCTTGTGGATAGAAATCATTTTTTTCTCGCGTAAATCGCCCAGTAAACGGGTGACAGTAACGCGAGTAGAACCAATTGCCTCTGCGATTGCTTGATGAGAAAGCTTCAGATCAATTGTGATTCCGTCCGCACAAGGTACGCCAAAATCGCGACAGAGAATTAATAAAAAACTTACCAGTCTCGATCCCATATCTCGGTGAGCAAGTGTTTCTATCATCATTTCTGTCTGTAGAATTCGCGAAGAAAGACCTCGCAGCATTAACATTGACAACTCTGGATTTTCCTTCAGTGCTTGTTCCACCTGTTCAATTGGTGCTGATAACAATTCTACTGGCGTAAAAGCTACTGCATGGTAAAACCGATCTGACTTGTTTCCCGTTAGCAAAGATAAAACACCGAAAACGCTATTTTCCCTTAACAGTGCTACCGTTATTTCTTCTCCTGCTTCGTATACTCTGGAGAGTTTGACAGCTCCTTTGAGAAGAAAATAAACTCGTTCGGCAGGATCGCCGGGAAAAAAGATCGTTTTGTTACGTTCAAACGTTTCCACAACAGGCGGAAACGCTCCGGTCGCCATCTGACGAAATACATTTGCTAGGGCTTTATCTTGTGTCACGATCATCTCCCTTCCCCTACCCAATGCCGGAAAACTAAAATAGATTACTTAAGAATACACCTGAAAAATCAAGAACACATTGTCAACCTTTCGGTTCTTTCCTATACTTAACCTGTTTGCCTCATAGAATTACTGTTTATCATGATACATAATTTTTCATTCTTAAATCTACTACTTTTTTCGCGTTACTTACCTCTGTTGTACTCAAAAACTTTTATGAAGAGAAAACTCAGATATGTTGAGAATATCTTAAGAAATAAACAGGAATTTTGTCGTGACAACAAGCCCTAATGATCATAAAATGCAACTCCTTGGTAAAACAAAGACAAAGTGAGCATAGTTTCTAGTATGCTGCTGAAAAGCGCGTTCCCATTAATAAACAACATATGCTGGATCTAACCGGAAAAAACGCCCTTGTAACAGGCATTGCCAACAACCGCTCTATTGCTTGGGGTATTGCCCAACAACTGCATAAAGCAGGAGCTAATTTAGGCATAACATATCTGCCGGATGACAAGGGCAAAATGGAAAAAAAAGTTGCGGAATTGGTTGAACCCCTCAACCCTAGTCTCTTTATTCCATGTAATGTAGAGAATGAAGAACAAGTTCAGTCAACCTTTGAGGTTATCCGTGACAAGTGGGGCAAATTGGATATTCTCATCCATTGTCTTGCTTATGCAAATAAAGAAGATTTGAGTGGAGATTTTAGTCAAACTTCACGTTCGGGCTTTAGTAAAGCTCTAGAAATTAGTACTTACTCGTTAGTACAACTGAGTGGAGCAGCTAAACCTTTGATGAGTGAGGGAGGAAGTATAGTTACGCTTACCTATTTGGGAGGTGTCAGAGCAATTCCTAACTACAACGTCATGGGTGTTGCTAAAGCAGGTCTAGAAACAAGTGTACGATATTTAGCCGCCGAACTTGGTGCGGCTAATATTCGCGTCAATGCCATTTCCGCAGGTCCCATCCGCACTTTGGCATCGTCGGCAGTGGGTGGTATTTTGGATATGATTCATCATGTAGAGCAAGTAGCTCCTCTGCGTCGCACTGTCACTCAGATCGAAGTGGGTAATGCAGCTGCTTTCTTATGTAGTGACTTGGCAAGTGGAATCACTGGACAAGTTATCTACGTGGACGCAGGATACGAAATAATGGGAATGTAACAGAGGGAATGGCTAATAGCTAATTGTTAATTGTTGTAAACTATTAGCTATTAGCCATTAGCTATTAACAATTAGCCCAAGTCATGCAAATTAGCGATCGCCCACTCACAATCTCACCTCGTATAACTTCTTTGCGCCGCACCACTGGCGAAACAGATGTGCAAGTCAAGATCAATCTTGATGGTACAGGAACTTGCACTGCCGCAACAGGCATTCCATTTTTAGATCATATGTTGCATCAAATCTCCTCTCACGGGCTAATTGACTTGGAGGTTCAAGCTAGAGGAGACTTAGACATCGACGACCACCATACCAATGAAGATGTGGGCATTACCTTGGGACAAGCGATCGCTCAAGCACTAGGCGACAAAAAAGGTATTGTCCGCTTTGGTAACTTCCTTGCACCGTTAGATGAGGCGTTAATTCAAGTAGCACTAGATTTTTCTGGACGCCCACATTTAAGCTATGGCTTGCAAATTCCTACTGAGCGAGTGGGAACTTACGACACTCAATTAGTGCGAGAGTTCTTTGTCGCCTTGGTAAACCATAGTCAAATGACGCTGCATATTCGCCAGTTAGACGGTATTAATTCCCATCATATCATTGAAGCAACTTTTAAGGCATTTGCCAGAGCTATGCGGATGGCAGTAGAGATTGATTCCCGTCGTGGTGGCTTGATACCCAGTTCCAAAGGTGTATTGTAAAGGAATTTGATGAAACAGTAAATTTACTCAATTACATCTACCTTAGTAGTTAAATTTGCTCTATCTACTTATTCTTTACATGAAAATTACATTTTCCCCAATAAGGTTGGCGAAAACTTCATAAATTCTTTAATGAACTCAGCTAATACTTAAGTATGTATGTTCATTACTAATCTGAATAATACATAGGGACAAAAATTTAACTGGTTAGAAGAGTTGAATGAGAAAGTAAACCAGATTATGATTAGGGTGCATTATTAATATTAAATAGCTTTGTATTTAATTTATGAATCCTTTGCCATGGTTGAAAAGCGGAAATACTGTGAAGGTAGAAAAAAATGTAGAGATTTCTCCAGCCTATACTCGGTCAGTAAAACCTAAACAACGTGGATACATATACTTACTGGCAATCATATTCTCCAGTGCGGCAGTTTGGGCAGTAGCTTTGGTGTATCTCAAAAAAGTCCAAGCAAAATACGTAAGTGGTTGGACGATTACGATTCCAGGAGGATCAGCAGCAAATACTAGCCTCAGCCTACCTAACATTGGTGAAGCATCATCACAAAATTCATCAGCCTATGCTGTGTCAGCTTTTGATCCAAGAGAAAATTATAAAGCTATTGTTACCAGTGATGAGGTATTAAAGACCGCAGCACAAAGTGTAAACATACCTTTAGAAAAATTTGGTTCACCTAGAGTTAAAATAGTAGACAACACAACATTGATGAACTTTGAGATTCAAGGTTCTACGCCAGAGGAAGCCAGAGAAAAATCTGTAGCTCTACACAACGCATTAGAAGCACGACTGAATAATTTAAGGAAAGAAGAAGTTGCTCAGCAAAATGAACGTTTAGAAGCCGGAATTGAAGATTTACGTAAAAAGCTAAAAATATCACAAAATCGTCTGTCTCAATTCAAATTAGTTTCTGGACTTAATTCTAATGAGCAAATTATCAAACTAGTAACTAACATTGAAGATTTGCGCAAGCAACGTGCTGAATTAGTAGCACAAGAGCAGCAACAAAACGCTAATCAAGCGCAAATATCAAGAAACCTTAGTCTTTCTTCTGAACAAGCATCTGAGGCATTTGTGCTGCAAGCCGATCCACTATTTCAAAAGTACCAAAAAAGTTACAATGAAGCTCAAGCTAAATTAATTTCTTTAAGTAGCAAGTTCTTGCCGTCACATCCTACAGTCATAACTCAAAAAACAGAGTTAGAATCAGCAGAAGTAGCCCTGGTGCAAAGAGGCGAGGCTTTATTAGGAAAACCTTTTAATATCGCAAGTATCAATAAAGTTAACTTTGGTAACTCTGAAGAGTCGGGAGGAGCGACAAGGACACAGTTGTCAGAGAAACTAGTGACAGTCCAAGCACAACAGCAGGGAATCCAAGCACAAGTAAAAGAGTTAGATCAGCAAATTATTTTACTGGAAAATAGGCTAAAGTTATTAACACAGCGAGCAAGCACATTAGAAGAACTGAAACGAGACGTGCAAATTTCTGAAACTGTGTTTTCATCGACTATCGCTAAATTAGATTTGACAAAATCTACAGTTTCTACTTCTTATCCACCAATACAAGTCCTGTCTCAACCTAGTTTACCAGATGAACCAATAAAGCCTAAACCAAAATTAATTTTATTAGGAGCAGCAGTAGGTTCACTGCTAATTAGTAGTGGTATCTTGATGTTGTGGCGACGTGATACTTTAAGGCACAGATTTCGCGAAGAAGCATCAAGTCCCATCATCAGAGAAAGAGCATAATGTTTATGCTGAAGTGTGAAAAACATGAAGCCACAGAACTTTGAAGAGCGACTAATTTGGTATTTCATTATTTTTACTTACGTATTCTATGTGATGGGAATCTTGTATCCCAGTAGCGCCTTATTGGGTTGGGTGCTATGTTTATATCTACTGATACAGCGTTTGTTTCAAACAAAAAATACACCGAAAAATCAAAGAATTTATGTTCCGTGGGTGACATGGATATGGTGTATGTGCATGGTAATTACCCTGTTTGGAACCTATGTAGCCTTAGACGATTTTAATTTCGGACTAAATGATTATCTTAGAGGAACACTAGGTTGGCTAACTAGCTCTGCATTGTTAGCATTATTTCTCTTTGTTGGGTGTTTAAATATTAGACCGCAATTGATTTATAGAGCGGTATGTATATTATGTGTACAAAGTTTGGGTGTCATTCCTATTTGTTATTTGGGTTATTACTTAAAGTTACCGGAAATTATTTACACTTCTTCAGTGGAAAGGTTTATTCAAAATGGTCCAATTTTTTACGAGGTAGGTTTATATTCCTTGGAATTTGGCTCGGAGCAAGTTCGTTTGTCGCTATTTACTCCTTGGAGTCCGGCACTGGGTTTAGTTAGCTGTATCTACTTTTTCTTGGTGCTACAAGAATCGAGTAGAACATGGCGGTACATGGGTTTAGTTGGAGTGATCGCCATGAATCTTGTCTCTGTTTCACGGCTGGCTCTAATTTGTCTGCCTATAGTGATGTTTCTGGTTTGGTTCCCCACAAATATAATTCGACCAAAAATTCAAATTGGTTTTGGAGTGATCGGTGTTTTGGCAGGTCTTCTGAGTACAGATATCATCTATGGTTTTAGAGATTTTGTTGATACCTTCAACGGTTCTAGAGCTGGTTCTTCACAAGTTCGTGCCGCATTAGCTCGAATTGCTTTTAAACGTTGGTCTGAAGCTCCTATCTGGGGACACGGCATTCAAGAAAAAGGTTCAAAAGTAGTAGCAAAAATGCCCATTGGCTCTCACCACACTTGGTTTGGTTTGTTATTTACTAAGGGGATCGTCGGTTTTATTGCCTTACTATTACCCATGCTATGTAGTTTTGTAGACTTAGCAATCAAGTCGCAGCAAAGTGTTAATGCCAGAGTGGCTTTAAGTATTTTCTATACTTTATGTTTATTTTCTTTTGGTGAGCAAATAGATGTTTTGGCTTATCTTTGCTGGCCTGGGCTGGTGATGATGGGAATTGCTTTCAAAGAAAAAGTACCCGAATCTGTACATGTTTTAAAAGAATTCACATCCAACACCACAAGTTAATACCTATAATTGGTGCATTTTTATACCCATCAGCGATCGCTTTCCTTTTGCAGCGGTTGCTCTCAGTATTTTTACTGCTTATTTATTCTCTCTATTCATGATCTCTTTACAAAAAGACTCTGACTAACAAGAGCCAGTGAAAATCCGCAATCCTTTCCGCACAGATTACATAAATTAAGTTATAATTTTCCCTGGGTAATAAATAGAATAACGAGTTTATACGGAAAAAAGTGTTTAATTATACTTAAAAGCCTGAAAAACTCTTAAGATACAGCAGTGATGGGTATTTTTGCTCAAAGTATTAACTCACAGGAGATTAAAAGGCTTAACTGCCCTTTAACTGGTAGTCAAATTATTTATCTCTATCCCATACACTGATGGTAATTAATAAAATCAAGCGGCAATTGTCAAATCAGTTCATCCGTAACATTGGTTGGCTGGGCGGTGCAGAGTTAATAAATCGAATTTTTCGTTTGGGGACAACAGTTGTACTCGCTCGTCTGTTAACCCCCCATGACTACGGTTTAGCGGCAGTAGTGTTAACAACCAATGAATTCGCAACTGTTTTTACCCTCAGAGCAGGCATCGGTGGCAAAGTTATTCAAGCAAATGAAGAAGATGTAAAAGTCCTATGTGATACAGCTTACTGGCTGAATTGGATTCTCGGTGTCTCTCTGTTTACGATTCAATGTCTAGCAGCTTTTCCCATTGCTTGGTTCTATCAAGAGAACCAACTGATTTTGCCAATTTGTGTAGCAGCGTTAGTATATTTAATGCTGCCAATTTTCTCAGTTCAAACGGCATTAATTGATAGAGAAAATCGACTCAAAGTTACAGCAATCAGTACGGCACTTCAGTCAATGCTAGGCAACATTTTCACTTTGGTGTTTGCCGTCATGGGGTTGGGTATGTGGGCGATCGTTTTACCTATAGTCCTGACAACCCCGGTATGGATAGTAGTATCGCACATGAATCATCCTTGGCGACCAACCAAGTCTTTCACTTTGGAGCGATGGCAGGAAATTGTCAATTTTGGTAGAGACGTACTTGGTGGTGAATTACTAGACAAGTTAAGAGCTAATATAGATTACCTACTCGTAGGAAGTTTTTTGGGCGTTCAAGCCTTGGGTGTTTACTTTTTTGCCTTCAATGCTGGTTTAGGAATCAGCATGAATGTAATTAATGTCATGACTTGGCCCTTATATCCTCATCTTTGTGCTGTTCGTGACAACTACCAACAATTGAAAGAAAAATACTTTCATAGCCTTAAAACTATTACATTAATTATTGTTCCACTTGTTCTTCTTCAGTCAGGGTTAGCTCCATTTTATGTACCAATTATTTATGGTAAACAGTGGGAAGTAGCAATTCCAATACTAGTACTTGTTTGTCTTTCTGCTTTACCGCGCCCTTATGCCAGTGCAGCAGCCATGTTACTTCAAGCTATAGATAAAACTTGGATTAACCTCCTGTGGAATGTCATTTTTACCATAATTTTTATAATTTTCTTGCTCATTGGGATGAAATGGGGAAGTGTGGGCGTAGCAGCAGTCGTACTGATTGCGCACCTTCTGGCAATGCCTATCTATATTATTTGGGTGAATCGATATGTCTTTTCTAATTCAACTGTATTAATTACTAGGAAAAAGTCATGAATCCTACCTTTACTATCGTAATACCCGCTTACAATGCAGCTCAATATTTACCAGAAACATTAGAATCAGTCTTAGCTCAAACTTATGAAAATTTTGAAGTATTAATTATTAATGACGGTTCTACAGACAATACTGTTGAAATTGTTGAACAATACAGTCAAAAAGACAGTCGGGTAAAGCTAATTTCACAAATAAATCAAGGAGTAGCTATTGCCCGTAATACTGGAATTGCGATGGCACAAGGAGAATTTATTGCTTTTCTAGATTCAGATGATCTATGGTATCCTGATAAGCTTGCTACTCATCTCGAACACTTTAAATCCTGCTCGGAGCTAGGTATTAGTTTCGCACGAGTGGAGTTTGTCACGTTTGACAATAAACCCACCGGGCAACTTTCTCACTCTCGACTAAAAAATTTGCAACCGTTACATTTTTATTATGAGAATCCGATTATTACTCCTTCTAATGCCGTGATTAGTCGAAAAGTTTTTGAATCTGTTGAGGGTTTCGATAAAAGTTTGAGCGGTACAGAAGATGCTGAGTTATTTTTACGTGTGAATTATAGTGGGTGGAAAGCAGAGGGTATTAATAAAGTATTGATACGTTATCGCACGAGTTTGGGTGGTGTTTCCTCAAAGCTTTACAAGATGGAAGAAGACTGGAACAGATTCAATGAGAAAATTCAAACTTATGCTCCAGATCTAATTAATCAACATTACAATCAGGCAAAAGCTATTTTTTTGCGCTATCTAGCCCGCAGAACTCTTCGTTTGCGGCTTTCTTCTCAGATAGGAGTGGAGTTGATGAATCGTGCGTTGCGTGCTCATGCACAAATAATCTTTCAAGAACCGCGCAGAACTTTACTCACAATGCTAGCGGTTTATAGTACGCATTTACTAAGTTTATTCAAATTTAATAAATCTCTGAATTAGCGCTGAGAGAACTGATTAACAGTATCTCTTGAAACTATTTTAATTAAACACTCATGAAAAAATAATAGCATCTACTGAAAATCATTGGGATCCCAAATGGTGAGAGTTTGCTATTTAATCCAAACCTATAAAAATCCTGAGCAAATCTATAAACTTGTCAAAGTTATCAAAAAATCTAGTCCCAATTCTTATGTACTGATCAGTCATAATTATAATGGTTGTATTTTAGATCAAACACCAATCCAAAATTTAACAGACGTTAGTATTATTGAGAATAAAATTAAATTGCGTGATTTCTCTATAACTCAAGCCTATTTAGACGCTATTAATTGGCTTTTTTATCATCAGATTCAATTTGATTGGCTGGTGAATCTTTCGGGTCAAGATTACCCGACTCAACCACTACCTAAGATAGAGAAATTTCTTGCCAATACACGGTATGACGGCTTCATACAATATTTTGATGTACTCTCTCCTCAGAGTCCTTGGTCTGTGAAAGTAGGGTGCGATCGCTACTTCTACCAATACAAATCTCTTTTACCAAAAGATTTACCAATCGAGCAAAAGTTGATTTTAAATCCTCTTGTCTGGCTGCTCAATCGTTATCAACCATTTTTCCGCATTAATACTTCATCTGCGATTATGTTTGGTTCTAAAAGTAATTGGACACCATTTAATGAAAACTTTGTCTGTTATGGTGGCTCTTACTTTACAACTCTTTCCCGAAAGTGTGTAACTTATTTGCATATTTTAGCACAAACATCACCGTCTTTAGTCAATTACTATAAAAAAACTTTACTGCCAGATGAATCTTTTGTTCAGACTGCCTTAGTAAATAACAAAAGGTTTAAATTGTGTAATGATAACTATCGGTATATAGATTTTCAAAATAGTCGTCACGGGCATCCCCAAATACTGAGTTGCAAAGACTACAGTAGTTTACAGAAAGAGAATATTCATTTTGCAAGGAAATTTGATCTCTCTAAAGATCAGAGAATTTTAGAACTTCTTGATGAGAGAATACTCAGAGAGAAATTGGTGTTTACTTAACAATGAGGTGAGTAATTATGCCGAAAATATCGGTAGTAGTTCCTGCTTATAATGCTGAGAGTACAATATTAGCAACGATTGAATCTATCCAAAAGCAAACTTTTTCTGATTTGGAAATCATCGTGATTAACGATGGTTCAAAAGACAGAACTGTAGAATTAGTCAACACAGTCAAAGACTCGCGCCTCAAAGTTTTCAGTTACGAAAACGGAGGTTTACCAGTAGCTCGTAATCGGGGCATCTCTCGTGCTACAGGAGAATACATATCATTTATTGATTCTGATGATTTATGGACTCCTAACAAATTAGCAGATCAACTGGCAGCTTTACAAAAACGTCCAGAAGCAGGAGTAGCCTATAGCTGGACTAGTGTAATGGACGAAAATGCTCAAGTTTTCTACTCAGGCACACCAGTCTTTTGTGAAGGCGATGTTTATCCTGATTTATTAGTTTGCAATTTCATCGCCAGTGGCTCTAATATTTTAGTCCGAAGGGAAGCAATTGAGGAAACAGGAGAATTTGACCCGACACTGCGCTCGGCAGAAGATTGGGACTACAGCTTGCGGTTAGCACGCAAATGGCATTTTGTTGTTGTACCCAAAGCGCAGATTTTGTACCGTAAATCTACTGGAGCCATGTCATCAAAAATTGATGTGATGGAGAAGTATGGTTTAATGGTACTTGATAAAGAATTTCAGGTAGTGCCACCACATCTACAACATTTGAAAAAACGTGGTCAAGCTACTGTATACGAGTATATGGCAGAATTAGCTTTACGGTACGCTTCACCAGCCGAAAAAGCTCAAAAAATTGCCTCTAAACTACAAAAAGCAATTCGACTGAATCCACAACTATTAATGAAGAAAAAGGTTCAAATCTTAATCTTCAAATTAGTTTTAATACAAGTTCTTTCACCCAAAATAGCCGAGAACCTATTACAGCTAATTAGTAAACTCCGCTCTCATCGGATGGCGGATCTGACCACTGATCGCGCCGTATCCTAACAACTTGCAGTTACTCATACTCATAGAAATGTCAGCCACACAACTGAAGAAAGTCTCTGTAGTTATTCCCACTTACAGAGCAGAGAAATACATTGCAACTACGCTGCAATCCGTACTGCATCAAACTTACACAAATTTTGAAATTATCGTTGTTGATGATGGTTCGACTGATCGCAGCCTAGAAATTTGCCGCTCATTCACAGACGATAGAATTAAAATTATTAGTCAAAAGAATCGAGGATTAGCGGGAGCAAGAAACACTGGCATCCGTAATGCTCAAGGCAAGTATGTAGCTCTCTTAGACGCTGACGATTTGTGGCTACCTCATAAGCTAGAAAAACACGTTGCCCATTTAGAAAGTAACCCAGACATAGGGGTAAGTTTTAGTCCTTCTGCCTTTATTGACGAAACAGGCAAACCATTGGGTTTCTACCAAATTACCAAAATAAAAGACATTACCCCATTAGATTTACTTTGTCGTACCCCAATTGGCAATGGTTCAGCACCGGTGTTTCGCCGAGAAGTCTTTGAAGAGATTAAATTTCAAGATAATCTGTACGGTGCAGTAGAAGATTTTTATTTTGACGATCACTTCCGCGAGTCGGAAGATGTTGAGTGTTGGCTAAGAATCGCGATTCAGACTAATTGGAAATTTGAAGGAATTCCGGAAGCTTTAACACTTTACCGAGTAAATTCCACAGGACTTTCAGCTAACCTCAATAAGAAGTTAGAGTCTTGGAAAAAATTGATTGAAAAAGTTCGCTCCTATGCACCAGAACTAATGGCAGAGTATGAAAAACCTGCTATGGCTTATCAACTTAGGTATTTAGCCCGTCGCGCTGTTACTCTCAAAGCAGGTTCAGTTGCCTTGGAACTATTTCACAATTCGCTCTCAACCTATTGGCGCATTTTAATTGAGGAGCCAAAACGGACATTAGTTACTGGAGCAGCTACCTATTTACTGTATCTATTACCTCAGTCTTTTTACAGTCAAATCCACAATCTCAGTTTAAAAGTTACGGGGGCAAACCAAAAATATCGATTGCAGCAACAGTCTAGAAAAACAGCATAAATGTAGAGACGTTCCGTCGGAACGTCTCTACAATGATTCCATCTAAAGAAAAGGTTGTATGAACAGACGTTTTGTCATGAAGATTGCAATTGCGATCGCTGCATTATTGACAGTGCTTGCCTGTGGGCAAATCAATCCAACTAGCCAAATCTTCACTTTGTCAGGTACAAATGTCAAAATTGCTCAAACTTACCGAAATACAGTTTTGGGAACAACTAACGTATCCTTAGGCGGTGGTGGTTATGTTACGGGTATTTACATACATCCTTTAGAGAAAGATTTAGTTTATATCAAAACTGATGTCGGTGGTTTTTACCGTTGGAATGCTGCCAATCAGAGGTGGATACCACTTACCGATCAGTTTCCACGGCAGCAAAACAATTATTATGGTGGAGAAGCTTTAGCACTCGATCCTAAAAACCCGAACATCGTCTACATTGCCGCAGGTAAATATACTGCTGACTGGTGGCAATACAAGGGAACTATCTTCAAATCGACAAATCGGGGTAGAACTTGGACAAAACTCAATATAGATTTGAAGATGGGAGGAAATGAAGATTTACGCTGGGCGGGTGAAAGATTAGCAGTTAATCCGTTCAATTCTCAAATTATCTTTTTTGGTTCACGAAAAGATGGATTGTGGAAATCTTTAAATGCTGGTAAGACTTGGAACCGAGTCAATTTTCCTGGCAAGCTTAGAGACGGTATTGGTATTACCGCAATTACCTTTAACAAACAAGCTCCAGGTACAATTTACGCTAGCGCCTATGGAGATGGAATATATAAATCAACTGATACGGGTATTAGTTGGAACAAAATAGCAGCTAGTCCATCAGAGGTATTGCGCATTGCTGTTGCTAATAATATTTTATACGTCACTCATAGCTCTGGTGTAAGTAAATTTACAAAAAGTTGGAGCAACATTACACCGCCAGATGTAAAGGGAACTTATAATGCCATCAGCGTTAACCCTAAAAATCCTCAAGATGTAATAGTTGTAAATTTTACAGAAAACTATCCGCAAATGTATCGTTCTTTAAATGAGGGAAGCAAATGGACTCAACCCAAAGCAAAAGTTAACAACACCGTGAGTTGGTGGTCTGAATTTATGCTTTCCCATCCTGCATTAGCAGCATTAGAATTTGATCCTAATGTTACAGGTAGGGTTTGGTTCACTGATTGGTATGGGATATGGCGAACAGATAACATCAATGCCAATCCTGTTGTCTGGACAAATTATCAAAAAGGACACGAGGAGGTTGTTGTTTTTACTTTAGTTTCACCTCCTAAAGGCTCTCTATTGTTAAGTGGTGTTGCGGATGTAGATGGTTTTAATCATAACAGAGGATTAGATACTTTCCCAACAAAAATGTTTGGTGGCAGTGGTCCTCAATTCCAAGATACTTACAGTATTGCATACAACGAAAAGAACCCGTTGAAGATGGTGCGGGTGGGCGGTACTAGGGGAAATAATACTTACACCGGCGCAACCTCTACAGATGGGGGTATGACATGGAAGCAGTTTCGTGGTTTTCCTGCGAAGATAATGCCCAACCGTGTAGCCATGTCAGCGACAAATCCCAACTTGTATGTTGTTGCTGTTAGTGGTAGTCAGCCGTTACGCACAACAGATGATGGCGCTTCTTGGCAAAAAGTTTCTGGTTTACCTAATGGTTTAGAAGGAGCTTGGAATTGGGGGCAACCGCTAGTTGCTGATAAAGTAGACGGCAATACGTTCTACTACTATGCTGATGGTAAAGTCTATCGCAGTACCAATGGTGGCTCGTCCTTTGAGGTGATGGCTACGTCTTTAACTCATGCCGATTGGCATTCTTTGAAAACGACTCCTGGAGTTAAGGGAGAATTATGGCTGAGTCTTGATAATCAGGGACTTTTTCGTTCCACCGATGGGGGTAAGACTTTTGCTCGTATTGCTGGAGTAGAGGTATCTCATTTATTTGCTTTGGGTAAGCCACAAACAGGAAACACTCCTGCTCTGTTTTTATATGGGAAAGTCTCTAAATTAGGAGAAGGAATCTTCCGTTCTTTAGATCGAGGAAAAACTTGGACAAGAATAGGCACGCCCTCCTTACCCATCGGTAATGTCCCCAATGTCATGGAAGCCAGCAGACAGCAGTTTGGACTAGTATTTGTTGGTACTAATGGTCGCGGAATTTACTACGGTAATCAGTAAGGAGTCAGGAATGCCCCTAGATCCCCGACTTCTTTGAGAAGTCGGGGATCTAAACTTGTTTAGTACTCAATACTATAGTCAAAAGGGATTTTGTATGATTTCAGCTTTTGCTGTATGATCAACCAGAAAAAAGGTAGGCTTTCTACCAAGTACCTTTTCCACAGTCTTTTTGGTTCAGATAACAATCTGTACAACCACTCTAATCCCACCTCACTCATCCATTTTGGTGCTCTTTTTTTGTTACCTGCTTCAAAATCTAAACTAGCACCTATTGCTAAGAATATCTTGACATTGCGCAAATGATCTTTGTACTTGATAATCCACTTTTCTTGTTTAGGTGCACCAACTCCTATTGCTAGTACAGTTGCCCCAGACTTGTTGATTTGCTCAATTATTTCCCAGCACTCTTTTTCGTTTCTTTCAAAACCAAAAGATGGGGAACATGCTCCTACAATTATGTTTCTATTTACTGAACTATTAATTCTCTCTTGAGCTTTCTTCGCTACTCCTTCCGCACCTCCCAACAAAAAAATCTTGGTATTATGGTCGTTTTTGTAATACCTGTAGAAAGCAGGGAACAAATCAGAGCCAGAAATTTTCTCTCTAAGAGGTGTGCCTAAAAACTTAGATGCATATATTAGTATTTGACTATCACATACTTTGTAAGTTGCATTATGATAAGCCTGGTAAAAATCTTCATCTTTTTGCAACTTAATTAAGTGATCTACGTTAGGAGTGAATACTATTCCTCCTGTCTTTAGTTGCTCTAATAACTCTACAGTGGATAAATTATCGACAGCAATATTGAGTAGATTAACCTGTTTCATCTTATCAGTCCCGGTTTAAAATCATCGTACTCACGCCAAAATTTACTTTAAGCTTAATTTTTACCACAAAATATTTCCCTCTTAATTTACGCTTAACCTATGGAGTAAATAGCCAACCCTGTAGTCTAACACCAAATTGACACATTCACCCTAACATGCATACTTTATCAGCATGACAAGTAAGGTAGCAGAGCAAATGTTGCTCTGCGCATTAGTAAGTAGCAGACATAGTGCAACTATGTCTATACATTAGTTGCTGCCATAATAAAGTACAAGCGTTTGAGGGGACAGTCAACTACTGGTTATATTTAAATACATATTCTCAGTAAATGTAAGTAGCTATAGAGCAATTAAATTAAAATTTTAATAAATACAAGTAATACAGGCAAGTTTATTAAAGATACGGTGAAGATTAGCTTCAAGAGAGTGTAAACTACTGGTAAAAACGATATGAAATAAAATTCTAGTTCACGTAATATTTATATTTAGTGCCAGTATCATTACAAAAACTTCAAATAAAGAGAACATATAGCAATCCTAAATCATTCGTAAACAACAAGATCCCCGACTTCGTAAAAGTTGTCGGGGATCTGAGCCTCCTAGAGAGCAAAATACAAAAGAACAAAATATTCTGCCTTTTGTACAGACGCTCCGCCGGAGCGTCTGTACGACTGACGACTAACTTTTTGTTATTATCACCATATAAATGGGTAACTTGTAATTAAATAGTGTTTTTTGTATTGCGCAAGAGCGCAAGTTAAACTAAAATGAGGTCTGTCGCAAATAAAACTGAATTTCAACTGGATAGCCCAGATATCCCGCCAGTAATTTTGACCTATGAGTTACAAAAATTTTATCGTACGGGCTTCTTTTTAAATCAGCAAGTTCAATCCCTCAAAAGCTGTTCTTTACAGGTTAACAAAGGTGAAACCTTTGGTTTACTAGGACTAAATGGAGCAGGTAAAACCACACTGCTGAAGTTATTACTGGGAATCATGCGGCCTACAGCAGGGAAAGGATTATTGTTGGGTAAGCCATTGGGCGATCGCCGCGTTAAACAACAAATCGGCTACCTTCCAGAAAATGCCTATTTATACGATTATCTCACCGGATGGGAATTTTTGCAGCTAGCGGCAGGATTATTCCAAATTCCGAAAAGCGTACAACGTAACAGGATTCCCCAACTGTTGGAATTGGTGGGTTTGTCTAAATCTGATGCTTGTAAAAAACAGATGCGCCGTTACTCCAAAGGAATGCTACAGCGTGTAGGTATGGCGCAAGCACTAATTAACGATCCAGAACTAGTGTTTTTAGATGAACCAATGTCAGGGCTTGATCCTGTCGGACGCTACCAAATGCGGGAAATTATTCTAGCATTAAAAGCAGCTAAGAAGACAATTTTCCTCAACAGCCATATTCTTACCGAAGTTGAGCAAATTTGCGATCGCATCGCCATCCTTGCTCAAGGCGAATTAATTTGCTCTGGTTCCCTCAATGAACTCTTAGGTACTCCAAATAGCACATACTTAGTTCAAGGTCAAGGTGGTGATTGGGAAATTCTGAAAAAGTGGGTAAACAATTTAGAATTGACTAGTGATAGTTCTTGGCGAGGAGAAATACAAGGCGATACCTATGATTTTTACGCCAGTCTTCGCTTAATGGGTGGGCAAATAACCGCAATGAACTTGTTACGCCCTTCCTTAGAAGACTTTTTCTTACAACAAATTCAAAGAAAAAATGGTTAATTGTTGATTGTGAGATTGCTATTAACCATTAACCATTAGCTATTAGCAATCATTACAGTTTGCTTCAGCGGAATTTCAATCAGGAATTCTGTTCCTTTGCCCAGTTCGGAAATACACTTCATAAATCCACCATGCTTGTCTACAACAATTTGGTAGCTGATAGCTAACCCCAGCCCCGTACCCTTACCAACTGGTTTGGTAGTGAAAAACGGATCGAAGATGCGCTGGAGGATGTCTTCAGGTATTCCCCATCCATTGTCAGCAATCCGAATTATGACACGGGAATTATCTGCTGATAGTTGAGTGGAAATCCAAATTGTCGGGAATGTCATTTGTCCAAAGTCATTTGTCCTTGGTTTAGAATTGTTTACTAATGACAAAGGACTATTGACAAATGACTCTTCAAGGGCATCAATAGCGTTGTTGACAACATTCATGAATACCTGATTCATCTGTCCGGCAAAGCATTCTACTAGAGGTAAGTTGCCATAGTCTTTAATTACCTCAATTCCCGGAAATTCTTTATTTGATTGGAGACGATGTTGTAGAATCAACAAAGTATTATCAATCCCCTCATGTAACTCAACACGTTTCATTTCCGCTTCATCTAAGCGAGAAAAATTACGTAATGAAAGCACTATTGAGCGAATACGGTCTGATCCTACTTTCATTGATGACATAATTTTGGGTAGATCATCTGCTAAAAATTCAAGATCAATTTCATCTGCTTTTGAGTCAATCTCTTGTAACGGTTCAGGATAATATTTTTGATAAAGACGCAACAAATCTAGTATTTGATGAGTATATTCAATACAGTGAGAAAGGTTGCCATAGATGAAGCTAACAGGATTGTTAATTTCGTGTGCTATTCCGGCAACCAATTGCCCTAAACTAGACATTTTTTCATTTTGAATGAGTTGAGTTTGTGTTTGTTTGAGTTTGTCAAGAGTAGTCTCTAATTGTTCGGCTTTAGCTATTGCTTTTTCTTGGGCAGCGCGACTTTGTTCGTAAAGTTGTGCTTGTTGAATGGCGATCGCCGCCTGATCTGCCAACTGTTGTAGTAAATTAATTTCTACATCTTGCCAATTTCTAGGAGAAGAACACTCATGGGCAACAAGTAACCCCCACAGTTGCTCACCCATATTAATTGGTACTATTAAATTGGCTTGAACTTGCAAATTTTGCAAAAATTCATGATGACAAGGACTCAAAGAAGCTGTTGAGACATCATTAATTGCTCGGATCCTTCCCCGACAATAGAGATGAGCATATTCCTCAGGAAAACAGCCTTGTGGAACTGTCAAACCCAAAACAGAACGCCAATTACCATGAACATGTTCAACAATTATCTGCCCGTGGAAATTATCTAATATTTGGTAAATTAAAACTCTATCTGTATTTAATAACTTACAAATTTCCTGCACAATAGTTTGCAAAATTGTCTTCAACTCTAATGTGCTACGAATTTGGTCGGTAATTTGCTGGATCACAGAGGCACATTGCAGTGATTGTTGCAGTTCAGCAGTTTGCTGTTTTACTCTTACTTCCAAGTTGAGATTTAACATTTGTACTTGTTGGTACATTTGTTGCTGCTGAATTGCCATCGAAAAATTATCGCACAATGTTTGGAACATAGCAATCTCTTCGTTACCCCATTCTCGTGCTTGTCCCTTTTTTTGCTCTCGCCAAGTTGCAAAAGAAATTTGAGGTAGTTGTTGCTGATGATGATCCCGTTGTCCTGCCCACAAAATTTCTGTGTCAAACTCATTACGAAAAATACTTAAATAACCCAGAAAATTTTGACGGTAAGTTAAAGGCATTACTAAGAGTCCCCGAATTCGAGTAGCTTGAAATGCAGGAGCTAAAACTTGCAATGCTGGTTCTCTATATAAGTCAGTAATTGCCCAATAATTGTTTGGACCTTGAGACATCCAGTTTTGCCACACTGGATGTTCTTCTATGATGTTGTTTTCTATATTACCTAGTAATCTCGGATAGTTACCACAAGTATATAATTCACTACTTTGTTGAAGATAAAGTCTTCCGCCTACTCCATTAAAGGCAGCAACAGTTTCTTCAAGCGCTCTTAAAAATTTAATTGTTGGTAGTGTATGCAAAAGGGTAGAAACTCGGTTAATAATAGCTTCTCGCTGCTGCTCTAGTCGTGTTTGAGTGAGGATATTACTTTGCGCGATCGCGATCGCTACCTGATCTGCTACTTGTTGTACTACTTTGAGTTCAGTAGTCAAAATTGTGCGCGTTTCAATATGGTGCGACACTAGCAATCCCCATAGTTTAGGTTCCGCTGACTGCTCCTTGAGGTTGTAAACTAGAATTGGTACTACAAGTGAAGACTGCACACCCATTGCCTTGAGATATTCTATATGACATGGGTCTACTGCTCGGTAATAAATATCGGTGTTACATTCACTCCCGTCTGAACTTTCTAAAGGCGATAGACCGATTTTTCCATTAGCCACATCAATGATGGAACGTTGACGTGCTTTAAGAAACATCAACCTAGCATCTGGGGGTATATCATCCGCTGGGAAGTGCAACCCCACTAAAGATGGTAAACGGCAATTATATATAGACTCGGCAATAACTTCACCACTACCATCAGCATCAAAACGATACAACTTTACCCGATCTACACCTAAAAAAGAACGAACTTCAGCAACCGTGGCTGTTAATATTTCTTCAAGTTCAAGTGATCGCCTAATCCGCATAGTCATACGGTATAGTAACTCTTCTCGGTCAAAAGGTTGTGGCAATTCGTTTGGGTGATCGGAAAACTTCATTTCTGATAGACTGCTAGACAAAGTATAAATTATTCTTAAATTTTATCTCTTAATCATTCCTCTGCTATTGGGAAAAACATGAAAATTACTTAATCTTTAGTAAAGATTTATGCTGAATAAATAGGCAGTATATTTACTGAAAATTCATTATTTTTTGCTAGTGCGGATTTCTTCGCGTACACTCATAAGAATCTTACCTAGCTGGTTTTGACCAGTTTTATCTGCACCACATCCCCAGAAATAATCTTTTGGAGAGTCTTCCACCAAAAACTGATCTCCTGTAGAAATAAGAACTTCTCTAATATCGGCATGAGTCAGGAACTTTTTCAGTACAGCTGCACGCATAACCTCAACTTTTACTACATCCCAATCAGGACGAAGTTGACGAGTACAATCTCGTCCCAATGCGGCAGCTAGTTCTGGTGTTTGGGCAGCATAAATTGTCGGTATAATCACCGCATCTGGTGTTCCGACAAACTTTTGTGCTTGATAGTAATGCTCAACTGTTGACCAGTAAATACCCTCAATTGTAATTCCGTGTGGAGAAAAATTGGAAAAACAACCATAGGGTGGACAAACCTTGTAAAAATAAATAGTCATTGGAAAATTGCTATTTTAGATACTAAACTAGTATCTCCAAAGTAATTCAATCGTAGTACTCGTCTCAAGAGAGAAGATCACATCCAAAATCAAGTTATATCTTGAAAAAAGATTCCGTTTGTGAGGTTGAAAATGGAAGCTAAAAGCGAAATAAGCAGCCGTCGTCGTCGTCGTAATACGCCGCTAATTGTAGCTGGAATATGTCTTGGTATAGGTCTTAGCGGATTCTTCGATGGTATCGTACTGCATCAAATTCTCCAATGGCATCACATGTTAAGCAGTATTAGACCTCTGACAACCAGAGATAACATAGACTTTAACATGGTTTGGGACGGCTTATTTCACGTCTTTGACTGGGTAATGACTGTAGTTGGAGTTGTGTTACTATGGCAGGCAGGAAAGCGTGAAGATGTTTCATGGTCATCAAACGTCTTCTTTGGCTCAATACTCGTTGGCGCTGGCTTATTCGACGTAGTTGAAGGAATAATCGATCACCAAATTCTCGGTATCCATCACGTCAAACCAGGTCCAAATCAGTTAGCCTGGGATTTAGGTTTTCTTGCCTTTGGTACACTTCTGATTATACTCGGTTGGTTAATAATACAAAGAAGTCAGGACTAAAATCCCCCACTTCCCCCCATGTCCACAAATTCCTTTGAAACAACAAACTGGAGTTGGCAGTTCTCTCAGTTGCAACAACAACTGGGAGAATGGTTAGAATATCAGCTTGGACGCTTAAACTTGAATGTACCAAACTGGCAGCCGGGATGGTCAACAGGTTCATGGCAAGATAAATTATTGAACTTGTTATTTTGGGTTTTACTCTTATTATTTTTGGCTTGGGTGGGATGGCGGTTATGGCAAGAATTCAGCCCTTCTTTGTATTCTTGGTTAGCTAGAACTAATAACTCTCAAAATCAGGTTGCAAAAACTACCGTAACACAGTTGTCAGTAGAAGAATTGTTAAGGCGATCGCAAGAACTTTACCATCAAGGAAACTACCGTGAAGCTTGCCGTTGTCTTTATTTTGCCATATTGCAGAACTTACATGAAAAAGCAATTCTCCCGCACAAAACTAGCCGTACTGATGGAGAATATTTGCAATTACTACAACTTTCCGTTACTTTGATGCAGCCCTACGAAACCTTAATTACCACACATGAGCAAATATGTTTTGCTCATACCGAGATATCCCGCGAAAATTATGAGCAGTGTTGGCAAGCATATCGGGATATACAAAAATGAAACGCTCAAAACGTTTATGGGTAGGTGGAATCGCACTGTTTGTCATAATTTTACTTACCTTACTCGCCGCTCCCAGTAGTAGCAAAATCAATAGTGGTTCCACTTACAACCGTGCTCCTGATGGTTACGGTGCTTGGTATGCTTTTATGCAAAAACAAGGAGTGGCTGTAGCACGTTGGCAAAAGCCCTTTCCGGAATTATACGTACAAAAACGTCCCATCACTCTGTTACAAGTAAATAGTTATACAACCGCATTCCAGCTAGATAGCCAAGAGCAAAAATGGATAGAAAAAGGAAATAACTTAGTAATACTAGGTGTATACGAGCAAGTAACAGCAGCCGAATTTAGTACAATGCAAAAATCACTAGTAGGTGATATTAAAATTGATACAACAAGACGCAGAACAATTGCCACAGGGGAAAAAGCTTCTTTAAGCGATCGCTTCGGTGCTATTGTGTGGGAAAAACAATACGGCAAAGGAAAAGTTGTATTTTCCACCACACCCCATTTAGCAGCAAATGCCTACCAAAATAATATCAGTAATTTCCAGTATTTAGCCGACCTAGTGAAAGAAAAAGGCAAGACATTATTAGTAGATGAATACATCCACGGCTACAAAGATAACAGCGTAAAACAAAGCGAAAGAGAAGGCAATCTGCTGAGTTATTTGGCCAAAACACCTTTATTTCCAGCATTATTACAACTAAGCATACTACTACTAACACTAATTTGGGCGCTCAATCGTCGCTTTGAAAAACCAGTAGCATTAAAGACTCCAATCATAGACAACAGTGAAGCATACATACTCGCCCTAGCAGGAGTACTGCAAAAAGCTGAATCTCGGGACTTTGTGATAGAAATGGTAGGCAAAGAAGAACAAAAGCAACTCCAAAAAGCTCTCTTGTTAGGGCAAGAACCACTTGACAATCAAACCATAATTAATGCTTGGATACAACAAACAGGAAATAGCGCAACAGAATTAGAAGCAGTGTTAAACCTACAATCTCAAAAACACCGCATTAGTGAAAAAGACTTGATAAACTGGTTGCAACAATGGCAAACCTTGAGAGTTGAATATGAGCGAAACCCATTCAGCCTTAACTCGCCTTAGTCAAGCACTATCCCATGTAATTTTTGGTCAGCCTATAATTATACAACAACTATTAGTAGCTCTACTAGCAGGTGGACACGTCATATTAGAAGGAGTACCAGGAACAGGTAAAACACTCTTGGTAAAAGTGCTAGCGCAGTTAATCCAAACAGAATTTCGCCGCGTGCAGTTAACACCAGATGTTTTGCCAGCAGATATTACTGGTACAAATATTTTTGATTTGAATACCCGCAGCTTCACCTTGAAAAAAGGACCAATATTCACCGAAGTACTGCTAGCCGATGAAATTAACCGCACACCCCCGAAAACGCAAGCGGCTCTGCTAGAAGCGATGGAAGAGATGCAGGTAACATTGGATGGACAGAGTATACCATTACCAGAGTTATTTTGGGTAATTGCAACGCAAAATCCTTTGGAATTTGAGGGGACATATCCCTTACCCGAAGCACAATTGGACAGGTTTTTATTCAAATTAGTGGTAGAATACCCAGACCTAGCTGCGGAAAAGCAAATGTTGTTAAATCGTCAAGCGGGGTTTGCTGCACGACGGTTGGATATTGCGCAAATAGAGCCAGTAGCAACAGTAGCTGAAATTTTGGCAGCGCGGCAAGCAGTAAAAGAAGTTAAAGTTTCTGAAGCACTGATAGATTATCTTTTAGCTTTAGTTAGAGCATCACGCCAGCAACCTGATTTAACTCTGGGCGCTTCTCCTCGTGCTGCAAGTGTTTGGTTGAACGCATCTCAAGCAATAGCGTGGTTAACAAGACGGGATTTTGTGACACCAGACGACATTAAAGCTGTTGCACCACCATTGTTGCGTCACCGTTTCATTTTAAAACCAGAAGCAATGCTAGATGGTGTACAAATTGATGCGGTGATTGCTGCTTTACTGAATAAAGTGCCAGTACCAAGGTGATTAAGCTACGCCTCCCTTACTGGCTTTAATAACTTTTGCGGGTACTCCAACTGCTATGGAGTAGGGAGGGATGTTTTTGGTGACAACAGATCCAGCTCCGATCACGCTTCCTTTACCAATCGTCACTCCATCTAAGATTCTGACTCCGCTGCCGATCCAACAATTGTCTTGAATTTCAATTCCTTCACGGCTTAATCCGTGTTCTCGATGATTATTAGCGTAAATACCTGTATGTGATGCGATTAAGCAATCATTACCAATTTTGATATTACCGGGACCTGCCATACAGACATACGGTCCCAGGTAGGAGTTGTCGCCAATCTTGATCAAGCAATCAGAACCGGCAGTTCTGATGTCAACGCCGCGATCAATACAAGTTCTGTTGCCAATAAGTATTTGGCTATTTGGTGATCTAATCTCCAAGTAAGCATTTCGGAGGATTTTAACACTATCGCCAAGTTCGATTGAACTAGCTCCAAGTATCTCAACTCCTGCTAGAATGTTAACCCCTCGACCCATACGCGCAAATATTAAACGGTATAGCAGCTGTCGCAGCAGAGTGCCAAATGGACGAGGAATCCATCCGATCAAATTGATGATGGTTAACTCTAATATGCGCGATCGCAATGTCGGGGATTGGTTTGGTAGATTTTGATAACTGTGAAGTTCTTGAACTGTCATAGCTGTATTTACTGATCGCAAAGTTGACTAGTTATTTACACTGCCAAATGTGGAAATGAGTTTTGTCACTAAAGCTTGAACATATTTACTATGATTATATTGGTTAAGTGTCAATTCATAACCTCGCTGAGCTTGTTCCTGTGCTTTTTGCGGATCGTTTAACAGTTTCTCAATTGCATCGCGTAGCCCTACGGAGTCACTAGGATTAACACCAGTAACAATACCTGCGTCAATTAAGTCGCTAATAATACCTGGTGAACGAGTAATTATTACAGGTCGTTTACAAGCCATTGCTTCAAACATAGTAGTGAGTCCGGCTTGGTATTTATTTTCTAATAGGGAAAGCACAACTATGTCAGAATCGCGGTAAAGTTGAACTAATTCGCACCAGTCGTAAAAGCGACACGACATGTTACTAGGCATAACTTTTGGGAATGTACTTCTACGTGCTGGAGCATTTGGTGAAACAGCGCAAATCTTCACATCGATATTTAAATCTTTAGTTGCATCCGCGAGAGTTTGATAGTCACGTCTTTCTAAACCTCCGCTACCAATAATTGGACGCAGCTTTTCGCTAGCTGCTCCTGGTGTGAAAAAAGATATGTCTGTGGGTTGCAAATAAAATTCATAGACATGGTTTTCTGGTAAGTGGAGGTAGCGGCGCAGAAATTCTGCTTGCGATGCTGTGACAAATAAATCTATTTTGTTAGCGATATTGAATAATTTTAATGCTAAATAACCCCGTGGGCGGTTGATATTTTGAGTAAATGCTACAACTTTAGGGCGATGACGTTTTGCACCGCAAAGGGTGGCGATCGCAATACCTACGTCTTCGCCAGTACAATATACTACATCATCCTCTTTAAGCTGGGAAGATAACTGACGTGCCAAAGCCCAATGTTCGGGACTACCGATAATTTTTGCACGCATTTTATCTACGGGTAAAATCGGTTGTATACCTGGTTGATAGACTTTTGCGCCCAAAATTTGGCTCATTTGCCAAACTACGTGAGAAGGACATTTTCCGGCTTGCGCATTCTGATTGATCGCATTTAGATCAGTCTTTGAGCTTAATGCTATATGGTATTTCAACGCTGTCATCCTTAATGGAAAAGATTTTTTTGATTTTTAACTTAATACTTCCTGAATTAGAATACTGAAAGTAGTTGTAGTTAATTTATTAAGAATAAGTAAATATTGAGTGTAAATGCGTAAAGAAATAGTAAATAGCAAATGTAGGATTTTCAATACAAACCCTTATGTTTAACTTTACTAAATTTTGGTATAAAAAATCCATTACTCATATATAAAAATTCTGCTTGGTTATGATATGCTCATTGCTGTTTAGCTAAAATTATACTCTTAAGTAAACAAGCCTATCGGTCACAAGCAAGAATGGTGAAAATACGTTATAATAACCTACAGTACAAAAGCAAAAAGTGGTGGCGCAGCAGCACACTGATAGCGGTTTTACTTAGCTTTTTAATCACGTTTGGTATTCATATTGCCAAAACTCAAGCACAAGAGAATGCGTGGCGTGAAGTTGCTATCAATAATATCAACACATACCGCAAAGGAGATTTGACGGTTGTAGTTACTGATGTCAACGGTAAACCTGTAGTGGGTGCTGATGTAAATGTGGCGATGAAGCGCCATGCCTACAGCTTTGGTACTGCAATAGATGACACTCTACTGTTAAGCACAACCAACCCTGATGGTGATAAGTATCGAGACAATATTCGACAACTATTTAATGAAGCGACTATCGAAAATAGTCTCAAGTGGCCACAGTGGGAGAACTTGGAGTCACGAAATCAAGCTATCAAAGCAATTGAGTGGCTAAGAAATTACAACTTAACAGTACGTGGACACGCCCTTGTTTGGCCTAATTGGCAACTATCCCCACCCAGTTTAAAAACGCTCTACGACAATACGCGAGAACAGGCGGGCAAGGATAGAGCAGATCAAGTTTTGCGCGATCGCATCATCACTCATATCACTGAACAAGTTGGCGACTTAAAGGGGCAGATTAGCGACTGGGATGTTGTCAATGAGCCGATTGACAATAAGGATTTTCAGAACATTCTCGGTCAATCGGTGCTTGTAGATTGGTTTAAAGTAGCTCATGAGGCAGATCCAAATGCTGTTCTCTACATTAACCAGAACTTATACCAAGATCAGAATAAAGCTGATGAATATGAAAGTCAGATTCAGTATCTACTAGATAACGGCGCACCAGTTAGTGGTATTGGGATTGAAGGTCATATTTTTGACAGTGCTATTTCGATACCGGAGTTTCTTTCCACCCTAGATCGGTTTGCTCAATTTAATCTTCCAATTAAGATTACCGAGTTTGATATGTTGACGGGCGATCAACAGTTACAAGCTGACGTAACACGCGATGTTATGACTGCTGTTTTTAGCAATCCGGCGACAACTGGCTTTATTATGTGGGGTTTTTGGGATGGTAAACACTGGTTGAACAATGCACCAATTTATGCTCAGGACTGGATTTTAAAGCCGAGTGGCAAAGTTTACATGGACTTGGTTTTTAATCAGTGGTGGACATACGTGTGGGGAAAAACTGATGCCAATGGAGAATACAAGGTACGGGGTTTTCTGGGCGACTATGAAGTTACCGCCAGTATTGACGGTAGGAGTCAAACATTATATACAACACTTTCACGTGAGGGTAATAAGTTGATCATTAGCCTAGCTTCATGAACTACCCCTCCTGAAAGAAGTAAGGAGCGGAATTACGGCGTTTTGTTAAAAATGGCAGCCTTAGCTGGTTAAGTTACCTGCCACATCAGGGTTGACACCACCTTCACTTATGAGGTTTCCGGCAATAATCGTGTCCCGCACTCTGACTGTACCACTAGTATCATTAAACACCCCTCCACCATTAGCTGCTTGGTTAAGGGTGATGGTACTGAAAATTAGCGACAGAGTGCCAAAGTTAAAGTTAAAGATACCGCCACCATTGCCTGATGCTGAATTACCAATTAGCGTACTGTTGCTTACCTCAGTTGTGCCACTACTGAAGTTAGTGATGCCACCGCCCTCGAAGCGTGCCGAGTTGTTGCTCAGGTTGCTATTGTTCACCTTCAATGTATTGCTGTTCCAGATCCCGCCACCGCTCACCGATGCCGAGTTGCCGTTTACGGTGCTATTGTTCACCTCAACAGTACCACTGTTAAAAATGCCGCCGCCGACGTTACTGACTGAGTTGCCGTTTATGGTGCTGTTGCTCACATTCAGGTTCCCGCCCGGATTGTTAGAGATACCACCGCCATCGGTTGCTAAATTATTGAGTAGTGTGACGTAACTCACCCCAATTGTGCCTTCGGAGTTAAAGATGCCGCCACCGTTGCTTGCTGTGTTACCACTGAAGCTGCTATTGTTCACCTCAACGGTGCCGCTGAAGTTAGCGATGCCGCCGCCGATGGTTGCTGAGTTGCCGTCTATGGTGCTGTTGCTCAACCTCACGATGCCAGCACAGTTATAGATACCGCCGCCGTCTCTTGCAGAGTTGCCGCTGATGGTGCTGTTGTTCACCCTCAGGGTGCCACTGTTCGAGATTCCACCGCCTTGGATCAAAGACAGCGGTGTAGAGTTGCCGCTGATAGTGGTATTGTTCACTGTTGCGGTGCCACGGTTCGAGATCGCGCTGCCACTTTGGTTACCGCTGATGGTACTGTCGCTCACCGTTAGAGTACCGCTGTTCGAGATACCGCTGACAGTAAATGACCCCTGGTTGTCGCTGATAATACTGTTGCTCACCGTCAGAGTACCGCTGTTCGAGATTGCAGAGCTGCCAGTAGGACCCCCGCTGTTGCCGATGATGGTGCTGTTGCTCACCGTTGCGGTGCCACCGTTCGAGATCGCACCAATGTTGCCACTCAAGGTGCTGTTGCTCACCTCCAGAATGCCATCTAAGTTCGAGATGCCGCCCTCTGAATTTGTTGAGTTATTGCTGATGGTGCTGTCGCTCAACCTCACAGTGCCACCGTCTGTGTTCAGAATACCACCACCTGTTGTACCTGCTACGAAGCTTGTTGTGTTGCCGCTAATGGTGCTATTGCTCACGTCGATGATGCCGCCACTGTTGAAAATACCGACTCCCCTGCCCAGAAAAAAGCCCGGTGAACCGGCGATCGCGTTGTTGTCAATGCTGCTGTCGCTCACCTTCACGATGCCGTTGCGGTTATAGATGCCTCCGCCGGCACCACTGTTGGAACCTCTGCTAATGTTTGTGAAGTTGTTGTTGACAATGCTATTGCTCAATGTCACAGTGCCTTCGTTATAGATACCACCGCCAAAGGGAACGAAATTACCGACGGCTCCGTTGCGGCTAATGGTGGTGTTGTTCAACGTTATAGTACCCGTGTTGTAAATGCCAGATCCTCTGTTGCTATTGTTGCTGCTGATGGTGCTATTACTCAACGTGAGGATACCAGTGTTGTAAATGCCCCCGCCAAAGAAAACGTCATCGTCATTGCTTGAGCTAGCATTCACCCTGTTATTGCGTACAATGCTGTTTTCCAATGTGAGGTTCCCGCTGTTTTTTATCCCTCCACCGTTGTCATTCGTCACCGCGCCATTGGTAATAATCAATCCGGAGAGAGTCACAGTTGCTCTCGCGTCAATTTCAAACACTCGTGAGGCATTGTTACCACTCACTGTCAGCAAGTTTTCACCTGTCAACGAGTCTTGTGGGGCGATGATGTTTAAGCTGTGGATAATGTTAAGTTCTCCCAGGCTCAAAGTAATCTGTTGTGCAGAAGCTAACAGCGATGAGTTAAATAAAATCACATCCTCTGTTGCATCAACGTTGGCAAAGTTGATGGCTTCGCGTAGGGTAGTCACGCCATCAAAGTCATCCACCACATCAGCAATACTGTTCACTGTAATGATGGAACTGGCATGTCTGGGCATTCCGCCACTGATGGGATCTAGCAAAGTGCCATTTGAGTATGGTGTAGTGGATGAGAAAACAGCATTCGTCGAAAATTGATGATTATCTAAGGTAGATGTACTCGATAAATCCATAGGTTTAAGTCCTTGAATTAGAAGAACTGATGTTGAAACTAAAACTATAAATATTTAGAGCAATAGTTTATTTGCAGTTGTAAATAGCATATTTTGTTGCTTAAATAAAATTGCTATGGCTCCCTAATAAAAGTGCTGTAATAATTTTTTGATTGACGTACTACTTAAGTAATAAATCAATCGGTAGCCCAAAACCTAAATAGTAGCGTACTACTATGAATAAAGTCACTAATCCAATAAAAAATGCAGTAGCTTGAATATCTTGGATGAAACAAGTGAGTTTTTCTTGCCAAAGTCCATAAAGGTTGACTACATACAAAGGCAAATCACTCAGTGCAATCACAATAATTGCTCCTAATATGCCGAAACTATAATGTGCTAGAGGTACACCCAAAGTAATTATGCCAAATCGAGCAAAATTACTTTGCGCTGAATACAACGGTTTGCTAACTGCTAATAGAGCAGGGCTAATAGTATAAAATAGCAGCGAAAACCAAATGCCACTGCATAAAATTGGCATCATCCAGGTAGCATCAGCATACCTTTTGTCATACAGTATAGAAATCGCTACGTCGCCAATGGTAACTAGAATTGCTATACCAATCGCAAACCCAATGAGAATAAGTCGCCGTTGGCGGATAATTTTCTCTCGCAAACTCGATCTTGGTAAGTCAGATTGTTGCGAAATTGCTGGAAAAATGACTCGGTGGCTGAGATGTTTAATAACTTCTCTGGGTAGGCTGGCTAGGGTATAAGCTACTGTATAAATACCCAGTATTTGAAACGATAATATCTTACCTAAAACCAGGCGATCGGCTTGTTCGGAAGCAAACATCAAGGTAGATGCAACAAACATCCACTTACCAAAAGAGAGAATTTCTTTAACTGCTTCTGGTTCCCATGCGAAACGGTTGGAGTATTCTGGTATTAACCAAAAGCTGCTAACTAATTTATATATTGCTCCTACCACAGTTCCAATCGCTAAAGTCCAAATACTGGGGTAGAACCATACCAAAACACATAAGGTAGAGAAAAAACTTACTTGCAATATGACATCATACAAGGTAAGCTTACCCAGTTCCATGCGGCGATGGAGAGTATGATGGCTAGTAGAGCTAAATCCATCTAGAACTGAGGAAAGTCCAGTAATAGGAATTAACAATAACAAGCGTTCATCATTATAAAACTTTGCTGCCGGAAAGGCAAGAAGTACACAAGCAATCCAAATTATTACACCACGAATTGCTTGTAAACTCCAAGCAGTATTTAGGAAGGTGGTTTCATCGCCTCGTTTACTATTGATGATATTTTGCGCAATTCCAATGTCAGAAAATAGTTCCAAACCGACTCTGAGGGTAGTAACCAAAGCCATTAAACCAAAATACTCTGGTTGGAGTAGGCGAGTTAGAACTAAATTACTACCAAACCGAACAATTTGAATAAATCCAAAACCACCAATAGTCCAGATGGCACCACGGATGGCGCGTTTTTTTAGAGATGTCATAATTTATCAAAAAAATTTGGTTTGTAGTTGCGCTTTAGCGCTGCTTTCTACGAACGGACGAATCGGTTCAAAATTGCCTTGTAAGGCGCTCTTCATAATTTGATGTAATCGTGCAACTTCGTGATGTATGTTAAATTCTTTCTCTACTTTTGCTCGACCTGATGTGCCAAATGCTGCTCTAATATCAGAGTTACTCAGTAATATTTCGATTTTTTCCGCCATAATAACAATATCTCCTGGCGGTACAAGGTAGCCGTTTACACCATTTTCTACTAACTCACTGACGCCAGCAATTTGGGTGGCTACCACAGGTACACCTGCTGCCATTGCTTCCATCAGCACTACTGGTATCCCCTCAGCAAAACTGGACATCACGAAAATATCGGTTTGCTGAAAATAGTCGCGTACTTCAGCTTGGGATTTATAGCCAACGTATTTGACATTGTTACTTAATCCCAAATCGGTAGTCATTTGTTCTAACTTTTCCCGATCTGGACCATCACCTACAACTGTTAATAAGATATCTGGATGCTTTTGTGTTAAAATAGCCAGACTTTCTAGTAAAATCGGTAATCCTTTTGCGGCAGCCAGTCTGCCGACAAAAAGCAACCGTTTTCCGAATTGATTGTGAGAAACGACATCGAATAATGCCGGATCTATACCGCAATGAATGATATGCATCTGATTCCACTTGTCTTGTGGTGCAAAAATCATTCCCTGACTGCGGGCGTAATGGCTAATACAACATATAAACAGCGCTCGTTTTATTTTTTCGTCTAGTCGCCATTGATACGGTCTAAAGAAGATGTACGGACCGTGTAATGTGAAGCTGTAAGTAAAATTGCCCATGAGAGCGGCAAGCATGGCAACAGTTCCACTCGCTTCGGCAACGTGGTTGTGGAGATGGACAATTTGTCGCGCTTTGATTTGTTGGGCAAGGATGCCTGCTTCTAAGAAGTAGAATAACTGATAAATCGCACCCTGCAATCCTGGTTGGCTGGTTGACAATGCTAGCTTGATTGCTTGAAGGTATTTTTTTGGGGAGGCAAGCAGTATACTTAGGTGCGCTAGCAGTAAGTTAATTGGATTGGGTGGGAGAATATAGAACGTGCGATCGCGTTCAAGCTTTTGTTCTACCCCTACCATATGCTCATCACCCGTGCGCCGAATCGAAAATGTGTGTACATCCACACCCATTTCTCGTAGGGTAATTACCTCTCGCTGGATAAAAGTGTCTGTTGCTCTGGGATATTGCCCTGTTAGGTAAGCAATCTTCATGCTCAAGCACCCCCCTGCATCACTGGTGTTGGTTGTGGCACTTGCAATAATTCGGTATTGCTCAGCGAACGATCAAGAGCAGTGTCAAGTGAATATTTGGGCTTCCAGTTTAAAATTTGTTTTGCACGTGCATTGCTAAAGCGAAAATGCTTAAACCTAGCATCTAAAATTACTGGGTTAAATATGCCTGGTAATCTTGCTTGCCCTTTAAGTACTTTTTTATTGTAAGTAAAGAAGGTCCAGGCGATCGCACGCATCAATGTCCAATTAATATGAATCAGACGGGGCAGAGAGTATTTGCGCTCAGCCAGTTTCTTGATATAATCACGCTGGATAGGTAAGTCATCATCAACGATATTGAGAGTTTGAGCGATCGCCTCCTCACGCTCTGTTGCACTCAAAATTGCATCTGCACAATTTTCTACATATGTCAAGGGCATTGTTGCATGAGAGCCAATTTGTAACCATAAATTTTTGGTCAATTGTCCGCCCAGCAAAGTACTCCAAAGATTATCTCGTCCATAAACCAGTCCTGGGCGAATAATCGTTACCTGTGCTTTATAATTCTCTTCAAATTCACGCACAAGTTCTTCTTGAAGGAGCTTGGTTTGGGCATATTCATCGCGATCTAGAGGATTACTTTCTATCAGTGTATCTTCAGTAATAGTTGTATTCGTTGGGGTACGGAGATAGTCATACACCGAGAAAGTACTAATATCAACTAGCCGCAACACCGACGCCTCAATCATGGCATCAAGCAAATTTTCCGTAGCCACGACTGTGCCAGCAAATCGCGTGTAAAAGTCACCTTCTTTAGCCGCTGCCAAATGAACAACCGCATCGACACCCTTGAGTGCATCAACAATACCATTCTTACGTCGCAAATCGAGCCGAATTAGCTCTACTGCTGGATGATTGTGCCAAGGTAAGTGCTTTTCATTACTAGATGGTCGCACAACTGCACGCACCTGGTGTCCTCTTCGGAGTGCTTCAGCGACAACATAATTTCCCAGAAATCCGGACGCACCTGTTACCAGTAACTTCATACTCGATTCACCTCCAACAATAAAGCATTAACTAAGCGATTTGTCCGCTCCATATCTTCAAAACTAATTGGAGGCTCAGTGCCATCAATTAGTGCTTGATAGGTTTTGTCCAACAACCGATGCATACCTTCATAAGGCGTTTTTTGCATAATCTTGCGATGAAAGTTAATAAATGTCGCCCCAATTAAATCGCATCCATTGACAAAATGATTAATCAACGGAGAGAGCAATTCCCCAGCGCGGGGTATAACACAACGTAAGTGAGGCTGAAACAAATCAGTTTCTGCATAAC
Source organism: Iningainema tapete BLCC-T55 (assembly GCF_014698965.1). Lineage (GTDB taxonomy): Bacteria > Cyanobacteriota > Cyanobacteriia > Cyanobacteriales > Nostocaceae > Iningainema > Iningainema tapete. The sequence continues at coordinate 134,242 of NZ_JACXAE010000126.1, forward strand.
CTTTGGAACCTCTTACCGTCACAGCAAAAGTCTTGGGTGGTGTATGACAACTAAATCGAATTCGAGCGTGTGCTGAACCAGAGATGACGATCGCATCAAGGTCATCATACCGGAACAAGTTCCCACCACCGTGATTACTCCATGCCGCGCTAACGCGATCAAAATCTGGGATAAAACGCACCACCAAAGAACACAGATGGGTAATAAAATCATGAATTACCCCTGCAGGCATCTTATGAATAGGATTAGGCAAATTTTCATCAGCAAATACTCCTCCATCCCGAACAGGAACAGCGATGCGGACTTCAACTTCCTGCACCTCACCAAGAACACCATCCGCAACTAATTTCTGAATCGCGAGAATTTTTTCATTAAAGCAGTAATTCTGATTTTCAATCAACCAGCGCTGATGAGACTGTGCAAAAGACCAAAGTTCTTTAAACTCATCATAAGTTGGAGTAATCGGCTTCTCACAGAATACATGAACACCAGCTTCCAGACAATCCTTAGCGATCGGCTTGTGAGTATGAGGCGGAGTCAGAATATGTACAACATTAGGCTTCACCTCACTAAGCATCTGACGATAATCAGTGAAAGTCGAGTCGGCACCATAACGTTTTGCCGCATACCTAGCAGCCGCTTTAGAAAGATCGCAAACACTAACAAGATGTGCTTTATCACATTGAGCCAAAAAACTAAGATGCTCTTTAGAAATTGCCCCTGTGCCAATTACTGCTGATTTGAGTTTTGTTGTCATAAGTGGTAATTGTTAATTTTTTTAAGTTGGCTCTGTGACACTTTTATATTCAACTATGGTGCGTTGTTGTTTTAATAACCGAGAAATGTGAAACTTAATTTGACCCTGTAATTGAGGAAATTTATCTAACACGCAAAACAGGGCGTAAAGAATCGAATCCTTTGACTTAAACCCGCGTTCTCGTGTCATTTTATATACCTTATATATTACAAAGGCATAACCCATTAACAGCAACAATATGCTCAACCCCCTAGTTGGAAATGCAACAGCAATCATCAACAAAGGCAACAAACCCCAGAACCAAATTCTGCGACTTTCTCTCACCCAATGTCGTTCAGGACTGTTACCATGTAGCCAAGAACCTTCAGCATAAGCATGACCATTACGAATTGAACGCTTCCACCACTGACTAAAACGAGTGATTTGGGCATCGTGCAAAGTCATTTCTGCATCGATCCGGAAAATTTTACCACCTGCTTGACGCAATCGCACACAAAGTTCTGGCTCTTCTCCGGCAATCAATGTTGGATTGTAACCACCAACCTTTGACAACGCACTCACCCGCATCATGGCATCACCCCCACAGGCTTTAGCTTCACCTATAGGAGTATCCCACTCAATGTCGCACAAGAGATTATAAACTGAGTTATGGGGAAATTCTTCACGACGGCGACCGCAAACCACTACAACATCAGGTTGTGCAACTAGTTCAGACACAGCTCGTTCCAACCATCCCTGAGCAACCCGACAGTCTCCATCCACAAACTGGACAAATTCGACTGGTTGTAGTTGCAACAAGTATTCAAACCCTGCATTCCTAGCACGGGCGGCGGTGAATGGAATAGATAAATCGAGTTCTACTACATGAACACTAAGTTCTTGAGCTAGCTTTACACTACCATCAGTTGAGCCAGAATCAACGTAAATTACTGTTCTTCCCTCACCAACTACTGATTTAAGACATTGATGAAGACGATTTCCTTCATTACGTCCAATTACCACAACTCCAATAGAATGCAAGGCTACACCTCCTGTGAAGGTTAATGATTTGTTTAACTTAAGTTCTGTGCTGGTGATATCAAACTACTTTGCAGGATTTGAGATAAGCCTGCTTTTGCTGCAACCTGAACGTGTGAAGTAACTTGTTCATAGCACGCCATTGCAGAGGAGATTCTTTTCTCAACGGACCAAGAGGAGACAACCAATCAGCTACAGGTGGATGTGTTTTACTGAGACATTCTAGGAATGTTTCCCAAAAGTCGGGCAACATTGCATCATGGTAGTGAATTATCTTAGCTTTTGTGAGTTTTTCTTCACTGTACCAGTGCTTATGTGTCCTACTGCCCATACTATAGTTGTGAGAGTAAGGCAAAGCACGCCAAGGAATTCCCATCTTAACCATTGTCAAGCCTAAAGCAACTTGATCGTTGAAAAAACATCCAGATTCGTGGGAAGCTATACGGGAATCACACATTTGAAAAAATGTTTGCAAGTAATGCTCAGCAAAATTTGTTGAACGGCGATAAACAAATAAACCGCTATTCCAGTATAAACGGATACGTATCCCTTCCTGCTCTGTCTTGATCCATGGGAGGTCTTCAATATCTAGACCTATATATTTGCAAATCTCTCGCCAATAAGGTTCATGTGGATCGTCCACACCTGTAGTGCCAATATTCTTGTCTGGGGCGCAGGCAGCAAAACTTTCTTCTTGGTTGAGAGTGAGTTGATCCGGTTCGTTCAAGACTAGTAGATCGCTGTCTAACCAAGCAACACATTCAGATTTGACTCGCTGTTCTACAGCTTGTAGAGCATAAAGCTTATTCAGATATGTGTTCCACGGATAGTTACTTTTTTTTTGAAACCGAAGATATTGTACTTGTAAATCCTCTAAAAGTTGACGTGTTTTGTGGGTAAGTGGAGGTCCAAACCGAGGAGTTACGGCAAATATAGGTGCTGAGGCAAACTTCCCCCCCCACCGACGCAGGCTCTGTATCATACGTACAGTTTGGATTTCCAGCCTTCCCGACTCAACGCAGCACACGAAAGTAATATTAGTTTCACTCATAATTTTACTTCATTATTATATGTTATTAAAATATTTTTTTGTTTCAAAGTAAAAACAATTGTGATCAACAAAACCCAATATATGTTACCTAAACGCATTAAAAAACTCTCTGTCATGTTATTCATTGCCAAGAAAATGAGATATGCTAGTGGCCATATCTGTTCTGGTTCTTTAGTCGCGTAAGCTAGTTGTAATGACCGAGCCAAGCAAGTGAGATAAATAATAATAAAAAGTGCTAAACCAATCAAACCATTATCAAGTGCTAGATCAATGAAACCATTGTGAGCATGCGGTGGAATCCAGCCTGGTGATGCTATATTACCTGCTTCGATCGCATATCCGCTTCCTGGTGCCCAAAATGCACCACGCCCATAACCCAAAATTGGTCTTTCCATTAATCGAGCGATCGCATAACTCCACAAGGGAGTCCTACCAGTTAAAGTTGGATCTCTTCCTAAACCAGTTAAAAGTTCTACCCAACTACTGAACATCAATAAAGCAACACATCCAAAGATAATAATTCCAATGTCTACAAAAATTACACTGATCTTTCCTTGCCAGCGAAAGTTTTTATAGAAGTTCATTATTAGTAAAAGCAGCAAAGAAAGTACAAGAGCAGTTTTTGAAGTTGAAAGCAGCATTAAAAATATTGCCAAACTAAAACCACCCCACTTGTATAAAGCAAAATTCCCTTTAGGTAGTGAAAAAAATGCTAACGAGCTTAAAACCATCATGCTACCAAGGACATTTTTGTATCCATATACTCCTTTCCATGCTCCTGGATGATCTGCTCCGTGTATGCCAATAACCGGGAGCCCGATGGCAAAAATTACACTGAGACTAGCGCCTATAAATAAAGTAATTGCAATGAGTTGTACCTGTTCTTTTAAGCTAAATCTTGTCGCAAAATATAAGCCAAACGTGGTCATCATACAGATTTCTTTCCCATTAAACCAAGTAAAATCTGGAAATTCTGACCAGATAAATGATAGCCATGCTAATGCCGTTAATACACAAAGTAAGATGTTTCTACTAACTACGATTAACGAACCTTTCCAATGAACACAAATGAGAATGGTTGAAATTATCCAAACAATATATCTCACTAATGAGACAACGGCTGGTGGCAGCAAATCACCTATAGCACCAATACCAAATATTCCAGTGAAGAAGCTTAAGCTTAAAATAACCAAAGCTTGCTCAAAAACTCTGATAAATTTATTTACTCTGGCATTTGTATAGTTAGAATAGTTAGATATGTTCATGCCTAATATTATCACTATTTTTGAATTGTCATCAGAATCTGTTTTAGACCTGCTCCCCAACTTTTTGAATTGTCATAAAATTGCTCTTGTACTTCTAAGCAAGCACGTCTTTTTTGTTCATAAAGTTGATAATTGCTATATAATTCAAGCAATGCATCACCGTAAGCCTGAACATCATCAGGAGGAACCTCAACTACAGCATCCCGAACATAAGATAATGCAGGACAAACAGCGGAGGTGACAACCGGACGTCCTGACAAAATACTTTCACACACTACACGATTAAAACCTTCAATAAAGTCGGTTTTAGTGGGTACAATGACCACATGGGAACTACCAAACATAGATCGCATTTGCGTTTTGGTACAGTATCCATGACAGATAAAGGAACTATCAACACCTAACTGATGTGCAGTCTGACGCAAAGGCTCTAGTGCTGAGCCTTCACCACAAATGTCAAAAATAATATCTTGTCTCCCAAGAGTGGCAAAACGGTGGGCAATTTCTAATAAGTCGAACACTCCCTTACTTTGCTCAACCCTACCAGCAAAAAGAACTCGCCAAGACTCACGCTCCAGTGATGGTTCAGGTATATTCGCGAAGTCTGCTCTACGGTAGCTAGAAAAGAATTCCAAAATTGGTTGATGTTTACCTTTTGTGATTTGGGAAATCTGTTTAGCTATGTCTAGTGACGCCACCAGTATTGCCTGACTGTTGTGAGCAAACAAATGACGGCTAAGTGCCAAATTCAATTTATCGACTAAACGTAGAGGTAGGTACTTACACCAGAGCATACAATGTAATGATGGAATAACGCAAAGCCCTAACCAGCTAAATAAAGATAGAACAAACCAATAAGTGGTGCCGCTATCTGCAACTACGACGTTAGCACGAAAGCGCAGCGCAGAAGCTAGTAAACTCAATCCACACCAAATTTGTCTGACGTGATACAAAACTCCTGTGGCTAGTGGTAATGGTACAGGGCGACGCTCAACTATCAAGCGATCGTCTTGGATAAATTCCTTTTTGTTAGACTGAGCAATTACGTAACCCTTAGCATCTAAAGCTTGACAAACTGCATAAAATTGACTGGAGAAAGTAACTGATACTTGTGATGGAGCATCTTGACCTTTGAGCCAATAATTATATGCTTCAATAACATCTTCTGGACCAACTGCATAAAGAATGCGTAGCTGTGTGGACATTTTTTGTGTGTGTTGTTAGTAGAATTCCCAGTAATTGTGAAAGAATACACAATAATCTAAAACTTGGTATTAACATCGGCAACATTTATCGAATCTCGTTCAGTACGAACCCACATCTTTTGTGGTTTAACTAAGAACTTGAGATAAACTGGAATCTTCCAGAAAACGTAAAAAGGAATAGCTAAAAGTTCGCCTAGAGGTAACTCTTGAATAGCAAACTTAGCCCAAGCAACAAGAATTGCCATCAGGAAACAAAATCCTGCTGTCGCTACTAGAACTGCTGGTAACCAAGATGTTCCCAAGAAAGAGAATACTACAGTAGTTACCATTAGCACTAACCAAATCATAACTAACAGAGATAAAGGTGGCACACACAAGTCCAAAATGCTCACCAATAAATCGAACCTTTTTTGATATAATGCTTCCTTAAGCAGGATAGGAACATAAGTTCGCATAGTCTGTAAATGACCATGTTCCCAACGGGTTCTCTGACTTTTTGCTGCTTGTTCTTGTTGTGGCCAATATCCCATCACTTTTGCTTCTGGGCAAAACATTGGTTTGTGTCCAGCAATGGTTAAATCTAAGCCTAGTTTTAAGTCTTCGACAATGTTACCATTAGCTAAATTCACTGAGCGAATAACTGACCAAGGAAAAGCCATACCTGAACCCAGCAGAGGGCAAGGCTGTCCTAAGTAGGCTAATCCTAGAGGGCGAACGAGATTTCTAACTATGTTGGAAAATTGTGCAATAATGTCTTTTGAGGATCGAGAGTCTTTTGATTTGGCAATTAAGTAGGTAGCTTGGATTGGTCTATTTGTGGCTAGAGCATACTCAGTCAGTTGCTGGACTGTCTCTGGTGTAACTGTACAGTCAGCATCAACAATTACGACCACGTCAGGAGGATCTGACTCTATAGACTGTAAGCCATAGTCTAGGGCATATCCTTTACCTTTAAGATTGAGGTCGTGGCGCTCAATTACCATAGCACCTTTTGCCAGCGCAATCTTGGCTGTTGCATCATCACAATTGTCGGCAATGATGACTAAGCGGTCTTGTTTTTTCAACGCTTTTGTCAGTTTTTCGATTGTTAAGCCGATTACTACCTCTTCATTATGTGCCGGGACTAAGACAGTAACTTGGGCATTTTGCCAATGATCTCCATTAGTGTTTTTATTAATGGCAAAGGTAGCCGCAGCACATTCTATGAGAAAAAATAGGCAGATAATCAGTAGTAGTGATGCGCTGACTAACAGAATAACATCAGTAAACCATATTCCGTAAGTAATTGACATTTCTATTTGTACCTCTATTACTATATTAAATTTGTTGACAGATCACACGACAGATAATACATTTTCTTTAAACTGATAATAAGTCTGCTCTATGTGTTTGAGCCGTCTTTCATAAGTCTTTTCAAATGTATGTTCTTGGGCAAATTTAAGCGCGAGAAATGACATATCTTTGATAGCTTGTCTATTTTTATTTAATTCGACAAGTTTGTTGGCTAGTAACCGTGGTTGATCTATATCAATTAACCATCCCGCTTGAGAATATTTGACAACTCCTAAAAAAGCTTCATTTGCATAGCCAATAATTGGTACGCCACATGACATGGTTTCTAAATAAGTACATGAAGGGTCACTTTGTATATGACAGCAAACAAATACATCTACATTCTTCTTCAGAAAAGGAAGTAGTTGTTTTTTAAAAGGTAACATCCCCATCATTTTGACATCATTATTAAGATCGCTTGCAGAAATTCTCTTCTGCATTTTGTCTTTGAGATCGCCATCTCCACAAATAAACATTTGAAACTGAACTTCAAGTTGTTTGAGATGTTGAGCAATGTCTATGAGGTGATCTGCACCTTTCATCTTGATTAAACGACCTGAAAAACATAGTCTTATTGGTTGTTTATTTTCACACAAATATTGAGTTCTTTCTTCAATTTCTTCCGGTTTTGCTAATAAATCATCATTGACGCGATTATCAAAATATAACAGTGCGTTGGAATTTATCTGACGATATTCTTCATAAGTTGGAGTGCCATTGCACTGAATTCCATTCGCCAGAACTATAGATAAAAGATGTTTTTTTTCTTGGTTATCCTCCCAAAGATAGTTTCGCCAAAGACGAATTGGATTTTTGATATTGAAAGCTTTCATTTGCTTTCTAGCTTTTAAAGTACATTCGGAAATATAAACGCAAGGAACATTGCCTTGCTTGCAGTACTGACTAATATGATTGTGTTTAGGGCTAACAGCACTATATACAATGTTCGTATCTTCTAAAAGAACAGCAGGACTAAGATCTTTGAAAGAGACTACAATTAACTTAAATGGTAATTCGCTGATCTTGATTGTTACCGTCTCAAGTAGTTCAGTTTTTTTTGGATCTTGCTCTATAAGCAGCCTCATTTTACCGGGCCAAAGACTAGAAAATTTGAGCATTTCATCCAAAAATTTTCTGACCATGACAACTTCTGTATTTGACAAACACTTAATTTGATAACTAAGTAGTACAGTCAGTCCTAAGTTTTGAGAATTCATCATAAGCACCATCTGGTAAAGTTGTCAAAATTTGTATGAGTGACGACCTCATGCTTAGATAATTCTTGCAGGTATTCCAACTGCGGTAGCTTCGGCTGGAACATCGCACAAAACTACAGCATTAGCACCGATATTTGCGCGATCGCCTATTTGGACGTTGCCAAAGATTTTCGCACCCGCACCAACATTGACACGGTTGCCTAATTTAGGTGCATCAAAAGGACGATCCAGATAACGGTTGCCCAAAGTCACCCCTTGGCGAATAATACAATCATCTCCAATTGTGCAGTCTCCGTGAATGACTATTGCTCCCTGATGTTCAATAATGACGCGGCGACCAAGTTGCACAGAATATGGTAGTTCTATTCCATAATGATTCCGAACTTTGCGAAATAGCATTCGATAAAGAATGCTCAAAGGCGCTCGCAAAAGTAGTGGTTTAATATTCATTCGCCAAACGCCAAAACGGTGAACTGCTACAGCTCGAAATCCAGGCTTAGTCCAGTCACGTCCGTGAGCAATCCAGTCTTCTTTCACAATCTGCCAAAGATTTAAAGGTGTTTGTTCAGATGAATTTTCCATCAAATTTACTTGTATACCCATCGTTCATTTTGTTTGGGCGTGTCTACAACATCCTGTCCCATTGGGGGATGGGAATAATAAAAGTAGTTGTTCGGCTTGATTTTCATATTCACACCATTAACAACAATTCCCAAGATATTAGCTTCAGAACGTTCTAGTAGCGACTTAGCTGTGGTAGCGCTAGCTGAATCCACAATACCAGGTCTTACTACTAACAAAACTCCATCTGCCATTTTTCCTAAAATTGCTCCATCTGCTCTCCCAACTAAAGGAGGAGTATCAAACACAATATAATCAAAGCGCTGAGAGAACATCTCAATTAAAGAACTCATGCGTTCAGAGTCAATTAAAGCCAAAGGATTAGGAGGCTGAACTCCTGCTGTCATGACGGATAGATTTTTTGTAACAGCTTGCAAGCTGTATGAAAATTCATCATGACCAACTATTATGTTACTTAAACCCACTGAGTTAATTAGCCCCCACAGATGATGTTGTGCTGGGTGACAGAGATCGGCATCAACTAGTAGAACTTGCTTTCCAGCAGCCGCCAATACAGCAGCTAAATTAGCAGAAACTTCTGATTTTCCTTCTTGAGGTACAGAACTTGTAACTACAATTGTGCGGACTTTTTTATGGCTAATAAACTTGAGGTTTGCTTGAAGCATTTGGTATGCTTCATGAATTACCGAGTAAGGAGAGGTGGCAACAATGACACGCTTGGAGACTCTTTCTCCCATTAAGTTAACAGGATTAGATGTATTATTGGTGTCAAACTTAGGAATTATCCCCAGCATTGTATAGCCAAAAAATGCCTCTGCTTCTTTAACCGTTTTCAATGAGCTATCAATTAAGTCTACAAAAAATGCCGCCGCTACACCTAGCAACAAACCAACAAATACGCCACCTCCTAATAAGACTAATATGATTTTGTTAGGAGCAGGTTTTTTGGGAACTTCGGCTGGCTCAATAATTTTTGCATTACCAGTGGTTTGCCTTTCTGCTACTTCAATTTCCTGTAGTCTTGTCCGCAGGTTTTCGTAGTTTTTCTGAGCGATCGCCAACCTGCGATCTAAATCGCCTTGCTTTTTCTCTAAATTTGGTAGTATATCCAGCCTTTCTTTAAAACTTACTCGCAGTTCAGATAAAGCTCTTAATTTACTTTCTAAACCTTGGCGTTGCGCCTCTAACTGTACATATTGACTTGCTAGACTTGTTTTTATTTCTCCCATTTGTAACTTGTTTGGGGAAACATTTTTTTGAGTACCTAAAACCAGTTCCTTTCCTTTAGCTCCTAAAGTTTGATTTATCCGCTCCTGCAATAAAGAATTTAAAGTAGCTTCTTGATTTTTTAAGAAAGTAACTGATGGATGTGTTTCTGTATAACGTGCGCGATCGCTTGCTAGCTGGCTTTGTACTTTTTGCAGTTCACCTAAAACGGACTGTACTCCCGGTATTTGACTAAGGGAAGTAATTTCTACAGTTTTGGAGCCGGCAAAATCTAGTTGAGAGCGTATTTGTGCTTCTTGAGCGCTTACTTCTGCAAGAGCTGCCCGAGCCTGATTTATTTGTGCATCTATTTGAGCAATATTACTAATGGCAGCCCCCGCCTCTTGGGGTAGCTCGATAATCTTATATCGAATTTTAAACTGACGTAGTGCTTCGGAAGCTCGTTCTAATTCTGCTTGAGAGTATGGTAGTTGTTTTTTAATAAATTCACCCGCTGCAATCACTTGAGTGCGATTAGACTGAACATTATTCTCCACGTATGATTTCATCACCTCATTGACTATTGATGCTGCCAATTGAGGATTTTGTGAAGTGTTGGAAACCTTCAATATGTCCGTACCTACAGCTGTTTCAACCTTAATATTCAGTGCCTCTGGCTCAATTGGATTACCTTTTTTATCTTTTAGCTCTAATTTATTTATCGCCTCTTTTAAGATCGGTTGAGACTTCAAAACCATTGCTTGTGTTTGTAGTGGATTACCCTCACGCATTATAGATTCGATATCTCCGATTTTTTCTCCTACTTTTGTCAGAGATGAGGTTCGATCTGATCTCAGCAGCACTAATCCACTGGCTTGGTATACAGGCTTGCGCATAAACGCAGCAACCGATGATAATCCGGATGTGACTAAAACCACTCCTAAAATAATCAGCCAACGTCTTTTGATTACCTGTAAATATTTTTGAATATCTAATTCTTCTATATAGCCTTTAGTCTCCATATATTTTCACCAATTGTAGTTAAATGCTTTCATTGGAGCCAATATTAAATTTTTAATATTTAGTTACTTAGTTTAACAGCTTTGGTAGTTATCCTTTCACAAATAGAAAACAATTTGTGTTTTTTCCTAATGTGTTTATAAATGGTAATGTTATCTATCATAGGGATATATTGTAGACAATTTAAATTACCTCTATACTAAGTTTTATTCGATACATTATGTCGCAGTTCAGCTTATCTTAAATTATCCTTAATTTCAAGTAGATTAGACAAATATTTTTAAAGATACTGTAAAGTTTTTGTAGAGACGCGCCATGGCGTGTCTCTCTACAAATTAATAGGCACCAGACTTTTGCAGAACTACCCCGACAGTTTTCAGCAAAATTTGTACATCTAGCCACAAAGACCAATTTTCAATGTATGTCAGGTCTAACTTCACTCCATCTTCAAAATTATCAATATCTGAACGACCAGAAACCTGCCACAATCCGGTAATACCTGGCAACACTTCTTGTCGAATAAAATGCTTTGTTTTGAACTTCTCCACATCTCTCATGGGAAGGGGGCGCGGACCTACTAAACTCATCTGTCCAAACAAAACATTAAATATTTGCGGTAATTCATCCAGACTATAACGACGTAAGAATTTGCCTATGCGTGTGATGCGAGGGTCGTTCTTCATTTTAAAGAGGACTCCATCTTTAATTTCATTTTTGGCTTCTAGAGTTGCTTGCAGCTTTTCTGCATTAACAACCATTGTCCGGAATTTCCAAATCTTAAAACTCTTACCATGCAAACCGATGCGATTTTGTTTGAAGAATATTGGTCCGGGAGAATCTAACTTAATGAGAATGGCGATCGCCACATAAACAGGTGACAAAATCAATAACAGTATAATTGCACAACAAAGGTCAAAACACCGTTTGAGCCAAAAGTCACTCCCAGCAAGAATTGGTGCTGGAATTGTCATACAAGGAACTTCACCTATTGTCCAAAAAACTGATTTGGGATGATAAACATCAGTTTGATTTGGCAATATTCTTAGAGTAATGCCTGCGGTGTAAAAATTCCAGCAAACATAGAGACGGTTCTTGATCGCATTCCAAGAAACAAAAGCTTCTTCTATGCCATTTTGACGTAAATACTCAAAAGTTGCTTCTCTGTTCTTTAAATCCAAACTACTAGAATCAGTAATTCCTTGTATTGTGTAGCAACCTTCTTTTTCGATTAACTTAATATGTCGCTCTTTATCTTCTAAGTCAGTAATCACAAAAATTGAATGACGAATAGCTCCTTTGTTTCGTAAGAGTTTAGTGCTGATATCGCAGAGCAAACGAGCAGTACAAATCAAAACTACAGATAAAGACCAAAACAGTAGAAAAGTTGAGCGCGAGACATAAATATCTGGTTCATAAAGAAACCCGATCAGCAAGAGGAGAATTTCTGATTGAGTTACTGCTTTAATTAAACCAATATAGTTACGACGATTTCCTCCCGATCTATATAGTCCTTGAACAGTAATAAAGCCGATTACAACTATGAGAATGAGGAGTAAAAAAGATGGTTTTTCTGCCAAAGTCTTTACTGGTGTGCCATAAAATATTGCTAACTTCCATGCTAAGAATAAAGCCAAGGAATCTAGCAACATCAGCGTTATTACCCGCAGAAATTTTGTAGTTATTCCTCTTTGTATTCTTGTGCCTTTGGGTGATCTTAGATCTGGTTTAAAATCTGATACTTCTAATGATTTAGGAACCATAATTGTTATTCCCCGATATTTCGCTTGGTAGATATCTTAAAAATGACTGTCTTAGTACTGTGAAGATGCTCGTGAACCCTTTGTAAAAAATTTTCTCAACCTTTCAGATAAAAGCCGATAAAAAAACAGCGGATTGCCAATCACATAACGTTCCCACAGACGGCTTGGTTCTGTAACCAATCGTGTTAACCACTCTAGTCCGCTATCAGTCATCCAACGCGGACCTCTATAGACAGTTTCAGTATAGAAATCAAGACATGCGCCTAGAGGGAGAAACACTTTCGCATCTATATACTCTAGATTCTTCAAAATCCATCTTTCTTGCAAGGGCATCCCAAAGCCAACATACAAGACATCTGGCTTAAATTCGTTGATTTGTTGGATTACATATTCATTTTCTGCACCAGTTTTCTCAAAATAACCATGATGTCCTTTTACTTTTAAGTTTGGTGCGATCGCTTTGAGCTTGGCGATCGCTTTATCCACTGTACCTGGCTCACCTGCTAGCAGGAACAATGAAACCTGCTCCCGTTCACAAGATTTAGCTAAATCCTCAATATAATCTGGACAGGTCATGCGATGAGATGAATTAACATTACAGCCGCAAATTTTTGCTCCTAATAAAACACCAAATCCATCGCAGAATACTAAGTCCGACTTGTTCACAAAATCTCGATACCAAGGTAGTTCGTAAGCAAAGTTCATTGCCCGAACATTGACGTTACCTATGATTGTTTTTTTAGGAATTTTGGCTGATTTGACAATATAGTTAATTAGTTCATTTACTTTGACTTTATGAAATTTAGTCCCAAGTAAGACAACTTCATCAAATTTTTTCATCTCGTTAATTTCCCTACTTTACGTCAGTTTGGCGATAATTTTTAAGTGCGAACGATTTAAATCATCACGGGATATTTAGGACAAAAGCTTTGCGACATCAACGTTTCGGCGCTGAGTCAAAAGCTCTTGCCATAGCATTCCATACCAACTTGCGACTCAAGTTTGAGTCCAGTGGTAAAGGACGTACTTGTTTATTTGGGCGATTAAACATTGAAAGCCAAGTGCGTCTATCACTTAATCCCCAAGTCAAGACTGCAATAACTGCTCGTTCCGAAAGCACTACTGAAAGATAGTCTTCATAACAAGCGGCGACAATGCGATCTCGCTGCTGCAAATCGTTCGGCAATTGTTCGTCTAACACATCTAATTCTGTTACCAGAATTTTTAGACCAAGACTAGCAACATCAGCAAGAAAACTCCTCAGTTTTTTAGCATTCAAACGGGTTTCACCCTTCAAATGAGACTGAATACCTAAAGCATGAATCGGCGTTCCTTTAGATTTCAAACGCTCTAATAATTTCAGAACAAGAGTTCTTTTCGCTTCATGCTTAGGCGTGTCATACTCCAAATCGTTTTCGTTGTAAACCAACATTGCTTTATTGTCTGCATTAGCAGCAGTTCTATAGGCAAGCTCTATGTAATCTGAATCTAAAAACTCAAACCACGGACTTCGCCGCCAACCACCCTTTAGCCCATCATCTGGTTCAATAGCCTCGTTGACTACATCCCACGAGTGCATTCGACCTGCGTAACGTTTGGTAACAGTTGTAATATGTTCTACCAAAAATTTTTCCGCATTTTGGCGATTAACTACTTCTTTAAACCATTGAGGCAGCTGTTGATGCCAGACTAAAGTGTGTCCGCGAAACAGCATCCCGTTACGAGTAGCAAATTGAGCTAACCAATCTGCTTGGCTAAAGTTAAACTTGTTTGGTGCGGGGCGCAAAGCATCCCATTTGAGATCGTTTTCCGGCACCAAGATGTTGCACTCACGAATAAAACTTGCCTCTAAGTTTTTGTCAGACAACAGATAATCTCGCATCGCTGCTGCTCCGTAAACTAATCCCTTAGCCGCAGCACGCTTCTTTAACGGAGTAAAATCTGTTACTTTAAAATCTCTAGATTTGTCAAGTGCAATGCTGTGGTGCATGAAGTATTTATGTTTCCCCAATGCGACAGCACTAACCCCTGCCAAACCAGATAAACCAACAGACAAAAAACAACGTCTGCTGAATGACGATTTGAGCATATAGATATATATTGGGATAACCTGATTTTTGCCCCAAAATCAGCAGTTTTTTTCAGTTTACAAGCTTCTGTCAGAGTATCTATAGACATTCTGACGTGAGATTAAGATTGAGCATAAAAATTTCCTCACCACAAGTTTCTAATGAACTTGCTGCTTTGAGAAACTTTGAGCGCTCAATGGTACTTCAGGTTTATGACCAAAGCTAGTTGTAGATGACACCTCACTTAGCGTTTCAATACACACTAATGAGAGACATAGAGCAAAAATGTGGTTCAAGCATAGCCCAGTAGCCGAACCTTTAACTATCTAACATATACACAGACGTGCATTTAGTCAAATTGTTTTGGCTCTAGTACTGTTTGGCAAGAATCATACAGCATTTATCTATTTATACGCAAGTGGTAATTTTAATTACTCATGTTACAGCATCTTTGGCTCCATAGAACAATCAAATTGTATAATTAATTTTATTTTTTAAAAAAAATCCAGAAAATACTTCGTTGCCATTGTAAACAATCAATGGCAATGAATTGCACCGTTATTGCCACAAGCAAAGCCAACATAAGTTTGACGTTAGGATGGGCTGGCTTTGGGGAAGAAAGAAAATTTTAATTGACTTAATAAAAAAAGCACTTTTTGTAAGAAAAGTAGGAAAAGTCGTAAGTTATTAACAGCACTTATAGACTTGCAATTAATCTGTGTCGGACAAAAATAACTTCTTGCTGACTGTGATGAACAACTTTATCTACTCATAGGTTAACTTAACTACTTGACAAAATCAAAATTATCCCCTACTTAAGAATACAGCAAATTTCAGAGTTATTACTTATAGGCGATTTCAGTAATATGTATTTTAAAAAAAGTCAAATTTATTACATTTAACCCCTATATTCTTGATTTCTTGCTCCCGTGGCAAGATAGAAGTGCAACCATTCAGAGTGGTTGAAAATGGGGTTCTGCAACCCAAAACTAACAACCTGCTATCCTTTGTAAACTTTGAAGTTGAGATGGGATGACTAAAACAACAGTCAAGTTGCTTGATAACTTTGCATTGATAGTCGCCGCGCCGGGCAACATTACCTCCCTATGCTGATTTATATGCTTTTAATTTGCCAGAAGTCATTCCACATTTTCCCTACCTCTACGTGCTGGAGATAACGAGCCAGTTATCGTGCAAACACTTTTAAATGAGATGTATGATCTATACGGTTATGATTTGGTGATAGATTACAGTAACAAGTGTGTGCCACCTTTGTCAGATGCTTCTTGGGCAAAGGGCTATAATTACCTATTTATTTGAAACGTGGTTCCATCCATACGAATTTACATATTATTAGTATTGTTAATTCTGCTTGCCCCAACTATGGCAATTTTAGTTGGTGTTACAGAAAGTATTGCTGTTACATTGCTATTGGATGCGATCGCCTTAACATTAATGATCATAGATGGTTGGCGAGTACGTTCTCAGCGAGTCCAAATTACACGCGAATTACCGCCACGACTCTCAGTTGGGCGCGATAACCAGGTAGTATTAAAGATAAAAAGTGATATTAACACTATAATTCAAATTGGCGATCAATACCCAAAAGAATTTGAGGTATCTACACCAAAACTACAAGCCTCTATCCATCATCAAAAGGCAGAACAAACTAGCAGTACCCAAGAATTAATTTATACTGTACATCCAAAACAAAGGGGAGAATTTACTTGGGGAGATATTCATGTCAGACAATTAGGTGCGTGGGGATTAGCTTGGAATGAGTGGAAAATTCCACAAACAAAGCTCGTCAAAGTTTACCCAGACTTAATAGGGTTGCGATCGCTTTCCATCAAACTAACACTGCAATCATCAGGAGTCAACCGCCAACGCCAATTAGGAATAGGAACAGAATTTAGCGAACTGCGCAACTACCACATAGGAGACGACTTACGCTTGATAGATTGGAAAGCCACAGCTCGTCGTGCATTTGCTTATGCCAATACACCACCATTAGTAAGAGTACTAGAACCAGAGCAAGAGCAAACATTATTAATATTACTTGACCGTGGACGCTTAATGACCGAAAAAGTCCAAGGATTACAAAGATTTGACTGGGGCTTAAACGCCACATTATCACTAGCCCTAGCAGGATTACATCGAGGAGACAAAGTAGGCGTGGGAGTATTCGATCGCCAAATGCATACTTGGATTTCTCCACAAAAAAGTCAACAGCACCTAACTCAAATAATAGATCGACTTACACCCATACAACCAGTATTATTAGAATCCGACTATCTCGGAGCCGTCACAAAAGTAGTACAACAACAAACCAGACGCTGCCTCATAGTACTAATTACCGACATAGTTGACATCACCGCATCTCAAGAACTTCTCACCGCCCTTTCTCGACTAACACCCCGCTACTTACCGTTTTGCGTTATTCTACGCGATCCTCAAGTCGATCAACTAGCCCATAACCCACCTATAAAACCAAAAATCACAGATACATACATCCGCGCCGTTGCTCTAGACTTACTAGCCCAAAGACAAATCGCCTTTGCACAACTTAAACAAAAAGGAGTTTTGGTATTAGATGCACCAGCTAATCAAATCACAGAACAATTAGTTAATCAATACATACAACTCAAAGCCCGCAATCAACTTTAAGTAGTTCGACAAAATTAAATTTATTCGTGAAGGTAGGAGACAGAAGTCAGGAGTCAGGAGTCAGGAGAAAATTTTGTGTAATTAATTTTGCGTATACGTCATCGGAACAAACCCTTCTCTCAAACCTGAGAGAAGAGATGAGAGGATGAGGGCAAACCGCTGAGAATTATCGAATAACTTGCATCTTTGTAATTAAAGTTACTTGCTTGCTCTTACCACATGGTTCTGCACTTTGGCAATCGTTGATTTTTCCTTGCCCATAAGATAACCGTACTTTCTTGTTTAAGAAAGTTTTTTCTCTAGCACAGATATCAAAATTTGCATAGACACTTTGATAAGTTTTTCCTTTTTGATCTACTAAAGTGACGTAACATGCATTGTCACCATTTTCTATGCTTTTAACTGTAGCAATTTGCGGTCCTTTGACTGATTTTTGTGCTAAGACAGCAGTAGGTGTGAGAAAAAAGTTTAAAGCAAAGACTGATACAGATAAACCTATGAGTGATAAGCAGAAGGGGATTTTTTGATCTTTCATTAATTTTTGACTTTGAGCTAACATGGTTAAGTACTATATTCTTAGTATATAGTACAAATATATACAAAAAAAGATTATTGCCATCAGTATTATCCCAATTGACTGACAAAAAATTTCACTGAGGTTGGTTTGTCGGACGGTTTTGTCAGTCAACCAGCAGTAGTATCTTTGATCTAATGAGAAATATGTCTAGACAGACTAGATAAGGTTAGATTATATGAACCGTGTGTGGCAACTGCAAGAGGCAAAGAACAAATTCAGTGAAGTGGTGGAAGAAGCCCTTCACAAAGGACCACAAGTGATTACTAAACGCGGCGTTGAAGTGGCAATTGTATTGTCTTATACTGAATATCGCCAAATGTTGGCGTCGCAGAAGAAGCTATCTGACTTTTTCCGTGAGTCGCCACTAGCTGAGGTAGATTTGGATTTCAGTAGGGATAAAGGTTAAATAATGAAATGCCAATGCGGTTCCAAAACAGGATTCTCAGCATAGATACAGGTGTCATGCTTATCTGGGGACAGCTTACTGGTAGATTGGAGCTAGATGGGAAAAAAATGGCTGTTGTAGATTCTTTGATTGCGGCGATCGCTATTAATGGCAATTTTACCTTAGTAACCCGCAACGAAGATGATTTTAAACATGCAGGATTAGCGATCGTCAATCCTGGGAATTAACCTTTACAGCGGTTTTTAAGTAAATAAACTACAGGGTAGAAGCGGAGACAAGCATTACTAACTTTAGTGCGTCCTCAGTTAGAGCGATCGCACATGGCAACTCCTTTTGTCAACCACCCCATCAGATTTCTACCACTTGATTTGTAACTTGGATAGAATCCAGCTAAAAGTAACTTCAACAAGATACTCCAACGGTTTAAAGATAACTAAGTTGGTGGCTGTGTTAATTACATCAGGATCATAAATGGCGTAATACTCAACATCATTTAGAACATCGACTGCAATTGTTTGCGAGAAAATTAGAGCATTAATACAAGAACTTTCTGTAATTGCACTCATATTGAAACCTGTTGTTTGCTTAATGCCTAAAATCAGCCCAAGAGGTAGTTTACGTTGAATGAGTCGTAACCAAACGAGAGCAGTTTTGCACAACATAATTGATTCTGAATCCAGTATGTACTAATTGGGTTGTCTTTATTTATTTCAAACGCTCGATATTAAAAAAATGAAGTCTATCGAGCGTTTGCCAAAGGTTATATACGTGACGAAGCCTGCGGGACTAAAATTTCTTCAGCACAACTTGAATGCCATATTTTGGTCGTAAAGTGAGCGAAGGTTGAAGAACGATCAAGTGTTCTGGAACAAGATGTAGTTGAAACTTTTGCGCAATGGTTGCTAGTAACAAAGTTGCTTCCATCAGTGCAAAGCTCTTGCCAATACAAATGCGAAGTCCATCTCCAAAGGGAAAGTAAACCCCTCGCGGCAACTGCTTCTCCAAGTCATTAGCCCAACGCTCTGGATTAAATACCTCTGGATTTGGGAAATAACGGGAATTTCGGTGCATTACCCATTGACTCATGATGATTGTGCAACCTGCTGGCACAAAGTAGCCACCAATTTCACAATCTCTAATCGCTTCACGAGTGACATCTGTTATAGGAGGATACAGCCGCATTGACTCCTTGATGATCATGCTAGTGTAACGTAAGCGAGGAAGATCGGCAATCGTAGGAGAGCGTCCACCCAATACTGCTTGTAACTCTTCTACTAATTTTGCCTGAACTTCTGGATGTTGAGCCAGAAGCATCCAAGTCCAAGAAAGTGTGTTAGCCGTCGTTTCATGTCCTGCAAGTATCATAGTTGCTACTTCATCGCGCAATTGCTGATCAGTCATCTGGCTACCATCATCCTCATCCTTCACCTGCATCAACATAGATAGTAAATCTCCTCCATTCCCACCGTTAGAACGCCGCTGATTGATGATGGCGTAAATTGTTTGATCCAGGAGATCGATTGCTTTTCCATAGCGGATATCTTCTGGTGTAGGGTTTCGATCCTCCTCAAAACCGGATTTGTTCTGGCTGTCAAACCAGTTCAGTCCCACTTCTAAAGCATGGGCAATAGAACTAGCTTCGCCCTCTGTTACATCCTGGTTAAAGATGGTTTTCATAACAATGTTCAAAGTGAGACGCATCATCTGTTCGTGGATATCTCGAATTTCTCCATCATGCCAAGTACTGAGCATACGTTCGGTGTAATCAACCATGATTTCTCCGTAACTGTTAATGCGCTGTTGATGGAATACTGGCTGGACTAGCCGTCGCTGACGCTGCCAAAAGTCTCCCTCACTAGAGAGCAGCCCGTTGCCTATCAAGCCATGAATAATTCGTAAGTCCTTTGCCTTGACGAACAACAGACTGTTTTTCAACACTTCTTCAATATCATTCGGGTTGCTTAACAGGCATGCTAGATAAGAACCGAAGCGCAACGGCACAATCTCACCATACTCGATCGCACACCTGGTTAAGAAACCCAATGGATCTTGATTATACTCAGCAAGATTGCCAACTGTAGGATCTACTGATGGTCTAGGTAATGTGAATAGGTCTTGACTCATGGTACTTCTATTTATGGTTTGAATTGTTCTAATTAACTACCAATTCTGGTTTATAATATGAGTATTGCTCACATTTAAATAATACGAGTATTGCTCATGTTATGTCAAGAGGAGAAATAAAAAAATGACGACTCAGCCTCAAAAGGTTGCCAAGATGAGGCGTCAACCTCAACAAGCACGCAGTCAAGCGCGAGTGAACCAAATTCTGGATGTTGCTGAACAACTGTTTATTGAATTAGGGTACGATGCTACCACGACAAATGCGATCGCCGCCCGTGCCAAGGTAGCAATTGGGTCGCTATACCAGTTTTTTCCCGACAAAGCAGCTATACTCAAGGCATTGGCAGCTCGCTACAATGAGCAACTCCATCAACTTTTTGTGGCGTTGCACACGAATGAAGTGGTAAAGCTATCATTGGAAGCCTATGTTGATCTGGTAATTGACGCAATTGATCAGTTCTTTAGAGATCATCCTGGCTACTATGTCATTTTCATGCAACTACAAGAGCCAATACCTGAACTGGAAGCGATGGAAGTGGCTACGGATGCTCAACTGATGCAAGAGTTAGCAACTTTCTTAACTCGACGAAATCCTGGTTTGGAGTTAGCTAGTTATCAGGCGATCGCATTGGTGATTGTCAAAACGGTGGGGACGTTACTGTGGCTATCATTGAGCCAAAACCAAGCGTCTGGCAAACAACTTGTCATAGAAACGAAAAGATTAACTTTGAGTTATCTGCAAAGCTATTTCCCCGACAATGCTAGCAGCAATCATGCTGCATCATAATTTAGAGGATGTTTGAAAATGAGTTCTCAACGGAATGAGCCAGATCCTTTGTCATATACGGAATATAGTCAAATCATGGCGTCGCAGAAGAAGCTATCTGACTTTTTCCGCGAGTCGCCACTAGCTGAAGTAGATTTAGATTTTAGTCGGGATAAAGGCGATGCCAGAGATGATATTACTTTATGAAATACCCCATTATAAAAGTACTGCACTAGGATCGGACAAATGTGTTTAGGGATACCTCTAACCCCCCTAAAAAAGGGGGGCATAATAATCAATCGTATGAGACTAAGCTACAGTCACATCTTTTGACAAATACACATCTTGAATAGCGTGGAACAACTTCACACCTTCTTCAAAGGGACGTTGGAAAGTCTTGCGTCCGGAAATTAATCCTGTTCCTCCAGCCCGTTTGTTAATTACAGCAGTGCGCACTGCTTCGGCAAAGTCGTTTTTACCAGACGCTCCACCAGAATTAATTAATCCTGCACGTCCACAGTAACAATTTAGCACTTGGTAACGAGTTAAATCAATTGGGTGATCTGTGGTTAAGTCTGTATAAACTAGTTCATTACTTTTTCCGTAACTCTTACCAGTTGCTTGAGCCACTGCACCGTAACCGTTATTGTTTTCGGGTAGCTTTTGTTTGATGATGTCTGCCTCAATTGTTACACCTAAATGATTTGCTTGTCCTGTTAAATCGGCAGCTAGGTGGTAATCTTTATCTTGCTTAAAAGCATTATTACGTAGGTAACACCAAATAATTGTTACCATCCCAAGTTCATGAGCATATTTAAAAGCTTGGCTGATTTCTTGAATTTGTCTGGTAGAGTGTTCTGAACCGAAGTAAATTGTCGCACCCACTGCAGCAGCACCCAAATTCCAAGCTTGTTCCACATCAGCAAACAATACTTGGTCAAATTGATTGGGGTAAGTCAGCAATTCATTATGATTGAGTTTGACAATAAAGGGGATTTTGTGAGCATATTTACGGGATATGCTACCCAAAACTCCCAAAGTTGTCGCCACAGCATTGCATTCTGCTGCTATTGCTAGCTTGACAATATTCTCAGGATCGAAATATATCGGATTAGGTGCAAAAGATGCTCCAGCAGAGTGTTCAATACCTTGGTCTACTGGTAAAATAGAAAGATAGCCAGTATTAGCAAGACGACCAGTAGAATATAGTAGTTGCAGATTACGCAACACTTGGGGATTGCGATCGCTGTTCAACCAAACTCGATCCACAAAATCTGGTCCTGGTAAATGCAGTAAATCCTTAGAAACTTTTGCTTTGTAGGTAAGTAAATCCTCTGCTTCTTTACCTAGCACAGACTCAATAGAACTGGGTGTAGATAGAGTGGCAGTCATAGTATTTTTCCTCAAGACTTCCGTCTACTATGGTGACTGTGCTTAGCATAACTTATGTACGCCTCAAGACAGACAAAGATGATTTTTCTCAAAAACCTTTTGCTATAAACAAGATTACCCATTTTTTCTTGGCGTCCTTGGCGTCTTGGCGGTTCATATAAATAACTATTCTTAAGGTAAGATAACAATAAAGCCACTAACAAAGCGCAATCAACCATGTTGCCTAAACCGAAAAAGCGTTGGACACCTTCACACTGGGCAAGTTGGAAGCCCTTTGGTATTGGCGAACAGTACCCAAATAACTATTGGGAAGTTTTTCGGGCAATTTGGCGATCGCGCAACCAGTTACCATATGCATGGAATGTTCTCAACAAAGGTGTGTGCGATGGCTGCGCTTTGGGAACAACAGGAATGAAAGATTGGACAGTATCAGGCATCCATGTCTGCAATGTCCGGTTGCGACTTTTGCAGATGAATACCATGCCAGCTTTCGATCCCGCAGTGTTAGAAGATGTCTCAGAGTTGCAGAAGAAAAAAAGTGCCGAACTACGAGACTTGGGCAGACTACCTTACCCAATGATTCGTCAAAAGGGAGAAAAAGGCTTTCGGCGAGTAAGCTGGGAGCAAGCAATGTCCGTGATAAGCGATCGCATTCGCGCCACTACACCCAATCGACTTGCCTTCTATATTACCAGTCGAGGCACCGTTAACGAAACTTACTACGCCACCCAAAAAGCAGTACGGGCAATAGGTACAAATAACATTGACAACGCCGCCAGAATATGCCATTCACCCAGCACCGCCGGATTAAAAGCAAGTATTGGTGCAGCAGCTACTACCTGTTCATACAAAGACTGGATTGGCACAGATTTATTAGTTTTCATTGGCTCCAACGTAGCCAACAATCAACCTGTGACTGTAAAATACTTGCACTATGCCAAAAAAGCAGGTACGAGGATAGTGGTAATTAACACCTACCGCGAACCAGGCATGGAACGATACTGGGTTCCTTCAATTCCTGAAAGTGCCATATTCGGGACTAAGTTTGCCGAAGACTTCTTTTTAATCAACGTCGGTGGGGACATAGCATTTTTAAATGGGACAATTAAGCAGATGATTGCTAACGACTGGGTGGAGCAGTCGTTTATTGACAACTACACAACTGACTTTGAACAATTAAAAGCTTTCCTCGAAACTCAATCTTATTCAGAGTTAGAAAAACTTTCAGGCATCTCTCGTGAAGAAATGTATGCCTTTGCGAAAATGGTAGGAGAAGCAAACAAAGCTGTATTTGTTTGGAGCATGGGCATTACTCAACACGAGTGTGGTGAAGACAATGTAAGAGCCATTATCAATTTAGCTCTGACTAGAGGTTTTGTTGGACGCGAAGGTTGTGGTTTAATGCCAATTCGCGGACACTCTGGGGTACAGGGTGGTGCAGAAATGGGATGCTATGCTACAGTATTTCCTGGTGGCAAGCCGATTACGAAAGAAAACGCTGAGCATTTGAGCAAAGTTTGGGGTTTTGCAGTGCCAGTAAGTAAAGGTTTAATTGCTCCAGAAATGATTCATGCCGCATCCGAGCAGCAATTAGACGTGTTGTTTTCTGTGGGGGGAAATTTTTTAGAAGTATTACCAGAACCAGATTATGTGGAAGAAGCTTTGCAGCGCGTCCCACTACGGGTACATATGGATATTGTGCTTTCCAGTCAAATGTTGGTTCCAGCAGACACTGTAATATTGTTACCTGCGACTACTCGCTACGAAATTCCAGGAGGAGTAACGGAAACTAGTACCGAGCGTCGAGTGATTTTTAGCCCAGAAATTCCTGGTTCCTGTATTGGTGAGGCACGCCCAGAATGGGATGTTTTTATGGAATTGGCACGCTGCGTTGTAGAGACGCGATATATCGCGTCTCTACATTTTGATGGTACAGAGGCGATTCGTGAAGAAATTGCCAAGGTTATCCCCCAGTATGCTGGTATTCAACATCTTAAGGAAGCAGGGGATCAGTTTCAGTATGGGGGATCGCATTTGTGCTTTGGTTGGAATTTTCCCACACCTGATGGTAAGGCACATTTTGCAGTTGTGTCTCCAAGAGAACGGGATTTGCCGGAGGGATGTTTTTTGGTGGCGACACGTCGAGGTAAACAATTTAATAGTATGGTGCAGGAGCATAAGGATGCTATTACTGGGGCTGTGCGAGATGCGGTGTTGATGAATCAGGTGGATGCAACAAAACTGGAATTAGTTGATGGTGATGGGGTGATTCTGAAGAATGATTTGGGTGAGTTGAAGGGGCGGGTTTATGTTGCTCCCATTAAACCAGGTAATTTACAAGTACATTGGCCTGAGGGGAATGTATTATTGGATCACAGTAAGCGATCGCTTGAAGGCGTTCCTGATTATAACACTGTGGTGCGGTTGGAGAAAATATGAACCGCATAGCCCCAGGTTTAAACCAGGGGGAAGCAGAGAATGGAGAGCAAATGAGTAAGTTTGTTGGCAGCAAGACTAAAGCTACTGTCTGGATGGTGGAGAATGGTAAGGTGCGATCGCGTTTGGATCAACTTACTATAGAGGAACCTTTGGAAATTCGTTTGGTGTCACCGCGTCGCACGGTGGCTGTTACTATGCGTACACCAGGTGCAGATTTTGAACTTGCTGCTGGGTTTCTTTATGGTGAGGGTGTGATTAGTAGTAGGGATGATGTTCAACGTATTAGTTACTGCGTTGATGGTGAACAACGTTACAATATCGTGAATGTTGCTTTAAACTCAGGGTTGAATCCTGATTTACAGTCTTTAGAACGTCACTTTTACACTACCAGCGCTTGTGGAGTTTGTGGTAAGACTAGTCTTGAGTCTTTACGTATGTTGGGATGTGAAGTAGTTTCTTCAGGTTTAAAAGTCACACCTGACATTATATATAGTTTACCAGATCAACTCCAAGCAGCGCAAGGAGTCTTTAAAGCTACTGGAGGTTTGCACGCTGCGGCTTTATTCGACGCGCAAGGGAAGCTGTTGTCTGTATGGGAAGATGTTGGACGACACAATGCTTTGGATAAATTGATTGGTTCAGCTTTGCTCACTGAACAACTGCCTTTGAATAATCATATTATTATGGTGAGCGGACGCTCTAGCTTTGAGATTTTGCAAAAGTGTACGGTAGCTGGTGTTCCCATTGTTTGTTCTGTTTCTGCTCCCAGTAGTTTAGCTGTGTCGGTGGCTAAGGAATTTGGCATTACCTTAATTGGATTTCTACGTGGTGAACGTTTCAACTTGTATGCTGGGATGGAAAGGATATGCGTGGAGGAGTAGGGGAGTGGGGGAGAAATGACTATTTTATGTACTAATGCGCTTGTTACTCTTGCTACTTTAAATATAGAGAAGTTGGTGCAGTTCTATACTAATTTGTTGGGTATGCAACCAGTAAATTTTATTCCGAATGTTTATGCTGAGTTTCAGCTTCCTGGTATGCGATTGGGTATTTTTCAACCAAAACAAGATCGTTTTTCGGAATTTGCATCGGCAAGAAGTAAAATGAGTTTATGTTTGGAAGTAAGTAATTTAGAACAAGCGATCGCTCACCTTACCGTTTTGGGTTATCCTCCACCCGGTAATATTATTACTGCTTCTCACGGCAGGGAAATCTACACTTACGATCCAGACTGTAATCGGATAATTTTACATCAATCTGCTATGTAGTGTCATTAGTCAAGGGACTTTTGACAAATGACAAATGACAAAGGACACTCATACTAATGTCTATTACTGAAAATTATAAAGTAAATCTAATTCAATGGTATCCTGGTCACATTGCTAAAGCTGAGAAAAATCTGACTGAACAGCTCAAGCGTGTAGATGTGGTACTGGAAGTACGCGATGCCCGCATTCCCCTAGCGACACATCACCCGAAAATAGCTGAGTGGGTGGGCAGTAAAACGCGAGTGTTGGTGCTAAACAGAGTAGATATGATTTTGCCCTCTGTGCGATCGCTTTGGGTAGAATGGTTTAAAGCTCAAGGTGAAGTACCTTTCTTTACCAATGCTCAGCATGGGCAAGGAGTGACGGCGGTGGCGAAAGCCGCACAAGCAGCTGGGGTGGAGATAAATAAAAGAAGAAGCGAGCGGGGAATGTTACCTCGTCCAGTGCGAGCTGTAGTTATAGGTTATCCTAATGTTGGGAAATCAGCTTTGATTAACCGTCTTTTGGGGCGGCGAGTGGTAGAAAGTGCTGCACGCCCTGGAGTTACTCGTCAACTACGGTGGGTGCGCATTTCTGAGCAGCTAGAATTGCTGGATGCTCCTGGTGTGATTCCTGCTAGATTAGGAGATCAAGAAGCAGCCTTGAAGTTAGCTATTTGTGATGATATTGGTGAATCATCTTATGACAATCAACTGGTAGCAGCAGCATTAGTAGATATTTTAATAGATTTGCAAGCTACTGGCGCTGAGTTTTTACCACCTCAACCTCTCAAGTCACGTTACGATTTTGAAGATACTTCCTTAACAGGAGAAGCGTATTTACACGCTTTAGCAGAGTTTCGCTACAAAGGAGATGTAGAAAGAACAGCACGACAACT
The DNA here is from genome assembly GCF_014698965.1 of Iningainema tapete BLCC-T55. Lineage (GTDB taxonomy): Bacteria > Cyanobacteriota > Cyanobacteriia > Cyanobacteriales > Nostocaceae > Iningainema > Iningainema tapete. The sequence goes on from NZ_JACXAE010000126.1 coordinate 161,239, forward strand.
TTTAACTGATTTTCGTAAGGGTTTGTTAGGTGAGATTCCCTTAGAGTTACCAGCGTAACCAAGCTCAAAAACCGGGTTTCTTGCAAGTCGTTAAGTCTGTAACCCTTAATTTGTAGTTAAGAAACCCGGTTTTTCTAGTCTTGAGTTTTAACACCCACTTGACTCTCAATTAATTATAGGTAATCCTGAGAGTGCCATTGCGATCTCGTCGCTACTATATTCGGTATCATGTAATGATCCGGCTTGATAATCGATGTATGCTTGCATATCAAAGTGACCATGACCACAGAGATTAAACAGGATAGTTTTACTAACGCCTTCTTCCTTACAGCGTAGCGCCTCATCAATAGCAGCTTTCACCGCATGATTAGCTTCTGGTGCTGGTATAATACCTTCAGCACGAGCAAATTTCAGTCCTGCTGCGAAACAACCAAGTTGGGTTTCAGCTCTTGTTTCAATTATCCCTAACTCAACTATGTGACTAAGCAACGGTGCCATACCATGATACCGTAACCCGCCTGCATGGAAACCTTGGGGAACAAAAGAACTACCTAGCGTATGCATCTTGACTAAAGGAGTGAGATGTGCTGTGTCACCATAATCGTATGCATACTTACCTTTTGTTAAAGTTGGGCAAGCAGCAGGTTCCACTGCAATAAATTTGAGATTTTCTCGCTCACCTCTTAGCTTCGCTTCCATAAAAGGAAAAGCAATACCAGCAAAGTTACTTCCACCACCAGTACAGCCAACAATAATATCAGGGTAATCGCCAGCCTGTTCTAATTGTGCCAATGCTTCTTGACCAATAATAGTTTGATGCAACAGCACATGATTAAGTACGCTACCTAATGCATATTTGGTTTTCTCATCCTGTGCTGCTATTTCCACGGCTTCACCAATAGCAATCCCCAAACTACCAGTACTATCAGGATGCTCTTGCAAAACTCTCCGCCCTGCTTCAGTTTCATCGCTAGGGCTAGCTACTACCCGCGCACCAAAAGCTTCCATCAAAGCGCGACGATAAGGTTTTTGGTAATAGCTGACTTTTACCATGTAAACTACTACTTCTACGTCAAAAAAAGCACCCGCTAATGCCAGGGATGAACCCCATTGCCCTGCACCAGTTTCCGTCGTTAAGCGCTTAACGCCGGCTTTTTTGTTGTAATAAGCTTGAGGTATAGCTGTGTTAGGTTTGTGACTTCCTCCTGGACTAACTCCCTCGTACTTGTAGTAAATCTTGGCTGGAGTGTCAAGAGCTTTCTCTAGCCGTCGTGCGCGGTATAGTGGAGTTGGTCGCCATTGACGGTAGATAGATAGTACTTCGTCAGGAATTTCAATCCAGCGTTCTTGGCTCACCTCTTGCTCAATCAGCGTTGTGGGAAAAAGGGATTCTAAATCAGTAGCTGTAATTGGCTTACCTGTACCAGGATGTAATACTGGTGGCATGGGAGATGGTAAATCAGCCTGGATGTTATACCAAGCTGTCGGCATTTGGCTTTCGGAAAGGGTGTACTTAATATTATCCATCAATTTGGGTAGAGAGCATCATGGCAAGTTTACTCTTATTTTTAAAAGTTAATGATTTATTAAGCAATGATTTATTTTTAGCAAAATGAACAAGATACCCGACTTCTGTGACAAGTCGGGTATCTGTGTAGAGATGCGAAATTTCGCGTCTCTACAAAGACATCTGTGAAAAAATGTGTAGAGACGTTCCGCCGGAACGTCTCTACAATGGAAATGACAATTGTATGCTGGTGCAAGAGCGGAAAATTTTAGGTATTCCTGTGGCAAAACTGATCAAATCTTTTTTCACAAATAAGCGACGCTGGGTACTCCTAGTTCTAGTTGTGATTGCAGTTGTTACAGCATGTACGGCTCCTCCATTTATGCGCACAGCTCCAGAAGTTGTACTTTTGAGTGAGCCATTTTTGCAGTTACCAACAAAAGACTCAGTACGAGTCGCTTGGTTTACTGAGTTTGCAGGTAAACAGCATACGGTTGCCTATGGAGAAGGTTTAAGTCAAACTGTGACTGCAACTACTACAAAATTGAGTCGTGTACGAGAAGACCAAAACTCTAGAGTAGGAAAACAAACTCAGGATGGGCAAATTTACAAAAAACCTACAGAGCGAAAAATCTGGAAACATGAGGCTATTGTTACTGGGTTAAATCAAAGCAAAGTTGCTTATCGCGTTACAAGTGTGCGCGAAGATGGTAAAAATGTCAGCAGCAAAACGTACACCCTTGCACCTACGCCTAGTCAAGGCACACCAACGAAAATTCTACTGACTTCTGACCATCAACTCAAGCCGATGGTGGCGACAAATATGCAAAAAGTAGTGGAGACAGTGGGGCAAGTAGATGCTGTTTTCCTGGCGGGCGATTTGATTAATATTAGCGATCGCGCCAGTGAGTGGTTTGATGATAATAGTGGCGGTGCTTTTTTCCCATGTTTGCAGGGGCGGGGAAACTTCAAAATCAAAGACACTGTTTATAAAGGGGGCGAGTTGATTCAGTACGCTCCCTTATTTACAGCGATTGGCAACCACGAGGTGATGGGACGATTTTCCACGGAAAGCTCTTTGGGCGATCAATTTGATAATTCGTTTCCGCGTACTGTAATAATGAAGAGTCAAAATATCCCAGATACAACTGCACGCTTAAAGTGGCTCAAGGATAATTCTTTTAATACAGATACCTACGAAGAAATTCTGACTCTACCCCAAAGCAAAGAAGGTGGCGAACAATACTATGCTGTCACTTTTGGTGATATTCGCTTAGTCGTACTTCACGCTTCTAACATGTGGCGAACTCCAAATCTGGATGCAAATGCTAGGGGTAAGTACCGCGAAAGAGATAAAGATTTGAATATAAGTGAGAATTGGGGTTATGGGCAGCTGATTTTTGAGCCAATTAGCAAAGGTAGTACTCAGTATAACTGGCTATTGCAAGAACTTAGCAGTCCTGAGTTTACAAAAGCTAAGTATAAAATTGTGATGCTGCATTATCCACCTCATTCTCTGGGCGATAATATTGTGCCAGCTTATACTGACCCAGTACAGAGTGTTGAACGCGATCGCTCAGGTAAGATCAACTCTATCCGCTACGAGTACCCTCTTCAATCAGATTACCTCATCCGCGACGTTGAACCACTATTAGAAAAAGCTGGTGTACAGCTAGTTTTCTACGGACATTCGCATCTCTGGAATCGCTTTGCCAGTAAAAGTGGAATGCACTTTTTAGAAACTTCTAACGTTGGCAACTCTTATGGTGCATTCTATAACGACAAGCAACGTCCTGTACCAACCAACTATAAAGAAAAATATATCAAATCTGGCGATCCAAATCGATTAGAACCAGTAATGCCCACAATTTCCCCGCTCAAAGGTGAAGATGGTAAGTCATTGCCATATATTGCCAGTAATGACATCACTGCCTTTAGTATCTTCGATACAGGAACTGGCACAGTTACGAGTTATCGCTTCGACACAAGAGAGCCAAATTCACAGGTAGTCAAGTTTGATGAGTTTAAATTGAAGTAGAAGGTTTTTCACCAATTCCTAGTTGAATTCTGCTGTTGTCTAGCTGCTCCCAAAGATTTTTAATTAGTTGATACGCTTCTTCCGAAGAGAGCTTTCCTCTTGTCTCTAAAGCACTAATGTAGCCCACACGTTGTGAAAATTCCTGCAAGTTGGCATTAAATACCAACCTTTCTGGCTTTACTTGACCACGGTAGGAACTTCGGGGATACAGAAAATCATCGCGGTTGATCATTGTCAGTTGGGTTTAGAAGTAATGGGATCTATGGCTTTAAGTTACTCTATTCCCAATATAAGCGTCATGTGTATTTTAACCGATAAGCTGGCTATTGCATTCTACCATACATCCCTAGAAATTACATCTCATTAATCTAATTGTTAAGAAAGGTTAAGTGTCAAGGAGAACTATTGTTCTCATGAGAGTGGATACTCTACAATACTTATAAATACGGTAGATTGCTCAAGACACCGTAGAATCAGGGGAATCATCTATGAGCGAGTGGGAAGCTTTGACAAAATTCATGAAAATTTGGCAGGCTAGAGAACTTTTATCTCGACGAGTAGTGAGAAGTTGGTTGAATACTCGTGTGCAAAAGTTTGTGTGTTTATTTTTGATTAGCACGGTTTTGAGTGTGGCGATCGCTGCCTGTGGAAGTAGTTCGGCGTCTAAATCTGATGTTAAGCTCAGACTAGTTTCCTTTTCTGTAACAAAAGCAGCTCACGACCAAATAATTCCCTTCTTTGTGTCCAAGTGGAAGAAAGAACACAACCAAACCGTGACTTTTGAACGTAGTTATGGAGGTTCTGGCGCTCAAGCAGCTAGTATCATTGCCGGGAAACAACAAGCCGATATAGTACACCTCGCACTTTCCCTAGATGTGAACAAAATTGAGCAAGCCGGTTTGATTAAATCTGGGTGGGAAAATAGAGTGCCAAGAAATGGTATCGTTAGTCGGTCAGTAGCCGCAATAGTTACCCGTGAAGGTAACCCCAAAGGGATCAAGACTTGGGCAGACTTAGCGAAAGATGGCGTGAAATTGATAGCTGCTAACCCAAAAACTTCTGGGATTGGAAACTGGGAATTCTTAGCTTTTTGGGGATCTGTGACGCAAACAGGCGGTGACGAGGCAACAGCGACAGATTATGTCACCAAAGTTTATAAAAATACCACTACTTTAACAAAAGATGCCCGCGAAGCCAGCGATTTATTTTTCCTCAAAAACGAGGGAGATGTCTTAATTAACTACGAAAATGAGGTAATTTTAGCAGAAAAAACTGGAACAAAGTTACCATATGTAGTACCACAAGTCAATATTTCTATCGACAACCCTGTAGCGGTGGTAGATAAAAATGTAGATCAACATGGTAATCGAGAAGTAGCACAAGCATTTGTTGATTTTCTGTACTCAACAGAAGCCCAACGCGAATTCGCAAAATTGAGATATCGTCCTGTCAACCCTACCGTCACTCAAGAAGTGGTAACACAATATCCCAAAATCGAAACCTTGTTTACATCTCAAGATTTAGGGGGCTGGGATAATATCCAGAAAAAGTTTTTTGTAGACGGAGCAATTTTTGACAAAGTTCTGGCAAATAGTAAGGCATAAATCCATTTGGGATTGGAGATTTTGGAGTTATGACTTTTATCAATTGGCTGAAAAATAGCCTTATTTTCACATCTTTGATTTTGATTCCTTACAGTCTTACAGCTTGTAGCAATAAAGGAAATCACGAGCAAGTAAGCATTGATGGTGCTGCGGTAGGTTTTCCTATTTCTTTAGCGGTTACAGAAGAATACCGTAGGGTAGAACCAGCAGCTATGGTAAGTGTAGCTTCAAGTGGAACTGGAGGAGGTATTAGTAAGTTTTGTGCTGGCGAAATTGATATTGTCGGTGCTTCTCGTACCATTAGAGACGAAGAAATAACCAGATGTAAAAAAAAGAAAATTGAATTTGTAGAGTTACCAATTGCATTAGATGGAATTGCTGTTATTGTTAACCGTCAAAATAATTTTGCCAAATGTTTAACTATTAAAGAGTTTAACAAGATTTGGAATTCTAAATCAGATGGCAAAGTATTGAGTTGGAACCAAGTTAATCCTAAATTTCCTAATCAGAAACTAAAGCTGTACGCTCCGGCTTCTGATACAGGAACTTTTGATTATTTCACTCAAGCTGTGACAGGCAAAGCTAAAAATAGTCGTACAGATTATACTCCTAGCCACAACCAAAATACGCTTGTTCAAGGCGTAGCGGGTGATACATATTCTCTGGGTTATGTGGGTATTTCTTACTACATTCAAAACCAAGAAAGACTCAATCTAGTTGCTGTCGAAAGTCCTACAGGTAAGTGTGAAAAACCTGTTCCTGTAGATAATGTAGTGAAAAATGTTTATACTCCTTTGTCTCGTCCCCTCTTTATCTATGTCAGTAAAAAATCTCTGGATAGCAAACCCTCGGTAAAAGAATATGTCAATTTCTATTTAGAAAATTCTTGGAAATGGGTAGATAGTGTTGGTTATGTAGCGCTACCAGATGAGGCTTACGTTAAGGTAAAACAAAAGTTTGCTAAAGGTGAAACTGGAACAAAATTCAAAAAAGCAAAACCAGGGCAGCCAATTACAAATTTCATTTAATAGAGAAAATTTGGTTTTATGCAAAATGTAAATCATTCCGTTCATCTTTATCCACCATCTACGCGCACACTAGATAAAAATGCATCTGAAGATATTCAAGAAAAGGTAGTGGCGGCACTTTTATTGTGTTGTGGTTTGGTTTCTGTATTTACTACCTTCGGAATTGTCATAATTATCTTTCAGGTAACATTTGAGTTTTTTCAAGAAGTTTCCTTGGCTGATTTCTTTCTGGATACTAAATGGACTCCTCTATTTGCAGAAAGGCACTTTGGCGTTTGGCCATTGATTAACGGTACTGTATTGACTACAGTTATTGCTATGGCAGTGGCGATTCCGTTGGGTTTATGTTCTGCTATTTATTTGAGTGAATATGCCCAACCTAAAGTAGCAGCAATTTTACGTCCTGCGGTGGAACTTTTGGCAGGAATACCCACGGTAGTATATGGCTATTTCGCACTGTTGTTTGTCACACCTGTGCTGCGGAGTTTTTTGCCCTTAGAAATTTTCAACGCTTTAAGTGCTGGATTAATGATGGGTGTGATGATTACACCTACAGTCGGCTCTATCAGCTTAGATGCAATCAAAGCCGTACCGCGTTCTTTACGGGAAGGAGCTTACGCTTTAGGTATCACGAAACTGGAAGCAATTTTTAAAGTTGTTCTCCCTGCAGCACTTTCTGGAATTACTGCTTCGATTATTTTGGGAATTTCCCGTGCTGTAGGTGAAACTATGACTGTTGTAATCGCTGCTGGGCAACAGCCGAAACTGACAGTTAACCTAATGGAGTCAGTAGAAACAATGACAGCTTATATGGCGCAAATTTCCGGCGGAGATAGTCCGCGAGGCAGTCTTAATTTCAAGACTTTATACGCTGTAGGTGCTGTTTTGTTTTTACTGACTTTAGCTTTGAACATTGTTAGTTATTGGATTTCTAATCGCTTTAAAGAAAAATACGATTAAAAAGTATGGCTACAACTTATCAAAGAGATTTAGAAGCAACAGAATTTACTGACAATATTGACAGGAGAGAAACCTTAGGGAAGGTATTTGAAATTATCTTTTTACTAGGGTTGTTAATAGGTTTATTTGTCTTAGCTTTGCTAGTTTTTGATATTTGCCGAGATGGATTGGTGAGATTTTTAACACCTGGATTTTTAACAGAAACTCCTTCTCGTTTTCCTGAGGAAGGGGGTATCCGTCCTGCTATTGTCAGTAGTATTCTGTTAGGAATTATTGTGATTGCAGTTGCTGTACCAATTGGTGTGGGATCGGCTTTATACTTGGAAGAATACGCACCTAAAACTTGGTGGACAGCAATTATTGAGATTAACATCAGTAATCTAGCCGGAGTTCCTTCTATTGTCTACGGATTGCTGGGTTTAGGTGTTTTTAATTATTTGCTAGGTTTTGGTCCTGCTTTGATTTCTGGCGCGTTGACTTTATCTTTGCTATCTTTACCCGTCATTATTGTGACATCTAGAGAAGCAATTCGCTCTGTTCCTGATTCTCTAAGAAATGCTTCTTATGGTTTAGGTGTGACTAAATGGCGAACGATCAGAAGTCATGTTTTACCTTATGCTGTTCCTGGTATTTTGACCGGAGTGATTATTTCTGTATCCCGCGCCATTGGTGATGCAGCAAGTCTGATTGTGGTTGGTGCTGTAAGTTTTCTCACTTTTAACCCTGGTTTGTTTGAGCGATATATGGCATTACCCATCCAAATTTTTAGTTATATTACTCGTCCTGAACCGGGTTTTGCTAATGCAGCAGCAGCAACAATTATCGCGCTGATTCTCTTGATTTTGATTCTTAATGGTGTAGCAATTTATGTTCGTCAGCGCTTTTCAGTTATTTAGTAGGAATTTGAAAATAAGGGGTGGAGAAAATGACTTATAGCAACAGAAGAAGTAATCTAAGTGATACTACTAATTTCAACACACAAGATAAGGCAGTGTTTGATGTTGAAGGAGTGAAGGTTTTCTATAACGGATTTTTAGCACTTGTAGATGTGTACATGAAAATTCCGGAAAAACAAATAATTGCTTTTATTGGACCTTCAGGTTGTGGTAAAAGTACTTTACTCCGTTGCTTTAACAGGATGAATGATTTGATTCCTGGAGCGAAGGTTGAAGGTAAGCTAAATTATCGCGATCGCAACATCTATGATGACACAATCAATTCGGTAAAATTGCGCCGACAAGTAGGAATGGTTTTTCAAAGACCAAATCCTTTTCCCAAGTCAATATACGAAAATATCACATTTGGCCCTCGTGCCAATGGTTATCAAGGTAATCTTGATGAATTAGTAGAAGATTCCCTCAGACGTGCGGCAATTTGGGATGAAGTTAAAGATAAACTGAAATCAAAGGGTACAGCTTTATCTGGTGGACAACAACAACGACTTTGCATAGCACGAGCGATCGCCATGAAACCAGATGTTTTATTGATGGATGAACCCTGCTCTGCTCTCGATCCAATTTCTACCCGTCAAGTAGAAGAACTTTGCTTGGAACTCAAAGAGCAATATACCATCATCATGGTAACTCATAACATGCAACAAGCTTCAAGAGTTGCCGATTGGACAGCATTTTTCAATACAGAAACCGATACTCACGGTAAACGACGGGGAAAATTAGTCGAACTAAGTCCTACAGAACAAATTTTCAGTTCTCCACAAACTAAAGAAGCTGAAGAATACATCAGTGGGCGCTTCGGTTAAAGGAAACATATACATCTGGGCGGGCTAGAAGCCCACCCCACAATTGTTAAATTACAGTTCTACTTACGCACAGCTAGGGCATGGAAATCACCAATGTTATTCCCATTTACAACGTTATCGAATCTATATAGATAAGCGGGTTTACCATCCTTCCCGTCATTTTTAACTTGCACAACCCCCACTCCAGGAAAAATACCTACACTGTTGAAAAATGCTGGATCATTTCCTGAAATAGGAAAAGGACCACGCTGTGTGATAAAAGCCACCTCCTCAGAAGGTGATATCCCGATCAAATCGGGTGTAGGATCGGGACCTAAGACTGTATCTGCCAAATCAATCAGATTAACTGCGCGGACTTTGTCCGATCCTTCAATGTTTGGATCAAAGGGGTTGGGCTTGATTTCATGTACTGTAATGGTATTAGATGCACGGTTAAGTTGCCACAAGTATTTTCCACCAAGTACTTCCACACCGTGGACATCATTACCGGATTGAGGAACTTTGATAAAGGCTGGACGAGTTGAGGGATTTTCGAGCAGAGACTTGTGATCATAAATATACACGAAATCAGTTGTCTCCGGGTTAGCATTGCCTGCGTTAGTGATGAAGCTGTTGCCAAATTGGTAGCCAACCAGTCCATTGAAGGTAGTTTCCGTACTATTGTAAACATGAGCTACAGTCAACGTTTCTGCATTGACGATCGCCACACCACCACTGGCAAAAGTGACATAAACCCATTTACCTGTATCATCAATCTGAGCAACCACTGGTTGAGCAGTTTGAGTTCCTAAAGCTTGCCGCGTATTATCATCAAATGACAAGGTTTCAACCTTGGTAAATATTTCACCTACAGGCGCTTCATAATTCGTGTAAATCTTATGAATTCTTTGCCCTGGGGTATCTGCAACATACACATATTTATTGTCTGATGAGATGTAAACGGCATGAGAGTTATTTCCTGGAGCAACCACATCGACAACTTGACGTGTATTAGCATCAATTGCGTATACTTGACCTGAACTAGCATGTCCGACAATCGCATGTGTAGCACCTTTATTAAAAGTAATCCAGTGAGGTTTTGAACCTGGAGCAAAACCATTTTTGACAGCATTGGCAGCCAAATTAATTTGGTCAATCTTGGCTTTACCTTGAATAAAGTTTTGATCGTTACCAGACAGAACAAAGAGATTTCCACCCAAAGGAGTGCCATCAAGAGAATCTGCTTGATCGATAGCCCAAACCTCATAAGCGGATGAATTGCTTGATCTTGCTAAAGCTACTGGAGAAAATCCTCCTTGAAATGGTAGGGAAACTTGAGTAAATAAAACCCAAGCAATCCCAACAAAAAACAAGCTGACAATAAAAAACTTTTTCATCTTTATCACCTTGCAGAATCTAGGCACTTAGCCAGTATTTTTATTTCTGAATAGACAATATTCACCCAAATCCCAGACATTGATATAACAACTAAGCTGCTCGACCAATTTCTGTAGCTTCAGGAATTTCAATTCATTTCCCGGTCTTGACATCGTAGATATAGCCACGCCAAAGCTGGATCGCCATGAATTTGATTTATTTGCGGGTATTAGGTACTATTAGCCTATAGGTTTACCGTAGTTTTGAACTCTATACGACAGTTTGTCATACTTAAGTGTGAAAAGCAAGAATATATGTATAAGTTTTCGCTAAATAAAAATAATGTAGAGACGTTACATGTAACGTCTCTACAAAATATGACGTTATATATAACGTCTGTAAAGAAAATGTGGTTTTTAACAGTCGATGCACGTATTAGCCAGCATTAACCTTATCTAGCACTAGTTTGGACAGAGCGTAGAATCTTAGCAAAAATGGCGTCATCACTAAAAAACTTGTTTTGAATGACACCCCAACCGCCGTAGTCATTGGTTGTTGCCACTTTAACTACAGGGTATTTGTCAACAAACTCTTTTTGTTGCGCTACACCAGAAACAACAGATCGATAACCTGTTTTGGCAAATATTTGTTGAGCTTCTGGACTGTACAAATACTGAATGAATGCTTGTGCTACCTCACGAGTGCCATGCTTGTCCACATTTTTATCGACAATAGCCACTGGGTTATCAATGGAAAAATTGACATCAGGCACTATGTATGGTAACTTCTCACCATTTAAAGTTTTCAAAATTACTTCATTTTCGTATGTGAGTAAAGCATCTCCTTTACGCCCTTTGAAAAAGGTATCCGTTGCCTCACGGGCACTTTCAGGCAAGAGCGGAACATTTTTATAGATGTTAGTGACAAACTCTAATGCCTTAGACTCATTAGCTCCGCCTTTGATTGCTGCATTCCATAATGCTAAGAAGTTCCAGCGGGCGCTACCAGATGTGATCGGGTTAGGGGTAATTACAGTGACTCCTTTTTTCGTCAAATCTGTCCATGTTTTAATACCTTTGGGATTACCATTACGAGTCACAATTGCGGCTACAGATTTGCTAACGATGCTGTTGTTAGGAAACTCTTTTTCCCAACCAGGTTGAATTAATCCTGCCTCTACAATCTTTTGCACATCTGGAGCAAGGGATAGATGCACTACATCAGCTTCTAGCCCGGATTCAATCACCCGAAGAGATTGAGCCGCAGATGCGCCATAACTCTCTTTAAAGGTGACGTTTTGGTTACGTTCTTTTTTCCACTTTTCTACAAACTTAGGAATAATCTTTTCGTGAACAGCTTTCGTCACCGAGAAGGAAACCAGGTTGATTTCAATATTCTTCTGTTGAGCTATTAAACTTCCGTTAGGAACAGAATTACTAGCTCCTAGTGTGTTACTGCTACTTGCGGCATAGGCAGCAAATACCAAACTCAGGCTTAAACTTACAAAGAATAGAGGTATAAAACCTGTCAAAGTTCTCAAGTTTAATCTGCCCAGAGATAGTTGCCGTTGCCACCTTTTCATCATTCGTAAAGCTGAAAAAAGAACCGTCCCATCAAGATTGCGGTTTATATTCCTGCTCACTACACTCCTCCTATCAAAATCTGTAGTGGTTGTTGATTTTTGTGCCAGTAATTACGCTTTCGCTATGATTGCTCTAGTATTTTATACTGTATTCTAAAGTATTTACCGTAGTTTATTTGTTAATACGACTTAATAAAGCTCAAAGTCACATAAATACAAGCGGTTGAGCACTAATTGCCAGGTGTCCTTGAGGACTGAGCAACTTCCTTCCACCACCCAAAATAATATTTTCAAAATCATCAGGGTTACCCGATCTCAGTACTCAGGTAGAGGTGCAAGATCTGAGATTACAAAATTTTTAATTGGTTCGTAGTAAGCGGCTCTAGCCCTAAATTAAGCACGAAGCGTGCTTACTACAAGTAGAATTTAAGCTAGTACAATCGAACTATACTAAGGATGGAATGTCTGACTTAATTCTATTTTGGCATCGACGCGATTTACGTGTGTCTGATAATACAGGACTCGCAGCAGGCAGAGAGCGAAGTGCAAAGGTTGTGGGTGTGTTTTGCCTAGACCCGAATATTTTGGAACGGGATGATGTGGCAAGTGTTAGAGTAACATACATGATCGGCTGTTTGCAGTCACTACAACAACGATATACTCAAGCAGGTAGCCAATTATTAATACTTCACGCCAATCCGATTCAAGCAATTCCCAAGTTAGCGGCGGCACTGAATGCCCAAGCTGTATTCTGGAATTGGGATGTAGAACCGTACTCCCAAGAACGCGATCGCGCTGTGATCGAAGCACTTACTGAAAAAGGCATCCAGTTTATCGAGAAAAACTGGGATCAAATATTACACGCACCAGAAGAGATCCGCACAGGTTCAAACAATCCTTACACAGTTTACACACCATTTTGGAAAAATTGGATCAGCAAACCAAAACCAACCCCTGTAGAGACGTTACATGTAACGTCTCTACAAAAAAATCTGGAGGGATTAACTGCAGCCGAACAAGAAATCGCGGGGCAAGCCGGGGCGATTGAATTACCACAAGCAAAAGATTTAGGATTTCATTGGCAAGGGGAATTAGTCATTGCACCAGGGGAGACGGCAGCGCAAGAAAAGTTAGAGGAATTTTGCTATCGTGCGATCGCCGAATATAAAGAACAGCGCAATTTCCCGGCAGTAAATGGTACATCACAATTAAGTGCGGCGTTGAAATTTGGCGTCATTAGTATTCGCACTGTTTGGCAAGCTACCATAGATGCACTACAAAACAGCAGATCCGAAGAAACAGACACAAGTATCCGTACATGGCAACAGGAAATTGCGTGGCGAGAATTTTATCAACATGCCATGTATAACTTTCCCGAACTAGCAGAGGGTGCTTTCCGTGACGCTTTCAAAAACTTCCCTTGGGAAAATAACTCTGAACATTTTCAAGCTTGGTGTGAAGGTAAAACGGGCTACCCTATAGTTGATGCAGCAATGCGCCAAATGAATGAAATTGGCTGGATGCACAACCGCTGTCGGATGATTGTTGCCAATTTCCTCACCAAGGACTTGCTGATTAATCCCCAGTTGGGAGAAAAATACTTCATGCAGAAATTAATTGATGGCGATTTATCTGCCAATAACGGTGGTTGGCAGTGGAGCGCTTCTAGCGGAATGGATCCTAAACCAGTGCGGATTTTCAACCCAGCAAGTCAAGCGCAAAAGTTTGATCCAGAAGGAGAGTACATTCGCACATGGGTGAGTGAATTGCGATCGCTCGACACAGAATATTTAGTTACTGGTAAAATCTCGCCCTTAGAGTGCCACGCTTTAGGCTACCCTGAGCCAATAGTAGAACATAAACAACAGCAACGGCAGTTTAAAGAACGCTATCAGCAGCAAAAAGCTGTCAGGGGAGAAGTGCCGGAGTTAGGTTAGTTAGTGAGCCAAGCAACCCGACTTTTTCGAGAAGTCGGGTTTCTTGTGGCAAATACAGTCATCAATGTGAAGTATACGTAAAATACAACAATTAATTAAGGTAAATATTTGAAGAGTAGGTAAAAAATTTAGAAACGTTGATTCACATGTAGTATGATACTTTCTAAGTGTAGCAAAAGTGTCAAATCTTTTGACACATGAAAATACAGGGCGACTTCATACTACCGTAGAATAATACAAATTAAGTGGGCAGGAAATGATGACTTAGCAAATTTTACTAAGTCAAAAATCATGGCTAACTATATCATCATGCAATTTACCAAGTAAACAACAATTTAAACAGTGGGTGAAGACAAAATACGCTTTTCCGAGGAATCACTTAAAGCTTGATTAAAGTTACTCTTTTATTCTCCTAAAAGCAAATAAAAGTCACTAATATCAAAATCATAGTATGATTACTCGGCTTACAAGACTTTCTGTAAAGTCTTGCAGCGATATTATGTTTTTTACCTTGAAATAAATTCACCGGAAGCAAATGGACTCCCGACAAATGACTCATGCCAAAAAGTCTGTAGGTTTTAGTACGACAACACTAGCACACGTAACTGCTCTGCGACCCAGACAGTGGACAAAAAATCTAGTGGTATTTGCTGCACCCTTATTTGCTTTTAACATCAGTTTGCAAACTTTAGTAGGTAGTTTGCTAGCGCTCATACTATTTTGTGGTGCTTCAAGTGGTTTCTATTTAATTAATGACATTGCAGATGTAGAATCAGACCGTCAACATCCAGTAAAATGTCGGCGTCCGATCGCTGCTGGATTGGTAAGTATACCAGCAGCATTTACAATGGCGTTGGTTTTGTTAGGCGGTGCTTTGGCTGTGAGCTGGTTGCATTCTCCAGCCTTGGGCGCAACTATTAGCGCTTACGCCATATTGCAAGTAGCCTATAATTTACGGCTCAAACGGGTAGTAATTTTGGATATCGGGGCAATTGCTGCTGGATTTGTATTGAGAGCTTATGCTGGTGCTGCTGCCACAAACATTGTCTTATCACCTTGGTTTGTACTCTGTACTGGAATGCTGGCACTGTTCTTAGCAATTGAGAAACGCAAAGCAGAATTGCGATTGGTACAATCTAAAGGTACAAAGCCTCGTGCTGTGCTCAAACGCTACTCATTGTCACTATTAAGTCGGATGGAAAATGTCGTCACTACAGGTACAGTCTTATCTTATGCTCTTTGGAGTTCCGGACCAGTAGTGCGAGGAGCATCAACTTCTTGGATGCTATTAACCTTACCTTTTGTAATTTATGGAATTTTTAGCTATCAGCTATTGAGCGATCCTCAAGAGATTGCAAGTTATGAGGATAGCGACATTGAAAAAGGTGGACGTAGTGAACGCCCAGAAGAAGTATTGTTGAAAGATAAATCAATTCTATTTACTGTCTTTGGTTGGGTAATTACTTGCTTTGCAATTCTTTGGCTAAAACAGCAGGGAATAATTGAGTAAAGCGCCATGAGAAAAATAGTTAAGCCGCTTACCACTTGGTTGCGCTTGCTCATCCAAGGAAATAATAAACCAGGGTTTAAGAATAATCCTTACAAATTACCGAAAAGAGCATACACTCTAGCAAGCTTAAAAATTGATTGGCTGAAAACTTGTAGGATTCAAGGAATAATTCTCGATTTAGACAATACTATTGTGTCGGAAGATGACCGTTATTTATCTCCTGGTGCAGAAGATTGGATTAAACAAGCAAAACTAGCTGGATTAAAATTTTTTATTCTTTCCAATGGTAAACGTAGTTATCGAGTAAAATATTGGTCAAGTCGTCTCGATATACCCGCCCTCAGCCCAGCAAAAAAACCTTTTCCATCTGCATTTAAAAAAGCAATGGCTCACATGCAACTTCAACCACAACAAGTAGTCGTGATTGGTGATGGTTTACATACAGATGTGTTTGGAGCATGGCTTTGTGGATGTTGTAGTATTCAAGTAGCTACCCTGCCTCATCCGTTACGATGGTGGGAAAAACTAGGAGGAAAATGGGTACAAACGCCTTATCCCAAAGGAGGCGAACTTTGGAACTTTGATGCTACTGAATACTAGTAGTAAATCTAAATTATGGAGGTAAATTAAGAGTATGAGTACCCAACTTGTGTTTAGCTTACTAATTTTATTGACAGTGGCGCTGAATACTGGTGCTCAAACTTTTTTAAAATTAGGCTCAGGTCAAAATCCTATCAATATTTATTTATTAGGTGGGATTATTTTGTATGGGATCAGTACAATATTTTACATTTTGGTTTTAGGCAAGTTTAATTTATCAGTGGCATACCCAGTAGTAATTGGATTAACAATTGTAGCAACTACAATCGCCGGAACTATTATTCTCAAAGAAAAAGTATCACTTTCTCAGTGGATGGGATTGGGGCTACTGATTAGTGGAATTTGGGCGATCGCGAGCGCGAAAAATAATTGACAGAGATTCAAAAGGGTTTTTGTAAATGAAGATTAGTAACATCTACAGAAAAAATCAAATTTATCTAAACGTATTTATTTTCTTTTGTTCCTTATTTGCCTTAACTAATAGTGGATTTGATAATTCTGAAGGATTATTCCACTATCAAGTTGCAGTGCAACTTATCAAGCATGGAAAGTTAGGTTTTGATACTTTACCAGAAGGTATCTTTCAACTAGCCCCAAACGGCAGAGCATATGCGGGGCATGAAATTGGTAATACACTTTTTCTACTACCAACAGCATTTATCAACGTACTAATAGAAAATTTTTTTTCTAAATTCGTCAGTACAGAAACTATAGAAAAGCTGCAACAATTTATCTTATCGTTTCAGGCTGGAGTATATTCTTCTGTCACAGCTACCACCTTATTTGCCATCCTGAGAACAGGATTTTCAATCTCCACAATCCCCAGCTTTATCGTAACTCTATGTTTAACGCTGACAACCTACTTCTGGATTTATGCTCGCAACTTATTTGACGGAGTTTTGTGTAGTACACTGCTAACATTATCTTTCTTTTTCTTAATAAGGTATCGCCAAAAAAATAACCTGTGGTTGCTTTTTAGCTGTTTTATTTGCTTAGGCTTCGGATTAATTACTCGATTATCGATGATATTAGCTATTCTGGTTTCTTTTGTTTACTTGATTACCATTCGTCGTTCCTTAGCAGTAAAATTTAGGGAAATTACACTGACATTAATAACACTTTTACCATTTTTGATTTGGCAATGTTGGTACAACTATCTACGTACCGGAATCTTTTATAAATCTCCTGTGCAAACAGCAGTTTACGCTGACAATAATGCATTAGATGGCAACATCGTAGTAGGAATAACAGGCTTGCTTCTCAGCCCTGGTAAAAGTTTGTTGATTTACGCTCCTTTACTAATTTTGTCTGTATTTCTCTTTAAGAAATTTTACAGAGAACACCACAAAGAAGCGATATACACAGCTGCACTTTTCATCCTCTGGTTATTACTTCACGCCAGGTTAAGAAGCTGGTATGGTGGATGGGGATGGGGTCCACGTCACTTCATTACTATCCTACCCATTATATTCCTACCCTTTGCAGTCAACATAGAGTATATCCTGAAAAAGATAACTTTAAAAATTTCCGCTATCCTTCTGAGCAGCTTTGGTTTTCTGCTCACACTGTCGGCAATTATATCTAATTGGCACTTCCGGATGATGTATGCTAACCAACAAGGTCGGCTCACTGATAGTATATTTATCTGGGGTATATGGAATAGCCAATCAGTAGATATGCTTAAAGCTGCATTCAGCAATATCGTGCGCATACTTACCAATACACCAGTAACCACAACCTTAAATACCTATTCACAAGCAAACGTCTATGCCAGCAGTACTTTAAATATCTGGGTTAACTCTTTGATCTATGCTGGTATTCCTTGGTATGCAGCAATAACTTTAGCATTCCCTCCTGTGATCTTAATGTATTGGTCATTACGAAATATCCTTCGCTGTGAAATCAACTTATTGCCAAAAGCTAAACATTGCTAATTTACAGTAGAAAAATTTAGGCAAAGACGCTGTAGAGACACGAAATTTCGCGTCTCTACATTTTTGCGTTTCTACGTGAGGCGCAAAAATCAACAATACAAAGACTTAACCCAGTACCATTCCTGAGTTAACCCGTCTCGCAAAGAAACTTGGGGCTGATAACCCAAAATCTTCCGCGCCTTAGATACATCAGCAGCAGTATGACGGGCGTCTCCCATTGCTTTTTCAACGTGGTTTCTTTTGATTGTGCGCCCAACAATTTCTTCCATCGTCTCTAAGACTTGTGATAAAACCACTCTGCTACCACCACCAATGTTAAAGATTTCTCCCACGGCTTGAGATTCTCTAGCTGCAGCTAAGTTAGCGGCGACAACATCACCTACAAATGTAAAGTCCCTTGTTTGCTCTCCATCGCCATAGATGGGAATTGCTTCATCTTGTAAAATCGATTTGAAAAATTTATGAAATGCCATGTCTGGGCGCTGTCTGGGACCATAAACGCTAAAATAGCGCAATGCGACAAAAGGGACGCCAAAGTTTTTGTGATACAGCCCACACAACCGCTCGGCTGCTAGCTTGGTAATACCGTAAGGTGAAACAGGCTGAGGGCAAATTTCCTCATTGGTAGGTAAGGTTTCGGCATCACCATATACACTAGAGGTAGAGGCAAATACTAATCTTTTCAGGTTTTTAGCGTCCTTTGCCGCTTCTAGTAAAACTTGCGTCGCGTTAATGTTTCGTTCGGTATAAGCACGAAAACTTTTACCCCAACTTGCTCTTACCCCAGCTTGTGCTGCTTGATGGTAAACTACGTCAACAGAATCTAACAGTGCCTGCCAGTCTAACAACTGAATGTCTCCCTCAATTAATGTAAATTGAGGATGGTTGTGTAGGTGTGCAATATTTTTACGTTTTAAGCCAGTATCGTAGTAATCGTTGAATTCATCAATGCCGATGACTTCTTCTCCTTGTTTTAACAATGTGTCTACTAGGTTAGAACCAATGAACCCTGCGGCTCCTGTAACAATACTTTTAGTCATGATTCCTTTTTGTGGTTATTTTTATCAATCTCAATATTCAAAGGTTAATCCTTAGATCGTAGTAACCGCCATTACTTTGGAAATATTTTTTTGGAAAAACCATATTTACCTGAAATTACTGATAGTACTGCTTTTTAGTGCAGATATTTGATCAATTTTAAGTATAAATATTTAAATTTAATAGTAAAAATGATACTCTAAATAATAGTAACCTTTGGGAATACTTGAGAGCGATCGCATATCATAGGAATCCGGTTTGATTCTTAAACTTACCACTTGCGTAAATATTGAAATTGGTGAAAAAATTGTAGCGCAAGCAGCCATCAAGAATGCTAGAGGTAATCAGTGAAAGTTTTAATTGTCGGGAATGGAGGGCGAGAACACGCTATTGCTTGGAAATTGTTGCAATCTAAGCAAATAGAAAAGGTTTTTTGTGCGCCGGGAAATGGGGGTACGGTTAGTTTGGAAAATTGCCAAAACCTGTCTAGTGAAGTGAATGACTTTGAAAGTATCAGTCAATTTGCACGAGCCGAAGCCATTAATCTCGTGGTTGTTGGACCAGAAGTGCCTTTAGCAAATGGTATTACAGATTACCTCCATGCACAAGGTGTGATGGTTTTTGGTCCCACCAGAGCGGGAGCGCAGATTGAGGCAAGTAAGGCTTGGGCAAAAGCTCTGATGCAAGAAGCAGGAATTCCCACAGCCAAAGCTGCGGTTTTTACGGATGTAGCAGCAGCAAAATCCTACGTAAAATCACAGGGTGCGCCAATTGTTGTTAAAGCCGATGGTTTAGCTGCAGGCAAGGGTGTAATAGTTGCTGAAACAGTGGAAAAAGCGCAGGCAGCAGTAGAGGCGATTTTTCAGGGGCAGTTTGGCAGTGCTGGAAAATTTGTCGTGATTGAAGAGTTTTTGACAGGGCAAGAGGTTTCTGTTTTAGCACTGTGTGATGGAATCACAATTCGTCCATTACTACCAGCCCAGGATCATAAGCGGATTGGAGAGGGCGATACTGGAGAAAATACTGGTGGAATGGGTGCTTATGCCCCAGCACCCATTGCCACTCCTACATTGATGGCACAAGTTCAAACACAAGTTTTTGATCGCGCAGTTGCTACCCTTAGAGCTAAAGGCATTGATTATCGAGGCGTGCTGTACGCTGGTTTAATGATTAGTCCTGAAGGTGAGTTTAAGGTTTTGGAATTTAACTGTCGTTTTGGCGATCCAGAAACCCAGGTGATCTTACCACTGTTGGAAACACCTTTAGAAGAGTTGATGTTGGCATGCGTACAGCAACGTTTAGCCGAAATGCCTCCCATTGCTTGGAAATCTGGGGCTGCTGCTACCGTTGTTGCTGCTTCTGGTGGTTATCCTGGTGTTTATGAAAAGTCCAAGGTGATTACTGGTATAGATTCGGCTCTGGCATTAGGTGCAGTTGTATTTCATGCTGGAACTAAGTTAGGACAACAATTGGTCACTGATGGCGGTCGAGTGTTAAATATTACTGGTGTAGGAGAAAATTTTGAGCAAGCTCTTGCCCAAGCATACGCTGCAGTAGAATGTATTCAGTTTGAAGGAATGTATTACCGACGAGATATTGGTCATCGGTTGAAGAAAATCGGTTAAGGGAATTCGGGAGAAATCCTCATGTAGGTTGGGTTGAGGAACGAAACCCAACAAAATCGACTAATTAATTAAGTTGGGTTTCGCCCTGCTCAACCCAACCTACGGGGCTTCGTATTAATAGCCCCACCCTTTGCTTGGTGTGGGCGGTCTTGCTCACATCTTTACCAGCGGCATCATTAGAAAAAATTTACCTAAATTATACTATATATAACTAGTATTTACTGGATTTTAAGTAAAGTTTTGTAAAACTTCAGAACAATAAAGTAATATTTAATCCAGATAAGTACCTTTATAACAACTTTTTATTAAGATGCTGGCTCTATTCAAAACAATTCGAGAAGCGATCGCACATTGGTGGAGTGAGTTCACTCTCCAAACCAAGCTTTTGGCTGTTGCTACTTTAGTCGTATCGTTAGTAATGAGTGGATTGACATTCTGGGCAATCAATACGATTCAGCAAGATGCACGTCTCAATGATACCCGCTTTGGTCGAGATCTCGGACTATTGCTTGCTGCCAACGTTGCGCCGTTAATTGCTGATAAAAATCTCACTTCTGTTGCTCAATTCTCCCAACGGTTCTACAGTAGTACATCAAGCGTGCGCTACATGCTTTATGCTGATGAAACTGGGAAAATCTTTTTTGGTATTCCCTTTTGGGAACCAGAGGTAGAAACTTCCCTCACCATTAAGCGACGGATACAACTGCCAGAAGATTACGCTGCTGATGTAGATAAACCAATGGTGCGACAACACCGCACACCAGATGGGGAAGTTACAGATGTTTTTGTTCCCCTAATAGTTGAAGGCAAAAACCTGGGTGTACTGGCGATAGGCATCAACCCCAACCCCGCTGCAGTCATCTCCACTAATTTCACTCGCGATATCACCATTGCTGTTTTTATTACCATCTGGGTAATGGTGATTTTAGCAGGGGTAATTAATGCTTTAACAATCACCAAGCCGATTAAAGAACTACTAGCGGGAGTCAAACAAATTGCCGCAGGGAATTTCAAGCAAAGAATTGACTTACCTTTGGGAGGAGAACTAGGAGAGTTAATTCTGAACTTTAATGAAATGGCAGAGCGTTTAGAGCGTTATGCAGAACAAAATATTGAGGAACTTACAGCAGAAAAAGCCAAGCTGGAAACTTTGGTTTCCACCATTGCCGATGGTGCTGTCTTAATAGATAACAATATGCAGGTGATTTTAGATAACCCTACAGCACGGCGAATTTTTGCTTGGGAAGGTGTTGATGTGGTGGGTAAGAATGTGTTGCATTACTTGCCCACAGCAGTACAAATGGAAATAACTCATCCCTTGTCAGAAATGGCAGCAGGCAAGTGTGAAAGCGCTGAATTTCGGATTACATTTAACCAACCCACCAAACGCACTATCCGTATTCTGTTAACTACAGTTCTCAACCAGCAACGCGAAAGTATCAAAGGTATTGCTATTACTGTACAGGATATCACTCGCGAGGTAGAACTCAACGAGGCAAAAAGCCAGTTTATCAGCAACGTTTCTCACGAATTGCGCACTCCTTTATTCAATATCAAATCCTTTATTGAAACTTTGCACGAGTATGGCGAAGACTTAAGCTCGGCACAACGGCAGGAGTTTTTGGAAACTGTCAATTATGAAACTGATCGACTTACCCGCTTGGTTAATGATGTTTTGGATTTGTCAAAACTCGAATCTGGTCGCCGTTACAATTTAGATGGGGTAGATTTGGGGCAAGCCATTGAGCAGACGTTGCGTACTTATCAACTTAATGCTCGGGATAAAGGAATTGAATTATTACAGGAAGTAGCCTCTAAATTGCCGTTAGTAGTGGGTAATTATGATTTGTTGCTACAAGTATTGGCTAATTTAGTTGGTAATGCCCTCAAGTTCACCCAAGCTGGTGGCAAAGTAGCAATTCGTGCCTATCAACTAGATTTACAGCATTCGGGCGATCGCACACAACAAGTACGAATAGAAATTTCCGATACCGGAATTGGTGTTGCCCCAGAAGATCAACATGCGATTTTTGATCGCTTCTTCCGCGTAGAAAACCGAGTACACACCCTAGAAGGTACGGGTTTGGGACTATCAATTGTCAGAAATATCATCGAAAAGCATCGCAGTCAAGTCCACGTAGTCAGCGAAGTTGGCGTTGGTACAACTTTTTGGTTTGACTTAGCCGTATTTGAAGAACCATCCCTTGCCCACACTATTTCTCAGGCTCAGCTTGGAAATTAGGTAGAGACGTTACATGTAAGTAACAAGGCATAAGTTTGTAGTAAGCGCTTAAGCGCTTAAAACCTTTGCCTTGAGCGCTTAAGCGCTCACTACGAACGTAAACTAATTACATAAATATTCCTTTTTGTCAAGATGTAGCTAAAACAATTAACAAACACAGGAGTAACAAACCCAGTAGTAAGAGCAAAGCCTGATTGCGTTTTACCCAAGTGTGTAGATTTGCACTCCTGCTGCTGGCGTCACGCTGTTGTTGCACCTCTAAATTGTGTTGTTCTAAATTCTGGTAGAGAGTGCATTCCTTAGCATAAGGACGTTTGGGAAAGTTGCAACTATCATCAGCGTCATAAGTGCAAGACTCACAGAGGTACTCCTGAGCGATCGCACGGTGTAAAGGGATGCCGGGATGTCCATAAGCTTTCAACTCTGTGCGACAATACGGACAGGTTACAGCTTGTGGGTTAACGTTTTGATGACAGCGAGGGCAGATTGCAGTGTCCACAGCCAGTATAGTAAAAGATAATTATTACGATTTTAGCCGTTGTCACGCCTGCGGCTCAGTGATGTCCTCGATCGCCAGTAAAATCATCTGGGTGTTGTCAATCTTGGGCATGTTGCGAGCTTTGAGCCGCAGGCTTTTACGTCCAATCTGATCGAAATCATGCTCGACCGCAAATTCTTGAAACTGGGCATTACTGGCAAGAATCTCTTCGAGATGCGATCGCAATTGGGGAATGTCCCACTGTCCGTTGCCCAATTCAAAAATCAACTGCTGCTCTGTTTGCACGGGCGAAACCTGAAACGTTTCATAAAACGAACGATTGGCTGTGATCACGTACAAATCACCATTCAACACGATCAGCGGTTCCCAAACGGTTTCCCCAATCGCATCGGCATAATCTCTCGCTTCCATTAATTGCGCATTACTGCGTTTGAGGTCGTCAATATCAATCAACACCAGCACTGCCCCATCAATCTTATTGTCGATCGTGCGATAGGGGCGGACGCGCAGGTGATACCAATGCCCATCCCGGTCTTGAATCTCCTGAGTCTTTAAGTTGAGAGTACGAATCACTTCTAAAATCTGTTGCTCTAAGTTAGGCACATTCAACTTGTGGGTAATGTCGCTCAGCGGACGCCCAATGTCGGTTGAAATCAGGTTGAAGATCCCTTCCATCGCTGGGGTAAACTGCCGAATCTGGAGATCGGCTCCCAGCATCAGAATCGGGATATGGATACTGTTGAGCAGATTCTGCAAATCGTTGCTCACTTGGGTTGCTTCCTGGGTGCGACGGCGCAGTTCATCATTTACAGTGTTCAGTTCTTCATTCGCCGCCTGAATTTCTTCTTTCGCGGTTTCCAACTCCTCATTCGTACTTTGCAACTCTTCATTGCTCGACAAAATCTCTTCGTTAGCAGCTCTCAAGTCCTGGTTCGTGGCTTGCTGCTCTTCAATGATCGATTGCAGATGATCTCGGGTTGTTGCCAGTTCGTGCTTGAGTCGAGCAATCTCAGCTGCCTCCCTAGTTTTGCGCTTGGTGGGGGTACTGCCATCATTAGTTGCGGCTGGTAACTCCGAGATGAGCGGAGTATCTTCAAATAGAACTAAGAAACATTCCTGGGTTGCCCCCACCCGGAACGGAGTGACACTAATGGTAACTTGCCGAGTGCGATTCGTGAAACTATCTCCTTGAAAATCACCCTCTCTAATCTGTAAGCCTTCTCGTTTGACTGGCAGATTCTGCTGTTTTGCCTGGTAAATGGCAGATTGTAGATCCCGTCGCAATTGTTCTTTTGCCATTCTGAGCAGGTTTAAGGTGGCGCGACCTGGAGTTGGTTCCAGATACGGACTAGTCTGTCCCCGAAATTGCAGAATCTCCAGGTTGACATCGACTACCACACCCGCAGGGGCGTATTGGCTCAACACGATCCGGTCTGCTTCTTTTTGGAGATCGTGGTCGCTGGGGAGATGCTCTGTCACAAGGAGTTGAGGGTTAATGACTGTGGGCAAATAAGGGCTGGCAGTCAACTCAATGTTGGGTCGAGTCGTTGTCAACTTTTTGGCATAAATTTTGTTTTTTTTGTCACACAGGGTAAACAGGTCTACAAAGTCACCCACCGTTTCTGAGGTACCTAACATGAGAAAGCCTGTGGGCTTGAGACCGTAGTGGAAAATTGGCAGGAGCTTTTTCTGTAAAGCGGTTCCTAAATAGATTAGCACATTGCGACAGCTAACTAAGTCCAGCCGCGAAAATGGCGGATCGCCAATCAGATTTTGTCTGGCAAAGACGCAAAGTTCCCGCACGGACTTACTAATCTGGTAGCCTCCCTCAACTTGGATAAAGAACCGATAGAGCCGTTCGGGGGTAACATTCGCAACCTGGCTGAGGGTGTAGATCCCGTTGCGGGCATATTCGATCGCCGTCTCACTAATGTCAGTTGCGTAAATTTGAATCGGTAGGTGGCTCACCTGATCGCCTATAAACTCTAGCAAGCAGATGGCGATCGAGTAAGCTTCTTCCCCGGTTGAACAACCCGCCACCCAGATTCTAATGGGTGTACCCGGTGATTTATCCTTAATGATGACGGGAAAGACCAAGCTTTTTAAGGCATCGAAGCTTTCGGAGTCGCGAAAAAAACTGGTGACATGAATCAAGCAATCTTGATACAGCGCTATCACTTCTGCTTGGTTGCTCTGGAGATAGTGAGCATAATCCTCTAGGTGTTCCACCTTGTATAACAGCATCCGCCGCTGAATCCGGCGATTTAAAGTAGTTTGTTTATAGTCAGTGAAGTCAACGCCTGTTGCCTTTCGCAGCAAATTGAAGATAACGCCAAGTGGCTCGGTAGACGAGAATGACTCTGCCTCCTCAGTTGTGGATTGACTGGCAATGTAGGGATGACGGCTAATCTCAGCTAGTTTCTGTGCAATTTGGTCGGGCGGTAAGACAAAGTCTACCTGACCTGTGGCGATCGCCGTTTTGGGCATACTATCGACTTGTGCCGAATTCTGGCATTGAGCAAACGTTATACCTCCTGCCGCCTTGATTGCTTCGAGTCCCCTTGCTCCGTCAGAATCGGCTCCCGATAAAATGACGGCGATCGCTTTGTTGCCCCGCTCTTCGGCAAGGGAAAGCAGAAACGTATCAACCGACATAAACACCCGACTGGTACTAGAGCGAGGCGTAAGCTTTAGCACCCCTTGAGTAATGGTCATACTGGCATTGGGCGGAATTACATACACCTGATTCGGTGCGATCGCCATGCCATCTTGTACCTCATGCACGGGCATTTCTGTTGCCCTAGAAAGGATCAGACTCAGCACGCTTTCTTGCTCTGGAGCCATGTGCTGAATAATTACAAACGCCATACCCGTATTGGTTGGCAAATAATTCAGCAATTGGGTAAAAGCTTCTAATCCTCCCGCAGAAGCTCCAATCCCAACCACTGGAAATAATTTATCAGAATTGTCCTGCTGATTGTCAGTTGGAATGCCATCAGAAGGATTGGGTTGAGATTTTTTAGAAGCGCGTCTAGGTGACATGTATAGTAGCTGCTGTTGTGCTGACTCAGTATTGCTCTCCTTTCTCTAATCAACTATAATATAGCTTTTGTATAATTCTAGTTAGAGTAGAAATTAGTCGCCTACTGTCTTCGGGATTGAGGAAGAAAGGAGAAATAGTCCTCCAGTTCTAGCTTCAGTCCCTTAGCAAAAATTTTCTGGTTCAGATTAACAGGCGTAAAAATTTGCCTGTGCTTGATTATTGTTTCTGCCTTACCCAGCATGAGGAAGCCGGTGTTTTTGAGCGCAAAGTGAAACTTTACCAGAATGGAGGTTTGAGCTTCTGGATTTAAATAAATAAATACATTGCGGCACGTCAGCAGATCGATCTTGGAGTAGGGAGCATTTTGAGTCAAGTCATGACGAGAAAAGATGACGGTGCGGCGAAGCTTTGGGTGAAAGACATAGCCTTTTTCGGTTTGCTCAAAGTATTTCTGGAGCAAATTGAAAGGAATGCCTGTAATCTCTAAATTACTGTAAATACCTTTTCGTGCTTGCGCTAGAGCCGATTCGTCAACATCGGTGGCAAAACATTGAACTCGCTGTAAACAGGACTCAATCCCTAGTGCCTCTGCCAGTAAGATCAAAAGGCTACAAATTTCTTGTCCAGTGGCACAGCCTGCACTCCAGACTCGAATGGGTTCATCCGGTTGCTTACTGGCAATGATTTTGGGAATGATCTCTAGTGCTAAATATTGCCAGGTGTCGTGATCGCGGAAAAAGCTACTGACGTTAATGAGAACATCATCGAGAAGAGCAAGGTTCTCGTGTGAATGGCATTGCAAATACTCTAAGTAGCTTTGATAAGTATCAATATCAATCCTTTGCATCCGGCGCTGAAACCGTCGCATCAGGCTAGAGCGTTTATAACTTGTCAAATCACAGCCCCGGCTGTGCTTGAGGTAGTCTAACAGGGTTTCAAATTCTGGGTTTGCTTCATCCGTGTTTTGAACACGATCGCACAATAAGCTCTTCTCGCTGGACATTTGAGTAGACATTTTTATCCTAATTCTTAAAAAATTACCGTTGAGCAGTCTATATGAGTGGGCTTTTTTATACCTTTAGAGCAAAAATTATAGATTCATCATTCGTATGCAAAATTTATTTTAATAAATTTTGCATACGAATATATTAACTTAAAATAAAACAATATTTGCGCACGAATCAAAAATGTCGAAACTAAAAAAACTTCAATCCGCCCTAGATGCGCTGAACACCCAACGATCCCAGGTGGCTGGAGCAGGTTGGTTTCTGCAAAATTGCTGGTTGGTGCAAGTGAAGCCGGGAGGCACTGCCCGAACAAACTGTAAATACTGGCAGGTGAGAAGCCGTCAACCTATCTTTGATGGCAAGACACTAAAACACTTAAAACCCAATGAAGTAGAGGATTACAGAGCGGCGATTGAGCGGGGGCGGCAGTTAAAGCAGATCGATCGCCAAATTGAGAAGCTGCAACAGCAGCTTGCACAACTTATGCCCACAACGGACTCATCAAGTGGCTCATCATATTCATCATCTGCACATGAACCTCCTCTGGAAATTCCCATGCTGCCGACTGCCGAGCTTCAGCAACCAATGGAAAAACAACCTCTAAATTTAGAGAAATTCACGGAACTAGCTGAACAAGAGCGGCTTGTCAAAGAAGTGCTAGCCAACAGTCAGGCATTGAGAGCTTCACTGCGGCAATCAGTTGCTCTCGGCAGACGGTTAGGGGCAAGAAAAATTGACCTCAGACGGGGACATCCCCACATTCATTAGAAATGGCACTTGCCCATAGCCTGTGCTTCCCACTCAGCAATTTTGCGCACGAATCAAGGATTAATCCACTGAATGCTTAGCTCTTAAAAACCCTGTATTTCTTCAGATAGCTTTAGTTGATCATCCAGATTGCTCAGGCTCAATATTTCGTTGCTCATCACTGCCTGCCGAACCAAATCTGCTCGTCGCTTTGCGTCCTCGGCTTTTTGCAATAGTAAGTCTGCCGCTTCATGCTCGTTCATTTCGCGTAGATGCTTCGCCGTATGAGAAATCAAAATCTCACTCGCTTCGATTGTGCGAATACCATCCCAAAGGCACTCTTCGATCGATTGCGTTACCTCGGCTAGAAGGGTATTGAGCGAATAGGCGTGCCCTGTATGGCAGCGAAAGCGAATCAGGTTACCTTCTTTCAATTGCATCAGTACGCCATGACACTCAGGACACGTAAAGGGAGAAAGGTTACCTAGTTTCAGAATGCCTAATTCTAGACCATTATCTTGCCGCGCAACACCAACTTCAATATCCATTTTCTCAGACACAGGATTTTCCTCATGTTCGGTAATTCCTTTGTTAACCAGGTACGCTAACAAAGCTCCCATTTCAATGATAGGCACACAATGATCGACCGCCACTGCTGTCATCGCCGCCTTGGGCATGGAGGAGTGAAGCGCATCAGACGGATGTTGAACAATGGCGATGCCGCCTCGCTCTTTAATTGCGTATAGCCCAGCCGCTCCATCGTCGAGACTGCCGCTCAAAACCACTCCAATGACTCGCGATCCATAAGAGTAAGCGGCAGAGCGAAACAAGACATCGACTGCCGGACGAAAGCGGTTTTCTCTGGGACCATGAGAGAGCCGGACAACCCCTGGCTCAACCAACAAATGGCGATCAGGAGGAGCCACATAAATACGACCAGTTTTGATCGGCTCCTTGTCAACGGCGTGTGCCACTGGTAGTGAAGCGACCCGCGCTAAAATTTCGGGTAACAAACTTGGGTAATCTGGGGAAATATGCCAAACGATAAATATAGCAGCAGGAAAGTTAGATGGCAGTTGAGCAACGAGTGTTTCAAAGGCTCCGAGTCCTCCGGCTGATGCTCCGATGACAATAATATCCGGCTTTAACACTCGTTGCTCCTCACCATTTTTACTTTCAGCATATCCCTAGTTCGCTAAGTTAACATACTGGCTTGACGTACAACACTTTCTTAGGGTAGGGCAAACGCATTAAAATTTACTAATATTGAGCTTGACAAAAACACTTATATATGTATTCTACTTTTTCATTCGTTGTTGCGCTGATGTTGATGGATATCTACCAGATGCTATCAAAGCTTGCCGCTCTAGAATCCGCTCATCGCTGTTAAACTGTAGGATACGTGCTGTTACTTCTCCAATATCTGTCAGAGGTTGAATCACAGCGTCAACAAGCGCGAAAGTATTCTCCCCAAAAGTCTCTACGCGGGTTGAAAAACCGAACAAGTTCTCTAGTTCGCCAATTAATCGAACCCAAATCTGTACCTTTCTGAAGATTGCAGAAAATACAAGCGTAGCAGAGATTATCCTCTGTTGTTGCTCCTCCGTGTTTAACACTAATAATATGGTCAACCTGACAATTCAAAGTGTCAGCTTTTGGAATAAGGCAGTATTCACAGATATAATCAGCACGAGCCATAACTAAACGTCGGAGTTCTAAACTAATGTAGGGACGAGACACTTTAAATACTTACTTAACACCATTATCATTAATATACTTGTAAGCCAGTGCTTTTACTAGTCTCATAATATGCTCTAGCGTCAGGAAATGGTCTAACTCTCGCTTCTCATCTCCTGTAAGACCTTCTGTTTTGTATCGGTAAACTAGCTCTTCTAAACGGTCATTCGCTGCTTCTGAAAGTTGAAAATCGACAACGCTTTGTGGAGTAGTTCCAGCAGCGATGAAATCAATAATTTCGTCGTAGACTTTTATTGTCTCAGTAGATGTATTCATAATTGTATCCTTCTTTGTTTTAATTTTACTTCTTTAATTTTGTCAAATTCTTTGGAAAAAATTTGCGCATTCGTTCATCTGCGTCATTCTTTGCTTTAATAATCTATATCGGCAGATACATCGGCAGATTGTACTCTAACATGGCTGGGTTACCCCAAAACTCACCCCAATTGTAACGATTTCAAAGTTCAAGACACCCAAGATACCCGGTTTCTTAAAGAAACCGGGTATCTAATTCAAGGTTAGCCTCATAATGGAGAAATTTCCACACCTGATGCTTCGATTCCGTGTGGTTGCAATATTTGCCAGAATAGAGATGTAGGCTATGATAACTAGGCTTCTAGCATAACGTTATTGCCTAAATACCAGAGAACTTGCAGCGGCACGTTTTGAAATAAATAATTAAGAAGGCAGTATGGACAACAACAACTGGATGAAACAATTATTGACGCTGGGGATTGGTACAACGTCATTGGTAGCAGAAAAACTTCGGGAAGTGAGTGATGATTTAGTCAAGGATGGTAAGCTAGATCCTGAGCAGGCAAAGGCTGTAATGGACGATTTGGTAAAGCAGTTAAAGTCGGAGCAGGGAAACTGGGAAGACCAAATGCAACGGCAACTCCGCAATATGATGCAGGAATTGGGAGTTCCCCGTCAATCAGAAATGGACGAATTACGGGGTAGAATTGACCGTTTGGAGCGTCAGGTGCGTGATTTAGAAAACAAGTTTTGGCGTTAGGGTGCGCTTTATGATTTAAACTAAGTTTTGTCCTACTGGTTATTATGTTCCCAGACCACTTAAGTAGGGAGGACTTAATTTGAAAGCGATTTTACTCAGCATGGGCTTCATGCTACTTTGTGTTGTAGTTTTGGTTTTGGCGCAAATAGGCGGCGGCAAACAAGAGTCAGCTATTGCTGCACAATTGACCAAAACTACACCAGCCCCAATCACTGTAACGGAAAATACCCTAATTGCGAGCAAAAAAAATATGTCTGATGCCAATGTCGTCACTACACCCTCTGGATTGAAGTATGTTGAGATCAAGGAGGGGACTGGGGCGACTCCTAAAACAGGACAAACTGTTACGGTTCACTACACCGGAACTTTGGAAGATGGTACAAAGTTTGATAGTTCACGCGATCGCAACCGTCCCTTCGACTTTAAAATCGGTGCAGGGCAAGTGATCAAAGGTTGGGACGAAGGACTTAGCACAATGAAAGTAGGCGGACGTCGTAAGTTAATCATCCCCCCAGAGTTAGGTTACGGCGCTCGTGGCGCAGGTGGCGTAATTCCCCCGAACGCTACGCTAATTTTTGATGTGGAATTGTTGAAGGCTAGCTAATAGCTAATGGCTAATATAGCAATCCTAAATCATTTTTAAACAACCAGATCCCCGACTTCTTAAAGAAGTCGGGGATCTGAGCCTCCTAATAATTGTTTGGTTTTGCTAAATTTTTAAACTTAGTAAACTGTGGGTCAAACAAAAGTTTAACAGTACCTGTTGGACCGTTACGGTGTTTAGCGACAATTACCTCGGCAACTCCTCGTTCCGGACTGTCGCTATTATAATACTCATCGCGATAAAGCATGATTACTAAATCCGCGTCTTGTTCGATGCTTCCACTTTCGCGTAAATCTGATAACATTGGGCGCTTGTTTGTACGTGATTCTACTCCTCTACTTAACTGAGATAAAGCAATTACCGGAACAGATAATTCACGAGCCAAACTTTTAATATTGCGGGTAATTCTGGATAATTCTTGTACGCGGTTGTCCCCGGCTCCTTCCATCAATTGCAAGTAATCGATGATAATTAATCCCAATTCTGAACCAATTTCTGCTTGCAAACGTCGCGCTTGAGAGCGCATTTCTGTAACTGTAATATTTGGCGTGTCGTCAATAAATATTGGCATTTCCGAAAGCATCCCAATCGCACGACTTAAAGGTTCCCATTGATTTTGACTAATACGCCCACTGCGTAGATAACCACTTTCAATTCCCGCTTCACTAGCTAAAAGCCTTTGTACTAGTTGCTCTTTGGACATTTCCAAACTGAAAACAGCAACTGGTAATTTGTACAAAGCTGCAATGTTATGAGCTAAGTTCAAACAGAAGGCTGTATTGTGAACACAGATATCATTGGCAACAAAATTATGAGTAACTGGGATTGTTAAGTCATAAACTTGTTTGTATCCCATCGGTTCAATCGAAACTATTTCATCCCAGTAGATATCACCTGTTGCTAATTGTTGTAAGGGCAGATTTTCTAATGCGTTTGCTAAAACGAAAAGGCGTTCCCGCGTTAAAGCACGTTTGCCCACATGAATATTTGTGTAACCTTTAATACCAGCACGCTGTGCTAAAACAGTCCAAGGTTCACTTCCTTTAGCTGTTGCTAGCTGTTCCCAAACTTCAACAGGAATTAAGTCAAGGTTTGTCTGGTATCTCTTTTGAACTAGGGCAGTCTCGACCTTAGTTAATGCTTCCTCTTTACCAAAAATGCCAATTTCCGAAATAAAAGTTTTGATGGAATGGGCATCGGTAATATCCAATTGCCAAGCTTGTCTGCGGCTATCTTTATATTTAACAGACCGCTTTTTCAGCGCAGCAATAATGCCAAACCGCAGTAGTAGATGTTGAACTTGCCTTGCTAGTTTCTCGCTAACGCTGCAATAGCCTAACTGCGATTGACCACTGGCAAGTACTGTGGCCCAACCATCTGTGGCGAAAAGACGGTTGAGGAATAAAGCTAATTGCGATCGCTCAAGTTGAAAGATAATGGCAGGAATTATTTTACTATTAGCTTTTTTGCCCCATAGTCCTAGATTTTCCAGCCATGCAGTTAGAGGATTTTTTTGCCCCTGACACATAGAAGCATAAAGTATTGGTGCAAACCGAATTTCTATGCGAACTTTTAGTCGAGGAGAAAAGCTCAGAACAGCGCGGGAGAAGTCCTCCTGAATCACCGGGTTTATATTGGTAAATTCCGGTGTTGTATCTGTTAAGCAACCATCTCCTATTAGGTAGGCTAGTAGTTTGACTTCACACTCTGGAATTGTTTTTGTCCCAAATACATCTATCTTTCGAGGGACTGCAATTTTATCACCCACTTTCAGTTCCTCTAGCCGTCGCCAGCCTTTAATAGTTAAATACGGGTGGGTGATTGTAGTTTCAACATACCGCCCCAAGCGAGTCGTGACACGGAAAACTGGTTTGATTCCGTCATCTACATATGCAGATGGTTGAGTTATGTGAAATTTCCAATCATCCTTAAGTGTCAACAGTTCGGCTTGATGACGAGCGTAGATTTCTTTAATGGTTGATATAGTACCATTTGCCAGAACAATTTCAGTGGTTTCATTTAGACATTTCCCCATTGACGGTCTTCCTGCGACTATAATCAAGTCAGAACGCTGGAAACCGCTAGTCATGGCGTCTAAATCGTAGAAACCGCAGGGAATACCTGGTAAGGCGATGCCTTGATGACGAGTTTCAATATCTTGGAAAGTATTAATTAGAGTATCAGAAATGTGAACTAAACCTGCTTGAGGACGTTCCTGAGTGACGCCAAAAACTTTCTGCTCTGCTTGATCTAAAATAATTGGTAACTCGGTCTCTGTCTCGTAGCCCAGATAGACAATTTCATTACCAGCTTTAATTAACTTACGCCGTAGGTATTTATCCATTACCAACCCGGCTAAAGAGTCGATGTTGACAGCTGACACAGTTCGATCTACGAGAGAAGCTAATTTATTTCTCCCGCCGATGCGAGCAAGCATATCATGGTCATGAAGCCAACTTGTGACTGATAGTAAGTCGGTGGGTTTTCCTTGACTGTGGAGGCGTTGGGCTGCTTGATAAATTTCTTTGTGAGCGGTAATGTAAAAAGCTTCGGGAACTAAGCGATCGCTCACTCGACTAATCGCTTCAGGATCGAGCAATATTCCACCCAAGATTGCTTCTTCCGCTTCTATGTTTTGGGGAGGAAGGCTCGCGCTTCCATTGCCTTGAAAATTTAGTTCTTCTGCCATAATAATTTTATATTGTAGATTTTGGATTAGGGTTTAACTATTTACCCTTATAGTCCAAAATCTACATGGATATGATGGAGACTGCTTGTAGCGGTTCAAACATCTTAAAGATGAATAAAGTATTAAACCACAGATGGACACGAGATTTACACAAATGTATTTAATTTATCTGTGTTCATCTGTGTTTATCTGTGGTGAAAAATCCCAAAAACTGGATTTTTAGCTAGATACTACTTGGATGTTGACTTTAGCTATCACCTCAGGATACAGCTTAATTTCAGCTTCGTAAGTACCGACTGCGCCAATATCGGGTATGGTGATACCACGGCGGTCTACTTCTAAGCCAGTAGTTTGTTGAATTACTTCTGCCACTTCTTGAGTAGTTACGGTACCGAAAATCGCGTCGCCTTCACCAACTTGCTTGGCAATGTTGAAACTACCAACTTTTTCCAAAGCTTCTTTTTGCGTTACCGCCTGTTGCTTCAATTCTAGCTGGCGCTGGCGTTCTAGTTCCCGACGGCGTTCAACTTGCTTCAATATGCCAGGAGTAGCTTGAGTTCCCAATTTTTTGGGAATTAGATAATTACGAGCATAGCCTGGAGCCACGTCCACTAAATCGCCCGATCTTCCTAGCTTGCTCACATCTTGAGTTAAAACTAATTGCACACGTTTCGCCATTGTTGTCTATTGTTTGCTAATTGCTCATAGCTAATGGTAACAGGGCAATTAGCTATTATCCATTAGCCGATGCTAAAATGTGTCTTTCATTCCCCTCAAACGGGCAAAAGTTTGCACTGGCTCGCGACTGTTGACAGCCGATTGTAGTGTAGGCTGATCCCAACGTAAGAAAGGATTTGTGCGCTTTTCCACTCCTAGTAGTGAGGGAACAGTAGCTTCTTGACGACTGCGACTTGCCTTTACCTCATCATAGCGGCTTTGTAGGTCGGTGTTGTCACCATCTACAGTTAAGGCAAATTGCAAATTTTTCTGAGTGTATTCGTGAGCGCACCAAACACGGGTATTATCAGGTAAAGAGCGGAGTTTACTTAGAGAGTCTACCATTTGCGTTGGTGTACCTTCAAATAAGCGTCCACATCCACCTGCAAATAAGGTGTCTCCACAGAATAAGTCGCCTGTCTCATCTGGTTGGGAAGGATGAAAGTAGTAGGCAATGTGTCCACGAGTATGCCCTGGAACAAAGAACACGAATCCTACTCTATCAGCAAAATTGACGCGATCGCCTTGTTGCAGAAACACCTGCTGTCCGGGAATCCTACCTTTGTCCTCACATCCGCCATATACTGTTACTTGCGGGAATTTTTGTATTAGCTGCTTATTACCACCTACATGATCGTGGTGATGATGTGTGTTAAAAATTGTTACTAACTCTGCTTGTAATTGCTCAAGTTTCTTTAAAACTGGTTCAGCCTCTGCTGGATCGACAACAGCCGCGATGTTTCGCTCTTCGTCGTATAGCAGAAAAATGTAATTGTCTGAAAGTGCAGCTATCCGGATAACCTGCATTTAGATTGTCTCCTCTCTAGTAAATTTTTTATCAAGTTGGATACGTTTCAAGCTCTATTAATTCTTTATATTTATTTTATCTCGTGCCAATCATTAACTTTTGTAACTTATGACCGTATTTTTACTGAAACCAAACTCACATCTACCCTAAGAGATATTTATTTATCAGTACAATTTCCCTGGGGTAAAAACTAAAGAAAAAGTTAAATTGATTTTATGAAAAGAAGATAAATATCGATATTAAGGATAAGGGTAAACCTGAAAATTTCCTTTTTACCCTCTGCCTTTTGTCTGCAATTTGAGTATAAATTCTTATTGTCGTCATTTGCATCTGCTAGGAGAAAATATGAACAACCAAACACTTATTTACAAAAACATTGCACAGCAGCCAAAAGCAGCGGTAAAGGAAATAGTAGACAAGATTATTAAATCAGGTCAAATGAGTCGGCAAGACCACACGCTACTCACCTCAACTGTACTTGCTAATGGTAATTCCAACGAAGCTGAACGTCGCCTAATTAATCAAATATTTGACTATATCCAAACAGGTAGGCTTAAATTGATTGACTGGTAGTAGACAATTATCATAAATATGTTAGTGATCTCGGCAAAATCTGGACAATTAGGCAACAGGCTGTTACTATTTGCTAATTTCATAGCATTTGCTCTAGAAAATAAGTTAACTGTGTTAAATCCTGCTTTTGAAGAGTATGCTGAGTACTTCCAATCAACAGCACGAGATGTTCTGTGTTGCTATCCTATCCCACCTATATCGATTAGAAGTAGCAAACTATTGCGTAAATACTACTATAATTTAAATCGCTATCTCGCGCAAAGCGGACGCTTCAATACAATTGAACTTAAGCGAGATAAGCCATTTAACTGGAGTAATTCAAATATAGTAGAGCAGTTGAAACCAGGAACAATTAACTTTTTTCAGGGATGGCTTTTTCGCGATGGCTGGTTTGCCGATGAAACACCCAATCTCCGCAAACACAGTCAAGCAATCCGCTCTTACTTTCAACCTTTAAATCAATATCAAGAAAACGTAGCAAAGCTAATTTCTAGTATTCGTAGAGAAACTGATGTTTTGATTGGAGTTCATATTAGACACGGAGACTACCAACAGCACCAAAATGGTAGGTATTTTTATCAAATTGAACAGTATGTCAAAGTTATGGAATCAGCGCAAGCTCTATTTCCTAGTAAAAAAGTGACATTCTTAATATGTTCAAACGCCAAGCAAGAGCCGCAGCAATTCCAGCATTTATCTTACGTGTTTGCTAATAACCATATAATTGAGGATATGTATTCGCTAGCTGAATGCGATTATATTATCGGTCCTCCCAGTAGCTATACTATGTGGGCGTCTTTTTACGGAGAGCGCCCTCTTTATATGATTAGGGATGTAAATAAAACTCTAGAAATTACGGATTTTGTTCACTTTTATCAATGGCAAGGTGTTTTTCATTATGATGATGATTGGAGTAAGAGTTTCTGGGAATGGACGCATTGAAGAAAGCGTAGAGACGCCCCGCCGGGGCGTCTTTACAAATGAACACGGGGAAGGAAAATTTATAGTAAATTAGTTAAGAGGTGAAGTTAATTTTTTATGCCAAAAGAAACAAGAGGATTTATAACTATTCTAACAGGTCTTTACTCTTTTCAAGATTGTGTTCACTTTTTAGCTGCTGTAAGAAAATTTCATCAAGAACCAATTATTATTCTCATCGACCAAGTACCCAAGATTCTTTATCCCTTTCTCACAGCTTTTAAGCATGTTACTTTAAAACCAGCGCCTGCAAATGCAAATACAGTTTTAGCGTCACGACAAGCTAAGCTCGCTTTGTATGAATCTTCAGATTTTGATAAAACAATTTACTTAGATTCAGATATTTGCTTGCTTGATAATATTAATGATGTGTTTGAGTATTTAGATGAGTATGATTGTTTATTAACTGAGGATGTGCAACCTTATATTGTTAAAGCGACTAATTTAATTAGAGGGAATCAAGAAGAAAATTTACACCAAGTATTGCCAATATTACAATCTGTTGGTCTTCCTCTCAAGGAAGATAGTATTCAATACAATGGTGGCTTTCTGGCGTTTAGGAAGACGGAGACAACTAAGAAGTTGTTTGATGAGTTTAAACGTTATTTTGAGATTGTTAAAGATAATCAAGAGAAATTATTGTTGAAAGATCAGGGGGCTTTTGCTTCGGCGATCGCCACCGTATGCCCTAAGATGAAGGTATTACCACATACATATAATTATCTCAGTAAGTGGAAGGATGCGTATAATGTTGATGAACCGATTAAGGTGCTTCACTGTACTTATCCTTATCGACCTCAGTACGCTAAGGATGTTACTCGTTCGTTTTATACAAGAGTTTTTGATCGGTTGGCAAAGTTATTTTTACCGAATCAGGTTACTAATCCTTGGCGTGTGAAGTAGAGGTAGTGTTTAATGAACCGCGAAGACGCTAAGAGCGCGAAGGAAGAAATAAAAGTATCGCTGTTGGTTTATGATTTGGCTAGTGCTGGGCTTTTGCGTGCTTATTTGTTGGGTAAAGCTTTGCGGCTTTTGGGGTGTGAGGTTGAGCTTGTAGGTTTTTTGTTTGGTGAGCAGTTTTATCGGGATATTCCTAGTGCGGAGTTTAAGGTTTATTATTTGGATGGGGGTAATTATCCTGAGTTTTTGCCTAAAGTTGGTAAGATTTTAAAGAATATCGACGGGGATATTATTTATGCTGTGAAGCCTCAACCCGCAAGTTTTGGTGTTGCTCTTTTGAAGCGGTTGTTTGCGAAGAAACCAATCATTTTAGATATTGATGATTGGGAAATGAGTTGGTATGGTGGCGATGAGTGGCAATATCGTCCTACTTTGAAGCAGTTTGCTAGGGATGTATTTAAACGAGATGGTGCTTTGCGGAGTCCGCATCATCCTTTATATTTGAAGTGGATGGAAGGTTTGGTGCATCGGGCTGATGCTGTAACTGTGCATACAGATTTTTTGCAGCAGCGTTTTGGGGGTATATCGGTTCCTAATGGGAAGGATACTTTTTTGTTTGACCCAGCTCGGTATAATGCTGAGGAAAGTAGAAGTCGTTATGGTTTATCTGGGTATAGAATTTTAATGTTTCCTGGTGCGCCTAGACCTTATAAAGGTTTAGAAGATGTTCTTACGGCGTTGGATATTATTAATGAGCCAGATTTAAGACTTGTGATTGTGGGTGGTAGTCCCTACGATGATTATGATGAGCAACTCCAACAGCGGTGGGGACGTTGGATTATTAAGTTACCTAAGTATCCTACTGATGTTATACCTGATGTGGTAGCTGCTGCTCATGTTGTGGTTGTTCCTCAGCGTGATAGCCCTGCCACTCGCGCTCAATTTCCTCTCAAGTTAACGGATGGAATGGCTATGGCTAAACCTGTTTTATCTACTAGGGTGGGAGATATTCCGGAAATTTTGGGTGAAACGGGTTATTTAGTCGATCCTGGCTCTCCCGAACAAATTGCTGAGCAAATTCAATTGATATTTCAGGATTTGCCATTAGCAAATGAGCGAGGTAAACAGGCCAGAGCAAGATGTGTAGAAAAATATAGTATAGAAGCTATGGCTTCCACCTTAAAGTCAGTAATTGCTCAGTTGTGAGTCAAGCAAGTTTGCTCTTAAATTGGTAATTGATCATCTAAATTACTATATATGCAAGATGTATATGTATTTTTACGTAGGAGAGGAGACAGGAAACAGCAATTGTAGAGACTTTCCATGAAACGTCTGTAGACAAGATTGGATTAAGTAGATTATAAAGAGATGAAACCACAGATAAACACAAATTAACACAGATTTTTATCAGTGTTTATCTGTGTGCATCTGTGGTTAAAAATCATTAATACGATGATTTTTGCCAGATGTATAATCTATGAATTATGTTAGTAATAAGTAAATTCTGATACAAAAACTCCATGTCTACCAGCAAGCTACTACTGAGATTTGCTAAACCATATCCAGGTTTAATTCTCCTGACGATATTGTTGGGATTTTCTGGAGCTTTATTTAATGGGGTTAGCACAGCTCTCATTGTGCCAGTAATTTTAAAAATTGTCGGACAAGAAGTTGATTTAAGTGGAGCGCCGGCAATTCTTAAAAAAATTATGTTTCCTTTCGATAATGTACCAGAAAATTACCGTCTCATGGTAATGGCTGGGGCAATTATATTGACGATCGCTTTAAAAAATTTAGCTAGCTATGCAGGTACTTTGTCTTCGAGTACTTTAACGCGCAAGCTAACTTCCGATATGCGGGAAGCTGGTTTGCGGTTATTGCTGGAAGTTGACTTGGATTATTACGCCAAGATGAGAGTTGGTGATTTAATCAACCGTCTTGGTGGAGAAGTCGGTCGTGCTGCAAGTGCTATTGGTGGTACTGTTAAGTTAATTATCCTGCTAATTACTATTTTAGTTTTCGTCGGTTTGTTACTGTCAATTTCTTGGCAGTTAACAGTTGCTTCGACGATTTTACTGTCTATGGTGACTTTGGTAAATCAGTATGCCATAGCTCGTTCTAAAAAGTACGGTAAGCAGCTTAGTGATATGTCTAAAGCATA
The DNA here is from genome assembly GCF_014698965.1 of Iningainema tapete BLCC-T55. GTDB lineage: Bacteria > Cyanobacteriota > Cyanobacteriia > Cyanobacteriales > Nostocaceae > Iningainema > Iningainema tapete. The sequence continues at coordinate 201,437 of NZ_JACXAE010000126.1, forward strand.
TTCGGTAGCTGTGTTGGAAACTTTAAGTGGGATTCGTTTAGTCAAGGCTACGGGTAATGAAGAAAGAGAGTATAACAGAATTAGCAAGCTGATTCGCGATCGCGAGAAAGCAGATTTCCAATCTCAGGTGAATTCTGAAGCTATTGGTCCAGTCAGTGAGGTAATGGGGATTACCGCCCTCATATTAATTGTAATTCTCAGCCGGACTTTTTTTAGCAATCAAATTTCTACCCTTTCCGCAGTACTACTTACATATCTATTGGTACTGCTGCGGCTACTACCGTTTATCTCTCAATTAAATACAATCCGTAGCAGCTTTGCGGGAAACGCTACCAGTGTAGAGATGGTAGCTGACTTTTTAAGCTTGGATAATAAACCTTTAATGGGTAAGGGTAAAGTACCTTACACAAAATTACAGCAAGCAGTGCATTTTAAATGGGTTTCCTTTTCCTACCCCGGTCATGATAAGTTGGTACTTAGCGATGTTAATTTATACTTACCGTATGGTACTACCCTAGCTTTGGTAGGTGGCTCTGGTGCGGGAAAGACAACCCTAGCAGACCTGTTACCCAGATTTTATGACCCGACATCTGGTAGTATTACCATTGACGGTGTTGATTTACGGGAGTATGAGTTGACCTCGCTGCGCAAAGCGATGGGAATTGTTAGTCAAGATACTTTTCTGTTTAATGACTCTGTACGCAAGAATATTGCCTACGGACGACCAGAGGCAACAGAAGAAGAAGTTATGACCGCAGCTAAGCTGGCAAATGCCTATGAGTTTATCATTAAATTACCCCAGGGATTTGATACTCTCATAGGCGATCGCGGTGTAATGTTATCTGGGGGACAAAGACAACGCTTAGCAATCGCCCGAGCTTTGCTACAAGATCCAGAAATTCTCATCCTTGATGAAGCTACCAGTGCTTTGGATACTGTTTCCGAACGTTTGGTGCAAACAGCACTGGATAACCTAAGTCGCGATCGTACAACCCTAGTTATTGCCCACCGCCTCTCTACTGTACAAAAAGCCGATCAAATTGCTGTATTAGATCAAGGAAAGGTTGTGGAGGTGGGAACTCATAACGAACTTTTACAAAAAGGTGGTTACTACTCGCGCTTGTACGCAATGCAATTCGCCGACAAGCAAGAAACTATTAACAAGCGTCAGCAAAGCTTAGTTCGTATTTCCCATGAAGTTCGCACTAGGCTAAACTCAATGATTGGTTTTCTGCGCTTATTGTTAGATGATATGGCAGAAAATTCCGAAGAGCGGCAGCAGTTAATTGCTGAATCCTACAAATCAGCTTTGAAAATTTTCAATATTATAGATGTTTTGGATGATGTTGTTAACCTGCAAACAACCTGGGAATCTGTGTCAGTGGATTCAAATCACGGTGTAGCAACTGTGCATCAAACTTTGAAAAGCATTTCTGCTGATTTCCGCACGAGTCTCAATCCTATGCTTGGTTCTTTGCGTAACCTGAGCGATGATTTGGTGGATAAGCCGCAAAAACAGAATCAGTTAATTGCTGAAGCTTATCATTCTGCTATGCATTTGCTGAATAAGTTGGAGCTTTTTGAGGATGGTGTGAAGGTGGAAAAAATGAACCGCTGAGGCGCAGACGAAAGAAAAGAAGAGAAGAGAAGAGAGATGATGAAGAGTAATTACGGAAAACACTACGTATTTTTTATTAGGGATGAGTTGCCTAAACCTGAGGCTCATTTGGTTCAGTCTACTAATGCTGCTAATGGTGCAGCTAATTTGGGTTACTCGACTGTTTTGGTTTATCCGTATAAGGGACTAACAAATCTCATTGATTTGGTTCGTCCTTTTCAACCGAGAATGACTCCTGTTACTCTGCTCAAATACTACAACCTCCACGATAAGCTTAAGGTTGCTCCTTTGCCGATGCCTTGGCCTATTGACTATTTTCCCAGTAAGTTCACTGATTCTAATACGATCGCCTCAAAGTATTATCTCCCGTTTCATATCCTGCCGACAACTAAGCTTGTTCACAGTCGTGATTGGAATTTTGTCAAAGCAGCCATTAACAATGGTGTTCCTGCTATATATGAACATCACCACCATGAAAACAAACCGTTTGAAACAGAAGTAGTCAACAGTCCACTTTTTCAAATAGCTGTTACGGTTGCTGATACAATCCGCGCCACTATGATCGAAAATGGAATGTCACCAGAAAAAGTGATTAAGCTGCACAACGGTTATAATCGGCTGTTCATGGAAAGGCAGCCAAAAAAAGCTGCTCAATGGCGCGAAAAACTTTTGGGAGAGAAATATTCACATTTGGTAGTGTATTCTGGAGCGCTACAACAATTTAAAGGTATTGATGTGTTAATTGATGTTGCTGGTGAATGCAAGAGTGTTCAATTTGTCTGTGCAGGTGGAAAGGATAAAGAGGTTGCAGATTATCAGCAATTAGCTCGAGAAAAGCAGGTTGATAACATTAAATTTTTGGGCTACATTTTGCAAGAAGATTTGGCGTCTTTGCTACAAGCTGCTGATATTTTGGCTCATCCTCATTGTTCGGGAAGTGCCGCAACTTTCACTTCTCCTCTCAAGCTGTTTGACTATTTTGCCTCTGGTACTCCTATTGTGGCAACAGAAATTCCTTCTTTGTTGGAGTTTAAGAATACTAAAGCCATTGCTGCTTGGTGCGAACCAGATGACAAGAGCAAATTTGCTCAAGCTTTGCGACAGGTTTTAGAAACTCATCCCCGTCGCCATGAAGGTTATGCAGAAAGTGTTGAGTTTGTCAAGCAGTTTTCTTGGGAAAATCGAGCGGCAAAAATTCTGAGTTATGTAGATGAATCTTTCCACCCACCAATACTTAATTAGGATATGAATAGAAAAGTTGTCGGAATGTTGACGGGATATCCGGGTGTTAACCAAAGCGACTGGCTCTGGCAACAAACACCGCATTTTTTTGGCATTTGGGGTTACATTCAGATGTTGGCGAAAGCGCCAAAGCCAGATTTTTTACTGTTGTATAATTTTGCTGGGATCAGAAAAGAATTTAAAAATAAGTATTGGCTTTTTAAACCAGAATTAAAAAGTATTCCTTACCCAGAAGAGGAGATGCAATCATTATTGCGTGGTGTGCCAAAGGAAAGAATTATCTTTCTTTGGCGAGAGCCACCTTTGGAGGAAATTGTCGAAGCAAATATCACTTGCTACGAATGGGCGAAAGACTACTGTGGTTTGATTTCTGCCCCTGATGATGCTTCTCCCCATCCAAATTATATGCCCGCTATCTGGTATCACTCCAATTCTTTTCGGGAGTTGAACGAAATGGCACCGCCAGAAAAATTACGTAATTGTAGCTGGATTACTTCTGGAGTTAACCGCACGGCTAACCATCGTCAGCGTCTTGATTTCTTGCAGCTGTTACAATCAAGTCAAGTTGATTGTGATTTTTACGGGCGCGATTTGCCAGATTGGGTTAAATCTTCTGGACAATTAGGTAATAAATGGTATGGTATGGCACCGTACTATTATAATTTGGCGATTGAAAATTACGCTGATAACGATTGGTATGTGAGTGAAAAGCTATGGGATGCCCTTCTAGCTTGGTGCTTACCAATTTATTACGGGGGACCTGCGGCTGACAAGTTGTTGCCACCAGGGAGTTTTGTGCGGTTGCCTAGCTGGGATGAAAAGGGTTTAAAGTATATTCAAGAATTAACTGCGACACCAGATGCTTGGTATGCTGCTAAGGATGCGATCGCTGAAGCTAGGCAAATTATCCTACACAAACTCAATCTTTTAGAATGGACTTCTAACTTTGTGAAAAACCACTCCTGATTCCTCTAGCTTGCTTTTCACGCATAAATCTGTAATACAGAAATATTTCTTTGTAGGGAATACTGCGAATCTGCCACTTATATAATTTATCCACAAAATACACCAATTGATCTTTGAAGGGTAGATTCAGCTTTTCCCACTCACAAAGGCGACGCAAGCGTTCATTCTTAATCCCCATGTAATGTAGGTAAGTTAATTTCTTACCTTTGTCGTACAAAAGATGATTTTTCTCTTGAAAATGCGCTGATGTTACACAAACTCCGGTGTTAAAATCGGAGCTTTCATCTAATGTGAAGTTATACAGTGAGAGATTTTTCTTCAAAGTCATGTATGTGAGTTTAATCTGCTCACTTAACCAACTTCTGAAAATCTTGATATCACCGTTGGCGAGTTCTTTAAGAAAATAATCTAAATCATTTTGGGCGATCGCACCTCGTTTAGATGCCCAAAAACCCCCGCAGTGAAAGCGATTTGCTAAAGCCTCTTTGGATTTATAGACATCGTTAAACACTTCAAAAAAATAGTCTACTTCTTTCAACCTAATAGCAGTGGTTCTCTGATAATCATGAACAACAAAATCATATTCATCCAGTTTACTAAAAACATGATCTAGAGATTGAAATACCAAAGTATCCAAATCTAAATATATAAACTTGTCAAAAGGACCATCAAATGCACAATACTTTCTATGCATTGTTAATATTTCAGTTTTCTTCTCACTTACCCCTTCATGAGGATACTTTTCATATAAGTCGTTGAACTCAGTGATAAATTTCTCCCACTTATCTATTGAAGATCGATCTTCAAATAAAAAGAGATTTTTCCTTTGACCAAGTTCTTGTTTGATTAAATCCAATTGATCGTTAAAAGGAATAATACATATAGGTATATCTGGACTATAGTTAACCTCTATACTATTGATCAAAGCTATCAATTGGTCATATACTTTGTCATTTGCTAATAAATAAATGCCCTTCATCATATCTTTTCACTCTTTTCCTCAAACATACATGATAATTGCTGCAGTTTCATTAATTGTACGTAATTACGCTGTATTTTTTTAATTACAATCACGTATAAATTACCATAGGAGTATTATTGCTGAAAGTATTTTTAAGTAATTTGTATTTTTACTGACTTAGACATTGTGATAGTATCAGTCTAACCGACACGTCAAGGGATGTCCAGCGCATTATCATAGTTAAGATACAACTGCAAATTAGTATAAAAAATATTTTTCTGGGCAAGACTTCTCAATTAGAAAGTCAATGAGCTATAACATAAAAAATGAGTAAAATATTGAACACTCATTACCAAACACTTTGTATAAGCTATAACTATAGTGATAGAATTACTGAAAAACTTATTTGTAATCTGGGCAAATAATCCGGGAGTTTTTGGAGGCTTGAATGAGTGAAGGTATTTACATACTAGCTAACGACGTAGTTTACGACCAATTAGTAGCTTTACTCAATAGCATTGAAGCCAACGCTGGAAAAAACTACCCAATTTGCATCATTCCTTATGACGATCGCCTGTCAGCCGTGCAGCGCGAAATTACCAACAGAAGCAATGTAGAAATATTTGCAGATACAGAGGCGATTGCACGTTGGGAAGATTTTTCCACCCAAGTATGGGCAGCACATCCTAACGCCTTCAATATTTGGCAGAAAAATGGTATATCAGGAGTTTATCGCATGGGAATGCATCGCAGGTTTTGCACCTTCGATGGTCCCTTTGATAAATTCATTTATTTAGATGCTGATATTATCGTCCTAAATTCTTTAGATTATATTTTTCAGCAGTTAAATAATAATGAGTTTGTGGTATATGACTTTCAATATAAAGACCTTAGTCATGTATTTAACGTTAATTCTAATCGCTTGTTAAATATTTTTCCCCAATCCCGCCTAGAATCGGAAATATTTTGTGCTGGTTTGTATGCGGGAAGGAAAGGAATATTCAACGAAGAACGACGCAATTATCTATTATCCCAATTAAGACAAGGGGAAGCAGAAATACTATACATGAATGCTCCTGACCAAACTATACTCAACTACATGGTAATGCGGTCAGGAATCACTAGCTATAATTTTGCTCAGCATCTTAGAGAAGATGAAAGAACGGGCTGCTGTGTTACCTCTCCTCATTTTGAAACACGAGATCATATTTTGTATGACAAAGGCAATAGGTTAACTTATCTTCACTATATTGGTTTGTCATCTAAATTGTTTAGCAGTGTATGTGCTGGAGAAAATATCGATTTTCCTTACCGAGAACTTTTCTTGCATTATCGGTATTTACATCAACAAGATTTACGTCCCAAGTTCAAGAGTAAGCCCAAAGCTTACAACGCACCACCCAGTTTAGCTACACGTATTTTAAGAAAGTTAAAATTAGCTCTTTGAGGATGAAGTAATGAAACGGGGAATATACATTATTGCTAATGATAAAGTGACAGACCATGCGATCGCACTACTCAACAGTATCAGATTGTATGACAAAGACACACCAATTGTCATGATTCCATACGATGACAATTACCATAAAATAGCCGATACCCTTACCCAATACTACGGAGTTCAAATCTACGAAGACTTAGACTTCATCGACAGACTATCAAAAAAACTACACGATGTCTTTGGGAGCAAATTTTTTGCCCGCCCCAATCAATTCCGAAAGCAAGCATGTTGGTTTGGACCATTTGATGAATTTTTGTACATAGATACAGATATAGTTGTTTTTGAAAAAATAGTTGATAACCTTAACTACCTGAATACCTATGATTTTATTTGTTGCGACTATCAACATTCAGGTGGAATCACAAATGTATTTACACCCAAAGTTTTAGAAGAAAAAGTATTTACAACAGAAGAAATTAAGGATATTTTCAACGGTGGTTTTTGGGGAGCAAAGAAAAACGTAATCACAGAACAAGACTTGTACGAAACCTTTGCTGAATGTGCCGCCCATCCAGAATACTTTGATTTTTCCCAAAAAACTTCTGACCAACCAATTATAAACTATATGCTACTTAAGCGGATTCCACGCCGCTTTAACATAGTTCGTCGAGAAGGGAAAGCACCAGGTAATTGGGGGGGAAGTCCTCACTTTCAAACACAAGGACACGTACTAATTGATCCCGCAGTTAATCAACCCCTACAATATCTACACTGGGCAGGCATTCGCATTGAACCTGGTTGCCCCTACTGGGAGATTTGGGAACATTACCGCAATCTCAATCCCGCCATCCCACCCGCAGTTTTTCCTACGCCAGTCAAAAAAAGCCAGTGGCAACAAACTGTAGATAACCTCAAAAATCAACTGCGACAAATTAAAAAGCTGTAGAGACGCGAAATACGAAGTCTCTACAACTATTTAAATCATATTTTTTAGTAGGTTGGGTTAAGCGCAGCGCAACCCAACAAAAACCTTGCAATTAAGATGCAAACCACACACTTACCTGTAAGGACTTTTACTGGAAATTATGTAAAGTTTTGTATTTAAGTCGCATAACTCCTTTTTTTAAATTAGATAAACACATAAGCAGTGTAGTAACTCACTTTCCCAGGTAAATACAAGGTAATGTTCACAAAGGTGTTTCTATGTCGGACAATCTTGAAGATCTTTTTGAGAAAAAAGTTAGTAAATTGAAGCAGCAGCAAAGAAAGCGCTTAGTTAAGATAGTTGGGGTGCTTTTACTAATTATATTTATATTTATAGGATTTGCAAATAATACTCGTCTATTTAATAAACCTACACCACCTGTAGTCAAATCACCTTGGCCTTGGAAAGATCGACAGACGATTCATCCCAGTGTTGCCAATATGCCCTCCAAGGTAGAAACAAGTATTAAATCTGTGGCAGAATATATTGCTCAACAGGAGTCAGATCCATACTTACGAATTAAAGCCTTGCATGACTATGTTGTGAGTCGGGTTACTTATGATTTAGATGTGCTGAAAACAGCAAAACGACCTCCTCAAGATGCTGAAACTGTTTTTCACACTCATATAGCGGTTTGCGAGGGTTATGCTAATCTCTTCAGGGCATTGGGGCGATCGCTCAATATGGATGTTGAGTATATTAAGGGAAAAATTCGTAAAGATTTAGCTCCTCTCGACTTAATTCCTCCGACGAAAATAATTTTCAATCCCCAATATGATTGGACACTTCATGCTTGGAATGCAGTCAAAGTTTTAGATAATTGGCAATTAGTTGATACAACCTGGGATGACAGTACTTCATCGGATACTTCATATAATGCAAACTATCTAATGCTTCCTCCGGAAGCAATGATTGTGAGTCATTTTCCCGAACAGTCACATTGGCAACTATTACATCTAACTCAAGACAAGATTGCTTTTGAAAAAAAGCCCATTCTCACACCTGAATTTTTTGCCGAAGAATTAGTGCTAATTTCACCAAATGAACATCAAACAAATGTTCAAAAAGTCGCTGTTATTAGAATTAAAAGTCCGGTAAATTACCAGCAAAAAATTGTAGCTGTCTTTACTAAAACACAAGCCCAATCTTTTTTGGACTTATTTTTACGTAAAAGTAATCAATTTGCTGAAGAAACAAGACGACAAGATCTCAAACTGTGCCAGAGTCAAAGGAATGCACAAGGAGAAACTCAAATCTCCTGTCAGTTTCAAGAACGAGGAGATTATCAAGTTTTTGTGTACAGTATAGGCAGAAAAAATCTTGCCATTGCTCAATTTAAATTTCATGCTGCATAGGTGGGAAGAACAGGGATCGCCAAATCTTACCGAGTGGTACAGAGCGTTCTTCCTGAACAAAAACCAAGAATAAGAGGGCAACTAGCCGTAGGAATGCTGAGATCACAAACAGCCCTAGCAAGCCACCAACACCAGGCACAGTCGCGAGAAAACTACCGATAGTGATTCCCCCTGCCCCAGTGACACCAGCAATCGCCCCCACGATCGCGAAGTAATTCGACTGCTTACGTAGCGGTGCTATTGCCATCATCATATTGTTGGTACACAGGTCTATCGCCGCCCAAGTCGCACCAGTTAGCATGTGCAACAAGGGTAACCAGATCCAAAGGGAAATTTGATCGCTTCCACCGACTAGCCATAATAGAGGTGTCACCGCCACCAAGACTCCCACTAATATTAGGAGCGGGCGATTGCCAATCCTGTCTGCCAGTTTGCCCCACAAAAGCAGCAACAGCATGTTAGCACCAGTTGCTAAGCCGTTATAAATCGTTACCACGCTGATATCTATATTCAGGTTATCCAACAGGTAGAGATTAAAGAAGGGAGCGCTGACGTTAACCCCAAAGCACCATATGCCAATGTAAAGCACAAACTTCAAAAAATTGGTATCTTTGAGGAACCTAAAATCTATTCCCCCAGATTGCGGTTGGGATGTATCTGAATCTGCGACATGTAAAAGCTGCGGGTTCACATCCGTCATCCAGAACTGACTAATCAGACTGACTAGCCCAAACACAATTCCTAGAATCAAGATCGCACCGTAGCCTTGGATCGTTCCACCAGGCCACCTTGATACCACTTGACCTAGCAGTGGCACACTGATCAGAGTCATCAAGCCCAAAAGACTATTGCGAAAGCCAAAATAGCGCCCCCGCAACCGCCGAGGTACTAATACAGCCGTCCAGCCCAACCAGGGAGCACGACCCAAAGCTTCGATGATATTAGTCACCAACATAATTGCCAATGTCAACTGCACCACTTGGTGTCCAGTGATATGAGATGAGGTGACAAACCAAATCGCAGGCACGAGAGTTACCCACAGTAGCCGCGACGGGACGAAAACGAACATGGAAAACCAGTGGAAGCTAGTACTTCGGTCTAGCAAATACGCTCCCAGTGGTTGGAGCAGATTCACCAACTGAGGAATAGAGGCTAAAAGACCAATTTCCACTGGACCAGCACCGAACTCCAGCAAGAAATTACTCAGCAATGCGCCGCTGATGATACTGTAAAAAACCGAAGCGAAGACACTCTCAATAGTTAATGCCTTGAGGCTTGTACGAATTTGCGGTTTGGAAATTTTAATAGCTGGGTTTGAAGTAGAAGGAAATATCGTCTCGGCTATTGCCCTATCCTCTGGGATTTCTTGAATAGGGAGACTCGTTTCTACTTTGATTTCGTCTTCTTGTTTACTGAACATATTATAAGTGCCAATTTTTAAAAAGCTACAGTTAACTTAATTGCTGCTTTCATCGAAGTGCATTTCCGCAGAAAAATCTTTTCAAACATAATTTATTTAAAGCCGTTCAGGGCGAGTATCTCTCAAGATAGCAAGTTAATAAGTAAGTAGATCGGCACGAATACATCGATCTGTGTAAAGAAAAGTAACCTTTATAAATTTTCTTTTAGTAAGCGCTTTAGCGCTTTAGCGCTTACTACAAACCTTTAGTTTTTTACGCCGACTTACTTAAACTCTATAGGAAGCTTCATGAGGATAACCAAACCTGTCACAAAATAATTATTACTCTTATTTACAACACGTTTTTCAACCTGCTTTATTATTGATGAATATATTTATGAAATAATAATTTTCAAATCTAGAGTAATATAAAAGTAATTTTTTACGTATCCTTCTCAAGAGTTATTCTTGGTGTATAATCTATTGTTGCTTTTTAATAAAAATGTTATTTTGGTTTGGCTGAAATTATTGTAAGGTTAATCGTTAACCCTGTAAAGCGTCAAATTGGTATGTAACTTAAAGTGCTGGAACGGCTCAATTTACTATACCAACGTAGCTATAATTACAATTTGCTTTAAAATTACATTTACCTGCTGCTTGTAAAAGATCCATTAATATTTACTAATACTAAAAATTTGGTAACATCCTTATCCACTGATCCCTGGTTGTTAGTACGTAATTAGTAGGCTTTTCAGAGCTAACGCAAGGAAGCACCGTAAATTTATTTACTACGTTAACTGATAGGTAATTTTCAATAGGAAAGGAAGTAGTTAGGGCAAAGTTATTAATATTTTATACACTAGTTTTTGAAAAGACACGCACTTATTTTTCCCGGTTTATTTATTAAAGTTCTATCTTTAGACATATTTGTATTGAACATTACAAATCATCTTAATATTTGACCAATACATTTAGATAGAAATAAATATATCGCTTGATAGAAGGTTAAGTAAACAGTAAGTAGTAATTTAGTTATTGATAGAAATTGTTGTACAGCTAAATAGCCTTAATAGTTTCTAGGCAAACAATCCAACAGCAAAATCTTTTCCAGATAATTATCCCTGCCCTTTTTATTTAAAAATTTATAAAGGGATTTTTTTGCTATGTAATTATCTGATAGAATAAGAGATTTTGTGAAAAATTCTGTTTCCTACAAAAATAAATTTGAGATAACCTATGTCTGGCGAAGCAACTCAAGTAAAAAATAATGGGTTCAGTAATGGTAAGTCAATAAAGATGGTTGAAGCTAAGCTATCGACATTAACTGAGCTACAATCATCAGGTGCATCATCGCATATATCTTTATCCAAAAAAAGCTTTAAAGAAGCCTCTATAGATACGCCTGATATAGTTTGCTTGTCTCATTTGCGTTGGAATTTTGTCTATCAAAGACCACAACATCTTCTAGTTCGTTGCGCTCAAGGACGACGGGTGTTTTTTATCGAGGAGCCGATTTTTAGCAATGAACCATTGGGACGATTGGAAGTAAGCCTTGATCAAAGTGGGGTAATGGTTGTTGTTCCACACTTACCACAAGGTTTGAGTGAGGAGGCGCTAAACGCGGATCTAAAACTGCTGATTGATGGTTTGTTCGCAGAGCATAACATCTGCAAGTACATCTTTTGGTATTACACACCAATGGCGATCGCATTTACACGCCACTTGCAACCACTAGCAGTGGTATACGATTGCATGGATGAGTTGTCGGCATTTAAGGGAGCGCCACCTGCTTTAAAGAACAACGAAGCCGAACTTTTCAAGAGAGCAGACTTGGTGTTTACAGGTGGACAAAGCCTTTACGAAAGCAAGGTGAACCAGCACCTCAACGTCTATCCATTTCCCAGTAGTGTAGATGTAGCGCATTTTGCACAAGCAAGAAATTCCCAGGAAAAAGAACCAGCAGATCAAGCGAATATTCCCCACCCGCGCCTTGGGTTCTTTGGGGTGATTGACGAGCGGATGGATATTGAACTGCTGGCTGGAATTGCCGACGCACGCCCAGACTGGCATTTGGTAATGATTGGACCAGTTGTGAAAATCGATCCGGCTGCTCTGCCACAACGGGAAAACATCTATTATCTTGGTGGTAAAGATTACAAAGATTTACCTCAATATTTAGCAGGCTGGGACTTAGCGATGTTGCCGTTTGCGCGTAACGACGCAACGCGCTTTATTAGCCCAACTAAAACTCCAGAGTATCTTGCCGCAGCTAAGCCTGTCGTGTCTACCTCGATTCGGGATGTAGTGCGTCCCTACGGAGAGTCGAAGCTGGTACGAATTGCCGACACAGTTTCTGAATTTGTCGCCGCCGCAGAACAGGCAATGCAAGAAGACACCCCAGCATCGGGATGGTTGAGTCAGGTAGATGCCTTTTTGGCGCAGAATTCATGGGATCGGACTTGGGGATCAATGATGCAATTGATCGACTCTGCCATCGCTGACCGACAAAATACCACGGTTGACTCTAGTAAAAACGGGTTGGGCGAAGTCAAGACAGATATCCCGCAAGCACCAAACATCATTACCAGAGAGTTTGTATTTGATTACTTAGTTGTCGGGGCAGGATTCTCAGGCAGCGTAATTGCCGAACGGTTGGCAACTCAGTCTGGTAAGAAAGTGCTGGTTGTAGACAAGCGATCGCACATTGGCGGCAACGCTTACGATCATTACGACGATCATGGCATCCTCGTACACAAATACGGTCCCCACATCTTTCACACCAACTCCCGCGAAGTCTTTGAATACCTCTCGCAATTCACTCAATGGCGGGCTTACGAACATCGCGTCCTTGCTAGTGTAGATGGGCAACTTGTTCCGATCCCCATCAACCTCGACACCATCAACAAACTCTATGGAATGAATCTGAGTTCATTTCAAGTCGAGGAGTTCTTCAAATCAGTGGCTGAACCGAAAGAATACATCCGCACCTCAGAAGATGTGGTGGTGAGCAAAGTCGGTAGGGAACTGTATGAAAAGTTCTTCCGGAACTACACTCGCAAACAATGGGGACTCGATCCATCAGAACTCGATAAATCAGTAATTGCCCGGATACCAACTCGTACCAACCGCGACAACCGCTATTTCACTGATACTTACCAGGCGATGCCGCTGCACGGCTTTACTCGGATGTTCGAGACGATGTTGGCACACCCCAATATCAAAGTGATGCTCAACACCGATTACCGTGAAATCGAGAAGGCTATACCTTGCGGCGAAATGGTTTACAGCGGTCCTGTTGATGAATTCTTTGATTATCGCTACGGCAAACTACCGTATCGTTCACTCGATTTCAAACACGAGACGCATAACACGCCAGTGTTTCAGTCAGCGCCAGTCATCAACTATCCGAACGAACACCTTTACACCCGCGTTACGGAGTTTAAGTACCTAACTGGACAGGAACACCTCAAATCTAGCATTGTTTACGAGTTTCCGTCATCTGAAGGAGACCCTTATTACCCTGTGCCGCGTCCTGAAAATCAGGAAATTTACAAGCAATACAAGGCACTTGCTGATGCAACGCTAGGGGTGTATTTTGTAGGCAGGCTGGCAACCTACAAGTATTACAATATGGATCAATGTGTTGCTCAGGCTCTGTCTGTTTACAAGCAAATTGCGGTTAAAGCTTGAGATTTGCTAAGAGCTAATAGCTAATGGCTAATAACTAAGGTCGGACTGATAACAATTAGCTCTTAGCTCTTAGCTCTTAGTAATTAACAATTAGCTATTAACAATTAACAATTAGCAATTATGGCTTTTGTGGAAGTGTGGGCTGGAGTGGAGTGTACTGTTAATCGTGTGGGTGATGAGTATTTTGACCAGTTGGAGAGCAACGGTCATGCCACGCGCTTAAATGACTTGGATTTGTTTGCGGAACTTGGGATACAGGCGATCCGCTACCCGGTGCTGTGGGAGCGAACTGCGCCCAACGGGTTGGAGAATGCTAATTGGGAGTGGGCGGATCGGCGATTGGGGCGGTTACATGAACTCGGCATCCGTCCAATTGTGGGATTGGTGCATCATGGTAGCGGACCGCGTTACACTAGCTTGGTAGATCCAGAATTTCCAGAGAAACTGGCTGCTTATGCCCGTGCGGTGGCTGAACGCTATCCTTGGGTGACGCATTACACACCAGTAAACGAGCCACTGACAACGGCGCGATTCAGTGGAATGTACGGTCACTGGTATCCTCACGGACGGGATGAGTTTACCTTCTGCCGTGCTTTGTTGGGGCAGTGTCGTGGGGTTTCCCAAGCGATGAAGGCGATCCGGCAAGTCAACCCCAACGCAGTTCTGGTGCAAACCGAGGATTTGGGTAAGATTTTCAGTACGCCAAAGCTAAAGTATCAAGCAGAATTTGAGAACGAGCGCCGCTGGTTGTCCTTCGATCTATTGTGCGGTCGAGTATCCCCGACTCATCGGATGTGGGGCCACCTGCGCTATGTTGGCATTAGCTCCTCTGAACTTGAATGGTTTCTGGAAAATCCCTGTCCGCCGGACATCATTGGGATTAATCACTACCTGACGAGCGATCGCTTTTTGGATGAGCGTAAAGAACGCTATCCGACTTCTTCTTATGGCGGCAACGGGCAGGATGAGTACGCGGATGTGGAGGCAGTAAGGGTTTGTGCTGACGGGGCGGCTGGTTCGCGCACCTTGCTACTAGAAGCATGGGAACGCTACAAACTGCCGGTTGCTGTTACCGAAGCTCACCTCGGCTGCACCCGTGAAGAGCAACTGCGCTGGCTTTATGAGGTTTGGAATGGGGCGCTCGAATTGCGAGAGCGGGGTGTAGATGTCCGTGCTGTCACTGCTTGGGCGCTCCTGGGCAGTTATGATTGGAATAGCTTACTAACTCGCTCGGTTGGTTACTACGAGTCAGGCGTGTATGATTTGCGTTCCCCCAGTTCCGTAGCAGAATCGCCACGTCCCAGACCGACAGCAATTGCCAAAATGGTGCGCGATCTATCCACAGGGCGCAAACCAAATCACCCACTACTTGATACACCGGGATGGTGGCATCGGCAACAACGGTTGTTATACGCACCAGTAAGAATAGAGGAGGGGAAGCGCAGTGAGATTTTCTCCCCTGCTTCCCCTGCTTCCCCTGCACCTCTACTCATCATCGGCGCAACAGGAACCCTGGGAAAGGCTTTTGCTCGTTTGTGTGAACTACGGGGCATATCATATCAGTTGCTGTCACGTCCAGATATGGACATTGCCGATTCCTTACAAGTCAATGCTGTTTTGGCTGACTTGAAACCGTGGGCGATTGTGAACGCTGCCGGATACGTGCGGGTGGATGATGCGGAGCGCGAACCTGATATTTGTATGCGGGTAAATGCCACCGGAGCTGCGATTTTAGCTGCTGCTTGCGCTGACCATAACGTGGCACTGCTGACTTTCTCGTCAGACCTGGTATTTGATGGTGCTTTGTTCAACCCTTATATAGAAAGTGATGCCGTTGCCCCTCTCAATGTATATGGACGCAGCAAAGCTTTGGCTGAAAAGCTGGTATTGGAGGTTAATCCTTCATCGCTGGTGATTCGCACTAGTGCATTTTTCGGTCCTTGGGATGATTACAATTTCGTCACTATTGCCCTGCGTCAGCTAAGTGCTGGGAATACTTTTGTCGCAGCGGAGGATGGGATTGTTTCGCCTACCTATGTGCCGGATCTTGTCAATACCAGTCTTGATTTATTAATTGACGGCGAAAGCGGCTTGTGGCATCTGGCTAACAAGGGTGCGATCGCATGGGCTGACTTGGCACGGTTAGCGGCTCAGAGGGCTGGCGTTAGTATCAGTAGTCTAATTGCCCGTCCTACGCAGGAACTTGGTTTAATCGCTCAGCGCCCGATTTACAGCGTTCTTGGTAGTCATCGAGGCGAGTTAATGCCTTCTTTGGACAGTGCAATTGAGCGCTACTTTAGTGACCGTCAAAATTAGTTATTACTTGTTAGTAGTTAGTTGTTGATTGTTGTTTTCCATTAACAATTAACAATTAACAATTAACAATTACCCATGAACCAATTATGTCAACAATTTTAGTAACAGGGGGAGCAGGATACATTGGCTCCCATGCTGTATTAGCTCTAAAAAATGCAGGTTATGATGTCATTATTCTTGATAATCTGTCGAATGGACATCCAGAAGTGGAACAGGTTTTGCAGGTAAAGTTGATTGTTGGTGATATCAGCGATGGCTCTGTTTTAAATCATATATTTACAACTTACAATATAGCTGCGATAATGCATTTTGCTGCCTATATTGCTGTGGGTGAATCTGTCACTGACCCTGCCAAATATTACCGCAATAACGTCGTCGGCACTTTGACGCTACTAGAAGCAATGCTCTCTCATTCCATTAACAAGTTTATCTTTTCTTCTACTTGCGCTCTTTATGGTGTACCCAAGTTTGTGCCGATTACTGAAGACCATCCTCAAGACCCCATCAGTCCCTATGCAACTAGCAAATGGATGGTAGAGCGAATATTATCTGATTTCGATACGGCTTACAATCTCAAGTCTGTCCGTTTCCGCTATTTTAACGCTGCTGGCGCTGACCCTACTGGGTTGCTAGGTGAAGACCATGAACCAGAAACTCACCTCATCCCATTGGTGCTATTTGCTGCTTTGGGTAAGCAGGAATCGATTTCTATTTTCGGCACTGATTACCCTACCCGAGACGGTACTTGTATTAGAGATTACATTCATGTAACTGATTTGGCACAAGCACATGTTTTGGGTTTGCAGTATCTGCTCAAAGGAGGAGAAAGCGAAGTATTTAATTTAGGTAATGGCAGTGGGTTTTCAGTCAGAGAAGTTATACAAACAGCAACACTAAGTACAGGAAAAGAAATCAAAATAGTGGAGCGCGATCGCCGACCAGGCGACCCGCCTATTTTAGTAGGTAGCAGCGACAAAGCTGCGTTAGGTTTGGGTTGGCATCCCCAGTACCCAAACCTTAACCAAATCATCACCCACGCTTGGCAGTGGCATCAAAAACGTCACGGGTAGACCAAAAAAAGTTAGCCATAAATCCTTCTCAAAGCGGGTGCGTTATCTCTAGTTAAGGAGTTTATTACTAAGAAAGAGCTAATAAAAGCCTTATATTGTAGCGCCAATTTACATGTATATAGGTATACAGCAGGAGTAGCATTTGATGACTAAACCAATCGTTCCAACAAAACGGATCGGCAAAAAGTTCATCAACTGGTTGCTCGAAGAAAACCGAAGGGAAAAAGAAGGACCATATCGCAGGGAAGAACCACACCACCAGCATTCTTGGTGGCAGGTTATGTGCTTGACAGGTGTAGATTATTTCTCGACGCTGGGCTATCAACCTGGTATTGCAGCATTGGCAGCAGGCTCTATCTCTCCTGTGGCAACTTTTATTCTAGTTTTGCTGACGCTGTTTGGTGCATTGCCGATCTATCGGCGCGTTGCTGCCAAAAGTCCTCATGGCGAAGGGTCGATCGCGATGCTCGAACACTTGCTCCCTTGATGGCAAGGCAAGCTATTCGTGCTTTGCTTACTTGGCTTTGTGGCAACCGACTTTATTATCACCATTACCCTCTCGGCTGCTGATGCCACCGCCCATATCATTGAAAATCCGCTCGTGTCAAGTCTACTTCACAATCAGCAGATTGGTATTACCTTGGTACTAGTGGCATTGCTGGGTGCAGTTTTCCTTAGAGGTTTCCAAGAAGCTATCGGTATTGCAGTCTTTTTGGTGGGACTTTATCTACTGTTGAACTTCATTATCGTTAGCGTCGGTCTGTATCAGATCCTGAATCAACCATCTGCGATCACTAACTGGCAGAATACACTTTTTGCAAGCCATAGTAACCCTATAATAATGCTTGGTGTAGCCCTCCTGCTATTCCCAAAGTTGGCATTGGGATTGTCGGGCTTTGAAACTGGCGTTGTTGTTATGCCCCTTGTGCAAGGCAGTGGCAGCGACACACCTGAACATCCTACAGGGCGCATTCGGAATACACACAAGCTGCTTACTACTGCTGCGCTGATCATGAGCTTCTTTTTACTCACCAGCAGCTTGGTAACTACTCTACTGATACCAGCAGCAGAATTTCAAGTCGGGGGCAAAGCAAGTGGACGTGCCCTTGCCTATCTATCACATATGTATCTTGGCAATGGCTTTGGCACAATTTACGATCTGAGTACCATCGCCATTCTATGGTTTGCAGGCGCATCTGCAATGGCAGGTCTCCTCAATATCGTACCCCGCTATCTGCCACGATATGGCATGGCACCGAATTGGGCACGGGCAGCGCGACCTCTGGTGTTAGTCTATACAGCTATAGCCTTTGCTGTCACAATTCTCTTCAAGGCAAATGTAGAAGCTCAAGGCGGGGCTTACGCAACTGGTGTGCTGGTGCTGATAACCTCAGCTGCATTTGCTGTTACCCTATCTGCCTATCGCCAGAGAACGGCGAAGCGCGGAACACTTGCCTTTGGAATAATCACGCTGCTGTTTGCGTATACCACTGTTGTCAATATCATCGAGAGATCTGAGGGGATTAGGATCGCTGGGTTCTTCATTAGTGCCATCATCCTTACCTCGCTGGTTTCTCGCGTGTGGCGTTCGACTGAACTACGAGTAGAGCGGATTGAAATTGACGAAACTGCCGATCGCTTCATTGCTGAAGAGAGCCAGGGTGCGGTAAGACTGATTGCTAATCGATTGAATCAAGGCGATGGGCGAGAGTATTTTTTAAAGGAGAAAGAGGTGCGCGAGGACAATCATATTCCGCCCACCGATCCCATTCTCTTTCTAGAGGTTCTGGTATCCGATGCTTCGGATGCCAACATTATTAGAGTAAAAGGGGTGGAGGTTGATGGCTACCGCATCCTGCGTGCCGAAAGTGCAGCGGTACCTAATGCTATTGCTGCCATACTTCTCTATCTTCGCGATCGCACGGGTAAAATACCTCATGCTTATTTTGGCTGGGCAGAGGGCAACCCAATCAAATACTTGCTGCGTTTTATCTTGTTTGGCGAGGGCGATATTCCTGTTGTCACCCGTGAAGTGCTTCGTAAAGCTGAGAAGAATCCCGAGTTGCGTCCTGCCATTCATGTCGGAGGTTAATTTTAACTAATATTTCTTAAAAAGAATTTACAGGAAAATTACAAGTAATTTTCCTATTTGAAGCAAATAAGGTAGCAACGATTTGTATTAACTGGTCAGGGTAAATTGGCTTAGATACATGCATTTGAAAACCTGCTTCTTGTGACAGCTTGCAATCCTTATCTGTTGCACAAGCTGTTACAGCAATAGCTGGAAGAAATCCACCGAATTTTGCCTCACGGGTTCTGACCATTTTCATCAGTGTGTAGCCATCTCCATCGGGCAGCTTAATATTACTAATAAGAATATCGGGTTGAAAGTGGTCGAGAGATTTTACAGCTTCAATCACTGACGTTACTGCCATCACCTGTGCTCCAGTTTCTTGAAGTATGAAGGTAAATAAAACCGCTATATCAGGCTCATCTTCTACAAGGAGTACTTTTAAGTCATTCAAAATGAATTCTTCATGTAAGGGCATTAACTCATTAAATCTCTCTATTTTCATGAAAAATATCTCCAATATTTTCCTAAAAATCAATAATCTTAAACACGTATTTACTAAAAACCTAACAGCTACAGTTTGCTCCTACTTCTAGCAGCAGAATGAGTTAATGTTAAATAACACTGTGATTTTGGATACGATTATAGATTCCTGTATTCCACCGCTAATAATACGTAGAGAGAAACCTCAATTATGTTGAGGTGAAGTATACACATTTACATAATTAGCTTTATGCCTTTTGAATGTGGGGGTATCGTTCGTCTAAAGTCAAGATAAAAATTAAGCTGTTTCAGGCTCCTTATAGCATATATTTACCTCTGGAAATCACCAGAGGTTTTTCTTGATTGAGTATATTGACGCAAGCAAGACACCCTTTGTCTATGCCACCTGTACTCAATTGTGTAAATGTCAAAATAAAAGCCCCCAGGAGAGAACGTGGGGGCAAATACCTAACCTACTTTATGCCAATTCACTTAACTTGTGACTATCAGTACTATATTTAAGGTAGCAGTATTATATTTACAGCAATACCCTTCCTCAGTCAGAATTTAGGTTAAGTTTGATTGTGCTGATTAATACATCATATAGTCATTTTCGGGGATTCTTCAAAAAATTAATTACGGTTTTACTCGTAGCTTCAATGCAAAGCTCTAATACGATACAAATTTCTAATCCAACTCCTAATCAAATTAATAGGCTTTATGTATTTGGTGATAGCCTCTCGGATGTTGGCAAGGTATTTCAAGCAACAAAAGGAGCCTATCCCCCTAGCCCTCCCTACTTTCAAGGACGTTATTCCAATGGTCTAGTTTGGGTAGAATACCTTGCCTCTAACCTAGCATTAACCCCTAAGCAAAACAATAACTTTGCCTATGGTGGAGCAAATACGGGAGGCGGCAGCATAAATGGAATACCGGGTTTGTTGGCGCAAGTTCAGAGTTTTACAAAGGTTCACCAAGAAGTTAATCCGAATGCACTTTATGTGTTATGGGCTGGTGCAAATGATTATCTTCATGGCGCTACCACAGATTCTACGGTATCGAGCGAAAATTTATCGAGGGCAATTCAATCCCTCTTAAAAATTGGTGCTAAAAAAATTCTGGTTGCTAACTTACCAGATTTAGGAAAGCTCCCAGCCACACGCAACAGTTTGAATTCAAGTACGCTTAGTTCTTTGACTATCGCCCATAATCTTAATTTGGCTAAGTCTGTGGATGCACTTAAGCAGGAGTTAGGTTCTGACACTCAAATCATCAAATTAGATGTCTATTCCCTGTACCAAGAAGCCATTACAGACAGGGCAAAATTTGGTTTTACGAATGTGACTAGCGCTTGTTTAAACAATACTGCTACTTGTAAGAATCCGGACAAGTTTTTGTTCTGGGATGGCATTCATCCGACAACGGAGGCTCATCAAATCTTGGCAAAAACAGCCTTAAGAGCGCTCAAAACCGAGCTTGAGCTTCCTCGTGATAAAGGAATTTAAGTGAGTTTTGGCGTTGGAACGCAATCAAGGCGATCAGGTGTTACCTAGTAATACAAAGTAAATTTCACCGAAGTTAATAACGATTAATTAATGACTCCATGAATATCTACTTCATGTAATAAAATTGTTGTTTCCGCACCAACTCTGCCTATATCTGGTTCTGGTCCCTTGGGCATTTCCACAGCATATTTCCAGGTATTGGAATCAGGCTGGTAATATAAAATAGTGCCTGCACCTCCAATAAAAGATACAAACTGATTTACGTTAAATTTGGGTGGCATGATCAATTTTGTATTCATCAATCCAGTGAAGCTCAAAACTCAAAACTAGTTGTACTGTCAAGAAACAAATTCCCTAAAGATTTTGTGTCGTCAATAGTCATTTGTGACAAAGGACTATTGACTGATGAGTGTCTTAACCAAAAAAGTGTAAAACAGACGCTCAGTGTATCTAGCTATAGCTCTTGTGATAAACTAGAACCCTTTACCTTGCTTGGTATAACAATGCCATAGTAGGCAGCGGCTGTTGCCGTCAGAGCGTTTAACCAAACATTGTTACCGAACACTGGCATTAAGCCGAACGTCGTATTAGCGAAGGGTAGCAATCCCATAATGGCGATCAAAATATAGGTAATTGCAAAACTAAGATTGAATAGACGTGTACCACTCAAGCTCGTAAAGGAGGCAATCCCCAACAAACCGACGGCGCAGTGTACAATATTGTGCAAGAAATTAGTAGGAAACAGCCCAAATACATAGCCAAATCCCATAGCATAGGCGCTAGAAGTTTGATCGGGAGGGACATAAGATGCAGTCGTTCCAGGCAATGAAACCAAACCTGGTATAAATCCAGCCACTCCTAAAAGCAAAAACACAATTCCAATGATCAAGGCACAGTAACGCTCTAGCATGTTCGCTGTGTTGATGTTTTCCATATTATTCATTACCTCAAATTTTGTACAAATCTTTACTTGATGTCAGTTGAAATCTTACGGCATTGGATGGAAGAGAAGATCGGGGAAAAAGTAGTTAAACACAGCCCAAGTAATCAACTTGTAATTATCAACACAAAATTATTATTTACCTAGCTTTCCGCGTCTGTTAAAAAAAAGCCTCTGACAAATTTCAGAGACTTAGAGATGCGGATAGTAGAAAATGGAGAGGATGACAATACTTGCTTCAGTTAGTAAAACTTAGCCAATGAAGTGAAGTACATCACGTAGTACACTATAGCCAGCCAAATCCCAAAGTAAGTATGCAAGAAAGCCAATCATAGCTAAGCGCCCATTCCACAGTTCTTGCTGCGGATTCCAGCCAAAAATCCAAGCATTACGATCAGCGCCATTGTATGCCAAGGTTTGGGAAGGTAAATTAGTAGGTTTGTTTGTACTAGATTTCATTGAAAATATTCCTCTATAACTTTGCTATGGCAATCCGAACAGATCGCATATTGTCAACGCTTTCATACTATCTATTCATCCAATCACTACTGTCTATCTAGAGTTTTAAATAGTATGCATTACTCAAGGCAGATATTAGCGTAGAGAGTACAGTATTGCTCAATACATTATTTTCTCCTTACTATTTTAAATATTTCATATTCCAAAAAAAAAGCCCCCTGCTTAATATAGGGGCTAAGACGGCAAGAGACAAAGAGGATGATACTGTATGTTCAAATTCTCAGTTTCAGTGAAATTTTTATGAGTTTTTACTACCCTGAGATAGGTCAAATGTTAAGTTTGACAGTAACCTAGACTACGTTACTTAAATTGTTGCCTGTGTCCGAAAGCGTACAGACACCAATACTTAACTTTTGTATACTACTCAAGGCGCAATAATTAGATTGTCTTTTGTAGATGTGCGATCAATCCTTAAGGCTTAACGGTTTGCGGTTACTCGTTATTGATGACGATGCCGATGCTAATGAAATACTTACCTTCCTGTTTTCAGAGGAAGGAGCAAAAATTGTAGCAGCTGCTACAGCATCTGAGGCTCTAGAAGTACTATCTCATTTTCAACCAGACATTCTAATTTCTGATATCAGATTACCAGATTATGACGGTTATTTGCTGCTTTTTAAAATCAGAAATTTGATAGCACTACAAGGAAAACAAATTCCAGCCATTGCTTTGACTGCATTTTCCGGACAGGAGTATCGCAAACGCTCAATGCTAGCTGGTTTTGACATACATTTATCCAAGCCGATTGATTTAGACGAGTTAGTCTCTGTAGTGGAGAGTCTTGTTTGTACACAACAAAGTAGCCACGCATACAAGCAAACTTAAAACTTTTCCTATCTATTGATAGTAAACAGCCCTATTAATTTTATTAAAAATGGAAAGTTAGAACAACAATAGCGGTTAAAAGATTGAAGTAACTATGGAAGACTCAAAGGAAATGAGCACCCTCTACAGTCATACCTTTGTAGAACACAAAGACTACAGAATTTTTTACGAACAAAAGCCAGAGGATAATGATCGATGGTTAATTACCATTCTCCGCTATGGCTCACCAAAGCCTGGAGCTCCTACTCTGGGTACTTATTGGTTTGAAGATCAGGAGCAAGGTATTCAGTGGGCTAAAGATGTAATTGATGCTCGCCTTAAATTCTTTGAGAAAACCAATAAATAAATATACTCTACGTTCGTAGTACCGACTAGAGCGTAGGGGCGTAGTTTATAAGGGCTGAAGCCCTTACTACAAACTTTGATTTATTTATGCCTACCTACTTATCAGTTAAAATTCGTCCGGTATAACCTGCTTGGTTGTATTGTTCTTGAACTCGTTGCGCGATCGCTCCCGAACCACCTGCTGCAACCAAAGCAACACTTGCCCCGCCAAAACCGCCACCCGTTAAACGTGCGCCGAAAACTCCGGGTGTTTTTTGCAGTATCGCCACTAGGGTATCTACTGCTGGCACTGAAACTTCGTAATCGTCGCGCTGACTGGCGTGGGAAGCATTCATCAATTCACCAAAGCGTTCCGCTGACACCCCCTGTACAGCCTCAAGCACTCGGTTGTTCTCAGTAATGACGTGTCGGGCGCGACGCCGCAGCGGTTCGGGTAATGACTCTGCCGCTTGCGGATCGGTAATGTCTCTAAGCGCTTTAACTCCTAATAGCCGTGCTGCTTCCTCACACTCAGCGCGACGCTGGTTATATCCGCTACCTGCCGCCAGGGCATGATGAACACCACTATCAATCACCAAAATTTCTGCTCCCTCTGGGAAAGGTATAACTCGACGCTCAAGGGTGCGGGTGTCCAAAAATAACATTGAATTAGTGTCAGCCAGACTCGATGCCATTTGATCCATAATGCCGCAGTTTAAGCCGGCATACTGGATTTCTGCAAGTTGTCCAAGTTGGGCAATTTTGACATCATTGATAGGGAGATTGAGCAGTTGACGCAATCCCCTAAGTGTAGCCACTTCCAAAGCCGCACTACTAGATAAGCCCACACCTATCGGTACTGTTGATTTGACGTACAAAGAAAGCGGTGGTATAGTGTGTTCTTCTTTTTTTAAAAGCTCGATACACCCAAATATATAACTGGCAAATCCTGATGGTGTATGATTGAGTTCTAAAATGCTAACTTGCTCGTCTAAATCTTCAGAATAAAAGTGGTACTGTCCATCGGCACTGAAACCTAGCTGTACGGTAGTGCGTTGGGGAATTGCAGTCGGCAGAACAAAGCCATCATTATAATCAGTATGTTCGCCAAGTAGATTTACCCTTCCTGGCGCACTGGCAGAGGCTTCAGGCGCTTGACCAAATATTTGTTGGAAGTTCATAGTGTCAGTGTACGTTGTTGAGGACAAAAAGAAACCGTTATACTATTAAATTAGTTTGTTATCTTCATTACAACCAAAATTAAACAAATTACTTTAATATAATTTTGTGTTGGAAGCAAGCCTTTAGATGTAGTATTTTACTTTTAAAAGTAGCTATGTTTACAAACTTACTTAATATTAATTCTCTCTATAGTTAGTATACAGTTAACAATATTTCACTGAAACTAAAAATGCAGGAATACACCGTTATTTTTAGAATCTTCTACTAACTTGATTTTCAAGTTAGTAGAAGGTTTTTTATCTCTAATATGAACTATGTAAAACTTAATGTATAAACAGAAATAACGAAAAAAGTCTATGAAATCACAAGAAACTCAAACAACAACTGAAAATAATTTTTCGTCAGATAATGCACCTGAAACTGAGTATTGGAATTCCAACACTAGGAAAGATGAATCGGTAACTCAAGTACAAAGGGATAATGTAATGCTCAGGAAAAATCTACCTGACATCAGATTAATCATTGGCTTAACTCTAGTTATCGGGGCATTCTTATTTGTTGCTGCCATTTACTACGGAATCATTAACCCCTAGAAAACAAATTTTAGGTGCGTTATGGCATTCGCTATAGCGCACCCTACATTTTTGTTAAGCTAAAGGCACAGGGCGCAATCTTCCCTCTACCTCCACGCTTGGAAAATTTGCATCGAAAGTCAAATTTTCCAACTTTCCATCCTGGAGAATCACAAAAGTATCTTCAACCTTTGCCCCAGGTAAACTTGGATTCCAAGCCACAGCTATCCCTTGTGCTAAAGTATCGGTAGTAGCGGGATTTGCCACGATTTCTCGCGATAAATATCCTGTAGTTCCACCTTGATGATGTTGGCAGATGGCATGATTAAATCCGTGCTGTTGATAAGCTTGAGCTAAAGTGTCATAAACTGTATTTAAAGATATTCCAGGTTGGCACAAGTTTAACGCTTGAGCTTCAATTTCGCGGACATGACGATGCAATTCGGCGTGTTCATTTGAAAGCGCACCAAAACACACAAATCGTGTCAGATTCGCATACAAACCATATCCCCTAGCGCAAAACACCAGCATTGCTAAGCGTCCCAACGGCTCATTGCTCGGTGTAGCATGGCGGTATAGCGGTAAACGCCTCTCTCCTGCTGCTAGTGTCAGCGCTGGATGCAACCCCCTTGCCCACAATGCCTCTGCACCTGCACCCGCTAACTGATATTCTGTCCAGGTAGATTTGGCGGCTTTGAGTACTTCTGTCATCGCTTCACTAGCTTTATGCCCTACTTGGCGATATCGTTCTAGCTCGCTTGACATCATTACTTTTTTATGCTGTTGTAAAGATGGGGGTAACCGCTTCTCTACATGAGGGATAGGGCGATCGCTTAAAACCTTCCCACCGTCTGTAATATCACGGACAAAAGATTCACGTATAGCAGCATCAGCCCAAGGGTTGGCATGAATCTGAAAATTAGTTGGCAGTTCTTCATCCTGTAAACGTTGCGCTTCAATTTCGTCTGTTAATACCCAAGCATCTTGTGCCGTTACCAACACTTCTGCCACTCCGGTTTCAGCGGTAAGCAACACAGTATTAGAAGCGCCTGCAGTTGCCCAAGCGAACCAGTCTGTTCCGCGTAGTCGGACACCAGACGCCTCATTTTCTGTTAAACTTTGGCGGATTAACTCCAGCTTGGTAGAAACTTCTTGACTCAAACGATTCATCTGAAATCTGCTCAAAAGTGCCTTTTATTAGTGTAGGATGTCATTTGCATCTACGTATCTAACGCCTCACTTTTCAACTGAATGGATGAGCTTGCACTTAAGCAGACATTTTCTGGTTGAAAAATAATTGCTTCTGCTGGAATCACTACTATTTGTTGCCTATGTGGGAACAGAGTTTCCCAAAGCCGACTTAGAGGCACAGAGCGCTGCTCCCCAACAAAAACCAAGGGTAGGAGGGCAAAAAGCCGCAGTCCGGCGGAGAGAGCAAATAGCGCACAAAAACCACCCATACCAGTCATCGCGCTGAAGCCACCAACGGTGATTCCCATTGCCCCAGTGACACCAGGAACCGCTGCCGCGATCGCGAAGTAAATAGATCGATTAGCTAAAGGTGCTACTCCCATCAGAAGATTGGAGCTGCACAAGTCAATTGCCGCCCAGGTTGCACCGTGGAGCAGGTGCAACAAGGGAAACCAAACCCAAAGGAAAATTGCATTGGTTCCTGCTAAGAGCCACAATAAAGGCGTTAGCGCCACCAACACTCCCACTATTACTAAAAGCGGGCGATTCCCAATTCTGTCAGCCAGCTTGCCCCAATAAACCAGCATCAGCAAGTTAGCACCAGCTCCTAAGCTGTTATAGATTGTTACCACGCTAACATCTATACGCAGTTCGTCCAGTAGGTAGAGGTTAAAGAAGGGAGCGCTGACGTTAACGGCAAAGCTCCATAGACCAGAATAAAGTAGAAACTTCAAAAAATTAGCGTCTTTGAGGAAGCTAAAAACTGCCTCCCAGCCCTCTAATTCGGCTGGTGAACTCTCAACTTGCTCTAGCTGAGGGTTCACATCAGTCATAAATAATTGACAGCCCAGACTAATTAGCCCAAGGACAATTCCTAGAACCAAGACCACACCGTAGCCTTGTAGTGTTCCACCAGGGTACTTTGATACTGCTAGACCCAACAACGGCACAGCCATGAGACTCATTAAGCTGACAGCACTATTGCGAAAGCCAAAATACCTTCCCCGCAACCGCTCTGGGACTAATGCCGCCATCCAGCTGACATAGGAAGCACGGCCCAAAGGCTCAATTATATTACTCACCCAGATAATTATTAATGTCAACTGTACCAGTTGATGCC
This sequence comes from Iningainema tapete BLCC-T55, assembly GCF_014698965.1. GTDB lineage: Bacteria > Cyanobacteriota > Cyanobacteriia > Cyanobacteriales > Nostocaceae > Iningainema > Iningainema tapete. Next base: position 229,212 of record NZ_JACXAE010000126.1, read on the forward strand.
CAGCTATATTCCATTTTCCTCCCAACCAAATTGCTAGCACAACAATCAGCCACAGCAGCCGCGACGGAAGGAAAATCCATCTGGAATATATTCTTCGGCTCTTCGTTCGGTCTGCTAAATAAGCTCCTAGCGGTTGGAGTAGATTCATCACCTGAGGAATAGAGGCGACCATACCAATTTCTAGTGGACTTGCACCTAGTTCCAGCAAGAAATTACTGAGCAACACGCTGCCGATGATACTATAAAATAGTGTTGCAAAGACACCTTCAAAAGTTAATGCCCTGAGGCTTGACCGAATTTCTCCCTTGGAAATTTTTTGAGGCGGATTTGGAAGAAGTACGGTTTCTGATATTGTCCTATGCTCTTGGATTTCTTGAAGGGGGAGAGGACTAGTTTCTATTGACATTTTATTTCTACTTACGCATGGAATGCTCGATCGCCCCCGAACCACAGTTCGGGAGGGGTTAGCGGTGGGGCAATTACAACCGCACTGGCGTTTGAAGATTAACCACCACAGCCTGTAACTCTTTTGCCTTCTCTTCTGGCAAAGCATCATTGGCAAACATTCCCGCTGCGAGTTCGGTTCCCGCCAAATACTTAAGCCTTTCGCTCGTTCTATAGGGGGGATAAAACTGGGCGTGTAAATGCGCTTCGGGATGTGCTTTGCCGTCAGTTGGTGCACCAAACCAAGCCATCAGGTAAGGAAACGGGCGATTCCACAAACCATCGTATTTGAGAGTGACAGTTTTTAATGCCAAAGCAAGTCCAAAACGTTGCTCTGGGGTAAGATCCGTAAAAGTGCTAACAGGCTTAATTGGGGCAATCCAAACTTCATAAGGGTAACGAGCGCATACAGGGACGAATGCGATCGCTTCGGAATCCTGATAAATAATCCGCTCTTTAGAGGCAATCTCCTTTTGGATCAAATCTGACAACAACCCGCGCCCATGTTGCTGGTAAAATTGCCGCTGTTGCTCCAACATTCGTGCTGGAACAGGCGGTATAAAAGGATAAGCGTATATTTGCCCGTGGGGATGGTGCAAAGTTACGCCCACCTCCACACCTTTGTTTTCAAATGGTAGCACATACTGGATTTGCGGATTTGCTCCGAGTACGCGGGTGCGATCGCCCCACACTTGCAACAGCAAATCCAGGTGTTCTAGTTCCAAAGAACCAAGGGAGGCGTCGGGGTTTTGGGTAAAAACCACTACCTCGCACGCTCCATTGGAGGGCAAAGTTTCCACGATGCTAACAGGAGCGTCATGTGCAGTCACCGTCATTGACGGAAAGCGGTTATCGAACACCGCCACGTCATAGTTTCCTTGGGGGAGTTCTGTAGGAAACTGCGGATCTTTAGTCGGTGCAAGAGGGTTATACTCTCTTGGCGGCATGAAAGTCCGTCCTTGACGGTGACTGGCATAAGCTACCCATTCCCCGCGTAACGGATGCCAGCGCAAATGGGGATTTGCTTGTACTGGCTCATTACTAGGGCTAGTGGCTGTAATATTCTCTTTGATTGGGTATCGACTGTATAAGGTTAGTTGACGCCCATCTGGCTTTAACAACTTGTGGGAGTACATAATCCTCCTGAAAGGGTTGCAGCGCGGATCGCTTCAATCGGAATTTTAGGCGTGCGATCGGCGTACAACAACCCGTTAGCTTCTTGGAAAGTATCAGTGAATTGTGTGTAACAAAATCCGCTGAACATCTCAATATTATTGATAGTTTTCAGCAGAGCGGCATATTTCATTTCTAGCTCGGAGATATTGAAGCAGCGCTCGTATCCCCAGGCTTTATCGGCATCGGGCTTGTCTTGAGGGGCATAGGCAATGCCACCAAACTCGGTCAGCATTACTGGCTGTCCTTGGTGAGGATAGTTGTCCAATGTTAGGATGCGCCCTCCGGGACGCTTGCGATCCAATAAATCTGATATCTTAACTTCAGGTCCATAGCGATGAACCAAGTGCAGCGGATTGGTATCATAGTCATGGATAGCGAGAATGTCTGTATCTGTACTTTCCCAGCCATCGTTACCAATCACTGGGCGAGTCGGATCTAGCGTCTTTGTCAAGTGATACATTGCTAAAACGTAGTTCCGGTGAGCCTGCGTCTCGACCAAATTCGGAACTCCCCAAGATTCATTGAACGGCACCCAAGCCACGATACACGGGTGGTTGACATCACGCTTGATCACTTGAGTCCACTCGTGCGTCATACGCTCCACTGCTTTAGACGTGAAACGATAGGCACTGGGCATCTCCTCCCATACTAACAGCCCTAACACGTCTGCCCAATATAAAAAGCGGGGGTCTTCGATTTTTTGGTGCTTGCGCACACCGTTAAAGCCCATTGCTTTGGCGAGTTCCACATCGCGCCGCAACGCCTCATCATCTGGTGCGGTCATTAGGCTATCATGCCAGTAGCCTTGATCGAGAACTAGCCGCAAATAGTAGGGACGACCATTGAGCATAAAGCGATCGCGCTGTATAGTCACAGTCCGCATTGCGGTATAAGATTTTACTTCATCTAGTAGTTGGTCTTTGTACCACAGTTGAAATTCAGCATTAATTAGTGTTGGTTTTTCCGGACTCCACAACAATTCATTACGGTAGTCGTCGATACCAGGATCGGAAAGGGAGATGCGGCGGCTAATCTCCCCGTTGAATACTTCATAGGTATCCTTTGCCAGCACAGTATCGCCAACACTCAGTTTGATCTTTATTTGTACGCCTTCTGGCGCATCACCTGCGATCGCAGCGTAACAACCAATTTCCCACCGCTCAAAGTCGGGAGTCCAACGGATGTGATCTATATAAGTAGTACCTACACGCTCAAGCCAAACTGTCTGCCAAATACCAGTGGTGCGTGGATACCAAATACTGTGTGGTTCTAGCTGCCAATCTTGCTTACCTCTGGGCTTGGCAAGATCGTGAGGATCATCCTGCGCCCAGACTGTCACTTTTGTGATTCCGCTGTCATTCAACACAGGGGTAATATCGATAGTGAAACCGATATGTCCACCTTCATGCTCAGCCATGTATTGATCGTTCACCCAGACACGAGCGCGATAGTCCACCGCTCCAAAGTGCAGTAGCAGCCTGCCTTCGCCTGCTGGCGTTTCAAATTCCCGCTCATACCAGCAGTTTGGATGAAATCCCGTATCCCCAATACCACTTTTGGTAGATTCCGGAGCAAAGGGAACTTCTATATCATGTGTCCATTGCCTAAGGTCGCTAGGTTGATCGCACTTGCCTTGGTCATCAAATGCGAACTTCCACAGACCGTTTAGACTTTGCCAATGCTTACGCTGCAACTGCGGACGCGGGTAGGCTGATTCTGTTATGCCTAAACTCGTCTTCATATCGGTATTAGAAGTTAGTTCAACTTCACTATTCTTTAACTCCAATAAGTTCATTGCAATATCTTCCCAACTCTTCTACAAAATGAATTTTTACAAACTCGCCTTGTTCCAAACATTTCTAGAATATTCCCCGTAGATTACCTGAATGTCACTTACCTCACAACAAACTATTCCTAGTAGTAAATGACTAAGGATATTTTGCAGTAAGCAAATGACTACAAAGCCCCCAAGGCTATGGGGGGTGTCATTTTAGGTATTCACTTCCGGCTCGTGACATTATGGCACACTTGGAGCAAATGTTTAGCGAGTAGGTTGGAAAAAATCAAATTATATTTTCGCTGCCTAATATCCAAAAACTGCTCCCATATAAACTATTTTACAGGCAAATTGATTAAATTATTATAATAACACTTGTTAGAAAAGCATGTAGCAGCGATTAATAAAGAGTAATTGCCTACAAAATAGCCGGAAACAACTATTATTGGCTTAAAATGCCAGAATTTGATAATTATTTTAGTTGGAGTGTTACCAGAGCCAATCTCAGGCATTAATTGGCAACAGTCGGATGCCGTACTCCTGGTTGAAGCACCCTACCACTACTTACCGCTACCTCTTTTGCTTGCTACTGAAGTCGTGAAGTTGGGTATTGATCCAATTAGCACCCATAGCTATACACTGAGGACAAATATCACCAAAGCCCTCGCCGCGATCGCTACAAACAATTAATCTCGCTTCTTGTGTCTGTAACAGTCGCTCGCATATTAAGCAGATTTGGTTATTTTTTAAGCTGTTACATTCAATTTGAAATTGCATACTTTCCTTGCCTAAACCAATTTTTGGCGACAATTTTGTTAAATAAAAATTTATATCTTCTTAAAAATATAAAATTATTTTGATTAACATTGCTTCTACCTAATGAATGGAATTATGTTAATTTAAGTTGTAATCAAAACCACAATTTAATCGTAATACAGCACTTTGCATATGAATGGAGTACACCCCTCCCTACCCTCCCCGATCTTCGGGGAGGGTTCGCGGTAGTGCGGGTGGGGTATTTTGTACTTCATTAAGTTGAAATCTGCTGTAAAATATCAAATCCGCTCTGTAAAGGGACAGAAATAGAATAAAGAACAACGAACTTATGCATGGGCGAACATAATTCTTATATTGGCAACTCATTCAAAGGCATACAAATAGATAAAAGCAGCGAATTGATCTACTTATAACTTTGGGAAGATAAAGTTAATAATAAAGAACGCTAATTATAAAAGTAATGTATTTAAACACAGTTTTATGGAAACTAATATTTATGGAAATATACAGGGATTAAAATCAAGCCAAATTAAAAAACTGCAACAACTTTACGAACAACGGCAACCCTCATATAGCCTAACTACGCCTGAGTTTGCCTCTACTTTGGCAGCAATCAGTGCAGAAATTCATCAACCAGTATGCTGCTATATAAATAGACGCGGACAGTTGATCCGAGTGGGGGTAGGAACGCCAATTCAAACTCAAATTCCACCTCAAGAACTGCCCCGCCATAGTACAGAACGCTTAAGCGGTATTCGTTGCATTGCAACTCAATTTAAATCAGAACCACCTGATGAAGCTGCGCTGATTACGATGGTACGCCAGCGTTTAGATGCTCTGGTGGTGCTAACCCTGGTGGGAGGCGAAGGTGGAAGACGGGGCAAACAAACCAATGGCGATATTAAAGAAGCTTTCTTAGCGCACATAGTCCCTAATCCGGAAAAACCTTGGGAGATTTCTCCTCCTTTGAGTTTAGATGATTTAACCGAGCAAGATGACGACTTAGTTGATGAATGGGAGAGAGAAATTTCTTCTTCTGCCAGTGGAATGCCATTTCAAGACACTGTATCTGACTCTGACAAAGTGCTGCTGGTGGGATTGAAGACAGATGACATTTCTCAACAGCGATTTGAAGATGGACTGCAAGAACTGGCACGTTTGGTAGAAACTGTAGGTGGGAGTGTATTGGAAACAGTGCAACAAAAGCGAAGTCGCCCCCATCCGCAAACAGTCGTCGGTGAGGGAAAAGTTGAGGAAATTTCCCTTTTGGCTTACAAACTGGGAGCTAATCTGATTGTCTTTGACCGAGATATCACCCCATCTCAAGCCCGTAATCTAGAAAACGAGATTGGCATCCGAGTTGTAGACAGAACTGAAGTCATTTTGGATATTTTCGCTCAACGCGCTCAATCGCAAGCAGGTAAATTGCAGGTAGAACTGGCGCAAATGGAATATATGCTGCCTCGGTTGCGCGGGCAAGGTCGAGAAATGTCCAGGCTAGGAGGCGGAATAGGTACGCGAGGACCTGGTGAAACTAAACTAGAGACGGAACGCCGAACGATTCAGCAGCGCATTAGCCAACTTCAGCAGGAAGTCAACCAATTACAAGCACATCGCGCCCGCATTAGACAACAACGACAACAGCAAGAAATTCCGGCGATCGCCTTAGTAGGTTACACAAATGCTGGTAAATCCACTTTGTTGAATGTGTTAACTAATGCTGAGGTTTACACGGCGGATCAACTATTTGCCACTCTCGACCCCACAACGCGAAAGCTGGTGATTACAGATCCAGAAACGAAAGAACGCAGGACTATTGTGCTAACAGATACTGTAGGATTTATTCACGAACTGCCGCCACCGCTGGTGGATGCATTCCGCGCCACCCTAGAGGAAGTGACTGAAGCTACGGCGTTGCTTCATGTTGTTGATTTGTCTCATCCAGCTTGGGAAAGCCACATTGCGAGTGTGGAGGAAGTGCTAGCAGAAATGCCTGGTGTAGAGACGCGAAATTTGAGCCAGCGCGTTGCGGGGGTTCCCCCCGTTGTAGCGTCTGGCGTCGCGTCTCTACATATTGCCTTTAACAAGGTTGATCAAGTAGATAGCGAAACTCTGGCTTTAGCTCAGCAAAAATACCCAGAAGCCGTGTTTATCTCAGCTACTCAACGCCTGGGCTTAGATACTTTACGACAGCGATTACTGCAACTGATTGACGAACCGATCGCAAGTAGAGACGCGAAAATTGAGCCAGCGCTGCATCCGGGTTTCCCTCCGTAGGCGACTGGCGTCGCGTCTCTACAGTTGAGGCAGAAAAACTGAGCAGTTAAGGCGAAATGGCGGAATTTTTCCCCCCTCGTTTCCGCTTGCAGATAGAGGAATCAAAATTCGGCAACTAATACCTTGAAAATCAGGTAGATGCACTCATTAGGTCTTAAATTTTTGCATGAACTCAACATACGACTTTCATTACTTTCAAGGAGGTTCTTTTTCCGATCTGTTTGCTCAAGACATGACGGATACACGTTATGCGCTCATCCTAAATTACCCTGCGACTGCCAGTTGGGCTGCTTATCCCAACACGAAAAAATACTTTCTTCAAGACGGCAGTAGTGAAGCCACCAAAACCTCCTTCGACAAGATTTGCCAGAAGGAAGCTTGGAAAAATTTGGCTGTTTTAGGCGATGCCCTTCCAGGAATTGTGATTATTCCACCGTCAAAGTTGCTGATTGACTACTGGCAGGAGCATTTTGGCTTCAGCTACTCCAATAGAGCGATGATGCAGTGTTCGGTTTATTTGGATGAACTCAGCCAGAGCGAGACTCCTTCCCTTCGGGACGCTGCGCGAACGGAGTCGCTTCGCGAACGCTTTGACAAACTCATCACTCTATTTCCCTTTGATCATCTCACTAGAGAAAAACACGCCGTCGATCCGGAGACTCACTACCGCTTGCTCAGCAAAGTGACGCTAGCCGAGTTGGGAGTGCAATGTCCGAAATACTCAAGCTACAATCTTCACACCACTAGTCTCGAAGACATTCAGTTACCTGAGCAATTCCCCTACTTGATCAAAACGTCTCACGGACTTTCAGGAGAAGGCACTTACATTATCAAAAGCGCCAGCGAGCTTTCCTACTGCCTTGAAGAACTGAGGAAGTATCTCGATATTAAGTTGCTCGATACGATTATTGTCTCGGAGTTTGTCAAGAATGCTGTACACAATTACTGCGTGCAGTTCTACGTCAACAAAGCGGGAGAGATAACGCTCATCGGCACTACCAGTCAACTCGTTACAGAGGAGGGCAACTATTTAGGGGGACTGATTCACTACCGTGACGACATGAGCAGGTTCAGTGAGATGATTGCCGCCATTGGTGAGTATGCTCATCAACAGGGGTATTTCGGCTTCATTGGCTTCGACGTGTTGGAAGATCGAGACGGACAGTTTTATATGATCGATGCCAATTTCCGAATCAATGGCTCAACTCCGCTCTGCTTGCAGCGCCATACTTTACTGTCCCTGGGAAAGGAGGTAGCTAAATATTCCAGTGATTACCGTATGGATGGGACATTGGACTCTATTCTAGTCACCCTAAAACCAGAACTGGAGCGCAAGGACTTTATGATTTTGTCGGCTTTGGATAAGGTCAAATACGGAAAAATCTACACCGAAATTTACGGAATCGTTACTGGGGAGACGGTCGAGGAAATGCAGCAAATCGAGCAGAACTTACATCGTAAGGGATTGCAGTGGCAATTTTAAACAACCTATAAAAACAGAAGGAAAATTATGGCATTAGCTATTATTGTTCACGGTGGAGCGAAAACCATTTCAGAGGAAAAGGTTGCAGCTAATAATGCTGGATGCTTGGCAGCAGTAGAGGCGGGTTGGGTAGTGCTGACTAGCGGGGGTACTGCTGCAGAAGCTGTTGAGGCAGCCATCCGCGTTCTTGAAGCTGACCAAACTTTTAACGCGAGTCTTGGTTCGACTCTCAACAGCGATGGGGAGGTGGAACTAGACGCGGCGGTTATGGAGGGCGCTTCCTTAGGTTGGGGAGCAGTGGCAGCAGTTCAGGGGGTGCGTCATCCGATCGCGGTGGCACGGAAGATTATGGATGAAAAACCCAGGCTGCTAGTGGCGCGAGGTGCAGAACGCTTTGCCGCTGACATCGGAGCCGAGATGTGTAAAAAAGAAGACTTAATAGCCTCGGAGCAGTGGCAGGAGTGGAAGGAGGAGCAGCAAGTTTTGGATCGCCCCAATACCGTAGGCTGCGTTGCTATGGATGCTAGCGGCACCCTAGCAGCTGGAACTTCAACAGGAGGCACCACGAATCAGCAATCCGGTCGCGTCGGCGACAGCGCGATCGTGGGCAGTGGCTTGTACGCTGACAATAAACTCGGCGCTTGCTCAACAACGGGTGATGGCGAGTCGATTATCCCAGTGGTTCTAGCTAAAACTGCGATTGATTTCCTGAGTGGAGACAGACACCCAGACGAAGCAGCGCAGATGGCGATTGACGTTCTCAAATCTAGGGTGACAGGAGAGGCTGGGTGTATTCTTTTAGACCGTCAGGGACGGGTTGGCTGGGCGTATAACTCCCAAGACATGGCTTGTGCTTATATGACTACAGAAATGAACACACCTGCTGTGTTTACCAAAAAAGAATCCAAGCAGTTGCTTTATGTTTGATAAATTTTGATCGGTTCACAATTGTTAGAGGAGAATAAAAATGGTAACGACTCTTGATGACACCAAGCGCCTTTCCATTGCCACAAAATTGGCAGATATGAAAGCACTACAAAATCTGCTGATTAACAACGAGCAGCAATTCATCCAGGATTGTACTGATGATGAGATTCGCGATCGCCTACAGGACATGCTTGAAGACGATCACAAAAACCTGGGTGTTATCGATACTGTAATTGTTCAATATGGAGTCAAGGGAGAGTCTAAGGAAACAACCCAGAAGATGATTGCTCAAGTTGAGCAACTAATGTCTAGTTCTGAGTTGACTTTGTTTGAGAAAGTATTTGAGCATGAATTGCTCAAGCATAAGCAGACGATGACTGGGCTGCTAATCCATAAGGCTGCTCAAGTAGTTGGTGCTGATGTTGAAGCTGCCATTACTCCTTTAAATAAAGTTAACTTTGAAAACCGCGCTCATCAAGAGCAACTCAAAGGGATTCTAGAAATTCTGGGTGTTCGTGAACTGACAGGATTTGAGCCGAAGCAGGGACTGTGGGGACGAGTTCAAGATGCTGTTGCCGCCTTAAGTGGCGTGGTGGGTAGTGTAGTAACACGTACCGATGATGAGATGAGCATCCGTGAGCTTCTTCTCATGGATCATACTAAGGCAGATATTTTGTTTACGGAAATTTTTAGTGCTAAAGATCCGCACAAAATCCAAGAGTATTTTGGGCAACTTTACAAAGACATAAAAGTTCATGGTACAGCCGAAGAACAAGTCCTTTACCCAGCAGTTCGTCCGTATTACGAACACACACAGGAAATATACGATCAGACTGACGAAGTGATGGAGATGTTAGACGAAATTAAGCCTTTGTCCCCGGATTCATCTGAGTTCAAAGCAAAAGTTGAGCAGCTAAGAACTGCAGTGCGAAATCACATTAATCAAGAAGAGCAGGATATATTTCCCAAACTCCGCGACAACTTTAGCCACGAGCAGCTCAAGCAAATGGCTACTGAATTTAAAACAGTTAAAAGCAAGCTACAAGAGCAGATAGCTGCTTCCACATAGAGCAGCAAACAAGATTCTCGCAAGGTGCAATTATGAACAATCTCACGACGTGGAAGTATATATTTCAACTCAAGGCTGTGATCAATTGGGTCGAATCAGTATTTTTGCTGTTATCCGATCAATGGATTCGCTCCTTGCTTAATCAAGCACCCCTCACCAATCCTGAATATTCACACTTGTTTCTTGTGTTGGTATTCATGATCGGGATTGGTTATTGGTGGGTTGGTAACGACGTAGAGCGCAATTATGGTATTATAAAATTCGGAATTTTGGCACAATCTTCAGTTTTTGTTGTGCTGGCATATCATACCTTGGTAAACAAACTTCACCCACTTTATTTAATACCTGGTATTATTGACCTTGTCTTTGCAATTCTCTTTAGTATTTTTCTATACTCATACTCTCGAACTCAACCTGCTCTTGAGTAATTTATTAAACAAAGATGACTCAAATTTAAAAAACATTCATCCTTTGCGTTTGGCAAGGTTGGCAACTACTGTGACTAAATCAGATGGCTCAACAGGTTTAGGTACGTGCATCTGAAATCCTGCGGCAATAGCGCGTGAAACCTCCTCATCTGTTGCAAATGCTGTCAAGGCAACGGCAGGAATTATCCACTTTCGTTCTGCTTCCATCCGCTTCACAAAATCAATCAGCGAATAACCGTCCTGCACTGGCATCCCAATGTCACTAATGAGGACATCTGGTTTAAATCTGGAAAGCACGTCTATTGCCTCACTTACTGAGAGAACAGCAGTTACCTGCGCCCCGCACTCTTCGAGAATGAAGGTAATCAACTCACATGTATCAATATTGTCATCTACAACAAGTATCTGCAAGCCATTCAAAACTTGATGGTTACTAAAGCTTACTTCCCTGTTTGAAATTGCCTGCTGCTGTGGCGAATCGATCATGGGAAGCTCAACTGTAAATGTTGCGCCCAATCCAACTCCAGCACTAGCCGCACTAACTTTACCATTATGCATTTCTACTAAATGCTGTACAATTGAAAGTCCCAGTCCGAGTCCGTCATGGGATCTTGTAGTTGTGGCATCAGCTTGACGGAAGGGTTCAAAGACATAAGGCAGAAATTCAGGACTAATACCTTTGCCAGTGTCGCTGATCGTAATCTGAGCAGTTAAGTCAATTTGCTCTAGTCGAACTTCCACATAACCACCAGTAGGTGTGAACTTAACCGCGTTCAAGAGCAAATTCCAGACAATTTGCTGCAAGCGCTCCGCATCAGCCATAACCTGACCTTTCATGGGGTCAATGATGCATTTTACCTCAATAGCTTTGGTTTGAGCTATGGGATGAATGTTCTCAATAACTGCGCTAATTACTGGTATCAAGTCAAGGGGACACATATTTAGATGAATTTGTCCCTGAACAATGCGCGAGATATCTAGGATGTCATCTATCAGTTTACCCTGTAACTTTGCATTTCGTTCAATTGTTTCCAGTGCTTTAGCGGCAGTTACTGCGTTCAAATTCTGATTACGCAGCATTCGCGTCCAACCCAGAATGGAGTTGAGAGGTGTGCGCAGTTCGTGGGAGACTATTGCCAGAAACTCATCCTTGACGCGGTTTGCTTCCTGGGCTTTGCGGTAGAGCCTTTGCTTCTCGACTTCTGCAAGCTTGCGCTCAGTAATGTCGCGTAGCAACCAACGCAGCCCAAAGAGCTTGCCTTCACCATCGCGCACGGCAGCCACAGTTACAGCAACGTCTATTGGTTTACGATTATGTGGTTGTAGGCGCACATCCCACTCCCGTATCCAATCTCCAGTGCGCGGTTGGGTAAGTTCGGTTTCAAAAGCCAAACGCTCTTTTTCCACTACAAAAGCGAGTAGCGATCGCTCTACCAAATGATATGTATTCAGCAAGGTGGCAGCGGCGCGGTTGGCTTGCTGAATTTTCCCTTGTGTATCGGTTACTAAATAGCCATCCGGTGCTTGTTCAAACAAATCTTGGTAGCGCTGGTGTTCTGCAAGTGCTATTTGACGAGCAATATCCAATTCCTGATTTTGAATAGTCAGTTCCTGATTAAGCTCTACCAGTTCCTCATTTTGAATAGCTAATTCCTCTTGTGCTATTTCTAGTTCTTCCAAGGCAATGCTAAGTTTGCTAAAGGCTTCTGTCAATAGCTGTTGCACTAAAGGCGATTCCTCGGTACGTTTTTGCCCTGAGGCGAAACGTTCGCGCAAAGCTTCTATAGTCTGGGCAAAGTTTTTCAAGTTCATGCAAGTATTTGGCTTATCTGTCCTTGGGTAGTGTAATTTACCTAACTTATTTAGCTATGATTTATATAATAAAATGCCAAACCTAGACCAGAAGCGACGTTTTATGAATCTAACACAAAAAGATTTTTGCTTCTGCACTTTAGCATTGGGAAAAAAGTATCGTCTTCTTGCTCAGCAATTAGCTCAAGATTTGGCTAACAATGTTACTGATACTTTTTTAGTCATTTATACTGATGATACTCAAGACTTTAGCAGTTACACAAATGTTTTAGCTTATCAACACAAACAACAAGGTATTCTTAATTGTTATAATGATAAACGTCTTGTATTAGCAAAAGCTTTAGAAAAGTTTAATGCGGCAGTTTTTGTTGACGCCGATACAAGAATATTAAATAATATTCCATTTGCAGTACAATGGAAACCAGGAATTACAGCAGGGCATTGCGAAAATTTAATTGAGCATGTAACTAAATATAATCCTGAGAGATTGAAGCCTTTAAAAAAAGTAGCACTTAAATTAAATTTACCTTTAGATAATACTAATTATGTTGGTGAATGTTTATTTGTGATCGCTAGAGATGAAGGAAGAGAATTAGAGTTTTTCAAGCAGTGGGGAAGAATCGGTAGGTATTTAGAATTGAGAGGTATTCATGGTGGTGAAGGTAACACTATAGGATTAGCAGCAGCTAAAGTTGGATGGAATGTTAATCGTGATGGTTGGCAAGCTATTAGAAAAATAACTAAGCACATAGGTGTTTCTCATCAATATAATCAGGAAACAGTTTGGGATAAATTGAAATTGAGGATTGGTTATCATTACCGTTTAAATTTAGCTAGGCTAATGGCTTTAAAAGATTTTACCTTTTTCTTAGGCTAAATTTTTCCGTTTAGTAGAGACGTTCCGCCGGAACGCCTCTACACGCGAAATTTCGCGTCTCTACACATTTAACTCAAAGAATCTAAATCTAGAGAGCGCATTCCTCGACGTTCTACAAAAGTCATCATACTTCCCAACTGCCACCACACTAATATGCAAGTGAAAATTGTAATTGGTATACCAACTGCATAGGAGAGAAATGCGGGAAAGCCAAATATCTCTAAACCTGAACAAAGAAACATAGCAACACCAATTGCTATTCCCAGAAACGGCAAAGTTAATTGCCTAATTGATAAGCGAGAACTAGAATTTTCTGCGCCATCACTTTGCCATTTCTGTACTATTAATTTCAGCATTCCGGAAAACGCTGCACCAGATGTTAACGCGACAAATATTCCTATAGCCAGCAGTGCGTAAGGTGGATTGATCGGATAGTAGTACATGGAGTCTCCTGATTTAGGCAAAATATTATTGCTTGCTACCAAAAACAGTAGCTTTTGGTAGAATAGCAGCTGCGTCTCTAGATAGATCGCTCAAAACTTCGATCGCCACATTGAACAGACGATTTGGTTTCAAGTCATCTTTAACTAAGTTCCACAGACGTTGAACTTCTTCGGTGTGCAGACGATCGTCTTCTGTTAAAGCTAGCACCAGTTGTCGGCGCAGAAACTTGCCTTCGTCACTGAGCAAATATTGCAATCCTAATTGGGCTGTGGGTAACACATCAAAGCTATGATCAGTACGGGCGATCGCAATCAAATTCTCCAAGCGCTGCCACTGGAATTTTCCATCTTTAAACAGCACGTTGAGCAACCGTCGGCGCAATTGGGGTGATTCGCCTGTTAGTAGACGCTTAGCTACATAGGGATACGCCACATCGACTATTTTAAAATTGGGGTTGAGACTAAGGGCAATTCCTTCCTGTGTTACCAAAGAACGAATAATTAAAGCAAATTTGGCAGGAACTCGGAAGGGATAATCGTAGACAAGTTCTGAGAACTTGTCAGTGATGGTTTTGAAATTAAAATCTCTCACGTTTTTGCCCAGAGCTTCTCCCCACACAGCTTCTAATGCTGGAACAATGGGAGTAATATCTGTATCTGGAGTCAGAAACCCTAGTTTGACAAAGTCTCCGGCTAATTCTGCATAGTCTTGATTTACTAGATGTACAACTGCATCCACCAATGTTTCTTTGGTGATTTCATCGAGCTGATCCATCATCCCAAAGTCAATGTAAGCCATTCTACCATCTGGTGTCGCAAACAAATTACCAGGATGAGGATCGGCATGGAAAAATCCGTATTCTAATAACTGTTTTAAACCTGACGTAACACCGATTCCAACTATTACTTCTGGATCTACACCTAAGGCGCGAATATTTTTAGTATCAGTTAGTTTGAAGCCGTTGATCCACTCTAAAGTAATTACATGGGTATTGGTATAACGCCAATAAATCAACGGCACTTTCACATTAGCATCGTCGCGAAAGTTACTGGCAAATTTCTCCGCGTTACGCGCTTCGTGAATGTAATCAATTTCTTCAAATAACTTAGTACCAAACTCGTCCACAATTAAGGAAAGGTCGTGACCGAGGTTTAGGGGTAACCAGGGTGCTATCCACCCGGCTGCCCAGCGCAATAGATAAAGATCTAGTGTGAGTAATGGGCGTAAGTTTGGGCGTTGCACTTTCACCGCTACTTCCTCGCCACTCATCAATCGACCACGGTACACTTGACCCAAGCTAGCCGCAGCGACGGGTATCGGTGACAACTCGCTAAAAATTTCTTTAATTGGGCGAGCTAGTTCCGTTTCGATCATTTGGTAGGCGATCGCATTATCGTATGCTGGCAATTGGTCTTGCAGCTTCACCAGTTCGTCTAGGTAATCTTTACGTACTAAATCTGGTCTTGTGGAGAGCGCTTGACCTACTTTAATGAAGGTAGGACCAAGGCGTGTGAGCAACTGTCGTAACTGAATTGCTCGTTTATACTTGTTTTGCTCTACTTGATTTTGCCATTCATCCCATTTAAGTCGAATCAGGAATCCAGCAAAAAACCAGATGACTGTAAACGCCCGCCCCCAAGCTTGCCAGGGACGGTAACGGTAGTAGCGGGCGATCGCCTCCGGATCGTAGCCTTGATTATTTTGTGTCTGCCAATTCACTCCCTTGTTTACCTCTTTATTTGCAAAAAATAAACAGCCGCTATACTGCTTTCTTCCATACTTCTGAAAGCTTTACAAACGCTTTGTTGATATTTTCTTTTTTGTCTTGGTCAGCTTCTCAATCTTTACTAAACGTTACTTTGTTATCCTTATATTTTATATTAGTACATAAAAGTATATATACCTATCTATCAACAAAAAGATTTTATTTCAGTAACAGACAAGTACTTTGTACTATTTTTATCAAGTACCACTCAAAATTAGTCACACCTTTAAGTTTACAAAAATACAAAAATTGTCACTTAATTGTAAAATTTTAAATGGGATGATTGGCAACAAGTAACTTGTTCAATGAGTCGGATAAAGAATCAGCAATACTTCTAGTCTTTAATCAAATAACCACTCTTACGGTGGCTTTCTTATGAGCATTTTTCCTTCTTTGACCAGCAGATTGCGTCTACCTAAACTACTGATCTTTGTGGTTAGTATAGTTCTCGTTCTGGCTTTAAGTTCGTTATCAACTCCAAGTCAAACTCCTAAACGAGATAAGTTTCTCTGGCCGTTTGCATCGACATCAATTTGGAACATGCCCATTGGTTCAAAAGCTCGTTACGTACCAGCGAACATCGCCAAGGCGAAACTAGCTGAAGCAGATCAAGAATATTTTTACAAACTGAAGCAAGGCGATCCGGAACGTCCAGTGATTGCGCCTGGTGCTTGGGGTGAAGGGCGCTGTACAGGCACTCAACCGATGGGAATTTCACTGCCCGTTCCAGACAACTTAATTGTTCCAGATGCAACGAAAGTGCCATTCAGCACACCTAACAATGCATCAGCATTTCTCCTCCCGGACGGTAAAAACTTGGTACAGCTTTCACCTCTAGCTCGTTGTCAACCTGGAGGAGGAATTTATGGTTTCCGTTATTCTTCTCCAGCTGAGCCGGATGGATTTATTGACATTTACGGACCGGGAATTGGCGGAGCGCATTTTGGCTCTCGTCTTTCTTCGATTGGTGGCTCGATTCGCAAAGGGGAACTGATTGGCAAGCAGCCGATTCGTCACGCATTAAAAGTTGTGCTTTGGGGCGAAAAATATCTTTACTACTCTAAGTCGCTTCCCGGTTTTCGGTGGCCTGCAACTGGTGCTGATAACAATGCCGCCAACCAGTATCATGGTAAAAACCGCGCTCTTGTCCAAGGTTCCCTACTGGCAATTCCGCCAAAAATAACCGAAAGGAGTCTCAAGTTGCAAACGCCTGCGGGGAAAAAGTTGTTTTTTGCCTTGCAAAATTACGGTGCTTATGTTGTTGATGATGCGGGCTGGGACGCTCATTACTTTGGAGTAGAGAAAGGAGTTCTAGAAGAGTTTCGCGCCAAGTACGGTTATAACTTCCAAAGTGTATCCAGTGGTCCATTCTATGAAGACTTTATGAAGCTATTTCAGGCGCTTTATGTTGTCGATAACAACGGACCGAACAGTATCGGTGGTGGTGGCAAACCTCGTCAGCCGTTAGCTCCACCCATTGGCAACTAACACAATAGTCAGAACTCATAAAGATGAGGAGAAATACTCAGTCTTGAGTGTTTAAGGAAAGAAACCGGGTTTATTAAGGTTCAGAGCCAAAAACCCGGTTTTTTGCTTATGTATAAAAAAGACTTTATTTATTTATTTAATAATACTATTGCCTGTTCATAAAGTAGGGCATTACGTATAGGAAAAATTCAACTTTTTTGAATATTTTTTCAAATATATAGGCTCTCCTATACTTGTGGTGGAAAACTGCCTATTTACTGATAAATTTATAAAAAATCGGGGCTGAAACCATTGTTATATAAGGGTTTGATAAATAATTAGCTTTGCTTATCACCATAAGTTTAAGAGAACTAATATCTAAATACTCTCTTCCTTATTTACTTAATTTTAATTAGGATGAAACGAGCGATCGGCAACCCCTTCGTCATGAACCAGATCAAGAAACAGCACTACCACTAGTCTCCAATCCAATCAGTAACACTTTGAGGCTTTTTCATGACCATTTTTTCATTTTTAACCAGCCGTATGCGGCTACCTAAACTACTGATATTTGTAGCTGGTATAGTTCTGACTCTTTTTTTCAACAGTATCTCAACTCCCAGTCAAACCTTGACACGAGACAAGTTTCTTTGGCCATTTGCATCTACATCGCCTTGGAATATGCCCATTGGTTCAGATGCACGATATATAGCAGCTAACATCGAAAAGGCGCAATATGCAGGAGCAGATCTAGAGTTCTTCTACAAGCTCAAACAAAGCGATCCGGAGCGTCCAGTTTATGCTCCTGGTGCATGGGGTGAGGGGCGTTGTAATGGGACACAATCTATGGGAATTTCACTGCCCTTTCCAGACAACATAATTGTTCCAGATGCAACGAAAGTGCCGTTCAGCACACCTAACAATGCTTCGGCATTTCTCATGCCAGACGGTAAAAGGTTAGTACAGCTTTCACCTCTGGCTCGTTGTCAACCTGGAGGTTCAATCTATGGTTTCCGTTATTCTTCTCCTACTGAGCCTGATGGAATGATTGATATTTACGGGGCGGGGATCGGCGGAGCGCATTTTGGTTCTCGTCTTTCTTCGATTGGTGGCTCGATTCGCAAAGGTGAACTGATTGGAAACAAGCCGATTCGTCACGCATTAAAAGTTCTAATTTGGGGGGAAAAATATCTTCACTATTCTAAGTCTATTCCCGGTTTCCGCTGGCCCGCAACAGGTGCGGATAACTATGCAGCCGATCACTATCATGGTAAAAACCCTGCTCTTGTACAAGGTTCCCTACTGGCAATTCCTCCAAGCGAAACAGAAGCAAGTCTAAATTTAAAAACACCAGCTGCGAAAAAGCTGTTTCATGCCTTGCAAGATTACGGTGCTTACATTGTTGATGATGCATACTGGGACTGTCATTACTTCTCAATGGAAAAAGAAGCTCTTGAAGAGTTTCAGAACACCTACGGTTATGGTTTTCAGGACACAAGTGGAGAGTTCTACGAAGACTTTATGAAACTATTCCAAACACTCTACATTGTTGATAACAACGGATCGAACAGTATTGGTGGTGGTGGAACACCTCGTCAGCCTCTTGCTCCACCTATTGGCAACTAACACAATAGTCAGAACTCATAACTATGAGGAGAAATTCTCAGTCTTGAGTGTTTAAGGAAAGAAACCGGGTTTATTAAGGTTCAGAGCCAAAAACCCGGTTTTTTTGTTTTCGTATAAAAATAGTTTAGTTATATAGTTAATTATACTGTTGCATATGCACAAAGTGCTGCAAATGTACTATAGGAAAAATTAAACTTTATTCAGCATGTTTTCAAAAATACAAATACTTACTACCGAATTTGCACAAATTTAACTAGGATGATACAGGCGATCGGCAACGCCTTCGTCTATTGAGATTAATCATCAGCACTATCGCTAGTCTCCAATCAGAGGACTACCTTGGAGTAGTTTTTACATGACTATTTTTTCTTTTTTAACCAGCCGTGTGCGACTACCTAGTTTACTTGTGTTTGTGGTTGGGATAGTTCTGGCTCTTGTTTTCCACAGTACCGCAACTCCCAGTCAAACTCTTACAAGAGACAAGTTTCTCTGGCCATTTGCATCAACATCAATTTGGAACATGCCCATTGGTTCAGAAGCTGATTACATACCAGCGAACATCCAAAAAGCGCGACATGCATGCGCTGATCCAGAGTACTTCTTCAAGCTAACTGGAGACAATCCACTTCGTGAAGTGTATGCGCCTGGTGCCTGGGGTGAAGGGCGCTGTACAGGCACACATTCTATGGGAATTTCACTGCCCATTCCGGACAACTTAATTGTTCCCGATGCAACAAATGAGCCATTCAGCACTCCTAACAATGCTTCGGCATTTCTCCTGCCAGACGGTAGAAACTTAGTACAGCTTTCACCTCTAGCGCGTTGTAAACATGGAGATTCAATCTATGGTTTCCGTTATTCTTCTCCAGCTGAGCCTGATGGAATGATTGACATTTACGGAGCGGGAATCGGTGGAGCGCATTTTGGCTCTCGTCTTTCTTCGATTGGTGGTTCGATTCGCAAAGGAGAACTCACAGGCAATCTGCCGATTCGTCATGCATTAAAAGTTGTGCTTTGGGGCGAAAAATATCTTTACTACTCTAAGTCAATTCCCGGTTTCCGTTGGCCTGCAACTGGTGCTGATAACAATGCAGCTAATCAATATTTTGGTGAAAACCCTGCTCTTGTCCAAGGTACTCTACTAGCAATTCCGCCGAATATAACCGAAACAAGGCTAGAGTTGCAAACACCTGCCGGGAAAAAGTTGTTTCATGCCTTACAAGATTACGGTGCTTATGTCGTTGATGATGCAGGTTGGGATTGTCATTACTTTGCACTGGAAAAAGAAGCGATTGAAGAGTTTCGAGACACCTACGGTTATGACTTTGAGCAAACAAGAGGAGAGTTCTACGAAGACTTTATGAAACTTTTCCAAGCTCTCTACATTGTGAACAATAACGAACCAAACAGTATCGGTGGTGGTGGAACTCTCCGTGCGCCTCTAGCTCCACCAATTGGTAACTAAGGGTATTTAGACATAGGCGTGAAAAATAATGTAGAGACGTTTCATGGAACGTCTCTACAAGGATTGGTTGTGCAATCCCGTCTCCCTTTTACTGCGCTACTTCCTTCTCAAACAAACTCAAAGCTCGTAATGCTGCTTGATCCATGTCATAGTATTTATATTCAGCCAGCCTGCCAGCAAAGACTACTGAACCCCGAAGCTTGTCAACCTCTTTAAGATATAGATCGTAACGCTCACGATTTTCTTCACGCGGGACAGGGTAATAAGGATCATTTTTCCCTGGTACGTAAGCTTGGGGGTACTCCATTACCAATGTGGTTTTAGGTAAAGTTTGCCCAGATAAATACTTTTGTTCAGTGATACGGGTAATATCGTAATCGTTAGGGTAGTTTACTGTACCTACTTCCTGGTAATGCTCCTGATCCAAAGTTTGGAACTCAAAGCGTATGCTCCGGTAAGGTAGTTCACCATACATATAGTCAAAGAAAGTATCAATTGGACCTGTATAAACCATGCGGTTGAATGTAATGTCGTTGATAACTTCCCGATAATCTGCATTTAGGAGTATCTTTATATTTGGGTGAGACAGCATCCGGCGAAACATTTCAGTATAGCCGTATTTTGGCATTGCCTGATAAGGATCTTGGAAGTAGCGATTATCTCGGCTAATGTAGACTGGAACCCGCCCTGTGACTCCACGATCTAAATCTTCTGGTTTAAGTTCCCACTGTTTAGCGGTGTAGCGAACGAATACGTTGTCATATATATAGTTAGCTAAAAACTCTAAATCTCCACTGGCGCTTTCTCGCAACTTGAGAATTGGAACTTTGACGCCAAAGCCAAAATGTTCTAAAAGCTGTTCTTCTAACTTTTCTGCGTAGCGGGGTGGAAATAGCGCGTAGAGTGAATTGATATTGAATGGGATCGGAACTTTTTTTCCTTCTACTACACCAAGCACATGATGGAAATAATGACGCCACTGTGTGAATTGGGATAGGTAATCCCAGACTCTCTTGGATTTGGTGTGGAAAATATGGGGACCGTACTTATGTACTAGTATGCCATGCTCGTTGTAGTAATCGTAAGCATTACCACCAATATGATCCCGCCGTTCTACAAGTAGTACTCGTTGTGCTAGTTGTGTGGCAATTCTTTCTGCTAGCACACAACCCGAATATCCAGCCCCGACAATGAGCCAATCTACTTTCATATAGCTTCTCCTGGCTTAACATAATTTGGACGTTGAGGCTCTGTCTTGTCTACAGGTTCAAGGTAATTTTGCCAAAATTGAATAGAAGTAAATTCAGGAGTAGCTTTTTTCCATTCGGCACTAACATTCGACCATCTCACGCTACTTCTAATGACAAATTTTACCCAATCTATAAAAATATTTATACCTACTTGTTGATCCAGTTCGTTTTGATAATATTGAGAATTTTTATTCATGATAAAAATTATTCTTTTCTTAGCAAAACCTTTACAAACTGAATCTTGTTCTGTTATTTTAGAACCATATCTAATTATCGCCGTCTCATCTTTAATGAGAAATTTGGGGAGTAAGTGACCATTAAGCGTTAATACGCTGAGAACTTTTTGTAACTTTCCTGTTTTTGTAATTTGATAATTTTCATTTATTGAGGTGGAATTATTCAGGATAGTTTGAGTTTTATGTTTTTTACTTAATTCACAAATTTTCCCATGTAGTGTCACTGGATCATTACTTCTAAGTAAACTAGGTCCCTCCATGTAATCTTCAAACCCTTTAATAAACATGAGAGCAGTGTTATAATCAAATAGTAATAAATGAAAAATTATACTTTTCGTAAAAGTTTTAACTGCACTAAAGTATTTGATATAGTCATGAATTGCATCAGTAATTAGTTTATTTCGATTAGCATAATAAAGATCCCAAATAGGTTTTTTGGCATAAAAAGGTTCATGCCACACACCTAAAGAGGGAAAAGCTACTATCCCATTTTTCAGATGTTCTTTAGTTCTTAAAGAAAACTCTAGGTCATCTATCTTAATAAAGAATGGTAGTGGTAATCCTACACTTTCCACAACGGATTTAGAACACGAGAAAAAATAAAATCCGCCAAAATCTACATTCTGTTCTACCAAAAGTAAATTAAGTGAGGTAGGGCTTTGTAGTTCAAGATTATTCTTTAGAGAAGTGAGCGCGAAGGGACGATGTCGGATGTTTCCTTGATGATCTAAATATTTGTTATATAGTACTCCAGCTTCATATAAAATATGTTTTTGGTATAAATCTAACATACTGCCCGCTACAGCAAAATCCTCCTGGGCATATTCATATAAAGAAAATAGCTTGTAAACAACTTCACTGTCTAACTCGATATCATCATCCATAAATAAGAAGTGTGTAAAGTTTTCTGGTAATGCTGAAATCAGCCCCTTAGTAAAACCACCACTTCCACCTAAATTTCGATTTGGAATTAGCCTTACCCTATCCTCTTGAAAATCACTTTCTTTGAGAGTTTTACCATTGTCAACTACAAAAATTTTGAGCTGTTTCTCTCTCAAAAGGCTGTCTTGCAAAATTGTATTAACTGTCTTCTTTACATAAGCTTCTTTTTTAAAGGTACAAGTGATGATACCTAAATAAACATCCTGATGCTTTTTTTGTTCTGTGGCAACTAAGCCTTGCGTAAACAACCCTTGTTGGCTCAGACAAGTTATTTCTAAATAAATTCGACCTGCGTCTTTACCATTTCTAAGTTCTGGTAATATAATTTTGACAGGTTGGGATAATAGACAATCTTTTATTGTTTGAGTACAAATCAGTTCTTTTGAATTTGTCTCATACTCTCGATACGTAGAAACTTCAAAATCTCCCTCTAGCTTCAATAAATAGTATAATGATTTGAGAGAGGTGTATTTTGTATAGAATTTTTCGTAGATTGAGTTGAAGTAAGTGTTTAATGATATAGTACTACCTTGAGGCAGAGTAATTTGGCGATCGCCTGCATTCTCATCGATAGATATATCAGCCGGACATCTAATATATAAATCTGAAGTTTCACTTGTTTGCGGAAACTGTACTCGGCTTACTACATTCATATACTTTTTTCCTCCAGAAGGTTTTGCGTTAATTTAATGTTCCTAATTATTGAACTTAGAGTAGAGTTTGGGAATTATATTTTTAGGTTTCATTAAATATTGTTGTAAATAGTATTTAAGTCTCCAGTTCCAAGTTTTTTCCCAGAAAACTTTAAATTCGTACTGAATTGTGACACGCCAGCGTTGTAACCAGGGTAAATTTTTTCTGTGGGATCTGATAACTCTATCTATAACTTGTTGTCCTTGAACTAAGGATTGCCATAGATTAACAGTTTTTGTCCCTTCAATCTTCATCCAGTTACCCCAAGTTTCATCTACGTACTTAACCGTTGCTACTTGCACGGCTTTAAGTAGAAAATCTAAATCCATAGCATAGTGTTCATCAACTTTGTACAGTCCAACTTGTTGGTGTAAAGAGGTATGATAAAAATATGCAGACGGATTAGTTGGAAAATTATTTTCATTCAATCCTACTAGAATATTACTCAACTTAAAGTTAACTGGCTTGTATACAGCAATTAGCTCACCTGACGCATTCCATACATTACAATTTCCCATCAGTATGCTTGGCACAGGTAAATCTTTAAAGAGTTCTAGTACTTTATTGAGCAAATTTGGTTCATAATAGTCATCGACATTCAAAATTCCTAAAATTTCTCCTTTCGCCATTGCAATTCCCTTATTCATTGCATCTGACTGCCCTTGATCCTGCTCAGAAATCCAACGAATGTGTGGATATTGATTCGCATACTGTTTGATAATTTCTACAGTACGATCTTTTGAAGCACCATCTACGATAATATGTTCAACATCAAAGCATTTTTGCTCGATGACAACCTTGATGCAGTTTTCAATGAATCTTTCGCCGTTGTATACTGGTGTGATGACACTGAGCATGTTTGGTTGACCTCGGATAAAAGTTTTCTATAAAGTTTTTACGCGCTAGTGCTTACTGAACGATACACTGAAAGTGTCTTATCTACAGTTTTATCCCAGCTAAAAGTTTTTGCACGTTCTAATCCTTTGGCAACTAGGCGATCGCGTTCTATAGGATTATCTAGTAAGAAAAGTAGGATATCTACCAAATCTTTAATTGCTTTTGGATCAAAAAGTAAGCCAGCATCACCTACAACTTCCGGAATACTAGAAGTGTTAGAAGCTACAGCGACTGTACTGCAAGACATAGCTTCTAAAGGAGGGATACCAAAGCCTTCATATAAGGATGGATAAATTAAGCCAACGCTGCAACGGTAAAGCTTTGCTAAATGGCGATCGTTTGTAAAGCCATAATTTTCAATCCGCGCATCTAGCTTTAAATCGCCAATCAGTTGCAGTTCTGTTTTACTAAAGGGTGAACCAACTACACAAAGCTTAACTTCTGAATTCATTGAAGTTAATTTGGCAAATGCTACTAGCAATTGAGCAAAATTTTTGTAGCTGAGTTCTCGGTTGCCGACAAATAAATAGTAGGGTGGAGAAGGAACAGTCTCAGCACCGTAAGACAAACTGGCATCAATTTCCGAAGCCAAGTAAGTGACAGTTACTTTATCTTCTGGGATTGAGTAGCGCTCTAGCAAGTCTTTTTTAGTATTTTCAGAAACACAAATAATTGCCTGCGCTGCCATAATTGCCTTTTTTTTGTCCTCAACATCCGAAGCATCCGGATAAAAAATTTCGTGGATCATGTCATGAACTGTGACAACGGCAGGAAAGCGATGATGCTCAAAAGGTATCCTTGTGAGCAACGAGTAGTAGGTAGGGTGAATTAAATCGAAATGTTGGTAAGTAGCGATCGCTTGAAAGAAACGTGTTTCCAACCAATTGGAAATACGCCAAGGACGAAATCTTTGATATAGAAAGGTTTTTAATTTAGGATGAGTTGGGTAGTTAAAGTTCCGATTTTGATAGGTAGTGAGAGTAGGAACAAAATCCTGAGGTAACCTACGAATTATGTTGGCAAAATATCGATTAATGCCTCCAGTAACTTGCATTTCATAAATTTTTCCATCGTAGAGAATACGCATTAATAAATCCCTAGTTAAAGCAAAGAAAGTTTACTCGGTAAGTTACCACTTTGGAGAACAATGTTATCAATAGCACATATTGTGATCGTAATTGCAGCAATAACTCCTCCTATTTTATTTACGTCAAAATAAAAAACTTATGCTGATAAGGCAGTTTTGTAAGCAGCGATTGTTTGTTGAGTACATTTTTCCCAACTAAATTTTTGTGCCTGCTCTAGAGACTTTTGTGACATAGATTGGCGCAAATCCGGCTGGTTATATAGCTTCAGCAAGCTGTGACATAACCCATCAACGTCTTTAGGCTCAAGCATAATTCCCGCATCGCCGACAACTTCGGGTAAAGAGGAAGTGTTTGAGGTGATGACGGGAATACCACACTGCATAGCTTCTAGAGGTGGCAAACCAAAACCCTCATATAAAGAGGTATAAACAAAGGCTCGCGCTCCACTATAAAGAGCAGCCAAATCTTCATCAGCAACATAACCTGTGACAATAATACGGTCTTTTAATGCTGGATTATGAGAAATTTCCGCAAAAATTTTGTCATAATTCCAGCCCTTTGTACCTACTAAAACTAGACATAAGTCCTGAATTTTTTCTTGCTGAACCAAATTGGCAAAACATCTGATTGTGTGGTCAACATTTTTGCGGGGTTCTAAAGTGCTAAGACTGAGAAAGTATGGTACATTGGGAATACCATATTTCATCCGAGTGCGTTCTAATGTTTGAGAATCTGTACAGGGATAGAACAGATCAGAAGCACCTAAGTTAATGACAAATACTCTAGATGGATCAACAAGTTTTGCATAATTACATAAGTCCTCCTTAGTCGATTGAGAAATACATATAACCCAAGACTCTGGCTCTAAACTCTCTATTGCTTTTTTTAGAGGAGTGTTTTCATTAAACTTGAAGAATTCTGGATATAAAATTGGGATTAAATCGTGAACTGTCAAAAAATGTTTTACATGACTTGTTCTTTTAATCTTTTGAGGAATTGCCTCAAAAGGTGAATGATATATATTTGTTTCTGCTAAAACTTTTGGTGAAATTTCGGTTGGCAAATAGTTTGTAATTTTGTGAGTATAATACACGAATTTTCGGAAAATTTTGAACCAGATTTGTTTAGCATTTGTAGAATTATCGACCTTAAAACTGAGTTTGCTGAGAAGTTTGTGAGTATTGTACTTAAATCTCCAGTCTTTAGCTTGATAAGCTAAAGGTACTCCTGCTAAATTTAAATTAGATTCTAAATAATCAACTGCATCATATAACTTATATATTTCACCATTTATACAAAAAAATAATTCACATTCTTGTGATTTTTTCAAACCTTCTGCTAGATTCTCAACTACTCTAAAAATTCCTGTTCTTCCTGCCTGGTTATAGTAGCCAACTCCGAGTACTGAAATGTCATATAAAACTTTCATAGAGCAAATCGTTAAATTTTTTATTTTTAAGTTAGCAATATAATTATGATTTTATTCATCAATAGTTACTAAAGGCAAATTTAAACTTTGTAGTAAAAGCACTTCTTGTTGCGGAGGTGTTTTTACCTGAACACCATCTTCATTACGTGTTTCACAAAACTGTCCTGATTTATAGCCTTCTTCAAGAGTCATCTCTTTGAGAGTAGAAGGTTTCTTATCTGTACGAATAAAGAAAGCATTTACACCATTGCTACAACATCCAACAAAAGTATAACCTTTACGTTTTGCCAGTAAACAAATAGCTTTTAATGATGCACCAAAATAGATCATTGAATGATGTGCTTTTGATCGGTCAAAATCTTCACTATATGGTATTGTCACAGCAGCTTCACTACCAAATCTGTAATTATACTCAACAATAACAATAACTGGATTAATTACATTAATGGCATCCCAAATCCAATAATCATTACCATCTATATCTATAGAAAGTAGCCCAATCTCTCCAGTTAAACCATTCTCTAAAAGCAAGTTGTTAATATTGTCTTTAGTCACAAAAGCTTTTACTGCTTTTAAATTATAATTCCAATAAACATAATCAGTCTTAAGCCTAGATATATTGGCATCACTACCATCAATTACTAAACCTGACCAGTTATTATTAACTAATAAAAATTTAGTATTTGCCTGCTGATAATCTTCTACTCCGAACTCAACAAATATTTTTCTTTCAATTTCTATATTATTAATCAAGAACTGAATTATTCCATCCTCTCCCCATTGAGAAAAAACTTGATACTCATAATCAAGTACATTATCACTACTTTGATGTTTTAATTGTCTCATTTCAATTCTACCTAAAGCTCTTTGCATCAGATCAAGGCGTTTTTCCATTTCATACTGACGTTTATCCAAATGAATAAATATGTTATTAATTTGGGAGAAAAATTTATTGATACTTTCTTCAATTACTGAAGATAATTTTGTACGTATATTTTCTTTGAATTTCTTGGGCAAAAACATTTTTAAATCACCTAATATTTCCACTACTTAGAACATATTATTTTTACGTAAGCTGAACATTCCACTCCAGTTTTGGTCTGACAATTCCGGGAAGTCTTTCATTCATTGGCCCATGTCCTTCTACATCCTCAATTATTAAAGCCAAACAGAATGAAGTTGTAACAAGAGGTTTATTATATGGCGGCATATCTGAGCCAAAACAAATTAAATATTGACCAGCATTTAAGACATATCCAGGAAAAAAACATTTACTCGTATACTCACCAGGCTCTCTCTCTAACTTTAACCAAGCCATTGGATCGTTAGAACCACAAATAGGAGTTCCCTCTGCATTTTTCATAAAGAAGCCGATTCTTAAACCTTTGATCGGCTGCAGCACTTCGTATTTTATAGCTATATAAAATCCTTTACGACAATCAATAGTAGAGGCGTAATCACCTTGCTCATTCAAAATATAGGCTTCAATAAAACGAAGTTCTGGAGACTGGGGAGCGTCTTCTCTTGTCCAGACTACACGAGCATCTGACGTACCATCATCAGCTAAGTAATCACTGATCGCATTTTCCACATCAGAATCCATGAACAATTGACCATTTCGCATCAATAATGCTCGACTGCACAATGCGCGAATTGCAGCCATGTTGTGGCTAACAAATAAAATCGTTCTTCCTTCCTTGCCCACATCCTCCATCTTACCTAGACATTTTTTCTGAAACTGAGCATCTCCCACTGCTAAAACTTCATCAACGATGAGAATCTCTGGCTCCAAATGGGCAGCAACTGCAAACGCCAGCCTTACATACATCCCCGAAGAATAACGCTTCACTGGCGTATCTAAAAACTTTTCTATCTCGGCAAAAGCAACAATTTCATCAAACTTAGCAACAATTTCCACCTTGCTCATGCCTAAAATTGCACCATTAAGGAAGATATTCTCCCTACCAGTTAGTTCTGGGTGAAAACCCGTTCCCACTTCTAATAAACTGGCTACTCGTCCTCTAATCCGGATAGCTCCCCTGGTTGGTTCTGTAATTCTGCTGAGAATTTTTAGTAGCGTTGATTTCCCTGCGCCATTTCGACCAATAATACCAACTCTCTCGCCTTGCTGAATGTCAAAATACACATCTTTAAGTGCCCAGAATTCCTCCCAACTGGGTTTTACTTGCTTGTTAGCACCTATATGAAGCGCATGAGCAAGAGATTTCGCTGCATTAGTCATTGCCCCACGAAATGTCTTGTAATTATCAGCACCTTCTGCTTGATGTACAATTACGTACTTCTTACTTAAATTTTCTACTCGAATTACAGTATCGGACATCTGCTTAACTCCTACTCAACCACACGTTTAAATTACATCAGCAAAAGTACGCTCCATTCTGCGGAAATACCAAATACCGCTCCACAGCAGTATAGCGACAATCATTAAAGACAGAGCAAAGCCAGGTAAATATATCTGTGACTCACCACCCAAAATTGCCCACCGGAAACCATCTATTACTCCTACCATTGGGTTAAGTGAATACAGCAGTCGCCACTGTTGCGGTATCCTAGTGCTACTAAAACCTACTGGTGAAATGTACAAACCAAATTGTACTAGAAACGTTACTATATAGCGGAAGTCCCGATACTCGACAGTCACAGCTGCTAACCACAATCCTGCTCCCATCGACGCGGCAAAAGCAATGAGAATAAACACTGGTAAAGTCAGGATGCGCCAGTCGGGTACAAAGTTGTAGTAAGCCATTAACCCTAACAGAATTATGCCCGAGATCATAAAGTCCACAAAGCTGACAATCACTGCACTAGTCGGTACAATCAAACGCGGAAAGTAAACTTTAGAAAGTAAGTTGGCGTTATTAACTAGACTGTTGCTGCATTCCATCAGCGCACTGGAGAAAAACTGCCAGGGCAGCAGCGCGGCATAAACCAAAATGGGGTAAGGTGTATTGCCATCACTTGGTAGTTTCGCCACACCTTGAAAAATAACGGTGAATACGATCATCGTTAAGAAGGGGCGAATTAATGCCCATGCCATACCGATCGCCGTTTGCTTGTAGCGCACCAAAATATCGCGCCATGCCAGAAAGTAGAACAATTCTCGGTATTTCCACAAGTCTCGCCAATATTGACCTTCTGTTCTACCCGCTTCAATAATAAGTTCTTTAGTCATCTACTTTCCCGTATTTTCTACTAATAATTTACCTGCGTTTTCTTGATTTATTTCCTTGTGCGGAAATCTTTTTTCTAGGACTTTTTCCAGTTCATCAATCATTCTATCTAAAGTAAATTTTGCCTCTATATGCTGGCGACATCTGTTACTTATATTGGGGTCTTGCTCTCTCCAATTGATTATATGATTAAGAGTATGAGCTAATTTTTGTTCATGACCTTTTTCAAAGAGTAAGTTTTGAAACTCCCCAGTTAATATTTCACATATTCCTCCGATTCTGCTTGCTACTACAGGAGTACCACAAGCCATTGATTCAATAATTACCCGTCCAAAAGGTTCAGACCACAAGCTGGGTAAAACTGTTACATCACTAACTTGATATAAGCTAGTAGTGTTACTAAGATGCCCAAGAAATTTTACATCATCCTCTACACCCAAGTTAGCTATTAGCTGTATTAAAGTCTGTTGGTATTCATCGCCTTGAGATACAGGTTTACCCGCAATTAATAATTTGCTATTTACCCAGTTTTTCCGCAACATAGCAAAAGCTTTAATCAGAGTTTCTAGCCCCTTGACTTTATCTATTCTTCCTACATAGGAAATTACTTTAGTGTTTTCTGCTATATTCCATTCTTTTCTAATGGCAGAAAAATTGTATGGTGGTTTGTATATTTCTAGGTTAATACCATTATATACAACATCAATTAGATCTTGTGCGTAACCACTGTTTACCCAATCCAATTTTGTTTGCTGAGAAACTGCAATAAAATGCTTTACTTGCTTCATTCCTAGCTGCCACTGCCAACTCATGTTATGAAGTGCTAGATATTTTTTGATTTTTTTGAATCCTATTCCTTGCCATGTAGCAAACTTTTTTCGTGGCGGAGGTAGATGGATGTAACAAGCTAAGGGAATACTTTTTAAAGTGGCGATCGCATAACCGAAAAAGGTATCAGTAAATTGATTACTGAGCACAATAGTGTTTTCCGTTATGGAAATCTGATTAACTTTAAAAATATCACTAATAAAACTGAAGATTTGTTGGGGTTGAAAAACTGTAAATCTATTAATCTTTAATGTGTGGCGACAAAACTCTTGATACTGCACTAGTAAATCATTTTCTTTAGTATAAAGCAGAGTAATAATATGTCCTCTTTTTGCTAGACCACGGCAACAATCTAACAAAACTACTTCTTGTCCACCACGACGCGAAGATGGTTCTTGCTCTAATACAATGATATGCATCTTATCTGCTCAATCCCCCAACATAAGTCTTTCTAGTACTTTTTCAACATGAGCCACCATTTTGTCTAAACTAAATTTTGACACAATATGCTCACGGCATCTATCTCCCAATAGAGGGTCTTTATCTCTCCAAGTGATAATTCGATTGAGAGTATCTGATAAATCTTGTTCATTTCCCGATTCACAAAGTCCATTTTGGAACTCTCCTGTCAAACTTTCGGGAATTCCCCCAATTCGGCTAGCTACTACAGGAGTACCACAAGCCATTGATTCTAGAACTGAGCGCGGAAAAGGTTCAGACCATAAACTAGGTAGAACGGTGACATCACTAACTTGATAAAGACTAGTAGTATTAGTTACATGACCAAGAAATGTTACATTATCTTTTATACCCAATTCTGTCCCTAGCTGTTCTAAGGTTTGTCTATATTTATCGCCTTGGAATAGAGATTTACCAGCAATCAATAACTTAGTGTTAGCGTGACTTTTTTGCAATATAGCAAAAGCTTTAATCAGTGTTTCTACTCCCTTTTCTTTATCTAATCTTCCCACATAAGAAATTACTTTGATATCTGGAGGAAGATTCCATTCCTTTCTAGTCAGTACAAAATCAGTTGTAGGTTTGTATACTTGCAAATTAATCCCGTTATGTACAACATCAATTACATCATCTTGATAACCTTCGTTAATCCAATCCTGCTTGGTTTGATGGGAAACTGCAATAAAATGCTTCACTCCTTGCAGTCCAATTTTTCTTTGCCATTTAATATATGTATCTCTTAGATATTGTTTAACCCCCTTCATTTCAATAAACTTTTCTGCTGGTGGTAGATGAAGATAACACAATAGAGGAATTCTTTTCGTTATAGCTAAAAGACGACCGAAATAAGTATCTTGATATTGATTACTAAAAACAATACTTTTTTGAGTAATAGAAATTTGTTTATTAATATGCCAAATATCTGCTAAAAAACGTAAGTTCTTTTGGGGTGGATAGATTGTTAATTGATCAGCCTTGACTGTGTGTTGGCAAAACTGTTGATACTTTTCTAGTAAGTTTCCTTCTTTAGTATAAACAAGACTAATAGTATGTCCACGTTGAGCTAAGCCATAGCAAATATCAAACAGAACAACTTCTTGCCCTCCCCGTAAAGAAGTTGGCTCTACTTCTAAAACAATAATATGCATAAATTTATAACTCCTTTGCTAATTGAAAAGAGGAAAAATCAACCGTCGTAAAGTGCGACTTAGTTCTCGTGCTTTCTCATATACTTGAGAACCAAACCAACGTGTTACGGTTATTGATAAACTTAAACGTATATACATTAACGTATAGCGTAATTGAGGATAATGCAATACAGCATGCCGACGGAAATGTATTGCGTCATGATAGTTATTCTCTTCTAGTAAAGCAGATACAGCGGCAAAGTAGTTCATCCATCCATAGCTTTGATTGCGTAAATAAAGTAACTCTGTTGGGGCAGAGGCAAAGGTTTTCTCAATCACCCGACGCAACTCTTGCGCAATCTTTTTGGTGTTTTTGGTTGTATTATAAGGATGCCTTCGATAAAGAGTTAAAGGTTCTTTAACTACGGCAAAAGGATAATGAGCAGCAATGCGACTCCACATCTCTCGATCTTCACCAATGCTTAGTTGAGGATCAAATACACCCACAGTGTCAAAACATTCACGACGAATCATTGGTGAGCTACCAGTAGAAATCATATCTCTAACAACAATTTGCTTCCATACATTTCCTTCTGCATGGGAAACGATGATTGTGCCGATTGGTTGATCTAATTGATTGATAAAAGCTGTCCAAGTATAGACTAAACCTACTGTCGGTTTGTCTTCTAAACAACGCACTTGTTTTTCTAACTTAGTTGACTCCCATAAATCATCTGCATCTAAAAACGCTATGTACTTTCCTTGGGCGTGAGCAATACCTGTGTTACGTGCTACAGATACACCTTGGTTTGCTTGTGTTAGCAGTTTCACTCGTGGTGCTAACTCACCAGCCCATTCCACAATATGATCTGAACTACCATCATCAATAATTAATACTTCAAAGTCTGTGAAAGTCTGCCGCAAAACACTCTCTAAAGTTTTGGGCAGATAATTCATGGCATTGTATGCGGGAATCACAACAGAGACTGTGGGCATATATCAAGTTCCTTGTTCAACTTTTAAAAATCTCATCGAGCAATACTTGATGAAATACGCCGACGTAGGGTATAGATTAATTCTAGTACTTTACTGTAACCATCAGGTTTAAGCAACTGCATAACGGCGATCGCTAACCCTAAGCGAATACATTCCCAAGAGTAACGTAATTGTGGATAATGAGCTAGCGCCTGCTCTTGAAAATGAATTGCTTGTTTGTAATCTTGGTTATTTAAAGATCTCCAAGCCAGATAAAGATTTTCGTTTCCATAACCGCGATTTCTCAAGTAAAGTAACTCTATAGGAGCAGATTGAAATGCTCTTTCGATCAAGATCCGAAAACTCTGTAAAACTCCTTGACAATGAGTAGACAAAGTGCCTGGATGCAGACGATACCTAGTTAAAGGTTCTTTAACCACTGCAAAGGGATAACGAGACGCAAGCCGAATCCACATATCATAATCTTCACAATAGTGTAAATCGCGATCAAATACCCCAACAGTTTCTAGACAACTCGAACGAACTATTACAGAAGAAACAACCACAGTATTTTTCTGCACAATTTGTTGCCAAGCATCACCCTCTATCTGACTTTTAAGTACTTTACCAGTCACCTTACCTTCACTATCAACTAAAAGAGTCCAAGAGTGTACCAAACCCACTTTTGGATGCTCTTCCAAGCAACGTACTTGTTTTTCAAGCTTAGTTGGCTCCCACAAATCATCAGCATCTAAAAATGCAATATACTCTCCCTGGGCATGAGCAATACCAGTGTTACGTGCCGCAGCCAAACGTTGGTTCTCTTGTGAAATCAGTTTTACTCGTGAATCTACAATTTGCTCAGCCCATTGCACAATATTGTCCGAACTTCCATCATTAATAATCAATACTTCAAAATCTGTGAAAGTCTGCTGCAAAACACTTTCTAAAGTTTTGGGCAGATAAGTCATAGCATTATAGGCAGGAATGATCACAGAAACTTTTAGCATCTTGGAACACAAATAAATAAGTTTAGTGATTTCAACAATTATTGATTACTTTTCCGAAATAGCTTTGTAAAACTCCTCCCCAAATTTATCAACATTAAATTCTGTCATAATGCGCATTTTATTCTTTGCTAAAACTTCTCTATTGTCTTGCTGTTTAACTTGAAGTAAAGTCTCGATGAGAGAGTTACTATCACCAAATTGAAAAAGCCAATCTTTTGGTAGTACCTCTGCCATTCCATCAACATTTGAGGCAACAATTGGCAAACTATAGTACATGGCTTCTAACATAACTAAAGGTAAACCTTCAAATCTAGAGGGAATAATCAGCATATCTATGGCAGAATAGATATATGATGGGTCATCGCTCCAAGAAACAAGTTTGACAAAATGACTCAAACTATAAGATTGAATTAGTGATTGAAGACGATTAACATCAGGACCATCACCAACCAGAACTAGTTTAATGTTCTCTAGTTTACTTTGATACTTGGCGATAGAATTAATGAGAAAGTCATGACCTTTATGTGCAAATTGAACTCGACCAATCAATGCTACCACGTAATCGTTTTCATTTATACCTAACTTGCGGCGAAATTCACTTTTATCCCTAAATTGCCAAAATTTAAGATTAGGTCCGTAATATACTAAAGAAATCTTTGACCTCACCCCATGTTGAATTAGCCTATTTTTGGCATTTTGGCTTGTTGTGATAAATGCATCAGATAATTTGTAGAAGTATAAGTTTACCCAATCTCTAAACTGAGCTAACTTACCCCCCATAACTGATATTTCTTGAGTTAAAGCGATAAAACTAATAGTTTTGTATTTACCACTTTTCGCCGCAAGCAAACCAATAGAACATTGTTCAATACAACCCTGAGAAATAATTATAATATCTGGTTGTACCTGGTCAATTAAACTTTTAACTTTCTGGACTTGAGCAAATGAAAATAATGCTTCTATAGTTCTTAATTTTGGTTCTTGCCATTTAATGGGGTAAAGTTCAACATTACTATGCTTTAGTAAATTTAAACGTTCATGTAGTCTTTTGTTTCCTTCATAGAACATAAAACCTACATTTAGGTCTGTTTGTTCTCCTAAGTACCGAACTGCATCTAACGCTGTCAAAGTATGACCGCCAAAACTATTCCCGTCATCGTAAAATAGTACCTTCATAAAATAATTACAAAGTCGAGTACGAAAGATAGCAATCTATTCTGAATAATTTTGTATTGAGTAATTTCAGCAGCCTGTAGAAGTTTGTGTACATCCCGCAGCGATAACAGGTACATATATTCGTCTGCTGCCCATCCTTTGCCCACAAAGTGCAAATAGCGATCAAAAATTTTCTTGGGTAAAAAATGTAATAGTGGTGTGCGCGTATGTACTTCAATGGGAAAATACCTGTTAGGCGTGGTGATAAAAGCTACTTTTGCTACTCTTTGAATTTCTTTTAAAAAGAGAATTTGCTGGGGGCGATCGCCAACGTGTTCCAAAACAGCATTTGACCAACATACATCAAAAGATTTGTCAGGAAAAGGAAAAGTCTTACCGTCATAAGTGACAACTTTTAATTGTGGATAGCGTGTTGAAGATTGCTTTCTTTTGGCTAAAATCGCCTCTTCAGGAACTTGAAATTCTGCTTTGTCCCGAGCATGTAAGTAGGCTTCTGGTGTTTCCAGACACAAAGCAGTTATCTGCTCAAGATAGGGATAATGTTTCTCTAAAAAATTATCTGTATCGCTATACTCTTCTTCACTAAAACCGATATCTAAAATCGTAGTATCAGCGGTAGGTTGAATTTCTTTGAGAAACAAATCCCATTTACGCTTGCGGTTCCATCCAGATACTTTGTAAGCAAATGACATACTACCCCTTAAAATTTAAATACCAAAAACTAGCGAGATAATTGTGGTTTGGTTGATTGTCTTAATATAGAAAGCAAAGGTTTTTCTAAGTATAAATACATAATACATCCAATAATTACAGCCATAACTGCATTAAAAATTGCAAAAAGGCTAAATATTAAAGAATTTTGCGTGAAAAAATCAATAATTTGCAGATTTAACACCACCTTAACTAAATTATTAATGACAAAACCATGTATCAGGTAAATAGAGTAGGATGCGTCACCAAGTAAGATCAGCATCTGTGGAACATTCACTGTCTTACTAATTTCTAAAGCTACAGCACCTATTACCAATATTGTTGCAGGAATACCATAAGTAATTACGTTTGACACTGGCAAAAGATTATAGTTAGTATTTATAGCCGCTAAAGTGTAGAGAAATAAACCTAGATAAAGTAGTTGACTTCCATAAGTAATTTTATTTTGAGTTACAACATAAGCAGCTAAGCATCCTAAAATAAACTCAATATGCAACGGACTGAAAAGAAACTGAAGCAGAACACTATTTTCTGGAACCTGAACAATATTTGTAAAATTGAGAATTACCCCCGATAGTAATATCCCAATTATCGGTAGATAAAATTTGGGCTGTAAATATATTAACAAGCCAAAAATCAGGTAGAAAAAAACTTCATAAGTTAATGTCCAACTAACACCAAGGAAGTACTCAGAAAGGATAATTCTATCTTGGGGAAATAAAAGATAAGCTTTGACAACTTCAATTAAGTTAATCATAGGTGTAGCTGAGTCAGACAAACCCAAAGAAGCGAACAGCTTGCCTGTCAACACAACCCAATAAATGGGATATATACGTACAAATCTTTTAATCAAAAAACTTTTTAATTTACTGGGATTACCAATATAATGGTGATGAACATACAATATAATAAATCCGCTTAATACAAAGAAAAAATCTACACCTGAACCACCAAAATTAAATATGTCAAATAAAAAAGCTTTCTGCAAATTTTCATGAAAAATTAAACTGCCATGAGCAAGTACTACTAGTAATGCAGCTATTCCTCTAAATAGTTGTATGAGATTGAGCTTTTTTTTATGATGAGCAGTTTCTTTTTTTTCAGTACTATTCATGATAATTTACTTATTTTCACTTGCTAAACATGATTAATAATAATTATTCATTTCTCAACTATTTTCATCCTCTAATTGCTCCCAATCCCAACTTGCCACGGCAAAAAGAAGCCACCAATAAAAGAACAAAGTAGTGTGACTCCAAACATTATCACTAGGCATTCCCAAAACAATTCCCACCAAAATAGCTATTAGAGTTAAGCAAAGTTGACTTTTAGGGCTGCTAGGAGGAGAATTACGCAGTAACTGAAAAAGGTAAAAAAATTGAGCTACAAAAAAACTTAAAACAATAAATAAACCAACAATTCCTTGCTCTGTAAGAAAACGCATGTAATCATTGTGAGCATAAAAACCAATAAACATTGTTGTTGTTAAATAGGGGCTAGTACCCAAACCATATCCCAAAAGCGGAGATTTTTGCCAAGCTTGAAACAAATAAGTCCATTGGGCAATTCGCCAGTTTGCACTATTTGCACCCTCGCCAACTGCTAGCATCAGGGTACGTGAAATGTCTGTATCTGGATTAAAAAGTGGTGTATCTAATATGGCACTAAGCTTTTCTTGCCCAAACGGCGTATTAGCAAAAAATCCTAATACTATTGACAAAAACATAACTCCTCCTATTAATTTGAGCAAATTCAATTTAGGAGCAGTTAAGGCAACTATAAATACACAAAATATAACTAGACTAGTGAAAGATTTAGTCATTACTAAGAAGAAAGCAAGTGTAGCCAGCAAAATAATCCATAACCCACGTTGACGTACTTGCTCCAACTTCCAAAGAGTTAAACCAATAAATAAAAATAAAAATGTGCCAAATGCACTGGGATGCCCAATAGTTGAGTTTAAGCAACCAGAACAAGCAAGAAAATAAGGTAGACGCGAAGGTAATAACAACTGCATGAACCCTACTATGAGGGGTACAATAAGGCTGAGAAATAGGGTAGATATGACTTTTTGTGGATGAATTCGCCCATCTAGTTGCATGACTAAAAGATAAACCATTAGCCAAGAAAATATACGTAGCCATTCACGAATGCTGAATGACAAGTATGAAGTTCCTAGCCCTAAGCCTAATGCGGGTAGCACAATCCATAATCCTTGTAGTGCTACCCAGAGAGTGAAAATCCAGAAAAATTTATTTGTTTGTACTCGTTGCTTTGTCAGTAATAAAACAGTGACATAGAGCAGGGTTAATGCATCTACGCCCAGAGCAAATGCAGCTGGTAATTGCTGAGCAGAGAAAGGATCTAAAGAACTGCGTAGGATCAGTAAACCCAGTACTGTAAACTCAAAATTGGTAAATAAACAGACAACTGCC
This sequence comes from Iningainema tapete BLCC-T55, assembly GCF_014698965.1. Classification (GTDB taxonomy): domain Bacteria; phylum Cyanobacteriota; class Cyanobacteriia; order Cyanobacteriales; family Nostocaceae; genus Iningainema; species Iningainema tapete. The sequence goes on from NZ_JACXAE010000126.1 coordinate 267,473, forward strand.
GTCACCGCCACAACAGCTAAAACTAAGTAAAAAGGTTTCGCACCAGCAAGAAACCCGGCAACTATACCAACCCCCATCGCTGCTAACACAACAAAAAATGCTAGAACAGAAGAACGACTTGAGCGTTGATTAGTCAACATAATTACTTAGACCTCGAACGTTTTGGAGAATTGGCTGTTTCAGACAAACCAGTCAAACGCTTAGTTGGTTTGTATCCATTGACGGAATAGCGGTAATAGGTTTCAGTCATACTAGTCATTCCATTCACTACTACTCCTAATACTGGTATCCGATTTCTGCTTAATTCTGATACTGCCCTTGAGAGTACTTCTTTGATGGTAAAACTAGGACGTGTAACCATAATTATTCCATCACTTAGCCGACTTAAGGTAGAAGCATCAGCACAAGCACTTAGTGGTGGTGTATCTATGATGACTAAATCGTAGTTTTGCGCCGCTTCTTGCAGAATAGATTTCATCGCCGGTGATTCTAGCAACTGTGAAGGGCGACTGCGCAATTCACCACAAGTCAAAACATCAAGGTTTTCCACATCTGTTCGCTGTACCGTTTCTTGGAAGGATTTTTCTCCGTCAATTACATCTGTAATTCCTGGTTTGGGAGGTAAGTTGAACAAGGTGTGTTGCACAGGGCGGCGCAAATCTGCATCTATAATCAATGTTCGCCAAGACAACATAGCGGCAACTGCGGCTAAGTGAGAGGCTACTACTGATTTACCTTCTCCGGAAATTGTGCTAGTTACAACCATCAGTCGCAAGCGCTCATCTTGGCGAAACTCGATTGTTTTAAAGAGCATTCGGTAAGGTTCCACCAAGCCTACATCATCTAAAAATCGTTCTGATGGTGCAAGGACAAGAGTTTTGGCTGGTAAACGCGGTAATACTCCCAGCAATGGTAGCTTGCTTTGTTCTTCTGCTTCGGAAGCATCTTTTAAAGTATTATCCATTAATTCCAACAGCAGTATTACACCAAGAGCTAATATACTGCCAAAGGCAACGGCAACTGCCAGTATGATGTTTCGCTTCGGCGATGTCGGTAAAGTTGGAACTTGAGCAGCTTCAATGATTTGGACATTGCCAACTAATTGAGCTTCAGCAATTCGCGCTTCTTCTAGTTTGCCTTGGAGTGACTTTAATGATTCTGCCGCTTCTTGGCGTCTACGAGTAAGTGCAGTTAATGGCTGCTGCTCAATTGGTAGTTGGGCTAAACGTTTTTGTAGTAAAGCTCGATTTGTTTGTACAACTGAGAGTTTATTTTCGATCGCCTTTCGCTCTACGTCATTTGTAATCAGTTTGGAGGTAAGTTCTTGACTAAGTTGATCGCCTGCTATATTTCTAGAAGGTATAGCTTGATTGTTAGGGGAAACACGTTGGAGGTTTTGATTGTATAAGTTACGAAGTGCGTCTCGTTCTTCAGTCAACTTAATTACAGTCGGATGAGATTCTGTATAGCGGGCGCGGGCATCAATTAGTTTTGCATCCAACTCTGACAATGTAGCACGTAAACGTTTGATGTCTTCATCTTGACCACCTCTGACAGTAGAGAGGGCTGTGTTGAGTTCCTTAGCTTCTGTTAGCCCTCGCAGTGATGCATCCCGCGACTTTGCCTCTCGTAATTGCGCGTTAAGTGTGCGCTCTTGATCTTCCAAAGCAGCCAGACTTTCTACTGCGCTTTTGGTTTGCTCGTCGAAAGAAACAATCCCACTGCTTTGTCGCTGTTTGTTTTCAGCTAGTTCAGCAACTTCGAGCCGTTGCCTAGCCTCAGGTACTCTTGTGCGTAAGAATTTTACTACGCTGGCAGCTTCTTTGCGGATGACTTGAGTGTTATCGTCAACCATTGCTTGGGCAACAGCGTTAACTATCTTGGTGGCAAGTTCTGGGTTTTTGTTCTTACAACTTACTTCCAGAATGTTGGTGGCAGGCAGAATTTTCACGCTCAAGCATTGACTCAAATCGTCAATTTTGATTGGCATTTGGGTTGAATTAATGTCTTTGAGACTGTCGTCATTGAGTGCTCGTTTTAACACCCGTTGCGATTTTACTAGTTCTGCTTGATCTGCTAGTGGGCTGGCTCCCCCTGGTACAGTCGATCGCACTTGCGCCAAATCACGTCCTAACTCAGACACACTGACACTTTTGTCGTCTAGGATCAGTCTGGCTGAGGTTTCGTATAATTTGGGGGTGACAGTAATGTAGGTGATCGCTCCTGCAATCACAGCCGTAAATGTGGCTAATGCTGGAAAACTCCGCCGTCGCGCAACAGCCAGTAAGGTAACAATATTTTTTTCCATTATTTATACCTACCTATTTCTTGCTCATTGCTCCTGCCAGCCCTCTTTCCTGCCGTGAAACTTCTACTTGCTCAGACGAGTGTAAAAGTTTTGCATATAGTTTCAGCGTTTCCGCCGTAATCCGCTCCCAACTGTAATTAAGCTGTACATATTTTTGCGCACTTTTTGCCATGACTGCGAGTTCAGCTGGGTGAGTAATTGCCCAATTCATACTTTGAGTGCAAGAGCTTAAATTACCTGCCTCAAACAGTAATCCCCTACTACCATTAATCAGTTGTTGGTGGGGTGCAATATCACTGGCTAACACAGGAATACCCTCCCGCATTGCCTCTAACATTGCTAGTGGTAATCCTTCCAAATCAGATGGAAGAACAAACAATCCTGCTCCGCGCACAATTTCCCACAGACGAGCGCCACGAAGTTCTCCAGCAAATATGACGTTGCGGTTATCTGCCACTTTAGATAATAGCTGGTTCGTGAAAGATTTAGTATCGCTCACACCTCCTGCCAGAACCAGTTTCCATCCTTGGTTTTCTAAGTGAGCAAAAGCATCAACCAGCAAGTCAGGACGTTTTTCTGGTACTAGTCTGCCCAAAAACAAAATATAACGTCCTTTCTCTAAACCTAGCTGAGTACCATAGCTAAAATTCGAGTCTGATTCGCCATATTTAGCAGGAGCGTTAGAGATGTAAACTGTATCTCGATCATATGTTTGCAAAAAGTACTTTTGCAGTGCATCTGACACCACAATGATCCCGTGGGCAAAACGCACGGCTGCTTCTTCCCCCATTTTGATTAAGCGGGTGGAAAAACTGCCCCATTTTGCTCTTTGCCAGTCTAGCCCTTGGCAGGTTACTACTACTTTTGTGGAGGTAGCAATTCTGGGTAAACAGGTGAATAGGGATGGTCCCAAAGCATGAAAATGTACAATATCATACTTCTTTGCACTTGCTATTACTGCTGCGATCGCTGAGGTAATAAATGCGTCTACCCCTCTCATTTCTATTCCTGGTAAAGAAATAACTTTGACGCCTTCAAAATTATAGCGTTCGCCCCAAGAACCATTCGTGTACGTAGATCGAGCATATAAATCTACACTGTGTCCTTGGGCTACCATGCGAGGGTAAACTTCTGCACAGTAATGTTCAATGCCTCCTTGTTTGGGCGGTAATCCTTTTGCACCAATCACTGCTATTTTCATTTTTTCTAGTCCTGCTCCAAAAATAGGGTTAACATGACAATTAGGTGCTAGCCATGGAGACACGATGCTCCCAGCGTTGCCACATCTGGTTATAGACTTCTCCAACAACAGTGCGAGCAGCAAAAGGCTGCGCATTACGCACACAATCAACTATGGAGTAATTTTCCGGATGTAGTACTACTTTGCGTAAAGCATCGGCTATACAAGCTGGAGTTCGTTCTTCACACACAAACCCACTATCACGAGAAAGTAGTTTTGGAGTTTCGCCGGCTTTTGTCGTTACAATTGGTGTTCCACAGGCAAGTGCTTCTAGAACAACGAAAGGTAAACCTTCAAAAGCGCTACTGAGAACTAAAGCATTGCAGATACGGTGTAAATCTGCTAGTTCTGTTTGCTTGAGCGCTCCAAGCATTGTCACCCGTTCAGATAATCCCAGTTGACTAATTTCTAAACGTACTTGTTCTGCTAACTCACCATCGCCTGCTATGAGTAGGTGAATATCTGGTTCATCTAAAGCGGATATCGCTCTGATGAGTAAGAGCGGATCTTTCTGGGGATGTAAACGTCCAGCAAACAGAACGAAACGTGTCTCCTCATTCTTACCCAGTTTCTGCGCTAAGTTGCGTCGGGAGCGGGAGCGCTCTTCGGTTGATAGAGGGTAAAAAATTTCCTCGTCAAAAGTGTTTTTTAGAAAAGCGACACGGTTAGCTATGTGAGGGTAACGCTTTTGATATAGTTCCAGAGAATCAGTATTACAAGATAATATTTGGGTAAATTGACCAACTAACAAACGTTCCAGCGCAAAATATGCTTGAGGAAAGCGTCGCCACAGAATGGCATTTTTATCATCAGTCGATGCCATCTGCTGGTGAACATCATTCTGAATGAACAGCGTTTTATCTCCCTGCCACCGCAGCGCTGCTATAGTAGGCTCCAATCGATAAAAGTGCATGAAATCAGAAGCATAGCAACGTCCCAACATAGCCGCCGTATACTTTAGCGTTGTTGGTATTACATGTCTGACGTTATCATTTTGCAGTGCAACTAAAGGCAGGAAACTAATTTCCTTACCTGCAAATTCTGCTTCTTGCCACTTGTACAAAGGTTGATTTACCAAATTATCTGCTGTACCTACTAGCCGCACCTTAAACTCGTCCGGAGCGTATTTAATAAAAATATTGATGAGTGTCTGAATACCTCCAATAGTAGAGTTCCAGGGATTGAACTGATAAAAAATTGTCAGAATAGGTTTACGCATGACAACCAACCTGAACAAGGTGCGTGTATTTACTGGTTTGCTTTTCTAAAACCGAAAAACGATTTCAACTCATTTCATTCAAATCTTCCTACAAAGTAAAGATTTTTCTGGGTATCTGCATCCCTCCGATGGTAGTGTTTTCAAATCTTTCAAGGTAATAAATTTCAACAAAGTTTTACGCATTTCTACAATACTATGTAATTTTTTTACAAGTACTTTTGCAACATTGTTACTTTCAAAAAAGCACAAAAAATTTTTGTTGTTTTTACCTATAAATTCGGTTACACCATTAAAATCCTAGTATTTTTCCGCTCTAATTATCTCTTGCTTCATGAAATCTTTATTGAATCTTTATAAATTAATGTATAAAATTTTTCTATTAAATTTAGCAATATGGTAAAATTTGACATGATTGATTTTTTTATACCTTGTAAAGAAAAATTAAAGCCAAGCTACTTTACAATATCTTAACAAAAAGTGAAATGTCAAAGTAAAAGAGAAAAACAAAAATTGTAATTATTGAAGATATGTATTGTGCTACACAACACATATCTCCTGTGTGAAGTTAGTAAGCTGTTGCAAGGGCGTTGCACATTTGAAAGTGCATTATTCAGAATCATTGTAGAGACGTTTTGGCGGAACGTCTCTACGTTATTTTTATTCACCCAGATACAGAAAGAGTTCCCAACTCCCAGCGATTCAACATCTGATTATAAACATCCCTAACTATAGATCTAGCACTATAAGGCTGAGCAGTTCGCACGCAAGACTGAAAAGAGTAATCCTCTGGATGTAGCAGTACCTGACGTAAAGCATTGGCTATACAATCTGGAGTGCGTTCAGAACAAACAACTCCACTGTCAGCTGTGAGCAATTTTGGAGTTTCACCACATTTAGTTGTGACGACAGGAGTGCCACTGGCTAGAGCTTCAAGAACCACTAAAGGTAAACCTTCATATGCACTGCTCAGCACAAATACACTACAGATGCGATGCAACTGTGCTAGTTCTGCTTGAAGTACCGCTCCAAGCATAGTTACCTGACGCCTCAACCCCAATCGCGCAATTTCTTGATCTAATAAAGATCTTAACTCTCCATCTCCAGCAATCAGCAAGTGAACAAAAGGATCGTTCAAAGCGGCAAACGCTCTGACTAACAGAATCGGATCTTTTTGCGGATGCAGCCTACCTGCAAACAAGACGAAACGTGTTTCTGTCGGCAAACCCAGCCGGATAGCTAGTTCTTGCCTATTTGCTTCTCGTTCCTCTTTAGTCAATGGATAAAAAATCTCGTTGTCAAATGAATTTTTGATGTAAGCCATCCGATTTGCTAAAGCCGGATAACGTTGTCGGTAAAGTTCTAAAGAATCAGTATTGCAGGAGTAAATTTGGCTAAATTGGTTAACTAACAGGCTTTCTAGAGCAAAATACGCAGCTGGACATCTTCGCCATAAAATTGCATTTTTATCAATTTGAGATTGAATCTGTGTATGAATATCGTTGTGAATAAACAGAGTTTTATCTCCCTGCCAGTTTAAAGTTGCCAAAGTTGGCTCCAACCGATGAAAATGCATAAAATCAGAGGCAAAACAACGCCCGAGAAGGGCAGCCGTATATTTGACTGTTGTAGGTATTAAACCTCTAACATTATCGTTCTCTAATCTCAATAAAGGTAAAAAGCTAATTGTTCTACCAGCGTATTCTGCTTCTTGCCATTTACCTACACGCTGATTTGAGTTTCCTGTACCGACAAGTTTTACGTCAAAGTATTCAGGAGCATATTTAATAAAAATGTTGATTAGAGTTTGAATTCCTCCAATTGTGGAGTTCCAAGGGTTAAATTGATAAAAAATTGTTAAAACTGGTTTAAGCATAAAAACATCCTAAATTTATCTTTTGAAAATGTAAAATAAATTATGTTTTTCTTGAAGAAAACAAGTTGTCAAAGTAATCAAACCGTTGTTTATCTATTGCTTATGCTTTAAAATAAGCATAAGCAATATTTTAATTATTAAAAAAAATATAAAATTAAAATAATTTGATAAAACTTAACAATAAGAGAAATCCGGTTCCTCAGAAGAAATCTGGTTTCTCTGATAGTTGATGTGCCAGAAACCCGGTTTAAGAAACCGGGTTTCTAATTTTCGTTGAGCCGAGTAGTATTGATTCCCGACTTCTCTACGAAATCAGAAATCTTTTATGAACTAATTTGACTTAGCTTCCAAACTTTCTAGACGGCTTTTGAGTTCTTGGTTTTGTTGTTTAAGTAAATCGAGTTCAGAACGCAACTGACGCAGCGCGGTATCTGAACCTACACTCTTTTGCACCTTAGAAATCTCTTCCTCCGCATAGCGTCGCACACGCCCATCAGGTGTTTGTTCAGCTATTGCCTGCAAAATGGCAATTGCTTTGTAGGTTTCCATAAACCCTAGTGCTGTAACCACCGCTACTTGTGTTAAAAAGAATGTTTCTTTAGAAATTTCTGTTAACCGCTCCAAAATCCGTTCTACATTTGCCGGACTTTGAGCCACAGAAATCTTCCCTAAGGAGCGAATTGCCGCAAGACGTAAAGGTTGCGATACTCCAAGCTTAGTGTATTCCATAACTAAATTTAAAGCCGCTTCCGAAGTTTTGAACTCAGCTACACCTGATATCGCACCACTACGCACTACTTCATTCCAACCCGTCCGTTCTTCTAAAACAGATTTTAGCAGCTTTAAAACCTTTTCTTCCTTAGGTTTATCTTCACTATTCATCGCCGCAATTGCTCCAATCGCACGCGCTGCTGCTGCTTCCACATAATAGCTCTTGTCGCCCTCCTGTAGTAATTCTTTTAAAACCTTATAACTTTCCGGAGTTTTGATTTTACCTAACGCTTCTACCACTTCACGTCGCGCTAGAGCATTTTTATCTTTCAACCCAAGAACTAATCCATCAAAAGCTTGATTCAACTGTATTTGTGCCAACTGTTTCGCCACTTCACCGCGTACACCCCAGAAGGAGTCTTTTTGTAGTGCTGCTGACAGTGCTTTTACCGCCTCTAAACCACCTTTTTTCGCCAAAGCTTCTGCGGCAAAGATGCGCGAGATGGGATCGGGATCAAACTCTAGTTGTGCTTTTAACTCTGGTACAGGGTATTCCAAAGAAACAGTTTTTAAATAATTATTTCCCACATCAAAGCTCACAAAGTTGGGCTTCTCTTCTAAGGGGAAATAAAAGCTTTGTTCGCGCTCATTCACCCGCACCGTGAAGGTTTTTGCTTCTTGTTGGCTGTAGCCGAAACCAATGGGAATTTTCAGATCAAACAAACTGCTATCATCTGATGTCGCTTGGGTTTGTGTTACTGTTACCTTTGCTAGATGAGAATCATTATCCCAAGCATAAGCGACTTTAAAATCTGGATGCCCACCACGGAAGACGTACTGATCGAATAGGAACAATAAATTGCGTCCAGTAGCTTTTTCAATTGCTCGGAGCAAGTCTACTGTTTCTACAGTTCTGTGAGCATTATCTTGTACAAATGTTTGAATTGCTTTCCAAAACTGTTCTTCTCCTAATTCTGTCCGAATCATGTGATAAACACAAGATCCTTTTTCGTAGATGTGGCGATCATAAAGTTCAATCGCTTCACGATATATATGCGTTACCATTGGACGACGATAACGACCACTATCTTCAGATAGATAACTGCGAGCTTGCAGTAATAAATAGTATGCTGCTTCTTGCTCATTGTACTCATGCTCCGTCCACATGACTTCAGAATAGGATGCCATCCCTTCTTTGATCCAAGCATGGGACCAATGTTTAATTACTACCAAATCACCAAACCATTGGTGTGCTAGTTCGTGGACGACTAAACTCTCACTATTGCGATTATCTAAGGCTGCTCTTTCATCAAGCAAACATCTATCAGTTAATAGTGTAGCTGAGGTGTTTTCCATTCCGCCAAAAATAAAGTCATCAACGCAGATTTGAGCATATTTGGGGAATGGATAAGGATAGCCGTACTTTTCGCTTAAAAACTCTACCATTCTCGGTGTTTTGCCCAAACTGCGTACAGCATCTTCTTCTCGTCCCTTTTCTACGTAGTAGGGACACGGTATCACCTGAGCGGAATTGTTTTTGTCTTGCCACTGATCCTGAATTTCGGCAAAATCTCCTACTGCTAATGTCATTAAGTAAGTAGGATGTACTTGCTTTTGTGACCAGTGGTAGATTTTGTGATTACCATCTTCAATGGTACTAATTAGTTCTCCATTAGAAATCGCAATTAGGTTTTTGGGTACTCTCACACGAATTTCTGATGTAGATAGTTGCCCTGGATAGTCGAAGCAGGGAAACCAAAAGCGAGAGTCTTCATCTTCTCCCTGAGTCCATACCTGGATCGACTTTTTCGGGTAATGTTTGTCTGGTTGTATAAAGTAAATACCGCGTTGGGGCTTTTCCACTGAGTAGGCGATCGCGATCTTGATCTGCTTGTCTACCTGTGTTGGTGTTACTAGCTTGATGTATAGTTTTTCTCCGTTGTACTCAAAGGAGTGTGGAAGATCATCAACTTGAACTGATTGGATGTTGAGGTTAACTGCATCCAATGTTAAGCTATCTACCCCAGAACGAATTGGTGTTAAAGTTATTTTACAATTACCCTGGTAACTGTGATTTGGTATATCCAGCTTAATATCCAGAAAAATGTGTTCTACTTGTCCAGGACGATCGGGGTTGTAATGAGGTTTTGCCCCAGGCAACTGAAAAGATTTGTGAGTGTTACTTTCTGTATCAAAATAATACTGCGACATTGATGCTTACTGACCTTTTAATCCTGATAACTTTTGTTGGATTTAGTTATGAAAAACAGCTACATCGCTTGTATTTCCCCAATCAAAGAAAGATGCACTTGTCTGGATGCACCCTGTTTTTACTAGGTTAAGAGTTACTTTCTCCTGTAACAGTTCTCATTGGGTAAAAATACTCCTAAGCTTTGTTATAGCTATAGGATAGCTTGTTACTGTTATTCAGATTAATTTTTTTCTATGAAGAACACAGTATTTACTGATGCAGTCTTCATTGAATAGAAGTAGTGGTTGGAGAAATATATAACCTAAAGTATGTAGAAACACTAATATTACCAGTAAATTCCGACCATTTTGCTTCCATCTCACAAGAAATCCGAAAACTCTACAATGACGTTTGTAATAGCCCGTAGCACAATTTAAGAAGTATAGGAAAATCGCAATGCCAGAAAGCAAATCGAAATTTTTAATCCCTGCTGTTAGTACTGCTTTAGTTGTAGTAGGAGGTATAGCTGCTTATATATATTTAAAGGGAGGACCTGCGGGAAAGATCGCAGACGCCTCAAGTAGTGCTAAAGTAGTACCTGATGAAGCATTAATGGCAACGTACATCTCCACCGATGACAGCACTTGGGCGAAGTTACAGCAGTTTGGTACTCCCAGCGCTCAACAGTTAGTGGCAAAGGGGTTAGAAAGCTTTAATCAAGATCTGCTCACTAATAGTAATATTTCTTATGAAAAAGACCTAAAACCTTGGGTAGGTGGTGTCATGATTGCTATGCTACCAACAAACCCAACTCAAGGAGTTCAGGATACTTCTGCAAAACAACAACCAAATATCTTAATGGTAGTGGGGATCAAAGATAAAGTTAGCGCTTTGAATTTTGCCAACAAATTAAAGTCGCAAAAAGATGTCAGCGCAAAAGAAATCGACTACAAAGGCGAAAAAATTATTGAAACTGCGACTAAGGGTAAACCTACATATACTACAGTTTTAAACGAACATCTCATACTAGCTCCGCAAAAGCAGGCTGTGGAACAGGCAATAGATACCTACAAAGGAGAGCCTTCTTTTGCCACAAGTAGCGATATTATCACAAAGAGTGTTGGTTTACAAAATACAGTAGCACAAATTTACGTACCTAACTACTTCAACATGGTACAGCAACTGATCGCGACAAATCCACAAGCAACCCAGATACCGCCACAAACCCTAGCACAAATCAAACAGATGAAATCGATGGTGGCGGGTGTAGGGATTGATGATGCTGGCGTGAGAATGAAAGCAGTTGCCAATTTAGATCCTCAACTAGTAAAATTTCAATATCAAAGTACGAATGCTCGGGTAGTGTCTCAATTGCCCAGTGATACAATTGCCCTAGTCAGTGGAAAAGGGATCAGCAATTGGTGGTCAGCTTTAGTAGAACAATCGAAAAATACTCCAGAGTTGAATCAAACTCTCTTGAATGCGCGTGAGCAATTAAAAACAGCCAATATTGATTTAGATAAAGAAGTATTTGGATGGATGGATGGTGAATTTGGCTTAGCAGCCATTCCTTTAAATCAAGGAATGTTAGCAAATGTCGGTTTTGGTGGAGCTTTGATATTTCATACGAGCGATCGCACAACCGCTGAATCTATTCTCACTAAACTAGACGCCATTGCCAAAAACCAGCAACTGAGCGTTTCCCAAAGAAACATCGGCGGAAAAGACATCACAGAATGGCAAATTCCTCAGCAAGGAGCTTTATTATCTCACGGTTGGTTAGATAAAGAAAGTGTTTTTGTCGCTTTTGGTGGTCCTATCGCCGATACACTGACAACTCCAGCAAGTAAAACTTTAGACAATAGTGACAACTTCAAAGCTGCAACTGCTTCTTTGCAAAAGCCAAATAGTGGTTACTTCTACGTAGACATGGAAAAAGCTGTATCTTTATACAATCGTTATTCCACAGCCCAAAATCAGTCTATCTCTCCTGAAGCCAGTGCCATCCTTAGTTCCATTCGTGGTTTAGGAGTAACTGTCAACAGCCCAAACAAATCTACCAGTGAAGTAGAAATGTTGCTAGCCCTCAAACCAAAAACCGCCCAGTAGGGTTTGTAGAGACGTTACATGTAACGTCTCTACATGAGATTTTGTGACAAATCCGCATGGCAAGTTTGTGGTAATTTTTTAATGGCACTTAGCTTCATTTTTTATATGACCGCAGTTCAAAACACTCCTGGATTAGCCTCGCGCTTCATCAATGGCGTACTAGCAATCAAGCCCCTCGCCAACCTTGCTAAACATCAAGCAAGGCAGATGATGATTAAACGCGCCGAGAAAATTGGTGTACCTTGGACAAAACAAGTGCAGGAATTACAGGCGCGAGGTTGGGAAAAGGATTTATCTCAAGTACAAAACCCCCAACTTACCTACCCAGATTATTACCTGCGGTCATTCCACGCTTACGAAAGCGGAAATCTTAGCTGGCAAGCGGCTTTTGAAGTAGAATCTGCAGCTTACGCAGTTCATGCGGGGATCTTTTCAAGTACAGGAGCGCAGGGCGACGCTCAACTACGTCAAAGTTACCATAATTTGTTAAAAAAACACATCCCCAATCAACCCCAAGATATACTTGACTTGGGATGTAGTGTGGGCATGAGTACTTTTGCTCTACAATCCGTTTATCCCCACGCCAAAATTACAGGAGTAGATTTATCTCCTTACTTTTTAGCTGTTGCTCACTACCGTGGTGCTGAGCGTCAACATCAAATTCATTGGGTTCATGCTGCTGCCGAATCAACAGGGCTACCAAACGCTTCATTTGATTTAATCTCAATTTTTTTGATGTGTCATGAATTGCCCCAATCGGCAACCAAGGCAATTTTTACTGAAGCGCGTCGTTTATTACGTCCCCAAGGCTACCTGGCAATTATGGATATGAATCCTCAATCTGAGGTTTACAAAAAAATGCCGCCTTACATTAAGACTTTGCTGAAAAGTACTGAACCTTATTTTGATGAGTATTTTTCCTTGGATATTGAGCAAGCAATAGTGGGAGCGGGTTTTCACACTCCCATTATCACCAGCAACAGCCCTCGCCATCGTACAATAATTGCCCAACTGTAGAGACGTTCCGCCGGAACGTCTCTACAGATAATTGTTGTAGCCGGGGGGGCGTCTTTGTTGTCAACACCCCTATATGTTACAAGCGCACTAAAACTGGCTGATTTTGCTCCGTTGTAATGGAGTTTGACTCAGAATTACAACAGTAAATTTCGCAGGAGTTATTTGGACTTTCAATTAATTTGACTTTGTAAAGTGTAGCTCCTAAATTCTGAATAGGCGATCGCAATAAATCACTAATATAAAGTGCGATATTCTCAGCCGTCGGTACAACCGAGGTAAAGTAAGGAACATCTTTATTTAGAAACGTATGGTCGAATGGCTCAATTACGTAATCTTTAATTACCTGGTTAAGTGATTCCAAGTCTATAATCATACCAGTACGTGGTTCAATCTCACCGCGCACCGTCACTTCTAAATGATAGTTGTGTCCATGCCCATGAGGACGAGCGCATTTACCGTAAATCTCAAAGTTTTCTTCTTCACCCAACAGAGGATGAGCCAACCGATGAGCGGCGCTAAAATGAGTACTGGTAGTAAGGTAAGCTTCCATTGAATTTCCTATATAATCTGCCCAAAGCTGAGGGTGTTCAAATAACTGTATGCGGACTACTTTTAAATGAGGTGCAAGTCTTTCAAAAATGACTTTGGCAATATTCTCAGTGGTAGGTAGAGTTTGTTGAAAATCAACCCACACATCATTAAGGTAGGAAAAGTCAAGTTGACTAGTAATTTCTCGTTTAATAACTTGCTTAACTTCGGACAAGTTCAAAACCATACCGTATTTATCCACTTCCCCGGCAAGGGAGACAAATAAGACATAATTATGTCCATGTCCTGGAAATCGAGAACAAGCACCAAATTTTTTGATGTTTTCTGCTTCACTCAGTTCTGGTAGCCAATATCTATGACTAGCCGAAAACTGCGCACGGCGATTAACTATGCATTGCATGATTACACTAAAGAGTAAAAATTAAAATTTCTTAAACTTTTTCTATTTCCAGCATAAACCAATTTTTGTTCCAATTCCATCCGGCAATTAATTATCAGCAATTCTAAATTTGGAAAATTAGGATGAGTTGACAGCTTTAATCGGTTCAAACTCATCTAACATGAAAGAAA
>NZ_JACXAE010000127.1:0-18340 GCF_014698965.1 Iningainema tapete BLCC-T55
TTTAGGTCTTTGACAATTCTTGCATACTTTCTGCATGAACAAAATCCCTGATTTTTTTGTCAAAATTAACACACTAGAGGAAACCCCAACCACGCTCATTACGATCGCTTTCAACTGTGGAGTATCAAATGCTCGGAAAAACAGTCGATAACGTTCCGGTAAACCCATTTTTTTCACTCGTCCATACTGTTTTAATGCACCAGTTAAAATAAAATAACTCGCACTCGTGATCGAAGGGAATTTTGGTTTCAATTGCCACAGTAATTGCCGCAAACAGCTTCGGCATTGCGTGAGTTTTAAATTCCGCCTCTGGTAATTTTTCCTTTAAGGTGAACACGCGATCAGACAACGCTTGATACTGAGTGCCAAATAGTTGAGTATGAAAATAAATCTCCCAGTCATTACTGATAAACTTGGGCATCTTCTCACGATTCGTCCTCTATTTCCACACCCTCAATAAGTTTATGAGCGGCAGAGGACATTTCAGTTGTGTAAGGCTGTAGTGTATTATTTTTTAACGCTTCCGCGAGAGCAAAATCAAGAAATAACCGCATTAATAGCGAGTATAAATGCATCATCTTCACTCTTTTGCGGAACAATCCGCACAATTGCTGTATCTGGTGACAATACCTCAATCCAACCATCTGCTGTCTTCAAACTGAGGATGCTCGCGGTAAAAATCAGCAGGTAGTCGAAACCCTGCACTGTTACCAATTCTGGTGCTGCGAATGCTATAGGAGTTGCTCATTTACCATGTATGTACTTCATGTATATACATACTAGCAATTTATGCACTGTTGTCGCCCTATATGTTTGAATTTTATATCATTATTCACTCATTAGCCTTAGGTTTCAATCGATTGCCAGTCCAACTTGCTTGTACCAGGTCAGCTTGTCCCAGTAGCCACGTTGAAAGCGGATTTTTCCATCTACAACATCGAAGAAACCGCAACCTCTCAAGGTGTACTTTTTCCCTGCCTGAGTGCGGTGTCCAAATCTAATCTCCGCGCACGGGATAGCGTTGTAGTTTTTTTAACAAACTTATTCAGCCGAATCATATTCTTGAGTAGACATCAACTGCCAATTAGAATCGCCATCCAGCTTTAAAACATACTCGTGATACTGCAACAAGCTGGCGCGGTGTCCAACGCTAATTGTAGTAGTTCCAGTAGCCTTCAATTGTTGATACAGGCACTGTTCATTGGTAATATCTAGCGCGCTAGTTGCTTCATCTAGGATGGCATAGCTCCTAGCACTTAGTAGGAGGCGAGCAAAAGCAAGGCGCTGTTGTTCTCCCAAGGAGAGAAAGTTTGCCCAGTCTAGATGTGCATCAAAGCCTCCAACTCGTTCTGGCAAGTCTTTTAAGTTCACCTGCTCCAAGACTTGATGCAATTTTCTTTCACTGATGTTGGGATTGGTGTTGGGGTAAAGCAACTGACTTCGCAGGGAACCCAGTACCATATAGGGACGTTGCGGCAAAAACATCATCTCTGTCAGGGAAGGGTGAATAATATGACCTGTACCCGCATTCCATAAACCCGCAATTGCACGTAAGACAGAACTTTTGCCACTCCCACTGTGTCCGACAATCACCAGTCCTTCTCCTGGCTTTATGGTAACAGAGAGTTCCCTAACTAAGGTACGTTGATAATTAGGAGTAAGTAGAGTGACTTGGCGTAAAGCTAGTCTGGAGTTTTGCGTCATGTCGATAGTTGTCATTCCTGTTGGCTTTACAGATGGTGTTTCTAAACCATCGGCTAAGCTATCCAAGCGCTCAACTCCTGCCGCGAAAGCAGTCAGGTTTTCAAACTGGCTAACGATAATAGATAAGGATGCAAAAATTTGCCGAAATGCGATCGCTGCTTGGGTAAATTTCCCAAATTCAGTATCGCCTGCAAAGTAGATAGGTGCGACAATAATGTAGGGCAGTGCGGCAACAAAGTAATTATAACTGGTAGTAAAGAAACCAAGATTTCGCTGCCAACTAATCAACAAATCAAAGTTGCGAATTGCGCCCAAAAAGCGCTGTTTTAACTGAACTGATTCTTGCGCTTCACCTTGGTAAAAAGCAATCGATTCGGCATTATCTCTCACATGAACAAGACCGTAACGAAAGTTCGCTTCTTGTTTGAGTTGGTCAAAGTTAATTACAATTAATCTTTGACCAATCAAAGCAGTAACAATTGTTCCTACTACTGCATATAAAAGTAGTGCAACAGATAAGGTAATAGAAATAGATAATAATACGCCCGTGAAAGAAACTAGAGTGACAATTGATGTGAGAATCACCAATAAAAAAGAAAGACTGGTGCGGGTAAATGCCCTAATGTCTTCAGAAATTCTTTGGTCTGGATTATCAATTTTTTCATTAAAATTAATCTGGTAATAAGCGCGTTTTTGCAAATATTTATCCAATAACCGACCTGTTAGCCACTCCCGCCAGTATAATCCTAGCTTATCTTGGAGATAGCCGAACATAACAACAATGGGAGTACCAATCACCAAAAGACCAGCATAAATAGAGATGAATCGCCAAAAGGTTTCTGTATCTTTAGTTTGAGGAAAATTAGCCAGTGATGTATCAATATAGCGGAAAATAAAGCTAATGCCAACGTTGATAGCATTAACAACTAATGCCAATAATAACAGCAGGAGTAGCAGTCCTCGAGCTTTCCATTTTTGTTCAGAAAACCAGTAGGGTCTGGCAAGTGCTAAAAATTTCAGCCAAAGTTGGCGATTGAATCGATTATGCTGGTTTTTCATTCCACTCATTGCTAACAGTTTTTCCCTGAATTTAAATTACTTTTTAACAATTCTCCCGCAAATGGTGCATAATGGCTTCGGAAATTCCTGCCCAAAGTGGTGTATTAATGTTAGCAATCTTCAGCCCTTATGCTGTCCAATTGTTACTGTTTCTGAGGATTGAGTTTCCTTAATTAATGAACCAAGCAAAAGAAAGATAGGAATAGCTAAAAAACCGCTAAAAAGATACAACCAGATGTTTTTGTGTTTCATTTATGAAATAACAAATAACTTGGTATTCTGCAATTACTTCAAGAAGACCTCGCCTGTTTTTTCAATTTTCATTGCAATTTTATCCTCACCAAAATTCTTCCCTTCATCCAACTTGACCTCTAATAATCCGGGTGCTGTTTCTCCTTGAAGATGAACAGTAAGCAGTCCTTTATCCTGTCGCCGGAAGCTAATAGCTACGGCGACTGGTAAGTCTTTTAAGGTGACAGTTGATTTTCCGGAAAGGGTGCGTTGTTTGGTATGTCCAATGACTTCGTATGTAAGCACAGCGTTAGTTTGGTTAGTCAGCTTCACGTTGACTTTCCCATTTACAGGTACAATCTTAGCACTTGGAGTTTGTAGTCCTTCTGGCATAGGTGGGATCACAGAATCATTAGAAGTCTTGGGCGTTTGTTGAGCTTGGGCGCTTTGTGCTAGAAAAATTGGGATTGGAATTGATGATAAACCAATGAGTAAGCTTCCAAAAATTGCTCCTACTCTCACAAAATTATTTTTGATATGTTTGGATTTCGTCATATTTGCACCTCCTATAGGTGGGCATAAGTTTTCATTGTTTTCTAATTCTTTCTCATAAATATTTTTAGGAAGGGAAATCAAAAGTGTTACCTCAGGAATGAGTAGAATTACATCTGGATTAGCATCATAAATTGGTCGCCACCAACTGCGATCACCATAAAATTTTTCGGCTATTTTTGGTAGTGTGTCTCCATCTTTTACGGTGTAAAACATAAGTGCATTCTCGTGAATTCTTGGACTATTAACGTATTTATGAGCCAATGGGATTGGCAGCAGCTTTCGCTTTTTCCACAACGCTCTATTTGAGCTACTGCATCTCAGCAGGGATTGCACCAGTTCGCAAAGATAAGTCGATATTTCTTCCCTGACGACGCAATTGCAAGCTTAAATTCTCACCAACAGAGCTATTTTCTACAGTTTGTTGTATTGTTTGAGCCTCTGTAACTGATTTACCATTGAGCTTTTGAATAATATCACCAGCACGTAAACCGGCTCTAGCAGCTGGAGAATTAGGTACAACTCTGACGACTAAAACACCATTAGCAGCATCCACCGTCATAAGACGGTTGGGGTCACTATTAATTTCTTGTTTAAGTTCTGGGGTAATACTCACCATCTGAATTCCCACAAAAGAATGTTCTACCTTACCGTGAGCTACCAGTTGATTGGCGATGCGTTGAGCGGTATTAATAGGGATAGCAAAGCCTAATCCTTGAGCGCCTTGGATAATTGCTGTATTCATCCCAATCACTTCACCCTGTTGATTTAACAGTGGTCCACCAGAGTTACCAGGATTAATCGCAGCATCTGTTTGAATAAATCTGACACGTTTATCGGCAACACCAACAGCACTGCTAGAGCGCCCTGTGGCACTGATGATACCAGTGGTAACGGAATTATCAAGACCAAAGGGATTACCAATGGCGATCGCCCATTCACCTGGTGTAAGCCGATCTGAGTTACCTAACCTGACGGTTGGTAGCCCTGAAGCTTGAATCTGGACAACTGCTACATCAGTTACTGGATCTGATCCTAACACCCTACCCTCAAATGAACGTCCATCCTTTAACCTGACTCTTACCGTCTGAGCACCATCAACTACATGAGCATTAGTAAGAATACGTCCATTGGAGCTAACAATAAAACCAGAACCAGTTCCGCGTTCCGTCCGCCTGCGCGGTTGCATCGGCTCCAATCCAAAGAAATCACGAAAGAATGGGTCGTTGAAAACCCCTGGTACGCGATTGGTTACAGTTCTAGAGGCATCAATTCGCACCACAGCAGGACCAACATTGTCCACCGCAGCAGTAACAAAGTTGTTGTTTGTAGTGGCTGGTAAGCCAGGAGGGGCAGTTGTACTATCCGATACAACAACTCCTTGAGAGTTAGGTTGTTGGGGTGATAGTGGATTGCGTGCAAGCAAATAGCCACCTGAAAGGGTGATGCCACTTCCTAATAGCACTAAAGATAAATGGGTAGCTAGCTTTTGCCAAGAAAACCTTTTCTTAGTTTGGTTGTTGCTAACCGAAGGATCAAACGGGATAATATGATTACTTTGTTCGGAATTCTGCTCGAAATCACGTCGTTCGATTTTCATGGTGACACCTACCACAAGCAAGTTAGAAACAAATCTTTAAAAGTAACAAGCAGTATTTTTCAAGTTTGTTTAAAACCTTTCCGTTTCTGGTGGCTTCGCTATCGCTCCAGGTTAATTGAGGAAAAAGTTTTGAGCGCTGTCATTCTGGTAGATGCAACTAGTCTAACTTACCAAGGAAACTTTATGGTGCTTCTGGGTGAGTGGGGGATATCATAGCTTAAGCCTGCTTTCTCTAGGTCTTGCGTCAAAGTATTGAGTTCCTCTTTGATCTTGGCGCGATTGCGATGAGCAAGCAACTCGGTTTGTGTTAAATGTTATAAACCTTGTGTTTTTGCCCAAGTGGCGATCGCTTGCAAATTTGGGTGAATCAAAGTTGCAAGCCGCTTCCTGTCCTTGCCTACTACCACTATCTGGCTGATGACTTGATTGTTTTCGCCAACAAATTTTCTGGCGGCGACGATTTTATTTTTTCCTTGAGATACTACACGTCGAAATTGCATCGTTTTCTCCAGCTTAATTTCCATAGTTCAATCTCCCATCCATTTAGTTTATTGTTATTTGCTTATATCTTGTATGTTAGATAGAGTTTTTAAGAAAACGATGAGAGTAATAATAATTTTTGCTTGAATTATCTGTAAAAACATAAATATTAACAAGATAAATTAAGAAAATGATGAGAGGTTTTTGCTTTCCAAGATATAAATTAATTAGGCAGCCATGCTAAGAGAGGAACATCTGCTAAATTCCAGCCTTGCTCAGTTTTAACAATTTCTTTTGTGTTGGCATCTATGTACACTTCTAAATCATTGTTTAGTTTAACTTCCCATGCCAAATTATTATTTTCATACTCTAAATTGACATCAATTGCTGCTGTACCTGGGTTAGCAGCAAGAACCGTTTCTATGGCTTCAACCATTGTGACGGCAGGTGCTGTGTTGTCAGGGGAAGCTTGAACAAGTCTATTTCTAAAGAACCAACTTCCTACAAGAACCACTAATACTCCACCAGCCATAATTGTTTGCTTAATTCCCATAATTAAACCTCATAATTGAAGGTTTGATGTTATTGGCTCATACCTGAATGTTAGAGAAACTTTTTAAGAATACGATGAGAGTTACAAGAAAATTATTGTAGGTTTGCGTGAACGTTGCGACTGTCTACGCTAACCTACAATTTATAACTATTAAAACACTAGCAATAATACGCCAATCCCACTTCCCCAAAAGACAATAGAGATAAAAAGACCCCACAAAAATCCTCTCATAGCATACGGATAGCAATCAATCATATATTGACTAGCTTGAGTTTCACATATCGCGTGTTCAGGTATCTGCTGAGATTGGGATATTTGCTGTTGCAATTGGGATAACTGCTGTAATGAAGTTGCATTCAGTCTCATTTCACTTACTGTCATGGTCTAACCCTATTTCAACTCGCTATAATTTCAAGTTACAAAACGAGATTAAGAAAATAATGAGAGTCAACGACTATTTGTTCATTTCATTAATTTTGATGAGTCTAAAAATTGCTTTACTCGTCAAAGTTTGTGTGGTAAAGTAGTATGTTGGGCTGGTAGAGTGACGGTAAAAGTAGTTTCTTTGTTAGGAATGCTGTCAGCAGTAATAGTACCGCCATGCAAGCGAGCAATTTCGTGAGCGATCGCCAACCCCAACCCAGATCCACTTTTTCCTTGGAAACGGGCTGAGTCTGCCCGATAAAACCGCTCAAATAGGTGAGGTAGATGCTCTTTTGCAATACCTACTCCTGTGTTAATTATCATCACCTGCACTACATTTGAGTGCAAATTTGACCGCACCCAAACAACACCTCCAAGTGGTGTGTATTTAACAGCGTTGTCTACCAGGTTCAAAAACAAACTCGTCAACTGGTCGGGATCGCCCTGCACCCACAAATCGGGAGTCAAGTTATTTAGCAGCTTAATCTGTTGCGATTCTGCGGCATGTTGCACTTGTTCCACAATCACTTCCAACAAGTTGTTTAAGTCCACAGGTAATGGCTCAAAAGGCAACTGTCCCCGGTCAATCCTTGCTAGTAACAGTAAACCATTGCTGAGGCGAATTAGTCGGTCTACCTCTTGTTCTAAGTCCTGCAAGGTTTGCTCGTATTCATCTGGAGTGCGCTCCTGACTGCGGGTTACATCTATGCGTCCCTTGATAACCGTCAGGGGAGTACGTAATTCATGGGCTGCATCAGCCGTAAACCGTTGTTCCCGCTCAAAACCTGCTTGTAAACGTTCTAACATCTGGTCAAAGGTGGTCGCCAACTGTCCCACTTCATCTTTTGCCCCTTTGTAGTTTAGACGTTGGGCGAGGTCAATGGCGCTAATATCTTGGGCAGTCTGGGTAATTTGACTGATGGGTTGCAATGCTTTTGATGAGAGAAATAAACCACCACAACCTGCGAGGACAAGTATCAATGGCAATGTAAATAACATTTCTCTAGGTAATTCTTGTGATATTTCTTCTAATGCCTCAAGAGACTTTGCTATTTGCAGCCAGCCGATAATCTGACCTTGACGGATTACTGGTTGGCTAATTAGTCGCCAGTCTGCCTTATTTCTTGCCAGTCTTATGTATCCACTGGCACTTGGTATCCACAGAGGCACTTCTTGGTATTTGCCAAAGCCGTCCACTATTTTGCCTTGAGGAGTAATTAGGCGAACTGCAAATCCAGCCTCTATCAAACGTTGTGCGGTATTTTGTCGGCTTGGCTTGTCCGCAAAGGCAAGAGCGTTGCCCTGATCGTTTAAATAAACCAAGGACTGAGAACCTGCTATTTGCAGAGCGGTATCCGCCTTGCTAATTATTTTACGCTCAAGTCGGAAATACAAATAGCCCGTGAACCCGCCCAGAGTCAGCCCCAATAACAGGAGATACCAAGCAGTTAATTTTATACGTACAGGGATGTGATTCAGCCACTTCAAACTAATCATTGGCAGCATCTGCATTAAGGCAATATCCTACACCACGCACTGTGTGCAGGAGGGGTTTGTCGAAACCGTGGTCTATCTTGCGTCGCAAGTAGCCAATATAAACATCAATAACGTTGGAATTTTCGTAAAAGTCAAAATTCCAGGTATGTTCGGTTATTTGACTGCGGGTAAGTACCTGGCGAGGGTGGCGCATAAGATACTCTAGCAGTGTAAATTCACGGGGGCTGAGGTTGATACTTTTTCCAGCGCGGCGTACTTCCCTAGTCGCAACGTCCATCTCCAAGTCTCCGACTCGCAGTATTGTGTTCTGTTGCATAGGAGGACGACGTAGTAAGGCACGCAGACGCGCCAATAGTTCGCTCAAAGCAAAGGGCTTAAACAAGTAGTCATCAGCACCAGCATCTAGACCTCGAACCCGGTCTTCTACTGCATCGCGGGCGGTTAGTAGCAGTACAGGGGTTTTAAAACCTTGCGATCGCAATTTCCGCAAAAGCTGTAGACCGTCCATCTGAGGCAACATTATATCCAGTACGATGATGTCATACTCTGCTGAAGAAGCATAATCCAGTCCCTGCTGACCATCAGTAGCTATATCTGTTGCGTAACCCGCTTCTTTCAATCCCTGACTAATAAATTGAGCAATGCCAGGTTCGTCTTCTACCAGTAAGACGCGCATAGGTAACTGTTCTCTTCAAATGGAATTACTTTAATTAAACACAATAAATTTAAGTCCTGTCTCAAAATTCAGTCTCCCCTGCCTTTAGGCAGGGGATTCATCCAAGAGTCGCAATGGATAACTTGGCTTGCTTTAATCACTGCTCGTTGGGGATTGGGTTTGTCCCAAAACCATAAAGGCAAGCTAAGCTGGTGCGCATCTAAATTTAACATTTTTTCGTAAAGACAGTCCTAAGTGAGCGTGTCCTAAGTGAGCGTGCCCTTTGTTACAAATGACTAATGACAAAGGACGATCCGGCAGGAGTCAATATACATTTTAAATGCGTCACAGCTTACCATATTTAACTAAAGCAACAATCGCCTCCCTTTCTGGAAATGGCACATGCATATCCCAGAGAACCTGTTGTGCCATTTTTGCACCTTGAAGTACGTGTCCTTTTGCTGTGATGACATCATCTTCTAATTGAGTGGAGGTGGGTTTGGCAACGTCATGCAGCAAAGCGGCGGCAAACAAGATCGAACGCTCTTTGGCAGGTAATGCTCGCCATTGGGGTAATGCAACTAATGCTTCACATACCAGTTTTGTATGGATGAGAACATTACCTTCTGCGTGATAACGGGGATCCTGGGGACAAGTAGCTAAGTTGCGCAGCCAGTCAAATTGCGCTTCAAGTGCTGACCAGTTGATTGAGCGATCGCTTTGACTGGGACAATAAGGAAAAGACCAAGATGGGCTACTCATATCGTAATTCTCCACTTAACTTTCGTAGTGAGCGCTACTCTTCGAGAAGCCGCTTCGCGTCTACAGCGCTCAAAAAGGTTTTAAGCGCTTAAGCTCTTACTACAAACGTCTTATTACCTAAACAAATTGGTATCGGCACGAAGAAGATTTGGTATAATAGGGCGGTTGA
This sequence comes from Iningainema tapete BLCC-T55, assembly GCF_014698965.1. Lineage (GTDB taxonomy): Bacteria > Cyanobacteriota > Cyanobacteriia > Cyanobacteriales > Nostocaceae > Iningainema > Iningainema tapete. The sequence goes on from NZ_JACXAE010000127.1 coordinate 9,686, forward strand.
GCCAATGTCCATCTGATTGTTGGATGGTGGTTAAAAAGCTTGAGCGCACGTATTTATAACGGGCAGTCACCGTATTACCTGTTTCGACTTTGATGTACAATCCTTCCATGAGGGAACTATGATCGGTTTGTTTGAGCGCACGCTCGACATCAAGTTCTTTTTCCTGACAAATTTGGCGTAAACTTTCCAAATGTAATGGGGTTTGATAATGCGACTCACCTAGCAACCCGATTAATTGCTTGTAAGATTTGAGTCTGCCGGAAAAAAGCACAGGTACAGAAACTAGAGGTAATCCAGCTAGTAACTGTAGGCGACTAGCTGTGCTGAGAAAAACTTGCTTCTCTAAATCCAGCACATCGTACTCTAAAAAGTAGTGGGGTAAAGCATCGTAAAACACTGTATGCTTGGCGTACAAACATTCTCCAAAGAGAATAAAGCGACTTCCCAACTTTGAGTAAAATGCAGCAGCATGAGTATGCGCCCACTGTTTAAACAAGTTAAAGTGCTTCTCTCTGGCTCCACCTGTTAAATAATGTCCCCGACTTTGCAGTCGAATTTGACAGTTAGCACCAAAACTAATGGCAGCATTTGCCCCATCCACTTTTTCTTCTACCACTACGTACTTTTCTTTGATATCATCAAAGGGAATGTTATCAAGGTCTTCATCCCCAGGTTGCAAACGCGAACCCTTAAGATGAGGGGTGCGTGGATATTTATAAACTTGTTCCATTACTTCTCTACCTTAGCGACTGCAATCAAACGATTTTTCAACAAATAAGCATCTACCCCAAACGCTAGCCTCTGAGGACTACCATTATTTGCTGTTGAACGAATTTGATTGAGACGAGGGGTTACATATGCCTTTACCGTAGTTTTCCAAGAGTAGTATTCATATAATACATTATACTCCACGCTTCTTGGCTAGTATTTCTTTGCAGGTGTAAAACAAAAATATGCAGCAACAACCAAACCACAGACAATTAAGAGAATTTGTTAGCATGAGTCAGTGGCTGACAAGCTCGTCTTTCCCTCTCCATCTCATTAGAATGGATGAACGCACCCGCGACGTATTTATTTTAGCAGGTGACATATTAGAGATCACTATTAGAGAAGATGGTCAAGTTTATTATGACCAAACTCTGCACAGCGATACAAGTAAAGCTGAATTAAGAGATTACGTACTCAAACATCGAGAAGACAACGAAGCATTCTATAAGTTTTCAGATCGAGTCAGGGCAACTGCGAAACCCATAGATGGAGACGAGTTTTTTCAAATTCTTGCCTCTGCATCAAAGTACCAATAGAGGATGGAGTCTTACTTTTTTATAGTAAATCCACCATTGACAACCAGCTTTTTAGTTTCCTCAGATGTCTATGCAACTGACTGATTCACTAAAAAACTTGTTAAATAGAACAGCAAATAAACTTGAGGCAACATATAGGCATTACTCGTCCCAAGTAATAGTTCCGTATTACCATGTCCTACCTCCTACAAATTGCGAGAAACTTGAGAGCATAATTTCTCATTTCGGCGGTTCAATGCAATTGCAACATTACAATTCACAAGTACATTACTCACTTCCGGTACACTGTACTCGTGAACTTTATGCCTTTTTCAGCCAATTTACAAACAGAACATTTACACAAGAATATGTAGGGCTATTACCACACGGACTAGTTTTTGGTTCAGGAGTAGTTATTTCACCTGATGGAAAAACAATTGCTAGAGATGTTTCCATAGATTTTAGACAACCCTTTGAAACTCATTGGTTATTACATGTTAAGAGGCTTAAACGACCTAAATTATTAACTGGGAAGACAGCTGTGATTGCCGTGGAGTCAAGTCCATCTAACTACTATCACTGGCTATTAGACGAATTACCCCGGCTGCTAATTCTGGAGAGGGATGAATTTAATACAATGATTGCAAGTAACTCGAATCAATATAATCGCGATGCATTAAAGCTTTACGGTTTTAATGGTAAAATAATTAGCCCCAACAGTCATTTTCAATGCGATGAGTTAGTAGTTCCAAGCTTAGTTGGAAGTACAGGGCATCCCACTCCAAAAGTTGTAGATTTAATTTCAACATTCGTAGAACCTTTGTTAAATAGTACTTCTTCTTTTGGGGAAAAAATATATATTTCCAGAGAAAATGCTAAGCTCCGCAAAATTTTTAATGAGGAACAATTGTGGTCAAACTTAAAAGCTAGGGGATTTCATAAGTTAAAATTAGAGGAAATGACTTGGGTTGAGCAGATTGGCGCTTTTAATCATGCACGAGTTATTGTTGCACCACATGGGGCTGGTTTGGCAAACCTCATATTTTGCCGTCCTGGCACAAAAGTAGTAGAGTTTTTTAATAGATCTTACGTACATTGGTGTTATTGGCAACTTGCCTCAATTAAGGGTTTAGACTATCGTCCAGTAGTTCCATCAGGAGATGAGGAATTATCTCATAAAGGTTCTGCTCTTATTTCAGATTTACAGGTAGATTGTCATCAAATAATTACCGCTTTGTCGGAATAATATGCTCAATGAGGTGAAATGTTCAAGCTCGTCGCCAGTACATGATGACATACACACCAACTAGAGCAATAAAACCGCCGATGAGATCAAATTTATCAGGGGTAGTTTTGTCTACTTGCCATCCCCAAAGGATAGAAAGAACAATAAAAACTCCCCCATAAGCTGCGTAAACTCTGCCAAAGTTAGCTTCTTGCAATGTCGGGATAACTCCATACAAAATTAGCAGTACGCTACCAAAAAATGCATACCAAATGCTTTTAGCTTCCCGCAACCAAAGCCAAATTAGGTAGCCACCAGCAATTTCACATAACCCAGCTAAGATAAAGTAAAGCAAAGACTTGACCATATAAGCTTTGAATAGTTAGTTCTCAACGTCCTGTGTACGTAGATTAATGTATAATATATAATAATCTTGAGTAAACAAAATTGATTATATTTAATAAATATAAATATGGTAACAGTAATTCAAGCGGAAAAAGTCAAATTATATGATTTAGAAAAAAAGTTTAATCTTAAACTTTCAGATTCTTCACAGATATTTTTAGAATGGCAACAAGACTTACCAGAACTTACAGACTATGAAAAACAGGAATTAGACAGAGTAAAAGCAAGTTATTTAAACTTGATCAAACGTCCCATGCCTGAGAATATGGTTAAGATGGCAGTATTGTCACCTTTATTAAATTATGCAGGCTTTTATTTAGAACCTTTTTATACTGATAGCGAGAAATCTGTTGAAATTACTGCTGAAGATGGAGAAGTGACTATTCGAGGAAAAATTGATGTTTTAGTATTGCAAGATCAACTATGGGTTCTCGTCATTGAATCAAAACAAGCAGGATTTTCTTTAGAAATCGGAATCCCGCAAGCCTTATCATATATGCTAGCTAATTTAAAACCTGATAAACAATTATTGGGTTTAGTAACAAATGGTGGTAATTTTATTTTTATCAAATTGATTCAGCAAGAACAACCAATTTATGCTTTATCCGACGAATTTACAATTAGACGCGGTAATGACTTATACACTGTCTTGAGAATTTTAAAGCGCATGAGTCAATTATTTACCGCGTCGAGTGTGTCAACATAGTACAATTGTTAGCGTTAAAAGGGCTGGTTCATTGGTTAAAATTGGAGAGAGATAATTAATAGGATTGTGTATGCAGCAACAAAACTGTGAAGCCGTGTTTGAAAATGGCATCTTACGCCCTAGCCCCAAAACAAAACACTTTCCGAAAAAAGGACTTATTTCTCAGTTAACAGATAATCCAATCAAAATTGAAGATTTTCAGCCTTTGACAAGAGTTGAAGCCAATGAACGTTAGTGAACGAAAATCTCCATGAATACTCAACTAGTTAAAACGCTAGTACAAATAATTCGCTCCCTTTCACAAGAAGAAAGAGCATTACTAGAAACTGAGCTATTTTTTGATAGTTCTAAACCTTCTACCCAAGAGTTAATGCAACTTGCACTCATGGGTGGTGCATTTGATTTTTTATATGATGAGTCAGATATCTATTCTTTAGAAGATGGAGAACCTGTGTAATGTCTCTCAAAAAAGGAGATATTGTCCTAATTCAGGCATTTCAACTCGTAACGTTAAACTAAGATGGCGATCGCCTTAACTAAATTTTAGAAAGCTACACTATAAAAGGTGAATATACGGTTGACAGAAGAGGATACTAAGCTTACCAAGTAAAAATAAGAATCACTTGAAACAATCTGAGACAGTCTCGACGCAACAGGGATTGATAAATCGGTGTTTTGTAATCCCCATGACACAGCATTAGTACTCATTCTAATCATTCTACAATTCTAACATTACACGCAAATACCATTTTGTGTATTGCTACCGTGCGGTTCTATAATAATCAGATGAGCGCAAAAATTTCCCGTTTCTATCTCTCTGGTGCATAAGTTGATTTTGCTTGTACCTAATTAGTAAATAAGTCTGACTCATATAACCAAATTTTTGTAAAATGCCTAAGGTCAAATAAATGACAGCAAATTTGACAGTAGTTGATAGCATCGTGAAGAAAATTCTGATTTTATCAGCTAACCCACAAAGAACCTCTAAGTTACGTCTGGATGAGGAAGTCAGAGAAATTCAGGCGGGGTTGGAACGTGCAAAAAGGCGGGAGCAGTTTGAAATTATTACTAAGTGGGCAGTACGGGTAGATGATTTGCGACGGGCTTTGTTGGATTATGAACCACAAATTGTGCATTTTTCTGGACATGGGGCAGGGAGTGATGGCTTGGCGTTGGAAAATAACTCTGGAAATTTGCAACTTGTCAGTACGCGATCGCTAGCAAGATTATTTAAATTATTTCAAGATAAAGTAGAGTGTGTGTTGCTTAATGCCTGCTATAGTGAAGTACAAGCTCAGGCGATTCACCAAAATGTAGATTGTGTGATTGGGATGAGTCAAGTAGTAGGCGATCGCACAGCAATTGAGTTTGCAGTTGGATTTTATGATGCTCTAGGTGCAGGCAGAAGTTACGAAGATGCTTTTGAATTTGGTTGCACTTCGATTGATTTAGAGGGAATACCAGAGTCAGAAACACCTGTATTAAAAACTAGAAACAGCGAAAAAGACACAATTCCTTCCGCGACTTCACTTCAGCGCATTTTTATTAGTTACAAGCGCAATGTCGAACCGGATGAACCTGTCGCGACTCAAGTTTACCAGGAATTGTCACAGCAGTACAATGTCTTTATTGACCGAAGAATACTGGTAGGTACGCGCTGGGCAGAATCCATTGAAACGGAATTAAGAAGTACTGATTTTCTCATCGTTTTCCTTTCTGAGCAGTCTGTGAATAGTGAGATGGTGCAGTGGGAAATTTCCCTTGCTCAAGAATTAGCACAAAGGCAAAGCGGAAAACCTGTTATTCTCCCAGTGCGTTTAGCTTATCGAGAAGCATTTCCCCATCCCATCAGCATCTACTTGAACCAGATTAACTGGGCATTTTGGGAAACTTCTCAAGATACGCCGCGTTTAATAGAAGAGTTAAGGCAAGCAATTAATGGTGGTTCCTTCAAGATTGACCTTGAAGCTAAAACTAGTTTACTTCAAATCAATCAACCCAAGCAATTAACTGCACCAACTCCATTTGCACAACCAGTGGTGTTAGAAATGCCATCGGGGACGATGAAACCTGAATCAGCGTTTTATGTGGAACGCAACGCGGACGCAATTGGGTTGAGTACTATTGTACAGCTTGGTGTCACGATTCCGATCAAAGGACCCAGGCAAGTTGGGAAAAGTTCATTGTTGATGCGGTTAATTCAAGCTGCTCGCAATGCTGATAAGCGAGTTGCTTATCTTGATTTTCAACAGTTGAACAATTCTGTACTAAGTGATTCAGAATTGTTCTTCCGTCACTTCTGTTGTTGGATTAGTGATGTGCTGGAATTGGAAGATAAAGTGGAGGAGTATTTTCGTCTTAATTTAACCACAATTCAAAGGTGCGATCGCTACTTACAACGTCATATTTTAAAAGGATTGGGACAACCGTTGGTGTTGGCAATGGATGAAGTGGACAGAGTTTTTGACACCAACTTCCGCAATGACTTCTTTGGCATGTTGCGTAGCTGGCATAATAGCCGTGCGATTTATCCGAGTTTAGACAAATTAGATTTAGTACTCGTCACTTCTACAGAACCATATCAGTTAATTGATGACCTTAACCAATCTCCGTTTAATGTGGGGCAGATTATTGAACTAGAAGATTTTACAACCGAACAAGTTACCGAACTTAATCGTCGTCATGGTTCACCCTTTGATGCCAACTCACTGCAACAATTGTTTCCCTTGCTGAGTGGACATCCTTACTTAGTGAGAAAGGCACTGTACTTAGTTGCTAGTAGACAAATCACCCCAAAAGAGTTATTCACCAATGCTACTGCCCCGAATGGACCTTTTGGTGACCATTTGCGGCGGCTATTATCATTATTATATGATAAGCAAGAATTGATACAAGGGTTGCAGCTTGTCATTAGTCAAAACATCTGTCCAGATCGGCAAATTTTTTGGCGATTGCAGGGTTCTGGATTAGTACGCGCTTCCGGACAATCTATCATACCTCGTTGTGATTTGTACGCCGAATATTTCCGGGAGAATCTGCATGGCTGATGCAAGCATTTATACTGTCGGGGGGACAGTACAAACGAACCGGAGTGGGGTTTACATTCAAAGACGTGCAGATGAGGAATTGTTAGCACTGTGTCGAGAAAGAAAATTTGCTTACGTTCTCACACCGCGTCAGATGGGTAAATCTAGTTTAATGGTACGGACTGCTCGTCAACTGAGAACGGAAGAAATTCAGTCAGTGATGATTGACTTGACGGGGATAGGTACACAAGTCATCAATCCTGAACAGTGGTATCTAGGTTTACTCATGCAAATAGAAGCACAGTTGATGCTGGATACTGATGTACACCAATGGTGGCAGGCACATGCCCATTTGGGTTTTACCCAACGGTTAACAGAATTTTTTCAGCAGGTGTTGTTAGTTGAGATAACGGCATCAGTGGTCATTTTTATAGATGAAATTGATACAACTTTGAGTCTAGATTTTACAGACGATTTTTATGCAGCTATTCGCTATCTCTATGTATCCCGTGCTTTTAGAGCAGAATTTGAGCGGCTTTCGTTTGTATTATTTGGTGTGGCAACTCCCGGTGATTTAATTCGCGATCCCAAGCGGACACCGTTTAATATTGGTCAGCGAGTTGACCTAACTGATTTTACCTTTAATGAAGCAAAACCGCTAGCAGAGGGATTGGGATTGGCAACTTCTCAAGCAGAGCAAGTGTTACAGTGGGTACTTTCTTGGACAAAAGGACATCCCTACTTAACGCAGCGTCTTTTTTCTATTATTAGTCAGCAATCTCAGAAAAATTGGACAAAAGCTGATATTAACAATATAGTAAGTAGCACTTTTTTCGGTGCGATGAGTGAGCAAGATAATAACTTGCAGTTTGTCCGTGATATGCTGACTAAACGCGCACCAGACAAAGCTGCTGTTTTAAGCATTTATCGTGAAATTCGGCGGGGGCGTGCTGTTGCTGATGAAGAACAGTCTATCATCAAATCTCACCTGAAATTATCAGGTATAGTCAAAAGAGAGAATGCCGTGTTGAAGATGCGAAATCCCATCTATCAGCAAGTGTTTGATTTGAAGTGGGTGAATCAACATTTGCCGTTGAACTTGCGGGATTTTTGGGAGCGTTACAAGCCATTGTTACCATATCTTGCAGGAGGATTAATATTTTCTGTTTTAATGAGCGCACTGGCACTTTATGCGATCGAGCAACGTCAGGAAGCAGTCAATCAGCGACAAGAAGCATTACGTCAGCAACAAGAGGCAGAAAATCAGGCAAAAAATGCTCAAACACAGCAGAATTTAGCTCAAAAACGCGCAGAAGAAGCACAGGCAGCTCAAAAGCGAGCGGAAGCATCTCAACAAGCAGAAGTAAAACAACGTCAACTTGCCCAACAACGTCAATCACAAATAGCTGATGCTCTGAAGGAAACCGAAGCTGCTCAACAAGCAGAAACAAAACAACGTCAACTTGCCCAACAACGTCAATTACAAATAGCTGATGCCCTCGAAAAAACCAAAGCAGCTCAACAAGCAGAAACAAAACAACGCCAACTTGCCGAACAAGCTCTACAGAAAACCCAAACTGCTCAAAAATTAGCTGTGCAACGTCAGAAAGAAGCGCAGAGACAGCGAGATGTTGCCCAACAAAGACAAAAAGAAGCAAACAACGCTAAAGCAGAAGCGAAGAAAGGGCAAGTGAATGCAGAAATCCTCGCCCAGAGTCTCACTTCCGAAAACCTGTTTGTCTCAAACTTAAATTTTGAGGCTTTGATAGGAAGTTTGAAGTTAGCCAAACGAGTCAAAACTCCAGGCAAGAATATAGAACCAGGTAACCGCATGAGAGCAGTTGCTACTCTCCAGCAGATTGTTTATGGGATCAGGGAACGGAACCGACTGGAAGGGCATAGCAGTATTGTCAACAGTGTGGCATTCAGTCCCGATGGCAAAACCATCGCTTCTGGCAGTAGGGACAACACGGTAAAATTGTGGAATCTCCAGGGGGAGCAACTCAAAAC
>NZ_JACXAE010000127.1:18434-49465 GCF_014698965.1 Iningainema tapete BLCC-T55
CAAAACCCTCTCTGGGCATAGCAGTATTGTCACGAGTGTGGCATTCAGTCCCGATGGCAAAACCATCGCTTCTGGCAGTACTGACAACACGGTAAAATTGTGGAATCTCCAGGGGGAGCAACTCAAAACCCTCTCTGGGCATAGCAATGATGTCAACAGTGTGGCATTCAGTCCCGATGGCAAAACCATCGCTTCTGGCAGTACTGACAAGACGGTAAGGTTGTGGAATCTCCAGGGGGAGCAACTCAAAACCCTCTCTGGGCATAGCAGTGATGTCTACAGTGTGGCATTCAGTCCCGATGGCAAAACCATCGCTTCTGGCAGTACTGACAACACGGTAAAATTGTGGAATCTCCAGGGGGAGCAACTCAAAACCCTCTCTGGGCATAGCAGTATTGTCACGAGTGTGGCATTCAGTCCCGATGGCAAAACCATCGCTTCTGGCAGTGATGACAACACGGTAAAATTGTGGAATCTGGATTTGGATGACTTACTAATACGTGGTTGTACTTGGATTTCTGGCTATCTGAAAAACAACCCCAATGTAAACAAAGATGACCGTCGCCTTTGTGATGATATCGCAAAAAGAAAGTAATGTAGCATTTCACGTCAGAGCCATTTTGTGTAATGTCAGAAATTGCGATGAGTAGAATGAGTGCTTAGCTTCAAAATTATCTGTAGGAACAGGTAAGCCGTCTTCTTCTAAAGCGGCAATGTATCCGGAGATTGCTTCTTTAATATTAGATAGAGCTTCCTTTTTTGTTTTGCCTTGGCTAATACATCCTTTTAGGCTTGGGCATTCCACCACCCAATAATCATCCTCATCTTTGTACATGATTACTTGTCTCATGTTTACTATCTAACCAGCAACTAAACAATTCTTATTGATTGTAATTATTATATTCTAATGTAGAAGAAATTACGAGGGAGACTACTGCAATTGGAAGTGGCAGTACTGGCGATCATGCTGCAATAAAAGATGCTGAAGCAGCTAAATAATTGCCTAATTCAGGCATTTCAACTTGTAACTTTAAACTAAAATACTGAACGCCTTAACTAACTAAGACGCTACACAAGAAAAGGTGAATATACGGTAAAATTAGCTGAACAGGTATTGCGCTATGCGATGTCCCTACCACCCAGTCAACAAAATAATATATACTTCTAATTTGGATAAGTATATCACCGTGACGGTAGTATGATCTTCTCGGCACGCTACGCGGTAAGCGAATCTATGTCCGCAAGGCTTTACTCTAAATCTATTTCAGAACCCTAAAGAATAATCAGAGCGATAATGCGATTTGATTGGGATAATCACAAAAGTCAACTTTTGAAGCAAAAGAGGGGATACTCCCTCGAAGAAGTCGCCACTATCTTGGCAGACGACTATGTGGAACGAATTATGAACAGAATTTCTATTGAAGAAATAGAACAAAAAATTGAAGCAGGAGAAGAAGTTATAGAGCGCTATTTTGACTCCACCACAACAAGAGTCGGAACACCTCGTCAGATGACTTCTCGAAGAAGACAGGATCTAGAAACCACAAAGGTGGAAATTCCAAGCTCTATACTCAATGAACTTGATAAAATAGCAACAGAACTCAACATTAGCCGTCAAGCTGTGATCGCAATGATGCTAAGACGTACCCTTGATGAACATTATCTTGCTAAGAAACAGATGAAATCAGAAATTTAGTGCGTTTGCCTTAGATATCGAGTTCCCCGGCACACCCTGTTTGCCGTATTGCCCCAATAAAATTCCCTTGCGCGAAGTACTATATTATAACAAAAATTAAAAGTATATTGGACAGTTAACTTATGTTAGATTTGGACAGAATTACATTTAACCCACGCATTATGGGTGGGCAAGCTTGTATTCGTGGAATGCGCGTTCCAGTTTCATTAATTCTTAATTTAGTGGCAAATGGCAAAACTGTGGCTGAAATTTTAGAAGATTATCCATATTTGGAACCAGAAGATATTCAGCAATCATTAATGTATGCTGCATGGTTGTCACGGGAGCAAGTTTTCCCGATAGTAGGTGAGAAAGCTGGATGAGATTCTTAGCAGATATGGGAATCTCACCTCGTACTGTGAATTGGCTAAAAGAAGCTGGTTATGATGCGGTACATTTGGTTGAGGAAGGTCTAGAAAGATTACCTGATGATGAAATTTTAGTAAAGGCTCGTAATGAAGAGCGAATTCTATTAACAGTGGATTTGGATTTTGGTTATTTATTGGCGGTAAGTGGGGAAACTTTACCGAGCGTAATACTGTTTAGGCTGGGGAATGAAAGTTATGAAATAATTAATGAACGCTTAGCTTTTGTGTTGAATCGTTTTGAAGAGGATTTGGTAGCAGGGGCAATTATTTCTGTAAGTAATAGTGCTTTACGTTTGAGGCGATTGCCGATGTGAATGAGATATTGTTTTATTCTTAACTTTAGACTAGGGTGGCGATCGCCCTACCACCTAGTCAACAAAATAATGTATACTTCTAATTTGGATAATTATATCACCGTGACGGTAGTATGATCTGCTGCCTTAATCCCGATTGCCCAAATCCCCAGAATCCTGATGGGACGAATTTTTGCCTGAGTTGCGGAACAGGATTAGTGCCGATACTGCGAAATCGCTACCGCATTATCGCACCGCTTGGGGGTGGGGGTTTTGGGCGCACTTATCTAGCAGAGGATCTCGATAAGCTTAATGAACAATGTGTTGTTAAGCAATTGTCGCCACAAGTCAAAGGTAGTTGGTCTTTAAAAAAGGCAACTGAGTTGTTTGAGCAAGAGGCAAAACGTTTACAACAGCTAGGAGAACATCCCCAAATTCCCACATTATATGGTTATTTTAAACAAGATAACTACTTGTACTTGGTGCAACAGTATATCAAAGGGCAAAATTTATTACAAGAGTTACAACACCAAGGAGCATTTAATGAAGCGAAAATTCGCGAACTTTTGAGTGGTTTATTACCTGTACTGCAGACGGTGCATAACTTACATGTGATTCACCGCGATATTAAGCCAGATAATATTATTCGTCGCTCACCGCCTCACCCCCAATTGGGAAGTAGAGATTTTGTGCTGATTGATTTTGGAGTGGCAAAGGCAGCAACGACAACAGCACTCGCTAAGCCAGGGACAAGTATTGGTTCCTTTGGTTATGCCCCGATTGAACAAATGCAGGTAGGGGAGGCGTACCCAGCAAGCGATCTTTACAGCTTGGGGGCAACTTGCTTTCATCTACTCACCAATATAGCACCTAGAGACTTATGGATTAAACAAGGTTATGGCTGGATTTCCCAATGGCGTCAGCACGTAAAGCAACCAATTAGCCAAGAGTTAGAGCAAATTATTGATAAATTACTCAAAGAAAACTATCGAGAGCGTTATCCCTCGGCAAAAGCTGCTTTTCAAGCTTTGAATAATCATAGTATCCCACCTGATACAATTATTGCACCTTTTCCTATTTTACCACCACAGCCACCTACTACTGTACCTGAATCATCTCCTCGCGTAGTACTAACTAGTTCTGGTAGTTCTTTACTTTTGCTAGTTTTGCTGAGTTTTTTTGGTACTGCGATCGCTTCTGGTATTTGGTTGCTAATTTTAGCTGGGTTTATTTTTGCCTCTGCCCGCCCAATTTTTGCCAAGACATATTTATTGATTATTTCCGTAATTACGACTTTAATAGTTGTATTTATATTTAAAAGTTTACCTATGCAAGCGTCTTTTCGAGGACTACTTGTCATAGTACTGAGTACTATTCTCGCTGGCTTACTAGCATTTACGCTGATAACTTTGTCACAAATCTTTAACAAATTCTTCGCTAGATATTTTTAATCTTGGGGCAATAAATTGATTGGAGCGGGGTGACTATTCATGACACAAAATAAAGAAAATGTCCGGCTTCTTGCTTCTCTCGGTGTTGCGGGAATTCTAATTATCGCTATTATTTGGATGCTTAAGGAAATTACATCTCCCCGTGAAGATTTGGCAAGATCAACACAAGCTGTAACATCACCAGCAACAACTACCCAACCATTGATCACCAATCGGACTTCTCCGATGCAAGCACGGATGAGTTTAGGTGATAAAATTTTGGTGACAGCAGACACAACGCCAGAAAAACAGGCGGGAGTGCAAGCATTTGCATCAGGTGATTATACCACAGCCCAAAATAAGTTTCAAGCATCTTTGCAAACAAATCGTAACGATCCAGAAGCATTAATTTATCTGAATAATGCCAAAATTGGTAAATCAAGAGCCATCAAAGTGGTTGTCAGCGTGCCAATTAGCAGCATACTGAATGTATCGAGAGAGACTCTGCGCGGAGTGGCTCAAGCTCAAGATGAAATCAATCAGACTGGTGGAATTAACGGAGTACCTTTGCAGCTATTAATTGCTAATGATGAGGGAGATGTAGGCATTGCGCAACAGTTAGCTACTGAGTTTGTTAAAGATTCTAGTATTTTGGCAATAGTAGGAAATAGTCGCTCTGATATATCAATCGCCACTGGAAAGATTTACAACCAAGGCGGTTTGGTGATGGTTGCTCCCACAACCCAAAGAGCTGCAACTGGTAAATACATATTTAGCGTTTCTCCTGATAGCAGCGTTTTCGCTCTGACTCTAGCTCGCCATATTACCCAAGAAGCTCAGCGAAAAAATATTGCGATTTGTGGCGATTCGACATCACCGTTAACTAAACAAAGTAGACAACAATATAGTGATTCAATTCGTCAAGCAGGAGGTAACATCACCAATACAGTTTGCGATTTCGGTGCGCCAGATTTTAACCCTAATGCTATTTTAGGTAGAGCAATCAGTGATGGGGCAGAGGGTTTGGTATTACTTCCTAGATTAGATAATATTGAACCAGCCATTAACCTCGCACGAGCAAATAGAGGTCGGCTAGGATTGTTTACTTATGGAGGGATGTATACTATTGATACTCTCAAACGCGGACAAAGGTATTTTAACGGTATGGTACTGCCAGTATTTTGGCATCCTGATGCTGTTGCTGGCAATGCCTTTACTGAAAATGCCACTAAACTATGGGGTGGCAGGGTAAATCCCCGCACAGCAACTGCTTATGATGCACTCCAAGCAATTATCGCTGGTTTGAAACAAGGAAATACTCGCTCAGGATTGCAAGTGGCTTTGTCTAATCCCAGTTTTTCTGCTTTGGGAGCAACGGGAACAATTCAATTTTCTCCTGAAGGCGATCGCAAAGGCACACCATTTCTTGTCAAAATTGAACCTGGTTCTTCTTCTGGTACTGGGTACGATTTTATGTTGGTGCAGTAGGGGAGTAGGGGAGATGAGGGCTAGAATAGAAGAGGATTTACTGTTCCTGCACCTTGAAGATGTGCCAGAATTTAAAAAAGGTGGTTCTGTGGTAAGGAATAGTTATTTTTGGGCGTTACGCTCCATTGCTGGTAGAGCCTCACGTTATCAAGATTGGGAATTTGAACAAGAGGTTTGGTTTGCACTGGCGCGGATGCTTATGTCGTTTACTGAGTCTGGTTATTTGGGTTTGAAAGAAACTGTGCTAGAATTTCCCATCTCCCAAGGGGAAATTCCCGATGTGTTACGTTCTGTTTCGACTTGGGAATAGTACTACTTCACTAATCCGTGAGTAATCGCAAAACGCACTAGTTCAGCTCGGTTACTAGTTTCTGTTTTTCTGAGTAAACTGCTCACGTACTTTTCTACAGTACGCGGACTCAGATGCAAGTGTAAACCCATTTCAGCATTGGAAAGACCATGAGTTAAAAGTTCTAATACTTCCTTTTCTCTATGGGTCAGTTCTAATATACTATGGGAATTGTCAATAGGTGATAAATGATGATGAGCTTCCATTGGTTTTGTTTGATGGAAAGCCACATTGTCTTGAGAAGAATAACCGTACTGAGATTGAATGATTTGCGATCGCTCTAATAAATTACGAATCGCTGCTGCTAACTCTTCAAGTTCAAAGGGTTTGGGCAAGTACAAATCGCATCCTGATTGGTAGCCAAGAATTCTTTCTTGAGTTTTTGTTCGTGCCGTCAATAGAATTACCGGCAATAAACGTTTTCCTGGTTGTTGACGTACTCTTCGTACTAGTTCATAACCATTCATTTTTGGCATCACAATATCAGTGACGATTAAATCAGGATGGTACTCTTCTACCATATCCAATGCCTGTTGACCATCATCAGCCATGATTACCGTGTAGCCAGACAGTTCAAGATAATCGCCGATAGACAGACGAGTACCCAAATCATCATCAACTACAAGGATTGTCAAGGGCATGAACAGTACACCCCTAGCATTTGTTACTAATAAATTTGCTTCCATGAGCACCATCAATGAGCACGAATATTAGTGCTCTTATGTTTCATACTATGACAGGATTACTAACTGAAAACTTCCTAACGGTTGATTTATTAAGCTAATCTTAAATTTAGAGCGTTATTTTTATATAATTTAACATAAATTTTCAAAATTTAACATTTTTTGCATAATAATATATTTATTTTGGTTTAAACTTATACCAAGTTCGGGCATGGCAAAAAGGCAGAGCAAAACTTTTTTTCTTCTAACTTTTGCCTTCTACCCGCTACCATGCCCGAAAGGCTTGTGAAAATTTAGAGTATTTATTTAATAAGTCTAACTTAACTTTCAGTTTGTGGTATCTCATAACACACTTGCTTTGTAATTCTTAACATATTCTTCTAGTATAAATACTTATTTGAGCCGAGTGATGTCATCCGCCTACACCCCACAACACCCCACAACAACAGAATTAAACATTTCTCATAGATAAAAAATGGGTAAATGCAATAGCGCATCTATAATTGAATTTGATTTGTTATTCAAGGCACGCTTGAACAATTAGTTATGACCGGAAAAGGACAGGGATTTAATTTTGGTTTAGGAAAAATGAAAGAACTTGCGGATGCCTTTAAAAAAGCACAACAAGTTCAAGAAGGTGCAAAACGGCTCCAAGAAGAATTGGAGCAGATGGAGATTCAAGGAGAATCTGGGGGTGGCTTAGTTAAAGTAATAGTGAGTGGAAATCAAGAACCCAGGCGAGTGGAAATTTCTCCAGACGCAGTCAAAGAAGGAGCAGATGTGCTTTCTGACCTAGTGACTGCAGCAATGAAAGACGCCTACAATAAGTCAACGACTACAATGCGGGAACGCATGGAAGAATTGACTAGTGGGCTAGAACTGCCTGGGTTTTAGTTATTGTAGAGACGCGATGTTTTTCGCGTCTGTACGAATAGAGATAAATTTTATGCCTTACAAGCTATTGTTTGTTTGCTTGGGTAACATCTGTCGATCGCCTGCGGCAGAAAACATTATGAATCATCTGATTGAGCAGACTGGATTAAGCGATGAAATTATCTGTGACTCTGCTGGTACATCAAGATACCACATTGGTAGCCCACCCGATCAAAGGATGAGTGAAGCAGCTTGGCAAAAACTGCAAATTAAACTGTGTGGCAGCGCTCGTCAGTTTAAAAAATCTGATTTTCAGGACTTTGATTTGATTTTGGCAATGGATCGAGACAATTATGAGAATATTCTCATTCTTGATCCTAGTGGACAATATAAGCAAAAAGTGCATTTAATGTGTGACTTCTGTAGCCGACACACCCTCAAGGAAGTTCCCGATCCTTATTATGGTGGTACGGAAGGGTTTAATCAGGTGATTGATTTACTGGTGGATGCGTGTGAAGGTTTGTTGAGGTATATTACTAATCAATAATGTAGAGACGTTACATGTAACGTCTCTACACAATGTGATGGGTGGAAAAAGAATGCTAAGCGGCTTGAAACTCGCCTAACATTTTAACTTCTGGTTCTAACAGAACTGACCAACGATCTTGCACTTTGTTTTGGATGTGATGAATGAGGTTAAAAATATCACCTGCACTAGCTCCACCACAGTTGACAATGAAATTAGCATGACGTTGGGCTACTTGAGCTTTACCAATTTGGAAGCCCTTTAAACCGGTTTGCTCAATCAACCAACCTGCAGCATAAGGTTTAGGATTACGGAATACACTACCACAACTGGGTAAGTGATAGGGTTGAGTATTCAAACGATGTTGTTTATGTTGCTTGGTACTGGCGATTATTTGTGCAGGATCAGCACCTGGTTGGAGTTGAAAAGTCGCAGATGTGACTATGCGTGAGCCTCCTTGTAGTAAGGATGTACGATAGCTGTAACCCAATTGTTCTTTGCTTACTGTTTCCAAAGTGCCATCTGGAGAAAGTATTTGAGCGCTAACTAATATATCTGCGATACAACTATTGTGCGCCCCTGCATTCATCACAACCATGCCCCCTACTGTTCCGGGGATACCTACTGACCATTCTAAGCCTTGCCAGCCTCTATCTGCTGCTGCCCATGCTAATCCTGGGACTGGTTCTCCTGCTGCCACTGTTAATCTACCTGTTTCTGGGTCAAAATAGGTATGGCGTAAGTGACGAGTCACGATTACTAAGCCAGATATGCCGCGATCGCTTACCAGTAAGTTAGATCCTGCACCCAATATTGTTACTGGTATTTTGTTTATACTTGCATATTTAATACTTGCTTGTAAATCTGCTAGATTTCTGGGGGCAACGCACAATTCCGCAGGTCCACCTACTCTATAAGAAGTATACCCTGCCAAAGATACTTGGGACTTGATGACACAATCAGTACCTGGTAAGTAAATTTCCTTACTTTCAGTGGAATTAGCTGCTAGATTGTTAGTTGCCAAGCTAGAAATTGTGCAGACATTTGCAGATGCCTGGAAGATTGTCATACTTTCTATGATGTGTTATTCTTTGACGTTTATACAGCGTGAAAATACGGGATTTTTTTACTCGAAGAGAAGCGTTACTTAACAAACACAAAGTATGGAAGAGCCATACTGAAGACGAGTGAAGCGTTTTCTCTTCTAAGTAGTGGCTGTTGCGGGTTGACGAAGTGTAGTAATTACTTCGGGAATCACTTGATTCAAATTGCCCGCTCCTAAAAACAATGCCAAATCTCCTGGGCGTAGAGTTTGCTGCAAATAGTCGCACACCTGAGTTAAAGTTGGTTGATAAGTTACTTGTTGGTTATGCTTGGCAACTTCTAGTGCTAGTTGTTCTCCACTAATTTGACCAAGATTTGGTTCACCTGCGCTATATATATCGGTCAGAACAACCTCATCAGCATGAGTAAAAGAAGTGGCAAATTCTGCTAAAAACGTGAGTGTACGGCTGTAGCGATGCGGTTGAAAGATTGCGACTACTCTTTGCCCTGGTTTTGCTTGTTGGCGTGCAGCGGCAAGGGTAACACTAATCTCGCTGGGGTGATGGGCGTAGTCATCAATGAATTTTATGCCATTGACTTCTCCTTTCAATTCAAAGCGGCGTTTTGCCCCTTCAAATGTGGCAAGCCCTTGAGCGATGGCGTCAAATTCTAAACCCAGTAATCTACCTACTGCTACTGCTGCTAGTGCATTACTGAGATTGTGCTTACCTAGCAAGCGTAACTTCAATTCACCTAAGGCTTTACCTCGTTCCCAGACTACAGCGGTTGTGCCATGAGCATGGTAGTCTATGTTCGTAACGCTGTAGTCGGCGTTAGTTTCATTGTCTAAACTATAACTAATACCTGGTTGGAGGCGATCGCGTACTGTCGCACAATCGATGCTACCGATGAGCGTTTTACAACCTTGAGCAAATGTTTGGAAGATGTTAACTACTTCCTCTAATGTTTCGTAATGATCCGGATGATCTAATTCTATATTGGTAATGATTCCTACGGTTGGTGTGTGTTTGACTAACGAACCATCTGACTCATCTGCTTCTGCTACCAAATACTGACTACTACCAATTCTAGCGTTACCCGACCAAGCATTTACCTCACCGCCGACTATAATCGTCGGATCAAGACCTGCTTCTAGTAGCATATACCCAATCATACTACTAGTTGTGGTTTTGCCGTGAGTTCCTGCTACCGCAATGCTGTGGTATTCAGAAATTAAAGCTGCTAATATATCGGAACGGTGAAAAATTGGGCAACCTAATAAGAGTGCTTCTTGGTATTCCAAATTACTGGTATTAATTGCTGACGAATAGATAACTTGGGGTAGTTTTTCTCGTTCTAGAGCAGACAATTCATTTTGTGACAGTAATCCAAATGGCTGAGTACCAGAAACAAAGGTTTGGAGATTACTAGCTTCTTGTCTATTAAAAATACGTGAGCCGATAGATTCCAAACGTTTAGTAATGTGGTTAGGACGAAGATCCGAACCAGATACTGGCAAATTCCGGCATTGCAACACGTATGCTAAAGCCGACATGCCTATGCCACCGATGCCAATAAAATGAAACGGCTTACCACTAAAGTCTACAGATTTTTTCATAAATCACTCCTCTAACACCACACCACACAATAACCGTAAATGACATGCGTATCATAACAGGATTTGGTTTTTTACCGATACTACCTCGCTAATCAGAATAGATACCCGATATTAAGCCAAATTTACGCATTATTCTAGCCATAACAGAAAGATTTTACCCTTGTTAGCGTTTTTTTCTCTTCATATCTGGATAATATGTTTACTATTCAAAAAATTTCTAGTCAATCGGGAAATAAAATAACGTGGATTCAAATACACATTGTCTGCTTACTAGCTAAAATTGTCTACATTTAGATGCTACAAAATTACCATTACTAATGTATTAGAGGTGGGAAAGACTGCAAAACTTGATAAATTCAAGGCATCTCACCATTCGGAGACTAGCAATTTTCGCATCGGACGTTTGAGGAGAGTGCATTGGGAACACTTACTCTTAGCCAAGACAGCTTACAGCAAGTACCAATAGAAAAGCCTTGCCAGAGCAGTACTGTATGAATGGTTGGTAGCACCCCCGATTTGAGAACGGGTATTTTAGACCAATGTGAACTTATCTGCCAGAAAGTAGAGTGACCACTGACTAAGCAGAGTACTATCATACACTGGCAATTATTGAATATACCTTTAGTAGGACTCTCGTCAAGTCTATTTGGCAATTTTGGTTGCGATCGCAAATCTCTTCACTATTTGGTCCCAGATTCTGTCAAAGTATATATTACTGACCACGAACTTTACATGGATTGAGGGAGATAATCTTTTTTTAAGAATCTAACACTTTATAGTTATAAATACTCTCCCCTTTGCGGTATGATCGGGGTCATCCAAGCATTTTAGGCTGAAATATACAGAGGGCAAGACGCTGTGATTAGAGTTGCAATCAACGGTTTTGGGCGCATCGGGCGCAACTTTGCGCGCTGCTGGGTAGGTAGAGAAAATAGCAATATCGACCTTGTTGCCATCAATGACACATCCGATCCTAGAACCAACGCTCACCTGCTCAAGTATGACTCGATGCTAGGGAAGTTAAAGAATGCTGACATTACGGCTGATGATAACTCCATCACCGTTAACGGTAAAACCATTAAGTGTGTATCCGATCGCAATCCAGAAAACTTGCCCTGGAAAGAGTGGGAAATTGACTTAATTATCGAAGCTACCGGAGTCTTTACTGCTCGAGATGGAGCAATGAAGCATATCAATGCTGGTGCTAAGAAGGTGTTAATTACCGCTCCTGGTAAAAATGAAGATGGTACTTTTGTGATCGGCGTGAATCATCACGATTACGACCACGAAAAACATAACATTATCAGCAACGCCAGTTGTACCACCAACTGTTTGGCTCCTGTTGCCAAGGTGTTGCATGAGAAGTTTAACATCATCAAAGGTACAATGACCACTACCCACAGCTACACAGGTGACCAGCGCTTGCTAGATGCTTCTCACCGCGATTTGCGACGGGCGCGTGCTGCTGCTATCAATATCGTACCTACTTCCACAGGTGCGGCAAAAGCTGTAGCACTGGTAATACCAGATCTTAAAGGTAAGCTCAATGGCGTCGCCTTGCGCGTACCTACCCCAAACGTATCTATGGTGGATTTTGTCGTACAGGTGGAAAGACCTACTATTACTGAAGAAGTCAACCAAGCTCTTAAAGATGCCTCTCAAAATCAGTTGAAAGGCATTTTAGACTATGGTGAAGAACCACTAGTATCCTCCGATTATCAAGGTAGTGATGCCTCTTCGATTGTTGATGCCAACTTGACAATGGTTATGGGTGGCGACATGGTGAAGGTGATGGCTTGGTACGATAACGAGTGGGGCTATAGCCAACGAGTTCTTGATTTGGCAGAATTAGTTGCCTCTAAGTGGAATAAGTAATCATACCACGTGTAAGGGCGAACTGCCCGCCCCTACTACTCACTAAAATGTTGAAATCCCCGACTAAGAGTTAAAACTTGGTCGGGATTTTCACACTGATGGCGTAAAATTACTGTTGACCCTTCTGTAATTGTTCCCACAACCGCAGCACCTTGACCAAGTTGCTGTACTAATGCATATGCTGGCTCTTTTGGCAAGCACAGCACTAATTCAAAGTCTTCACCACCATATAAGGCATATTTTAGTGCTTGTTCTTTTGTCAACCAATTATTGAACGCTTGAGGTAAGGAAATTTGCTCACTTTCTAAAACAGCCCCTACACCACTAGCTCGGCAAATTTGTACTACAGCATCCGCTAAGCCATCACTGGTATCCATACCAGAAATAGAAAAATGTGGTAGAGACGTCTCGGCGGGGCGTCTGTACAATTCCCAAAGAATGGGCAAAACGTCTAATCGTGGTTGGGGGCGTTGGTGTGCGCGAATTAATTCTTGAACATCGCCTTCGCTGAGGTTTTCTCGTTTTTCTGGATCCAAGAGTAAATCTAACCCAGCACCTGAAGCTCCGTGAACACCTGTAACTACAATTACGTCTCCAACAAGAGCGTTATTACGACGGATAATCCGCTGTGGATGAGCTTGACCGAAAGCAGTAATTGCTATTGTAGTAATAGGTGATCGCACTACATCTCCCCCCACAATCGGAGTATTGTACTGTTGTAAACACTTAGTTATTCCCTGGTATAATTCTTCAACCCAACTGACAAGGGTACTACCGGGAAGTCCCAGCCCCACTGTAATTCCCACTGGTGTTGCTCCCATTGCTGCTAAATCTGATAAATTAGCTGCTGCCGCCCGCCAACCAGCATCTGCGGCTGAAGTAGTAATTTCACTAAAATGGACATTATCAATTAATACATCTGTTGTCACTACCAAATATTGCCCAGGTTCTGTAGCAACTACCGCCGCATCATCTCCAACAATCTCGGCAGGACAAAAACGCTGTAATATTTTTAACAGTCTTTGTTCACCTATATTTTGAACTTGTAGGGAAGATGATTCACTGTTCACAGCAGTTTTCCCAACTTTGTACAATGATCTTAAGATATAGATACCGTCCGGATTCAGTTAAACGGGATTACCGTTATAAACGCTCTGAATATGCAGTTTTGGAAGTGCCTGAGTATTGGATTGTAGATCCATTGTCGCAGAAAATTTCCGTATTGCTGCTAGAAGAAGGGCTGTTTGAAGAAACCGTGTTTACCGACAACCAACAAATCGTCTCTCGGACTTTTCTAGATTTAGTGCTTACCGTCGAGCAGGTGTTTGCTGCTGGTAATCTTACTTAGTCTTACCTCCATGAGTTGAACTAAATAAATATAATTCTTAACTAAAATTTTAATAAAAATTAACAAAATGTTAAATTTAAACACTCAATCTGGGGGTGTACGCTCAAAAAGTTGAACCAATGCCTAAATTCAAGTACTTTTTACTGCTCCTAGCTGTGGTATTTTCATTAGTAACTTTCGATTTTGCTAGTACCAAGGCTCAAGTTAGCAGTTTTGATCGCTATATTCTTCCAGGAGACACTGTTTTTCCTGAAGGTGTTGCTTACCAACCATCAACTAACAACTTTTTTGTCAGTAGCACAACAGATGGGACGATTTTTCGCGGCAATCAAGCACAAGAATCAGCAGAAGTGTTTTTAATTGGTGGTGCTGATGGACGCACAACAGCAGTAGGCTTGAAGGTAGACGATGAAAAAGGTCGTTTATTTGTCGCTGGGGGTGCTACTGGTCAAATCTTTGTTTATGATACTCACAACGGTGAATTGTTGGCTAAGTTCAGTAACAACAAGACTCCTACATTTATTAATGATGTAGCGATCGCTCCAAATGGAGATGCTTACTTCACCGACTCAAATAATCCAATACTGTATAGGGTTTTTACTAACGAGGCAAATGAAATCGAGTTTGAAGCTTGGCTCGATTTTACTGGTACGAGTCTCCAATACTTACCTGGCTTTAACCTCAATGGTATTGCTGCTAGCAATGATGGTAAATATCTAGTAGTTATACAGTCAAACACAGGAAAACTATTTCGGATTGACATTGCCAGCAAAGAAGTTAGCGAAATTGACTTAGGTGGCGAGACACTTAACAATGGCGATGGTATTTTACTCAGTGATAAACGTACTTTATACGTTGTGCGTAATCAGCAACAGTTGATCGTTAAAGTGAAACTTTCCAAAGACTTTACTCGTGGAAAGGTAGTATCAAGCACCACAGATCCATCCTTTGCCCGCCCAACAACTATAGCCCAAGCAGGAGAAAGGTTGCTAGTTGTCAACTCTCAATTTGACAGACGTGGTTCAGGGCTGACACCAGATTTACCATTTACCGTTTCGGCTATTTCTCTTCCATAGAAGTTGTGAAATGGGCTTGTCGTTGTGGGATGGGCATCCTGCCCGTCCCTCGGATGAGGAAAGAAAAATATTACCTCTGTGTATACTAAAAAAATCCGTAATTGGTTACGGTTGCATTGAAGAAATAGTAGTAATTCAATCAAAGGAAGACAATTTTTATGCAAATTAGAGTTAATCCCACAGCTAACAAACAAATGCCAGAATTACGTAAAGGTGATACAGGTGAAGCTGTCAGATTTTTACAGAATGTTCTGGTTGCTTTAGACTATCTGAATTCAGATTTAGTCACCGGAAGCTATTTGGATATTACAGAACAAGCTGTGAGAAATTTCCAAGTTGATTATGGCTTACGTGTAGATGGTATAGTTGGCAACAACACTTGGCGCGTATTAGGTGGTTTGTTGTGGGATTAGTTTATAACTGCCATTTAAAGTAAGTTTTATAGGGTGTAGATAGCAAATCAGAAACCCGACTTCTTAGAGAAGTCGGGTTTGTTCTGAGCAAATCAGATCCCCGACTTCGTAGAAGTTGTCGGGGATCTCTGGGTATAGACAATTTTATGCTGTTTGCGGCTGGACTAAATTCTCAGCGCCTTGAATGACTTGGGCAGATTCAATTTTGTCGCCTGCCTTGAGTTTATCTAAAACCTCTTTACCTTCAGTGACGTAGCCAAAAACAGCATAGCGCCCATCTAATAAGTTACGTCCGGCGGGAGTAAGTTCTGGTTCAAATAAGAAGAAGAAAACTTGTGAAGAACCACCATTTACCTCAGTTTCTGGGCGTGCCATTGCGATCGCACCAAAAGCAGAAAAAGGCAAAACTGGCATATCGAGGTAACGACCAGCATCTTCTAGAGTAATACCGTAGGTAGGCGCTTTATCCTTTTCTGCTAAAATTTCTAAAGGAATAGCACGATATTTGCCAGTTTTTGGGTCAATAAAACCTACTTCCTTACCTGGTGGATCTCCTGTTTGCAATACATAGGATTCTTCAGAACGGGTAAATTCTAAACCGTTATAAAAACCCCGTTGTACTAAATCAACAAAGTTTCCAGCAGTGACAGGGGCGCTGTAGCCGTCTACAACCACAGTAATATCCCCTTTATTTGTTTTTATTTCTACAGTAGCACGACCTTTAAGCTGAGGTAAATTACTGTATTCTGCTGGTACTTCAAAAGGAAACGCTTTTACCATTGACTGTTCTAATTCACCAACAAGCGAGAGCAGCTTGGCTCGTTGTTGCAAAATTTGTTCCTTATCCTTACTTTTAGTCAATTCTTGCAGGGAACTTACGCCTGATTTTAACTCATCAATCAAAGTGGTTGCTTTGCTTTGACGTTCTTCTGGTATACTCGCTAATATTTTAGCTGGGTTAGAGAGAATCCGAGAAGCTTTACTCAAATCACTAGAAACAGCGCCCCAACGCCGATTAGCTCGCAGTTGAGTGGAGATATCTTCTAAAGAGGCTTGCAGTTGCCGCACAGGTTTGTTATCTATTGGCAGTGCATATCGTAACAAAGCTTGCCCGTCGGTAATAGCATTCCCAGCTGGTAGCGCTGCTCTACTATCAGGAGTCCATCCGAGTGTACTTATGGCTAAAGATAGTGTTATTAGCAGCAGTGCCAGTAGGCTGCTCTTCAGCCTAGATTGTAATATTTTGAACATGGGATGGTTCAAAGTCAGTATCAAATTGTTAATTTGGTTTAACCCATCAACAATCATCCCATAGTTTTAGCCAGAGAGTGGGGGCTAGGGGTTCCCTCTGGGGTTGGGGGCTGTGGGGGAGAATGGAGGACTTCCACCAAAAGAATTATGCGTTACCCAAAAACCTTTGTAGAGACGCGTTCGGACGAAGTCTCTACGTAATTTTCACTGCTATGTCTAATAATCATCTCGCTTAAATAAGCCTAGCAGGGGACCAAGAATTACTCCAAAGACGAAGCCGCCAATGTGCGCCCAATAAGCTACACCACCTGTTTCTACAGTCATTCTCGCTGCTTGTTGCAGGCTGGTTAAACCGGATATTACATTCTGAACAAAGAAAATTCCTATAATCCACAGTGCGGGAATGCGGATTGTGGTGACGAAAAAAAACAAGAAAATCAATGACACAACTGTTGCTTGGGGAAAGCGGATAATGTAAGCGCCCAAAATTCCCGAAATCGCACCACTAGCACCCAACGAAGGAATAGCTGAATTCATGCCAATCAACCATTGGCACATTGCCGCTAAAGCACCACAACTTAGATAAAAAATTAGGTATTTAAAATGACCTAAGCGGTCTTCAATATTATTGCCAAAAACCCATAAATACAACATATTGGAAATTAAGTGCCACCAACCACCATGTAAAAATTGAGACGTAAATAGTGTTGCCCACTCTGGTACTGGCTGATTGATAGGAATGCCGCTGAAGCTTGCACTTAACTCTCTGGGAATGACTGCGTATAGCTCGAAAAACTGCTCTAATTGCCGCTCTGATAGAGAAATTTCATGAAGGAAAACTAGAACATTCATGCCAATCAACCCATAGGTAAGATATGGAGTGATTCGCGTTGGGTTTTCGTCGTAGAGAGGAAACACAGGTGTTTTTCCTAATGATTTATAAATGCAATATAGCCTGAAAAAATGGCACAAAGGTGACAATGCCCACCAATACCTCTTGTGGTGAGCGCTGCCTACCCTTATGGCATAAAGGCACTAATTTTCTTCTAGCTATACCAAGGTTCCTTGGGTTTATCATTAAATAATCCTAACAATGGTCCGAGAATTGCGCCAAATATGAAACCCCCTGCGTGCGCCCAATACGCAATTCCACCACTCTCCATACCAATGTTCGTAGGAGTTTGGAGACTTGCAACTCCATATAAAGCTTGCTGGAGGAACCAAAATCCCAGAAAATAGAGCGCGGGAACGCGGAAGGTGGGAAAGAAAAATCCTAAAGGAATAACGCCAAGAATTTCTGCTTGGGGAAAGCGGAGAATATATGCCCCCAACACGCCTGCAATCGCACCACTTGCTCCTAAAGAAGGTATTCCCGAAGTTTGCGAGAAGTACCATTGGCTTAAAGACGCCAAAACACCGCAAGTCAAATAGAAAATTAAATATTTGACATGTCCCAACTTTTCTTCTACGTTGTTGCCAAAAATCCAGAGAAACAACATATTACCTGCTAAGTGTAAAATACCACCGTGCAAGAATTGGGAAGTAATCAAAGTTACCCATTCTGGTACTGGCTGATTTACTGGAATACCTTGAAAACTTAAGGACAGTTCTCTTGGCACTACAGCAGCTAAGTGTAAAAATCCATCTAATGCTCGTGGAGGCAGACTAGATTCGTAAATAAATGCTAAGACATTAACAGCAATTAGCCCAAATGTAACGTAAGGCGTGATTGTTACAGGATTATCATCTCGAATTGGAACCACAGGCTTATTTCCTGATTTTTTTTGCAACCTGCCTTACAATACACAAATTTGATTGCTGTTTCTTCTAACCAGTGGATTAATAATTTTTCATTGCTCTTTGCATGTCACGTTGATCTTGGCGTCGTTTGATGTCTTCTCGCTTGTCGTGGAGCTTTTTACCTCTGACAAGAGCGATAGTTATTTTCACCCACCCACGCTTAAGGTACATCTTTAAGGGTACTAAAGTCAAACCCTGCTGTTCTACCTTACCAATTAGCTTGCGAATCTCCATGCGATGGAGCAGTAGTTTGCGCGTGCGGCGCGGTTCATGGTTAAAGTATTGACCACTAGCGTTGTAAGGTGATATATGCATGTTAATTAGCCATGCCTCTCCATCGCGAAGCAAAGCATATCCATCTTGAAGGTTAACCTTGCCTGCGCGAATTGACTTGACTTCAGTACCTGTCAACTGAATTCCCGCTTCGTAGGTTTCCAGAATTTCGTACAGGTAACGGGCTTGACGGTTGTCACTAATAACTTTGAAACTTTCACTTTTGTCGCTCATCGAGAATTATTTTTGTTTCCAATATGTTGAAAAAAGCGTTTAGTTTGGCTTATTTAATCTGAAAATTACCTCAAAGGAGGTAAACCATACTAAGATTATAAGATTTATCTGCTTTTTTGCCAGATACCCGACTTCTTAAAGAAGTCGGGTATCTAGTTTGCGCATTAAGATAAATCGTTTAAATCAACACTCACAAAGCTATTAGCAAAACTGAATAACCTTAGTAAAAATCGCTCAAGCTAAGTATTACTAGTAGTTTTGAATATATAGTCTATCTGTGGCGTGAGTTTAAATCAAGCTTAGTTTATAGCTACAGATTGATTTTATTAATGTATTAGCTCTGTAAGGTAGTTAGTAAGTCAAAAACAAAGAGGAGATCAAACTTATGAAACGTAATTTGACAAAAGCTATCGGTGCTGGGGTTCTTACTTTAAGCATGGCAGTTTTACCTGCAACTCTATCTGCTAATGCACAAAATAGCGGAACTGGTACTACTGACACTGGAGCAAATACTACCACTACTACTACTACCGAAAATAATAACGATTTTGATTGGGGCTGGTTGGGACTACTAGGTTTGTTAGGTTTGGGTGGTTTGGCTGGTAGAAATCGTCGCGAAGAAGCAACCGCTTACCGTGACCCCAATGCTAGTGTTGGTACTGGTACTTACAGACAATAATATCTGATTTCATCCTAGCACAAATGCTAGAAGGATGAAATACATACATAGATTTGTTAAGCTTGCATGGTTGGTTGAAACCGGGTAATGGTTGCCCGGTTTGTTTATTTAACTGGCGTTCTTTTGATTTTGAGGTGAAGGAGTGTAGTAACTAGCAACTATACCAACCATTAACCACCACAGGGTATTGATTTCTGGACGATACCAGACAGTATCAAATAAATTATCTCCAAGTGTACCAACTAAAGAGGCGATCGCCCCCATTAACCAAAATGCTTCTACATTCCTTGATGCCCTTAACTGTTGCAATTGGGATATTCCTGTATTAAAAATTACAATTAGTAGCCAAAGAAAACTAGCTAAACCTAGTAACCCAGTTTCTACTGTCACTTCTAAAAAAATCGAGTAGGCACTTAAAGCATTGAAACGGGGAAGTTGGTAGAGAGGATAAATCTTGTTAAAAGCGCTATGCCCAGGGCCAATCCCAAGCAGTGGGTAATCAGCTATCATTTTAAATACAGCAGTCCAGACATTTTGGCGAAAATTATTACTGCTATCATTACGACCAATAAAAATACTGGTAATGCGTTCGCGCACAGGCTCAACAAATACCATCGATACCAGTAAAAATACTGTTAAAGTTCCTAATACAATCCACACAGACCAAGTGCGCCAGAAACGTGACATGTCCACGCTCCACCAATAATACAGTAACCCCAACAAAGTCAAGAGCGCAACTACTAGCCCAATCCACCCACCCCGACTTAAAGTCAGAATTAAGCAAGCACAATTAACGACAAACATTGTCCCTGCTAAAGCTTTCTTAAACCAGCTTTGCCAGACAAAAATTGCCATCAAACTGAAAACTACAGCAGGGATAAGATAACCAGCCAGCAAGTTAGGATTGCCCAAATAACTATATACTCTTGTCGTCTTAGATAAAGTAGAAGTTGGATCAACCCAAGTTGCTAACGGCGGCGCACCAAAGAACCATTGTCGCAATCCGTATACACTAACAATCAGCGATACATGTAAATAGAGTATAATCAACCAAGAGCGAAAGCGAGGCGATCTCAGCACCTTAGCACATAGAGCAAACAAAAGTAAATAGAGCGTTAAAGTGCCAAAATCTTTTAACAAACCCATTAAAGCGATCTTTTTCACTGGTGATGCTGCTGCTGCAATAGCGGAAATACCCCAAAAAAGCAAAATCGATAAGTGAATAGGGGTAAAACCAAAGGCATTTTCTCGGGCAGCTTCATCTGATAATGTCAACAGCAGCCAAAAACCCACACAAGCCACCATTAACAATGCCAGTAATTCATTTGCCACAAAAGGAGCAAGCGCATACACCAAACTGAGAAAAGCTACTGCGATTATGTCTCCCCACTGCATTAAGATACTGGTTTGACGCCAAGGGCGTAACAATCCCACAAAAGAACGGTGTAGGTAACTGGTGCGAAGATAGTCTTTGAGCGGTAAATTAGATAGCGTGAACCTTTGCCAGATTACATTCATAATATTTGTGAGCAATTAGCACAGAACACGGACATGATCATAACTGAAGAAGTTCCAAACAGGTAAAATCAACCGATGGGAAATTGCTCAGTTTTGATCAAAAGTCCATAAATTGTGCTAATTCAATCTAACTTCTACAAGTTAATGCTTAGGTATCACTGACTACTGGGTTTGTTTGCATTTTGAGCGGTAAATTTAGCACATAACGGTATCCTGATTCTTGTGAACCTTGAATAGAAATTTTTCCTCCATGTACTTCTGCCAGTTGACAGCTAAGTAACAAACCTAAACTTTCTCTCGACATAGTAGCCTGTCGCTTCAAAGAATTAGATCTGGAATTGGCAGCAAAGACATCTGAGTGAAGATTTAAGTCATGGGTTTCATCTAATGTTGAAGCCTCTGTTGGCTCTTGGTTTTCTGGATGAGTTTGGTTTGGAACATCACATGTAAACTCAAGTATGGAGGAGATGTTGAGGCGAAACAGAGGATCTATCTCCGTCATGCCGTCTCCTAACCAGGGATGGGATACCCAAATTGTAATATTGAGTGTATCTTCTTTATACGAGACGTGAATACGAACAATGCTACCAGTAGCAGAAAGTTGAATGACGCTAAAAATGAGATGATACAGAATTTGCTTAACTTTATCTTTATCTAAAGGCCAAATGCGACTGCGCCCTGGCTCTACAGACAGACGAATATCTTGTTCGCGACGGTTAGCTGCTTCTTCTAGAGTATTAATCGCCTGTTGGCACAACATTTCCACATCTACAGGAGTGAGATTTAGTGTGGTTACGTTTTCATCTAAAGCTCCTAGTTCAGAAATTTCGTTTACTAAAGAAAGTAAGTATTTGCCACTATGTTGGATAATCTCTACATATTCTCTTTGCTTAGTTGTCAAAGGACCATAAATTTCACGTCCTAAAACACTAGCCATACCTAACACAGATGTTAGGGGTGTACGTAGTTCTTGAGTTAACTGTTCCAAAAGTTGCAGCTTTAATTGATTGGTAGTAACGTTGTTTTGTAAAGACTTTGTTGATAAGTTACTAGCACTACCACTGCTATCATCTGAATTGATTTTAATTTCACTAATATTAGCCTCTGGACGGGATAAGCTAGATGATGCTTTAAGAGTGTAAGTTTTTGAGTTGGCTTGTAGCAGTCGATTGCGCTCAAATTCACTCATGCTCCATCGAGCGATAATCTGTAAAAAATCGATGTCTCGATTGGTAAAGTTACGTGGCATCAAATCCATGACTGCCAATGCACCTAAACAATTTCCTGACGCATCAATTAAAGGTGCTCCCAAGTAAGCACGAATTCCGTAATCTTGCACTAATCTACTAGTAGTAAAACCTTCTAATCCTGATAATTGGCTTGTGTCATTTATTACTAATGTTTGTGTATTTTCAACTACTTGAGTGCAAAAAGATTCTTGACGTAACAATTGTCGGCTTTGGGCTAAATGATTCATCAGTCCTAACCTGGATAATCCTACCGCTGACTTAAACCAGTGGCGTTCATGATCCACAAATCCTAGAATTGAAATTGGTGCTTCCAAAAAGTGGGCAGCAGTTTGAGTGGCTTCCTCAAAAACCGGAATCGTTTCTGGTTGCCGCAAACCTAAATCAGCCAAAGCTCTTAGGCGTCTTTGTTCTATCGTCTCTTGAACACCCCAACTGTCCTTGAGGGCAAACAATTTGTTCTCAGGCTCTACCATTGCCACCGCTACCTTGATGATGATTTTGATATTGTAATTTATATAACCACTGTCTCTGGGTTATTTGCTATTCTTCAGCATTCCCTATTTTCTGCTGAGATAAACAATTTTGCTGTAAATTTTTTTTTTCATCATAAAATACTAAGTTGTCAACGAGCAAGTATATTCAGCAATTTTACTTAAATAAACAAATTTTATAATACTTAATAAATAAAAATACTGAAGAAAGAACTTAATAAAAAATTTACAATCTCTTCATCAGGAATCTTTGCTTAAATATTAGTGATTAGTTAAAAATGTATTAAGTGAAATAAAACGTACATTTTGATACTAATAATTGAGGCTGCCCTACCTATGAGTAATATCGCTACCCGGATTCCTTTTGTAGACCTAAATTTACAACATGAGCCGATTCAAACACAACTACAACAGGCAATCCAGGCAGTCTTAGCCCAAGGAGACTTTGTGTTGGGGCAAGCATTAAAAGATTTTGAAGCCGCTTTTGCCTCTGCTTGTGGTGCTCAATATGGAGTTGGTATAGCCTCAGGAACTGATGCGATCGCTCTAGGTTTACAAGCGTGTAATATCAAACCTGATGATGAAGTAATTCTGCCCGCCAACACTTTTGTCGCCACGCTCATTGGGGTGTTGCGTGCAGGAGCAAAACCAATTTTGGTCGATTGCGATCCCCAAACAGCTTTAATTGATTTAGAAGCAGCAGCTCGTGCCATTACACCACGCACACGCGCTATCATCCCGGTGCATCTTTATGGTCAAATGGTATCGCCCACAAAGCTACTAGACTTTGCCGAAACATATCAAGTGATTGTATTTGAAGATGCAGCACAAGCACACCTAGCGGAGGCAGAAGGATTCAAAGCAGGCTCTGTAGGTACAGCAGCAGCTTTTAGTTTTTATCCCAGTAAAAATTTGGGAGCATTTGGGGATGGAGGAATGGTAGTGACAAAAAACCCAGATGTGGCAACAAAACTGAGAAGTCTACGTAATTACGGGGCTGTGCAAAAGTATGTTCATGTTGAGTACGGTACAAATAGCCGCCTGGATACAATCCAAGCCGCAGTGCTACAAACAAAACTACCGTATCTACCTGATTGGAATCGCGATCGCCACAACATCGCTCAACAGTACAATACTGAATTAGCACCCCTAATCTCAGATGGAATTATTCCCATCCTCAACCAAAGCGGTGAAGGACACATTTATCACCTCTATGTCATAAAAATTGATTCTTCAAGTCATGTCGAACGTCAGCAACTTCAGGAAAACTTGGCAGCAGTGGGAATTCAAACAGGTATTCACTACCCAATCCCCTGTCATCTCCAACCAGCTTATACCAATCTAGGTTATCAACCAGGAGATTTTCCCCACGCTGAAAAACTGGCAAAACAAATACTATCATTACCTATGTATCCTGGGTTAACCAATAGCCAAGTCAAGGAAGTTGTTGCGGCGATCGCCTCCAGTTTAATTGAACAACAACATCAAAAGCTTGTCCGCGTATCATAACTTATCACAGAAAAAATTATGGCACTCCAGCCCCAGCTAAGAAAAACAAACACTCAACAGTTATCAAACATAGCCATCTTGGGTGTTTTACTACTGCTGTACGCTCCTGTGTTGCTGTATTGGTGGGATGGTTGGCTGAAAAAAAGTATCAGCACAGAACACGAATATTTCAGTCACGGTATCATCGGTTTACCGTTTGCTGCCTATCTATGTTGGCTCAACCGGAAAAAATGGCATCGGCTTACTGATACCAACCATCCCTTAGGTGCATTCTTGCTAGTAGTAGGTGGTATTTTTTATCTGAGCGGCGTGAGTGAGTGGGTTAACCTTTCCCTACCTACCATACTTGCTGGATTGTGCTTGTGGTTAAAGGGAATTCCTGGCTTAAAACTGCAAGGATTTCCCTTAATATTAGTATTTTTAGCAACACCAACAGCAGTACCCTACTTAATTACTCCCTTTACCTTACCCCTACAAAGTTTCATCGCTGGCACTGCCGGCTTTATACTCAGTCAATTTGGCATAGAAGTAATTGTAGAAGGCATCAACTTATATGTAGGAGGGCGAATTGTTGAAGTAGCTCCCTACTGCGCAGGGCTAAAAATGTTGTTTACTACTCTATATGTTGGTTTAATGCTACTGTATTGGACTGGTGCATTGTCTTCACGCCGTAAAACCATCTGGTTTTTATCCATTGCAGTAGTTATCAGTGTAACTGCCAACATAATTCGTAACACTCTACTTGCCTTCTTTCATGGTACGGGTCAAGAAGGATTATTTAAATGGCTGCACGATAGTTGGGGTGGCGATCTCTACTCAGCTATTATGCTGCTATCATTAGTTCCTGTCCTGAATAAGATAGATAGTTATTTTTCTGAAGTGCCTGCTCGAGACTTTGAAAGTGAACCTCCTGTATAAAAACCTCACGCAAAGGCGAGCTCAGAGACGCGAAATTTCGCGTCTCTACATTTTTGCGTCGTTGCGCAAGGCTAAAAAAACTTTCTATGTAAAAAATAACTCCTTGATCCCCGTGCTACCAATCTCCACTGCCAAAGCCGCCAATAGAAAACCTAAAAGCTGAGTGATAATGACTTCACCTTCTGCACCCAGCCACTTGTCAAGACTGTTTGCCAGACGCAAAATTAACCAACTAGCAAACATTGCTGCCAAAATACCTAATGTTACGCTTAAGTTAGGATTGGCAGTTTCTGACATTAACAGCATTACACTCGTTAGTGTACCAGGACCTGCTAACAGTGGTAAAGCTAATGGGGTAATTGCTACATCGCGATCGCGATCAATTACAGGAGTATCATATTCTCCTTTCAGCATTTGTAAGGAAATTAACAGTAGCAGCAGTCCCCCTGCTACTCGTAAAGATCCTAAGCTTACATCTAAGTATTTTAAAATAAACTGACCACCAAAGGCAAACAGTAAAAGTACCGCAATTGCCACTAAAATTGCTTTATCTATAACTTTGTTTCTCTGCTCTCCTTCCATGCCCTTGGTAAGAACCAGAACTACTGGTATATTACCTACAGCATCAGCAAGGACAAACACAGCAACAAAAGTTTTCAACAGCACAGAGATGTAGATGTCCACAGCAAATCAATATTATCAAGGTTTGATCACAACCTAACCTGAATTACCCCAGTTTCCATTAACCCGTAGCAAGATCAATTTAGAAGGTGTTTGTGTTGAATTTATGAAGTCTTATCTAGCCGCAGCGCTGCAATTAACCAGTGTGTCTAATCTACAACAAAACTTAGCACAGGCTGAGGAATTAATCGACCTCGCCGTGCGTCAGGGTGCCGAGTTGGTAGGTTTGCCAGAAAATTTCTCTTTTATGGGTGAGGAAAATGAGAAAATTTTACAAGCACAAGCCATCGCTCATGAAACTGAACAGTTCTTGAAAAAAATGGCGCAACGCTTTCAAGTCACTATCCTGGGTGGCGGCTTTCCGATTCCCACTAACACTGGCAAAGTTTACAACACCGCCTTACTTCTCCATCGCAATGGTGAAGAACTTGCCCGCTATCAAAAGGTACATTTATTTGATGTTAACGTCCCCGATGGCAACACCTATCGAGAATCCACTACCGTCATGGCTGGCACGCAACTGCCATCTGTTTATTTCTCGAATGACCTTGGTAACATAGGGCTTTCGGTGTGCTATGATGTAAGATTCCCTGAGATCTACCGTCATTTATCTCATAAGGGAGCAGATATCTTATTTGTACCAGCTGCTTTTACTGCTTTCACAGGTAAAGATCATTGGCAAGTTCTTTTGCAAGCCCGTGCCATAGAAAATACATGCTATGTCATAGCCCCAGCACAAACAGGAATAAATTATGCTCGTCGTCAAACCCACGGACATGCGATGATTGTTGACCCTTGGGGTGTAATTTTAGCAGATGCAGGCGAAAAACCAGGAGTGGCGATCGCCGAAATTAATCCCTCCCGTTTGGAACAAGTTCGCCGTCAAATGCCCAGTTTACAACACCGTATATTTATTTAATCGCCTGCATCAACCTCGTTCCCATGCTCTACATGGGAACGAGAACACAAAAAATTAAATATAAATTAATAAATTATTAACTATTTCTTAAAAAAATATTTGGTATGTAGATAAAGAACAGGGAATAAACTATAAGCGTCTCATAATTTCAGTATAAACAAGGTTATTTGAGCATAACTGAAAAAGAACTATGACGCCTATATCTAAAAAATACACTCAAAACCTATTTCGTGTCCTCCTTACGGGAGTATGTACTTGTTCAGGATTTTTACCAGTACTTGCTACTAGTAAATCTGCTGATATTAAGCCTGAAGCTAATACTTCTACACAAGGAG
Organism: Iningainema tapete BLCC-T55; assembly: GCF_014698965.1. Lineage (GTDB taxonomy): Bacteria > Cyanobacteriota > Cyanobacteriia > Cyanobacteriales > Nostocaceae > Iningainema > Iningainema tapete. Next base: position 45,412 of record NZ_JACXAE010000127.1, read on the forward strand.
AAAGTTGCAGTAACAACAACGTAGGGCTGGAAAACCAAATTTCCAGCTTAGCAAATCAGAGTTTATTGCTATCTACATGGGTGGGTGAGCCAAAATTAGGTTTACAAAGTTTGATTGAAAACCTTAGTCCTTATGTTTTTGCCCACTTCAATCGTAGTCTTTGGCCTAATCTGAACGAGCGGGCAAAGTTGGCAAAAGTACCAATCTTAATGTATCATGATATTTTACCAGAAAAAAAAGTATTTTTTGACGTTACGCCCCAAGAATTAGAACAACATTTTCAACTGATTAAAGAGAGTGGCGCTACTCCAATCAGTCTCGATCAGTTAATGAATCATTTGCAAACAGGAATGCCACTGCCAGAAAAACCAGTATTATTGACATTTGATGACGGATATGGTGGACATTATGAGTACGTCTTTCCACTCATGAAAAAATACGGTTATCCTGCGGTCTTTTCAATTTACACTAAAGGTATAGGTAATAATGTAGGTAGAACTCATGTGAGTTGGGAAAACCTCAAGGAAATGGTAGCAAATCCTTTAGTAACGATCGCATCTCACAGTGTTACCCATCCAGATGATTTGACGAAAATGTCAGATGAGCAACTGCAAAAGGAAATTTTTGAGTCGAAAAGCATCTTAGAGACAAATTTAGGTGTAAAAATACCTTACTTTACCTATCCTGTAGGAAAATATGATGAGAGAGTAGCAAAGTTGGTACAGTCAGCAGGGTATCAACTAGCATTCACAATGAGTGATTCCGATGAGCGGATGGCTGGTGCTTCAGATAGTTTATTGGCAGTTTCTCGCATTGGGCAATCGAGAATAAAAGATGCAATCGCTCAAGCTTGGGGGGGACCAAATATACCGCGTTGGAAAATGGGTTTTGACTTTTCCAGCCCTGTTAAACGCGCAGACATGACTATCGACAAAATTCCCCTCATTTTAGTTTCCGGTGGTAAACCTATCACCATCCACGCCAAAAGCCGTTATCAAGTCCAGGAGATGTTAGCTCAAAGTAGCACCAATGCTGTAGCTGCTGTAGACGGAGGCTTCTTTTCACTGAAATACTTGAATTCCAACACTATGATTGGACCAGTATTTAGTCAAGTAACAAATCAATTTATTCCCGGAAACAGAGGTGATAACCAGAAAATAGCAGGACGTCCTCTAGTATTAATTAGTCCATACGCAGTGCGCTACATTCCCTTTGACCCACTTAAGCATAACACATTAGAAGGGTTAAAAGCCGAAATGCCAGAAGTTACTGATGCTTTTGTGGCAGCGGCGTGGTTAGTTAGAGATGGTAAACCCCAAGAAGCAAGTACTTTTAACGGTTTGTTTGGTTTCGATCAAGCGCGTTATCGAGCCTTTTGGGGAATTAATCAAGAAAAACAAGCTACTATCGGTGTTTCTCTAGATAATGCTGATTCTGTATCCTTAGGAGTGGCACTAGCTAAAGCTGGATTACAAGATGTAGTAATGGTTGATTCTGGTCAAAGTGCATCTTTGGTTTATCAAGGACAAACTTTGGTCAGACATGTTCCCCGTCCTGTACCTCATGCCGTAGCACTTGTATCATCTGAGTCTAGCACGAAAAATCCTTGCGTTGTAGTGATAAATAAAACAAAGAATCGGGGAACATAGTTACTACCTGGTTCAGTCAAACTACTAGGAGAATCCTCAGTCTTATAGGGACGCTGCGTTTTCAGTGTCCCTATTTACTAGTCATATTTGAAAATAATGTAGAGACGCTCCGCCGGAGCGTCTCTACAAGGATTATGAATGACGCACATTCAAATTCGGTCGATTTTTATTGCATTCTATCAATTGTCCGATATTGAATTGCCTCAGCAACATGGTGCGCTTTCAAATCATCATCACCTGCTAAATCAGCAATGGTACGTGCTACTTTGAGAATGCGATCGCTTGCCCTTGCCGACAAGCCCAATTTTCTAATTGCCGCTTCTAATAAATAGCGACTATCATCATCTAGCTTACACCATTTCTGCATGTGACGACTTTGCATATGTGCATTACATCGCAGATTTGCTTCTTGCTTAAATCTGTGTGCGGCTCGTTCCCTTGCCTGTTGCACCCGTTCCCTCACTGCAAAGGATGGTTCTCCATTTGGTTGTTGGGTAATCTCTTCTGGTTTCAAGCGATTCACCACAACTTGCAAATCAATTCTATCCATTAAAGGACCAGAAAGCTTTGCCCAATATTGCTCTCTTTGTCGTGGCGTACAGGTACAAGCTTGGATAGTATCCCCATAGTAACCACATTGACAGGGATTAGTACTTGCTACTAAAGTAAACTGTGCCGGAAACATTACCGACAGCTTTGTGCGGGAAATAGTTACGTAGCCATCTTCTAAAGGTTGTCGCAAAAATTCCAATACATCCCGTTTAAATTCCGTGAGTTCATCGAGGAAAAGAACGCCTTGATGTGCTAAAGAAATTTCTCCCGGACGGGGAAAAGTACCACCGCCGACGAGAGAAGGACCAGAAGCTGAATGGTGAGGACTGCGGAATGGGCGATCGCGTACCAATGAACCCCGATTTTTCAACAACCCTGCAACTGAATGAATGCGGGTAACTTCCAATCCTTCGGCAAATGATAATGGTGGTAGTATACCAGATAAACGTCTTGCTAACATTGTTTTGCCACTACCAGGCGGTCCGACAAAGATTAAATTGTGTCCGCCAGCCGCAGCAATTTCTAAGGCACGACGAGCATGAGCCTGTCCTTTCACATCCTTTAAATCTGTGTGTAGAGACGTGCGCAAGTGCGTCTCTACAGCGATATCTGGTTGCACTGGTTTGTGAACGCCAGGATTATTTAAAAAATTAGCAACATCAGATAAACTTTTAAAAGCATAAACTGCCAATCCCTCCACTACAGCAGCTTCTTGTGCATTATCAGCAGGAACAACCAAAGCTGTGATTCCCATTGATTGCGCAGTAGCAGCGATCGGCAACACGCCTGCAACCGATCGCAATGTACCATCAAGCCCAATTTCGCCTAAAAACAGATAGTCTCCCAACAAATCAGCTCTGACTTGTCCAGAAGCCGCCAAAATCCCTATACTAATAGGCAAATCAAAACAAGGACCTTCCTTGCGTAAATCAGCAGGAGTCAAGTTAATCACAATTTTTTTCGTAGGAAAGGCAAAACCATTATTCTTCAGCGTCGCCTTTACCCGTTCCCGTGATTCTTGCACCGCCGCATCCGGTAATCCTAAGATCACAATTCCCGGTAATCCTCCCGACACATCGACTTCAACGCCCACCTTAACGGCGTCAATCCCTACTATTGAGGCACTCCAAACTCTAGCAAGCATGACTAAATATTTATTTGAGAACACTTAACCTTTAGAATCTGTAGCAGATACCCAGGTAAATCGACATGAGTGAAACCACAGATACAATTTTTGGCAAAATAATTCGTCGGGAAATTCCCGCAGATGTTGTTTATGAGGATGATTTAGCGCTGGCATTCAAAGACATCAATCCCCAAGCACCCGTTCACATTATCCTCATCCCAAAAAAACCGATTCCCAAATTAGCTGATGCTGAAGCTTCAGATAGTAACCTCTTAGGACATCTTTTATTTACTGCTAAGCGTGTTGCTGAACAAGTTGGACTGACAAACGGTTATCGCGTTGTCATCAATACAGATTCTGACGGTGGGCAAACTGTTTACCACTTGCATTTACATATTTTAGGCGGACGACAAATGTCTTGGCCACCTGGTTGATGGAGTATAGGTAGAGACGCCTCGGTGAGACGTCTCTGAGCAATAAGAAAAGTTAATGAGTAACATAATAAAAACTAAATAAAAAATTCTTTACAAATCTCAACTAAGCCTCTAATCTAGTAAACAGGTAGGCAATCTGACCTACTCAAATCATAAATAAATCAAGCAATCATAAAACAATGACCACAACTTTACAACGCGCACGCAGCGCTAATGTATGGGAGCGGTTCTGTGAGTGGATCACCAGCACCGAAAACCGCTTATACATCGGTTGGTTCGGCGTATTGATGATC
>NZ_JACXAE010000128.1 GCF_014698965.1 Iningainema tapete BLCC-T55
CCACCGCACGATACAACGGCAGTGCTTGGTTGTAATATGAAAGTGCTTTGTGTTTTTCTCCTAAATCTGAGTAAACTTGCCCGATATTATTGAGGGTAGTAGCTTCCCCACTTTTGTCCCCCACCGCACGATACAACGGCAGTGCTTGGTTGTAATATGAAAGTGCTTTGTGCTTTTCTCCTAAATCTGAGTAAACTTGCCCGATATTATTGAGGGTAGTAGCTTCTCCACGTTTTCCCACCACCGCACGATACAACGGCAGTGCTTGGTTGTAATATGAAAGTGCTTTGTGCTTTTCTCCTAAATCTGAGTAAACTCGCCCAATACTAAGCAGTGCAGTAGCTTCCCAGCCTTTATCATCGACCTGTCTGTACAGTTTCAGCGCAATTTCCCATGAACCAATTGCCTGCCGCAAAGATTCTGCTGTTCCTTGCTGATAAAGTTTCTTTCCCTCGGAAAATGCTTGTTGGGCTGCCGCACGGGTTGCCTGCTGTAATTGAGGTTGCTGCTGCGCAATTTTTACCTCGTAGCGTCCCGCTGCTATCCCTACATCAGATAGCAACAGCATACTGAAAAATACAACAAATGTACGTTGCGTAAAAACTTGGATATTCCAATGTTGCTTTTTTCTTTCTTTGCCCATAACGGATCGCCTCTGCCTACAGTAATTAATAGAAGCCGCAATTACACTTATTTCTGGTGCAAAGCTGCTTATGCAATTCCCCAGCAGAAAACTCGATAGTCAGCAGTTTTGAGCGCATAAACATAAATTTTTCACCTCTAACCATCTATAACTATATACTTCTGACTTTCTCAAACCTAAGTAAATATAATGATGTATATTCCTCATTTTTCCAGTCAGGGATACCATGTTGTCAATGTAGAAAAGTGCAACATTATTTTTTTTAGTTGTGGTAAGAACACGGTTCGGTTAGAGACGAAAACCAGGAATCAAAGTCGGCGCGTGTATGGTTCCCTAATTCACATTGACTTAAAGGGCGATAAGATTTGGATTCAGTACGATGGTACAGCAAGTGTAAGTGGCGAATGAATTGGTGTCCCTTGGGATATCCAAACAAGATATTGTGTTGGCATACCATGCGCCGTTTATGCGACATTATAATGGATTTGCCGTTGGATAGCGTTTAATAGCTCTAGAATAGAAGGGATGAACTTTACATAGAAACTTTATAAAAATAAACCGATAAAATAAAATCAAACTAGGAATGTCAATCATGAGTACAGGTATTATTGTCAAAGTAACAGCTCAAGGACATCTGGAAATACCGGCAGAGTTACTAGCAAAACTTCAACCCTTAGCTGAATATGAAGTTTCGCTTAATGAGGATGAAATTGTGTTCAAAAAAATTCGTGAACCTATAACACTAAAGGAATTGAGGCAGCGTGTCAATGAACTAGGACCTGACCCCGATCAACCAACACTTGAAGAAATTAGTCAAATAGTCAAAGAAGTGCGGCAGGAACTGTGGGCTGAGAAATGAGAGTGATTGTTGATGTCAATGTTTGGATTTCAGCTTTACTATGGAGAGGTGTTCCAGATCAAGTCTTGATACTAGCTGAAAGCAGATGCTCCTCAATTGCGCGACTCAAAAGACACTATAGTTTTAGCTGCAGCTATTTCAGCTAATGCTGAGGCTATTATTACTGGTGATTTAGACTTATTAGTGCTAATTGAATTTAAAGGCATTCCGATTTTGACACATAAAGAATTTCTCAGTCGTTATTTCTCAAAATTACAGTAGGACTCGCGTCTGTCAACATCACTGCCAACCGCCAAAAGTAAAAGCTGACCAATAATAAGGATGATGCCATTTTTGCTGCTGCCACATACTCAATTGTGCGGTACGTAGGGCTGCAGTAGGCGACTTCCCTTGCTGACAGATGCGGAACCAGGTTCCACTTTAATTTAAGTGGGGGAAGCGCAGAAGTTGCCGCGATCGCGTTGTATATCAGTGTTATTATAAAACGTGGTAGCTTCTAGTTCTTTAAGGAACAACTTGATTTTGGTATTAGAGGGCGATCGCCGCACTGTTGTATAATACCCATTTTTGGTTTTGGATATTCTGTAATAGATAGAATAGAAAAAAATATCTATACTTTGCTCTACTTAATAATGGCTACTTACACACTCACGGTAGAATTACCTGAATCAGTATTTCAACAATTGGCTCGCATTGCTCAGTTAACAAATCAATCTTTGGAAACGATAGTCGCGCAAAGTATCACAAGCAATCTACCGCCATCTGCTGACAACGCACCGCCGCAGATGCAAACAGAATTGCTGAAAATGCAGACACTACCAATTGCTGAACTACAGGAAATTGCCCGTGCTCAAGTACCAGTAGAACAACAGCAACACCATTTGACATTACTAGAGAAAAATCAATCTGGATCTATTACTACTGAAGAACTGAAGCGGCTCAATAGTCTGCGGATAATTGCTGATGAGCTAATGGTACGCAAAGCATATGCATGGTCAGTTTTACGTTGGCGGGGGTATCGCGTACCCGCATTTGAGGATTTGCCCGAGGAATAACAGTGTCAGAGATTTCTAAATCTACTAGAGAGCAAGTAAATGTCCGTGCCGCTTACCGTTGCGAATATTGCCGCACGTCAAGTAAGTAGTTCATTAGCAATATCATCAGGGGGATTACCTGCCTCGCGCACGTCCAATCAACTGTCAAAGTAACAGCCCAAGGAGAATTGGAAATTACGTCAGAAGTACGATCGCAGCTTCAACCGTTTACTGAATTTGTACTAGTTACCATTGCCATCAGTATTCCTAAAATTTTATCTACAGGTGGAAACAAATATATGGTAGGGTCAATGGTTACTGCATTATTTCTTAGAGTCAAAAAAGTCCACTGTGTTGCTGTAGTAACTACACCAAAAACTTGTTGCATATCTTTATTAAACTTATTGGCAGCCACCATTTCAGCAATACATTGAGGTAAGCCTAAAGCTAGATCTGACTTTTTGGCTTCAACTACGGTTATTACGGGTTTAACGATTGTAATACTTATCGGACTTTTTGATATTAAGAAGTCGCACACACCGTTTAAACCATTTGATTTATCTACATTAAACGTTTCTCCTGAAAACACGTTAATAGGGGTACTGGAAATTTCTTGCAGTTCTGTTAATATGGGGCTGATGATTCGCTCACTTTTTTCTTTCTCACTTCTTAATTCTAGAACAACCCTGGTCGCGTTTCTTTTGAGAATTTCACTAAGTAGAGTGCTAGGTTGTATTGGTGGAGCGTCAGCAAATAACTGTGGTGTTTCTTGAATTAACTCTAGTTGAAATTGATTTATTACACTGGGTAAATCGTTGAAGTCTGAGTAAGCCATAATTTTTGTTTTATTCTCAAGAGTAATACACAACTGATTTGAGTCCCCAAAAGGATGGAACGGTAATTGTTAATCATGAAATTCTGGTATTACTAGATTCTTTCAGTTTACTTAAAAGATGGTGATTTTACCAACTCAATCTTTGGAAACGATATAGCAGTCCTAAATGATTCACAAACGCCAAGAAACCCGGTTTCGTAAAAGTTACCGGGTTTCTGTTAGCTAACATTTGCAAATTAAATAGGATTGCTATAGTCGCGCCGAGTATCACAAGCAATCTACGGTCAGTTTTACGTTGCTGTACCTTCATCGTTAACTATTTCCACGGCAACCGGATTAGGTTAAGATTTTTTTATAACGGGAATAGAGGCACAGGTGTCAGCAAAGGATAGATTTCACGATTTAGTTAAGTCTGCGCTCATCAGGGATGGGTGGACTATTACTTATGAGTTATTTCCAATAGATTATGGGGATGTACAGATGCAGATTGACTTGGGGGCTGAACGCCTAGTTGCTGCACAGCGAGGTAGTGAAAAAATTGCGGTGGAAGTAAAAAGCTTTATTTTTTCCGACTCCGGTTTATTCAAGAAGTGACCCAAGAGCATCGGCTTAACCTACTAATTTATAATGTGGAACAGGAGGCGATCGCGCAATGGATAAAATCGAGCAGTACCGCCAATTAATTAAGCAAGTGCTGATTGAACACAGTCAGATTAAACCAGTTTACGGTGATATAGAAGTACACACTGTGTTTGATGGTGAAGGAGATCACTATCAGGTAGTACGCTCTGGCTGGAATCAAAGTCGTCGGGTGTATGGTTCCTTAATTCACATTGACTTAAAGGGTGATAAAATTTGGATTCAGTACGATGGTACTGAAGTGGGCGTAGCGAATGAATTGGTGGAACTAGGGATACCTAAACAAGATATTGTGTTGGCATACCATGCGCCGTTTATGCGACAGTACGATGGATTTGCTGTTGGATAGTTGAATTCACCGCCATCCACGTTAGCATTTTTATTACAACAAAGGAAGGTCACTATGTCTATCATAAGTAAATCTAAAAATACAGCAAGGGCTATCCTATGGGAAATCAGCCAATGTGAGTCAAGCAAAAAATGTACTTGGGAGCTAGTAATTAAGAATCAGTCCTATGAAGAGTTAATTAAAGAAAGTCAAAAAAGAATTCCATTATTAGGAGAAGATTAGTCAATTTATAATGTCAGAAGTAATAGTTGTATTAGATAAGAATATGATTTTTTCAAAGTAAATAAACCCGAGTTAAAGGCGAATATTTATAGAATAGAAGAGACGAAGAGGAGACAAGTTATATGGCGTATCAAGTCAGCGTTATTATCGAAAAAGATCAGTATGGATATTATGCTTATTGTCCTGAACTTCCTGGTTGCCAATCTCAAGGAGATTCTTTAGAAGAAGTACGGGCAAATATCCAAGAAGCAGTTGAGCTTTACATAGAAACTTTATCAGATTCAGAAAGGCAGGCACTTCGTAGCAAACAAATATTAACAATGACATTGGAGGTACAAGTTGCCTAAACTTCCGCGACTGACAGCCAAGGAAGCGGAAAAACTTCTTTTGGATATTGGCTTTACCCAGATTAGAAGTAAAGGAAGTCACAGAATTTATCGCCGAGAAGAACTAAGAGTTGTGATTCCTTTTCATTCAGGAAAAATTTTACATCCTAAGGTGGTTCGACAGGTTATGCAAGCGATAAATACAGTTGAAGGTAATACGACTGAAGAAGATGAAATAGATGAGGAAATTCTATAGCAGTCCTCAATCATTTGTGAGAAATCCGTTGTTCGGTAAATTAGTGCGAAACCGGGCTTCTTATGATGTGCGATGTTCACAAATCAAAATAGTACGATGGATTTGCAGTTGGATAGCTGTGTTTACAGGCATTTCCAGGTTTTGCTCAAAAACTTCTGATTACTGACGGTCTAAACGCGCAGATTATGTGATAATGATCCGAGCGCATACAATACCTTGCTATAAACCGTGGAGTACAACGAGTCTATGGATGATCTGGCTGCAGCCCTGCAACAGCCAGCAGATTTGACATTCCAACTGCCCGATCCGGAAGATGAAGAAATTACCGAACCGGATTTTCAACAGCAGGTTGATGTAGCATGGCAGGTGTGCGATCGCTTTGACTTGCAAACGGAAATCTGGCGGGGACGCATTTTACGCATCATCCGCGACAGAGAGAAAAAGGGCGGTGATGGAAGAGGTGCTGGTTTCCTCCACTGGTTGAAGGAACGGGAAATCAGCAAAAGTCAGGCTTATGCTTGGATTCAACTGGCAAACAGTGCTGATACTTTGTTGGATGAAGGCAAATTAGAACCCAGCGCGATTAATAACTTCAGCAAACGGGCTTTTGTCGAAACAGCCAAATCCGCACCAGAAGTGCAACAAATGGTGAGTGAAGCAGCACAAAAAGGCGATCGCATTACACGACGAGAAGTGCGTCAACTTACCGATGAATGGACAGCGATGTCCTCCGATTTGCTACCCGAACCTGTCAAAGCCAAAGCAGCAGATAATTCCCTTCCTCCCCGTTACATTGCCCCACTGGTAAAGGAAATGGAAAAATTGCCAGAATCTCACCAAACAGCCATCCAAAAGGAAATTGCTGCCAACCCTGATGTAGATACGCTCAAACAGGCAACCACAGAAGCACGTAACCTGGCAAAATATCTCAAAGCTGCCGCACAAGTTCAAGCACTTAACGCTGAAGAAGTGGACATCGAAACAGCCCTAGAAGAAGCGCAAAGAGTCGGTTGTTTGAATGTAGCTGCTGACTTAGTAAATCAAGCATCTCAGTTAGAGCAAACAATTGCTAAGCTGTACATGACTTGGAAGCGGATTGGTAATTTATCAGATCGATTGTATGTGGATACAGGCGCGAGTACACCAAAATTAAGGTCACTCCTCGAATGCTTGGAACCTTTTGGTGGTGAAGTAATGGAATTACAACTTGGTGGTGCAACTGAGCGTACTATTCGGTTGCAAATTCAAGAAACTAGTTAGCACGCCAATTAAATCGATTAATTTGGGCTGTTTAATTCCGGTTGAGTTGGTATTTCTGGAACTAATATGTTCTGATTAAATAATAAATAAAATAAACCAATTACTGCTATACTAGTAGCAGCACCAAGACTGATACCCAGTAGTAATATATAGTTTCTCCTCAATAGCAAAGCAGGACTTTCAGGTGGAATATCCGAGTGGCGATCGCTTAAATGAAGTTGTTCAAGGGCTGGGGGGCGAAGGGTTTTAGTCTCATTCAAATCTTCCTTTTTTGTCAGCACATTGCTCAATGTCGTAACTACTTTGCCCTCTACATTCTTTGCGGAGATGAATATATCTATCAATTTTTCCTGCTTGAGATTCGCGTAAATTTGCTCACGAACTTCCCAGGGAATTACCACTCCTGGTTTTGCTGCTTGGTATTGATTTAAGTCTTTTAAAACCAAAGGCTCTAGGGGTTCGCAATTGTGCCGTTCTACCAATGCTATTGGTCCTTTTTGTAGACAAGCACAAACTTTTTCTATGCGTAAAGTATACAGTGGTTCCGCCAGATAGTAGCAATGGAAGTAAGGTATGTGGTTGTGACTAGTGTCATTTTGGTGGTATAGCCAGCCAAACAACCAACTCTCAGGTGCAATCTGAAGAATGTAAGTGGTAGAACCAAGGTTTTGATGTTCATCGGCATTGGAGTATCTGTTGACTATCTGATTCAGGAAGATTTGCTGAATTTCTTTGGGAACTTTCTCACTGGTGAGCAACTTAAAGCCGACATTGGCAAAGCTAGTATAAACAAGTTGGTTTAAGGGTAGATCTGTAGTTAATACTACTCGCGACTTATGTTGTGTATTACACAGTAAAGTTTCGCTGCTGGATGTATAATTAGTACACTGCATCAGAAGTAGTTCAAGGGTGTGTTTTTATATTTTCAGAAGAATAAATCTTTTGATAGGTAGGTTAGTGGTGACTTGGCAGGAAGGATTATACACTGGTGTAATTTTTTATAATTGCTAAATAATCGTAACAGCTTAGTATATTGATAATAACTTGATATCTTACATCATTAATATGGATAATACCAACCCACGCAGAACCTTAATTAATGCTGAAATTACAATCTTTGCGATTGGTCTAATTATAGGTAAAGTACTGACACTTATGGTTATAGGTGGGGTGTTTTGGTGGTATTTGAAACCACGACTATTGCTGTTCGGCAATGTTTCAACCTATAGCTCAAACACCTTCTCAAGAGCTACAGCAACTTTTGGCGCGAGTACTCAGGTTCCGATAGGCTCATTTAACTACGGTGGTAGTACAGTTTGGGCACCAATCAGACAATTAGTAGATGCTCAGATTCAAAGCGATCGCCCTGAACTACAATTACAATACGTCAACCCAAAGAATGGCAGCCCCAGTTCTAGCAAGGGTATCCGCATGTTGCTGGATGGGCAATTAGACTTTGCTCAGTCTTCTCGTCCCCTCACAGACGAAGAATACGCCACAGCAAAGCAACGTGGCTTCACTTTATCGCAACGTCAAGTAGGCATTGACGGGATAGCAGTAGTAGTCAACCCATCACTCCAGGTATCAGGTTTAACTATTAATCAGTTACAACAAATTTATCTGGGGCAAATTACTAACTGGAAACAAGTGGGGGGACCAAACTTACCCATTACCCCTTTCTCCCAACGCCCATTGGATGCAGACACACAAATATTCTCTCCTCAGCAACCTCCTAGCTCTCAAGTGAAGTACGTTAACTCCACTACAGAAGCACTGCGCCAAGTGAGTAAAACTCCTGGAGGCGTGTATTATGCTTCTGCTCGTACAGTAGTGCCTCAATGTAGTGTGAAGGCTTTACCATTAGGTAATACTCCCAATCAGCTAATTTCCCCTTATCGCCAACCGTTAGTGCCACCCCAAAAATGTCCTAGTCAGCGCAATCAAGTTAATACTGAAGCTATCAAGAATGGTAGCTATCCAATTACCACAAAATTGTACGTAATTATTAAGCAGAACAAAGGAAGAGAACAACAAGTTGGAGAAGCCTATGCCAAACTTTTGCTTTCCGAACAAGGGCGATTAGCGATTGAGCAAGCTGGTTTAGTTGGAGTTGGGGCTGGGTACGTACATTAATCCGCCTAGAACTTCAGTTCTGGGTTGCATAGCTCAAGTCGGTTAAAACCGACGCTTATTGTTGATTTGCAGTCCGTTAAAACGGACTTGGTGCTACTCGCGCCATGTACTTGAGTACATGGCGATCGCGTATAGAATGAAATAGCCCTAAGAAATTGCCGAGTGTAATTTTCACTTACCGCGACTTAAGCAATATTCAACTGCCATTGCTTACTAGTTGCTTGATTCGGTTTCTACATTTTAATGGTTCTGATTCATTTGCTGGATTTGATATGAGTCCTAGTGGTTGCGAATCAAGCATGACGATGGGCATAGAAATTTGCTAACTTTTAATTATTTGTTTTTAAATTCTTCTTCAATATATTTTAATGCTTTTAATTGTTCTTGAACTTCTTCGTCTGTTTTTGGATCTAGTTCATCAAGCCGATGTATTCTTCTTTGACTCTCTTTTATTAATTCTTGATAAGGCATTTGACCTATTATCAACCTACGTGAATTATTTGGCTCTCCTTTTGGAGCTTGATCTTGTTCTGACTGGAAAAGTTCAAGTTTTTGCCCTAACCATTCCTCACCATTAAGTCCTTGAATAGCACGTTCCTCATTAGCTTCACCTTCTATTTCTACTGTAATGTGATCAATTTTAGGAGAAATGCTTATATGACGGACATTGCCGTATTGGTTAAAAAGTTCGATTAAATCTGCTTGAGTTGCCTGAGAAGGCAAATTTTTAACTAAGATAGCCATACATCCCTCCAAGAAGTTTTGTTTATTGTGCTAATTATTGGTATTAATTCAGCATTTGAAATAATAAAAATTTAGAACCACAGATACACACAGATTAACACAGAAAATTTATCTGTGTGCATCTGTGTTAATCTGTGGTTCCATTTTCCTAAGTCTAATTAGTACAAGAAGTTTAATGTTGTTGCTTAGCTGCGTCATTCAATTTAGCTTTGATGTCTTCCCAATGAACCCCTTCTAGACTAGGTAAAACAACGTGAGCTGCTCCAACTCGTGATTCGGTCCCTAATCCTACTGCCCACATCCCACCTGCTAAAGCAGCTTCAACACCTGATGCGGCATCTTCTACAACTAAACACTGGGCAGGTTCTAGCCCTAGTTCTTTGGCGGCAAAGAGAAATAAGTCGGGTGCTGGTTTAGGATTTTCTACGCTGTAACCATCGGCGATCGCATCCATTCTATCAGCTATCCCCAGTTTCTCTATTACTGTACGAGCATTTTTACTTGCTGAGCCTAGAGCTATTTTAATCCCTGCTTGACGCAATTCATCTAACAAATTGAGTGCGCCTGGTAACAAATCAGAAGCGGAAATATTTTCGATGGAATCCACATAATAACGATTCTTGCGCTCCATCATTTCTTGGATTTGTTCTTCTGAATACTGTCGGTGGTTCCCAATTATTAGTAGTAGTGATGCTCGACGCGACACACCTCGCAGTGCTTCGTTAGCCTCGCGATTAAATGGCAAACCTTCTTCATCTGCCAACCGTTGCCAAGCGCGATAATGATATTCTGCTGTATCTGTAAGAACACCATCCAAATCAAAGATAAATCCCCGAATTTCAGCAGGAGGAGTTTGTGAGTTTGTGAGTGAGGGAGAAGTAGAAAAACTGATTGTTTGCTCCCCTACTTCCCTACTCCCCTGCTCCTCAGCTCCCCCTGCTCCGTGCATGGAGTGCAAATCAAACTCGTGCCACTTGCCGCGCCAATGTAGTTTGAAACTCAAACTTTTCCAACCTGGAGGTAGGTGGGGATTAGCTACAGGTTTATTATCTGCTATTTGGATACCAGCAAAGCCAAAAATCACGGCTTGCCAAATACCTCCAGCACTAGCCCCATGAATTCCATCAGCAGCGTTACCGCGAACATCTTCTAGATCTACCATTGCTGCTTGCATAAAATGTTTGTAAGCTTGTGCTGTTAAATTTAAATCTGCAGCTAAGATAGCGTGAATTGCAGGTCCAAGAGAAGAACCATAGGTAATATCTGTACGAGGTGCGTAATAGTCCCAGTTTTTCTGCAATACTTCTTTATTATAGGGAAAATCTTGTGATTGCCGCATTAAATACAGGAGCATCAAGACATCTGGTTGCTTAAGTACTTGTCGCTTGTTACCTTCTTCAATTCCGATGATGGCTTGAATCGAGCGGGTGCGTGGCTCATATTCTTCTAAGTTGATGTCTTTGAGTTGGAAAAATCCCTCGCACTGCTCAACTAATCCGGTAGAAGAGTCGTAGGGAATCCAAATATTTGTGGCTATATCTTGCCAACGCGATCGCCTTTCTGCGGTAATATGTAGTTTCTGTTTCAGTTCTGTTACTTTGTCAGGAAACTTACTTTCTAGCCAGTCGTATACATAAATCGCTTTTTCTAGATGCCATTGTACTATTCTATTCGTAAAGGCATTATTATCTACTTGTTCGTGGTATTCATCGGCGCCAATTACATCACGAATTTCATATCTTTCTTGCTTGGTATCCCACTCCACACGGCTAATCCAAAAGACAGCAGTATCTAAGATTATCTCCGCACCGTAGTCTCGCATCCACTCGTCGTCGTTGGTTGCTTGCCAATAGTACCATATGGCGTATACAATGTCAGCGCTAATGTGGATTTCGCGATCGCGACACCAAATCCGCACATCTTCTGCGTAAGGATCGTTAGGAAGCGCCCAACGAGGAGTTACCTCATCGCCTGTGTCAGCGCTTTCCCAAGAATACATTGCCCCTTTATATCCGTAGTGAGCCGCTTTACGTCTTGCCCCATTTATGGTATGATACCGGTAAGTTAACAAGTTACGCGCAAGTTCTGGTTGGGTATAAATAAAGAAGGGAAGGATAAAAATTTCTGTATCCCAAAATATATGTCCGCGATAGCCGAATCCAGAAAGCGTTTTAGCGGGAATACTCACTTTGTCATTATGCCGTGCCGCAGCGATTAGTAACTGAAAGAGATTGTAGCGAACTGCTAGTTGCGCTTTGGTATCTCCCTCAATGACAATATCACTTCTATCCCATACTTGATTCCATGCTTGCTCATGAGCATTTAATAGTGCCGAGTAGTCTGGTAATTGAGCAAGTTTTGTTTGCGCTGCTTTGACTGGTTCAGATTCTTCAACTGAGGTAAAAACTGTGACTATTTTATCTACCGTTACTGTATTTCCCGAAGTTGCTAAGAATGTTGTCGTCTGACTGGGATATCCTGGTGCATTGCTCACCTGTAACTTTGCTTCAGCCCCTGATATTGTCATCCCAGCAGCAATACTTAGTTCAATTCGAGAACTACGAGTACGTAAGTTTAACCATATACCTTGGTCTTTTTTGCCTTGCTCTAAGAATTCCCAATGATTGAAGCCTTGGTTTTCCGGGTAGCCGTTGATACTAGATTGTACTTCAATTTCGCCATCAAAATCAAGAGGTGTGAGCTGACAGCGTATACCCAATACATGTTCATCTGCCATGCTGGCAAAGCGTTCAAAGTACAGTTCTATTGTCTTACCGCTGGGGCTACGCCACTGTACTCTACGGCTAAGAACACCACGACGTAAATCAAGTTGACGCTCGTAGCTAAGTATATCACCTCGATCCATGCGGAAGCGATCGCCATCAACAATCACCGCTAGTGGCAGCCAATCTGGACAGTTTGCCAGTTCCGTATAGACTATTGGTACACTGTCGTATACTCCATGAATCAAGGTAGCTGATGATGCACGCGGATAACCTTCTTCAAAACTACCTCTTGTACCAACATAACCATTGCCAATAGTGAAGACAGATTCTCTAGAGTGCAACTGGTTAGGTTCAAATTGAGTTTCATTTAATACCCAGTCTGTGTAGATAATTTGCTGAGAATTACCTTTTGTATCTATCGGCATTACTCTATTCCCTATCGCTGCATATGTTGTTCTAGTATTTTTTCGGCTCTGGGTTTATAAAGCAAATAAAACACTGCTTCTATGTAACGTAGTAAGGCTTGACGGTTATTACTGTAAACATAGTTCCAAAATGTGTAAATTTTTGCTAACAATAGTAGTTGTTTGGTATGTATTTGCCAGTTGTAGTGTTCGTGAATCCTTTTGAGCGAACGTTCGGAAATCTCATGCCAGTACTGTGGATCAGTATCACACTGATTAATAAAGTGTAATATTTTCTCTGCCGTCCCTTCTAAGTCGGTAGGATTGACAAGAAAGCCATTTTGCCCATCTTGGATAATTTCTGATGAACCACCAAATTGAGTAGCGAAAGTT
The DNA here is from genome assembly GCF_014698965.1 of Iningainema tapete BLCC-T55. Classification (GTDB taxonomy): domain Bacteria; phylum Cyanobacteriota; class Cyanobacteriia; order Cyanobacteriales; family Nostocaceae; genus Iningainema; species Iningainema tapete. The sequence continues at coordinate 12,824 of NZ_JACXAE010000128.1, forward strand.
GGCAAACCGGAAATCATGGCTTCGAGAATGGTTTGTCCAAAAGCTTCAAAACGGGCAAAGTGGATGAATATTCCCGATGCATCAGCAATTACTCGGTAAGCTTCTCCAAGTTCATCTGGGCTGAGGCGCATCCCAATCCAGCGGATATGATTATGGAGATGGTAGTCTTCTATCACTTTGTGCAGTTTGGCGATTTCTTCTGCTTCTTCGGGATTAGTGGCTTGACTTTCATTCAGTTTGCTGGTAATAAGGATCAAATTACAATGTTCTTGTAATGCTTGACTTTTACCAAAGCATTCTGCTAAACCAGAAAGATTTTTGATGGCAGTAATTGGGGCAAAAGCAAAGATGGGGCGTAATTTAGGGTTATGTAATTTGCCTTGAATATGAGCGTCTTCTTGGCTAAAGAGCAAATTAGATACTTGATTACGAATACTTTCGTCTCTTTCTCCCGTTTGAGTGTAGGGGAAAAAGACATTTTCATTAATTCCCGGTGGCACTAAGTTAAATTTGGGACTAAATACATCAATGCCATCGACGACATGATACAGTCCAGGCATGGTAAAACATTTGTAAGATTCGTACTGTCCTACTGTATCAGGTGTCCCTACTATTTCTTGGTAAGAAGATGTGATAATAAAGTCCGCTGCATTCATTGTGATCAGATCAGCGGTGAATTGTGTGGAAAAGTGGTACTGTTCTTCTAGATCTTGCCAATATAAGTTGCTAAATAAGTTTTTTGGCTTTTCTAGAGCGTGGGCAATGTTGCACTGGGTGACTTGGAGACGGCGGGCAAGGAGAAATGCTACTAAGTTACCGTCACTGTTATTGCCAATAATTAAATTTGGGCGTCCCCCTAGTCTTGCTAATAGTTCCTTTTCTGCATCTAGGGCAAAGCTTTCTAAATAAGGCCAAATTTCATATTTAGAAATCCAGTTGTCGGTGACTTTTGGATTAAACTGTTGGAAGGGAACGCGCAGTATCCAGGCATTTTCTGTGTTTTCAACTTTCTCTAGGCGTAGATTGCACTGTGTTCCTTCGCAGTTTGGGATCAGGCGGGTAAGTATGATAACTTGGGGTTGGATGCGCAAAAAGTCCAGCCCAGCAAGTTTGATATCTTCGCGTAGTTTGTTTTCTAAGTAGCGTGCTTGGTCAATGACGTATACAACTTGACCAAGTGTCTCTGTTCTTCCCAACACGTTTTCTTGTCCTACCCAACCGTGGATAGAAACCGATACAATGCGGAAAATTGCCGGGATGCGGGAAACAAAGGCTTCTAAGATTGCAGGTTGTGGGGTGTCTATGAGTCGGTTGAAGAGTTCTAGGGTTTCGCGTACTCTGGTTGTGGTGTTACCCCAACCTGGTTCTAAGCCTAATTTTTGCAGTTCTGGGTGTAGTTTTTCGTAGGGTTCTTCTGGCGAGCGCTCTGTTAAAAAATTGATAGTTTCCTTGACAATTTGCACTAACTGTGTACCTGATTTGATGCGATCGCTGTTAATTAAGAGCGGAATTCCATCATGTTGGTGTTCTTTGAGAACTTGAAACAATGCCTCCAACCAATACTCAGGCTCTGTGAATAGTTTGTCACACAAGTAGTGGTTGAGAAAGTTTAATCCTTGACCAACGTTTCTGGGATCACCGATGGTGGGAGAATCGTAAAATGGACTAACGTCTATTTCTAAGATTTGAGGTTGGTAGTGGTTAGCCTTAGCGTCTAACACATCTAGCAACGCTTCTGGTTTCACGAGTTCAAAACCACTTGCATCCGTTGCTATACGCCATACTTGTTGACTGCCAATCCAAGGACGAACCACAAACCAGCTACTGTTGTCTTGTAAAATAATTTCATGAGTATGGTGAAGCAGTTTGCCTAACGCAGAAGAGTGGTAGAAGTGAGGTTGTTTGTGGGATTGGCGGGTGTAGTCGGCAAAAGCTTGCAAGATATCGTTTCTGAGAAAGTAGCTTTGATGTGAAGTACCTAAGGCACTCAACAATTCTCTCAAGGCTGTTTTTTCTTCACTGTTTAGGACAGATTTTATCAGTTCATAGCTCATAAAACTATACACATCTATGGTTATTTAATTTTCTTCACAACCACCCAGGAATGAATTGCTGGGCTAATAGCGTGCATTCCGTTAAAACAGACTAATAAGCATATTTTCTAATCTGGTTGAACCAACTTATGCTCTCAAGCCTTGGACTTAAGTTTTTCGCCGGTTAAGTGAGAATAAAATAGCCCTGCCTTACTTTGTTTTATTTTAACAACATATTTTTACTATGATTTCTAACATAAAAATTATTTGTAATACTTTAGGTTTGAGTAGATGAGTTAATTATTTTCACCCAAGACATAAGCTTTGTTATTAGAACAACTTTTCTACTAAAATTACTTAGTTATTTGACTGTTGTAGCAATCAAACAAAATAGTTTTAATGAAACTTTTTTATAGTTCTGTATTAACTTTAGCTTACCTGTAATCAGTCTATATCATCCATAGGTATTAAATTGCACATTTATTTAGGCAAAGACATCAACTAAGTTTATAAAACTTTATCTAAAGGTTAAGCTTTTTAACATAAGTTAAAAAATCCTGAGCATCGCCCACTCTCTTCACTTAATTCTTATTTTCTGGATGAGGTTTACTTGCCATTTGTCGCCATTCTTAGCTTGAAGCTCTTACCCAGCCGCTAATTGTAGTAAAAATTAAGCAAAAATGCTACTATATAAATTATTTTATTACTTAAATTTAGTTGAGATCATCTTTGCGGACATCAGTGAGCAAACAAGATTGTTATCAACGTCTGACTGTTATATTAAATTATGCTCTAAGTATAAAAACTTATGCATCAACCCAATTACAAACAAAATGATGGTCAGTTTTCTCATATAATGCCAGTATGGAAGTTTTGTACTTTATATATTTTTACTGCTGGAATATATCAACTGCCGTGGGCGCATAAGCAATGGAAGTTTATTAAAGAACGCGAGAATCTTAACATTAGCGCTTGGTTTAGATCTTGGTTTTTACCAATATTTTTATATAATTTAGCCCAAAAAGTTTTTGCCCTCGCTGAAGAACAAGGATATAGGGAAAAGCGATCGCCTTTTCAGGTGACACTTTTATATTGGGTATTTTGTGTACTTTATAGATTACCAGCTCCACTATGGTTGTTATCACTATTAGCTTTTTTACCATTATTAAGTATTTTAAAAGCAATTAATTTTTACTGGGAACAACAGCAACCAAATATGCCAGTACAAGAAAATTTCACAAAACGAGAGATTGTCTGGATTGGTTTTGGAGTAATTTTGTGGTTGTTAGTAATTATTGGTTGGTTATTACCAAATCAAACGTAAAAAAACTTTCATTATGAGCTACTGCCTCAATCCCAATTGCCATAAGCCCCAAAATCCTAGTAATGCTAACTTTTGTATTAGTTGCGGTACAAAGTTGCTGTTGAAGGAAAGATATCGTGCTATTAGTGTATTAGGTGAGGGTGGATTTGGAAAAACCTATTGCGCAGTGGATCAAGATAGGATGAAAGAATCATGCGTAATTAAACAATTTTTACCATCAGCAGAAATTCAAGGAAATTCGCAAGCATTAACTAAGGCAATTGAATTGTTTAACCAAGAGGCAATTCGGTTATATGAGTTGGGCAAGCACGAGCGCATTCCAAATATGTTGGCGTATTTTGAGCAAGATAAACGCTTGTATTTGGTGCAAGAGTTTGTGGATGGGAAGAATTTATTGCAGGAGTTGGAGCGATATGGGGTGTATAATGAAAGTCAGATTTGGCAGCTTTTGACTGATTTGTTGCCGATATTGAAGTTTATTCATGAGCGCGGTGTGATTCACCGTGATATTAAGCCAGAAAATATTATCTGTCGTCAGAGCGATCGCGCTCTTGTACTCATCGATTTTGGTATTTCTAAACAAGTATCTGGTACAATTATATCTGTTAATAGGGGTACGATCGCCGGCACTCCAGGATATGCTCCAGATGAACAAATGCGGTTTGGTGAGGCATATCCAGCTAGTGATTTATATGCTTTGGGTGCAACTTGTCTACATCTGCTGACGGGAAGGCATCCTAGTAACCTCTACAACCCGATGGAATCCAAGTGGTTATGGCGAGAACACTTGGTAGATCGTACTATTAGTAAAATGTTAGGGGAAGTTTTAGATAAACTGCTTCAAGATAGAGTAGGTAATCGCTATCAATCTGTTGATGAAGTACTAGCAGACTTGAGTGCCACTAATTTATCTGCCGACATTCCCGACACAATTATTTCTTACCCTACACCAACAACTCAAACATCAGCTTGGCGATGTGTAAGTACGCTTACAGCTCATGCCGCTTCGGTTCGTTCTGTGGCGATTAGTCCAGATGGTCAGACTTTTGCCAGTGGTAGTGATGATAATACCATTAAGTTGTGGCATTTGAATAGTAGCAGTTTGATTTGTACTCTCAGTTCGCAATCAGGTTTATTTAGAGGTTTTGCAACTTGGTTTACTTCGGTTGCTTTTAGCCCACAAGGTAATTTGTTAGCTAGTGGGAGTTTGGATAAAACAATCAAAATTTGGGATTGGGGCAGCGGTAAACAAATTCGCACAATGAAAGGACATTCTGACTCAGTTTATGCGATCGCCATTAGTATGGATGGTCAATCTCTTGTCAGTGGTAGTCGAGACAACATGATTAAGGTATGGAATCTAACCAAAGGACAACAGATTCGCAATCTTAGTGGACATTCTAACTTAGTTTGCGCTCTTACCATCAGTCCAGATGGACAAACTCTCATCAGTGGTAGTCGAGATAACACAATTAAGGTGTGGAACCTACTGAGCGGCAAGCTACTGCGCACCTTCACCGGGCATACAGATTGGGTTTGTGGTGTTGCCATTAGCCCCGATGGCAAGATGATAGTCAGTGCCAGTCGAGACAAAACCATTCAAATGTGGGATTTAGATAGTGGCACAATCATTCGTACCTTAACTGAGCATTCCGATTGGGTGAGTGCTGTGGCGGTTAGTTATCAAGGTGATTTTCTTGTTAGTGGTAGTCGCGACAAAACCATCAAGTTATGGAATATGGGTAATGGGCAAGTAATTGATACGTTGAGTGGGCATTTAGAATTTATTAATTCTGTGGCAATCAGTAGAGATGGTAAGAGTATTGTCAGTAGTAGCAGTGATGGTGCCGTCAAGATTTGGCGACGGCAGTGATGAACATTTACTATATGTCTGTTAACTTTTTTGTAGAGTTTATTGAGTTTTTTAAGTATAATGGCGATTAATTAAAAAATTGGAGTAAAACTAAAACAAGACATACTGATTTTTTATCAAGTATTTTATGATAATTATGCTAGGTAATATTTCACCATTGAATCAACCAAACTATATTTATGGAAAATTAAACAATAGTCATGTCTCTAAATCCCTTCGTCGTAGGAAAGCCAGTTCCTCCAGAACGTTTTGTGGGGCGGCTCTCTGAAATTGAAGCAGCATTTGATCAAATCTTTAACCGCAGTCACTTAGCAATATGGGGTGGTCCTGGAATGGGCAAGTCATCCTTTTTGCAGAAAATAGCATCGCCCGAAGCTTGGGAAGAACGTGGAGAAGATCCATCAAACGTTGTGATTGTTCTCTTGAGTTGTGAGAGCATTACTCCCTTCAGTGCTTCTAATTTTTGGCGGGAAGTCTTCACAATTATGAGGGATAAGTTAGATGGTAAGCCTGCATTACAAACTGAAATCGAGTCATTGTTAGATAAAGGACTAACAACGAAAGATAGCTTACGCCCAATACTGCGGAAATTGGGGAACACAGGAAAATTCTTGCTGCTGCTAGTAGATGACTATGATGCTGCTCTGCGCGAAAATGAGCAATATACTAACGTTGAGATGCAAATTTTCTTGAGTGAATGCCGTAATTTAACTTATCACTCTGCGGAAAGACAATATCTCTCAATGATCGTCACTTCTCTCAAGCGTCTCAATGAACTTGGTCCTCCTCTCAATCCTGCCAGTTCTCCGTGGTACAACCACTATCTCTTCCAGTCACTCAAACCATTTACGGAAACTGAAATTAAGCGACTACTTGGCATAATATCCCTGACACCAGAATTACGCGAGGTAATTCAAGAAATTGCTGGTGGACATCCAGCTTTGTTACAGATTGCTGGTTCTATTTTGTACAGAGAGCTACAAATTGGCAAAGGGCAAGCAATAGATTTTCAAGCATTTGCTACAAGCTTTGAAAGCGATACTATACAGATTTTCCAAAACATTTGGGCAAATTGCAGTGAAGTAGAGCAAACTTTATTGATACTGATGGCTCTGAATAATTTGAAAGGTCGTTTGCTTAATAAGCTCTATGACTTGAGCGGAATAGATCTCATCTTTAGCCAAAAAGAGCGAGAGTTGATCAATTTAGAAGAACAAGGCGTAATTATCCGCTCAGCAGATCGGGCAGGGAAAAAAGTACCATCTTTCACTTCATCCATTATGGAGAGGTGGGTGATTCAGGAGCTTGGGAATAGCGATAATGCGTCAGTGCAAAATCGGCAAAAGGTATTTCTCAATTTGATGAGTCATGAACAAGCTAAGAAAGTCACAGAGGCAATTCGCTGGTTATGGCAGCATAAAGATGAGATACCTTCTACTCTGGAATGGTTTGGTAAGATTTCATCTGCTTTACCAAAGGGAGCAATCCAAAGCTTATTTAATTGGATGTAAGGATAATAACTAGGAGTGATTAAGGAATATGAATAATACGAAAATTAATAGAAATCCTTATATTATTGGTCGCCCCATTACTGAACCAAAATTATTTTTTGGTAGAGAAAATTTATTTCATTTTATTGATGATAACCTAAACAACAGCCAAAAAGTTATCCTCTTACATGGTCAAAGACGTATTGGTAAGTCTTCTGTCCTTTCCCAGATTCCTAATTTTGTTAATCGAGAAAATTTTGTTTTTGTTCCATTTGATCTGCAAGACCAAAGTCAATTATCTTTGAGTGCTATTCTACACCGCCTTGCTACAAAAATCATCGATTGTTTTAACTTATCTCCGGATCAGGTAACGCTGCCTTTAGCTACAGAGTTGGAAAAAGACCTAACGATCTTTTCTCGTCACTTCTTGCCCAAAGTCTATCAAGCAGTGAACGGCAAAAATCTTGTGTTGTTGTTAGATGAGTTTGATGTTTTAAGTAATGATGTTCCTAACTTAGCTAATCAGCATTTCTTCCCCCATTTAAAATCAATCCTTCAAGAGCAGAAAAAATTATTTGTCATTCCAGTAGTGGGAAGAGAACTGGAAGATATGCCTAAACTGCTAGATTTATTTAAAGGAGCGCCCAAACAAAAAATTGGTCTGCTGGACGAGTCAAGTGCCAAGCAGCTGATTACCGAACCAGCTGAAGGTATGCTGAAATATGATCCCAATGCAATACAAGCAATTCTTGAACTCTCAGCGGGGCATCCCTATTTCACGCAAATAATCTGCTTTGCTATTTTTGGACAAGCTAGGGGAGAACAGCGATGGCAAGTAACTCGCACTGATGTAGAGAATATTGTAGACAAGGCAATAGAGATTGGTGAGGCAGGATTAGTATGGTTTCGGCAAGGATTGCCCATTCCAGAGCGAGTAATTTTCTCCACTGTGGCAACTAAACCTGAAGTTAAGGAACCGCTGAAACTACTTGAAGAATATGGAGTTGTTCATACACCGGAGCTAGATAGAGCACAGAAGTTATTGGTTGAGTGGGGCTTCTTGCAGAAGGTAAACAGTCCTCAGTTGCTAAATGTTGTAGTTTCTTCTTATCGTGTGACGGTAGAATTAGTCCGCAGATGGATGTTGAACCAGCATTCTTTGAAAGAAGAAATCTACGAACTAGAAAAACTTAACCCAGAAGCACATAATTCCTACTTAGAAGCGAGTAAACTACATGAACAGCGTCATATTGAGGCGGCGATTCAATTGTATGAGAAGGTATTACAAATTAATCCCAATCATTTCAGTACTCTACTTGGTTTAGTACAGGGATATTTAGATTTAGATACTAAGGAATTTCAAAAAGCACTAGAATTATCCGAAAGAGCCTACAAATTTAATCCAGAAGACACTAAAGAAGGGTTTATACAATTACTGTTAAACTACGGTAATGAGTTGATGCGACAAAAGCAGTTTCAATTAGCTGAACAGCAGTTTAACAAGGTATTAGAACTAGACCGAAACCATAAGCTTGCCAAAGATATTTTAGCAAAAGCAAAGAATGAAATTCGTAAGTCATCAACAAATCCTTATTTCATAGGTAGTATTGTTCCCCTAGAACAATTTGTGGGTCGAAAAGAAGAATTTGACAAAGCTTGGGATATTATTATGAACGGCAGTAGAATGTTTTTCTATGGCAGCGCAGGCACAGGTAAATCCTCATTCCTAAAGTATTTAGCAGCTCCTGAAACTTGGCAGGATCGAGGAATCAATCTTGAGCATGGTCAATATCTGATTGTTGAGATAAATTGCCAAGATATTCGTCCTTTCCAACCATCAGCTTTTTGGAGAGAATTGTTAATTCGGCTAAAAGATGTGTTGAGTGATTTGCACACGAAATTGCCAGAACAAGATCAAAGTGATACTTCTGTAAATTTGAGATTGATTCAATCCGAAATAGAAAATATTTTGCAGAAAACAACGGTGGACAAGGCTGATGTCAAGCAGATATTAAAGGAAATTAAGCGCCAAGATAAATTCCTAGTGCTACTGTTGGATGAATATGATGCGGTTCTCCATCCTAATGACAACTATGCTGAATCAGCAATACAGCAGTTTCTTTCTGAATGTCGTATTTTGCAAGAACAGGATGCAAATAGGTGTTTGTCTACTATTATGATTCTGTCCCAATCTCCGATTGGACTTAGTTCAACATCTAAGTACAATAACTTACCTGATATTTCCTCACCACTCAAACCGTTTAAAGATAATGAATTGAAGATTTTGTGGGAACATATGCCTACACCTTGGGATCAGAAGCAGAGCTTACAGAGAATTGTAAAAGAAATTACTGGTGGTCATCCAGCACTTTTTCAAATGCTTTGCTATCTTTTGTATAACCAGTTAAAGCAGAAAGGAATTCCTGATATTGAGACATTAAAAGCAGACTTTGAAAATATGACTGAAGAACTTCTTTTTAGGCGAATATGGGTATCACTAAATGAGACACAACGGATGGTTATGCGATTAATTTGTTTATACAGTTTAGAAGGTAAGATAGATAAAAAACATTACGATATGAAGGGTGTTGAAGATTATTTGAAAAATAATTATGCGATACTAAATAATTTAAAAGTGAGTGGATTTATTCAAAGTAATAGGGAAAGAAACAAAGAAAGCTATTCTTTTACTGCGTCAGCAATGCAGCAGTGGGTAATTAGGGAGATTGTCAGTAATAATGAAGGAGAAATTAAAGAGAGAGAAAGGGTGTTCGGTATAATGAACCAAGGACAGATCAACAAGATAACGCAACCAATAAAGTGGATAAGAGAAAATCCAGATGTTATCAAATCTGTGGCAGGAGGTTTTCAGGAATTAGCGAAAGTTTTTCTACCATCATTATAAAAAATAGGTATATAGGAACAGCTGAGCCAAGAATAGAAATTAGGCAAAACAAAAAAGACTATTATTTGACAGATGTTGTCAATTCTATTGCTGGGTAAATTCAGCACTAGTTAAGATTCTAATCTACTGAGAGTCTCTAAAAGAATATGGCTGCTGCGAAGGTTCCGCGAAATCCCTACATTATCGGTGGTCCAATTGATCACCATACATTAATTTTTGGACGGGAAACTTTGTTCAATTTCATTGAGCATAATCTGAAGCAAGGTGTACAAGTTATATTTTTGTTTGGTCAAAGAAGGATAGGTAAGTCATCTGTTATCAAACATATTCCTCACTTTGTTGCTCAAGACAAATTTGCCTTTGTTTCCTTTGATTTGAATGATTTGAAACAAAAAAGTCAATCTTCATTAGGTGCGCTTCTTCACTATATTGGTAAAGAAATTGTAGATTACCTTGAGCGAGATTCTCAAACAGTCAAACTGCCTTCAGTTACAGAGTTAGAAACAGATACAGATATCTTCTCTCTGAACTTATTGCCGAAAATTTATCAGAAATTAGGTGATAAGTATTTAGTATGGTTGTTGGATGAATTTGATGTTTTGAGTGAAGAACAAGCTGACACATTACCTCAAGATTGGTGTTTCTATTATTATTTACAATCGCTTATTCAAAAACATGAGAAATTATTTCTCATTCCAGTAGTGGGACGGAATTTGGGTGATATGCCAGATCTGCATGGTTTGTTCAACCATCCTCCTTTCAAAGAAATTGGCTTGCTAGACGAACTAAGTACTAAACGGCTGATTACTGAACCAGCTCAAGGTGTACTGGAATACGAACCGGATGCGATACAAGCAATTTTGGAGCTGTCATTAGGAAATCCGTATTTTACACAAATAATCTGCTTTGCTCTTTTTGGGAGAGCGCGGGATCTACAGAACTGGAAGGTATCTCGTGAAGACGTAGAGAGTATTGTAAATAAAGCAATTGAGCTTGCGGAAGCAGGTTTGGTATGGTTTTGGGAGGGACTGTCTATCCCAGAGCGGGTGATTTTTTCAGCTGTGGCGGAAGCTCAAAGGGTAGCCTTAAAAAACCAACAGTTGCCAAAAGACCCCTTAACGCTGCTTAAAAGCTATGGAGTTATTCAGACAGAGCAACTCGTTCAAGCAGGAAAACGATTAGCCACAGAGGGTTTATTAGATGACACAGGACATAGAGTAAAAGTTGAATTAGTTCGCCGATGGTTAGTTCAACGTCATCCACTGCGGCAAGAGATATGGCAACTGGAGAGACTTGAGCAACAAGAAGTGAATCCCCTTTCGGACGAAGCAACTAAATTGCATCAACAAGGTAAAAAGCGGAATGCACTAACTGTTTATGAGCAAATTTTGAAGATTAATCCCAATCATTTTCGTTCAATCGTAGCGCTGGCTGATGGATACTTAGAGGTTGAAGATTTTGACAAAGCTGTGGAACTGTACACGCGAACTTATCAAGTTGACCCAATCAGCAACAAAGAAGGACTTTTACGTGCGCTGCAAGCTTCCGGACAAAAGTTGATAACGCAACGAGAGTTTACACGGGCAAACGAACAGTTCAACCGCATATTAGAAATTGAACCTGACAACCTAGCAGTGAAGGAGAAGCTAGGAAAAGATTATGGTTGGTTTGAATCTAGAGGTCGAATCAGAAATCCTTACATCATTGGTCGTCCAATTGTAGAACGAGAATTATTTTTCGGACGAGAAAGTTTGTTCGGCTTTATTGAGGATAACCTAAGACAGAATGTTAAGTTTATCTTATTGCATGGTCAACGACGTATCGGCAAGTCATCTGTACTGAGACAGATTCCTAATTTTTTTAGTGGGCAAGAGTTTCAGGAGTTTGTTTTTATTAACTTTGATCTTCAAGATAAAGCATCGTTCTCCCTGGGTCAGGTTCTACACTCTCTTTATACCGACATTTTTCATCACCTTGTTGAGGAATATAAGTTAATAGCTGATGTTAGGCTTACCCGACCTTTAGAAGAAGAGTTAGAAACCAATCCAGATATCTTTTCTCAAACCTTTTTAATACAAGTTTATCAGGAATTGGGCGATAAAAAGCTGGTGTTGTTGCTGGATGAATTTGATGTTTTAAGTGGCGATCGCCCTTCATCAGCAGAAGATCATTTCTTTCCTTATTTACAAATGTTGATTGAGCGGCACGAAAAACTCTTTATCATTACAGTAGCTGGACGAAATTTGGGAGATCTGCCAAGGCTACTTAGTTTATTTGGGCGTGCACCCTACCAAGAAATTGGTTTGTTGGATGAGCTAAGTGCGCAACGGTTAATTACCAGACCAGCTCAAGGTAGGCTAGAGTACGATCAGGATGCGATCCAAGCAATTCTCGAACTGTCAGCAGGGCATCCCTATTTTACTCAAATCATCTGTGATGTCCTTTTCCGAAAAGCAAGGGGTGAAAATAGATTTAATGTTACTCGTGCAGATGTAGAGGATATTGTAGATCAAGCAATAGTGAACGCTGAAGGTGGATTGGACTGGTTTTGGCAGGGACTGCCTACCTTAGAGCAAGTAGTTTTCTCCGCCGTAGCAGAGGCTCAAGAAATAGCGAACTCCGAAAAGCAGCGAGTTCCGGAAGAACCGTTAACATTGCTCAAAAAATATGGAGTTACTCAAACAGATTCGCTGATTCAGGCATCCGAACGGCTAGCGAGAAATGATAAGGGTTTCTTAGATAACATAGGACGTAGAGTGAAAGTTGAATTAGTCCGTCGCTGGTTAGTCCAACGTCACCCACTGCGGCAAGAGATATTGCAACTGCAGACACTTGAACAACAAGAAGTTAATCAACTTTGGGAACAAGCAACTCAGTTGCGTCAACAAGGTAAAAGACGGAATGCACAAGCGCGTTATGAGCAGATTCTGGAAATTAATCCCAATCACTTCAGTACTGTCGCGGCTTTAGCTGAAGTATATTTGGAAGTGGAAGAGTTCGACCTAGCTGTGGAACTGTACGAGCGAGCTGATCAAGTTGACCCAAATCGCTACAAGGACAGACTTGTGCTTGCACTGCAAAAATCTGGACAAAAGTTGATGAACCAACGAGAGTTTACACAGGCAGATGCACAGTTCAATCGCGTACTGGAAATTGAACCTGATAACCAAGCAGCACTGGAAAAACTGCGAGAAATTAATCAAGAGCTTGGAGGGTTAGTCGAAAAAAACCAAACTACCATCAATCCCATTACCCGGTTTAAGCGTAAACAAATTCGGTTAAGAAGTCTAGTAGTTGCTGGAATTGCCCTGATTATTGGCATTGGTTTTGTTGATCGGTGGATAACTCCTTGTTCAGCAGGTGAACAGAAGGTATTCGGTATTGGTTGCGGAGCAGATTTAAGTAGAATTAGTCGTGGTGAGCGCACCCTCTTTCCTAAAATTAATAACTCTGATCGCGACAAAGGTATTGAAGCTTTCAAACAAGGCAACTACTCCCAAGCAGCTGAATTCTTTAAAAAATCTGTAGCAGCTAATCGTAATGACCCAGAGTTGTTGATTTACTACAACAATGCACAAGCTAGGCAACAACCAGGTTCTCCCTTAACTTTAGCAACTGTTGTGCCAGTAAATAATGCAGAATCAACAGCTCAAGAAATGCTGCGAGGCGTGGCGTTGGCACAACATCAGTTTAATGAGAAAGGGGGATTTAATGGTCGATTACTGGAAATCGCGATCGCCAACGATGGCAATGAAACGGACAAATCTAAACAAGTAGCGCAGGAGTTGGTGAAAGACTCATCTGTGCTGGGAGTAATTGGACATAACTCTAGTGATGCTACCAAAGTAGCAATAGACAAATATGAGAAAGCTGGTTTGCCTATAGTATCTCCTACCAGCACCAGTACATTTTTGTCTAGCGATGTTTTCTTTCGGACAGTGCCTTCTAATGCCGCCTCTGGAAAAATGTTAGCCGAATACGCCAAAAACTCCCTTGGCTTAAACAAAATTGAGATTTTTTATAATCTTAATAGCCTTTATAGCAATAGTATGAGGGAGGAATTGACAAAGTACTTTGAAATACTGGGGGGTAAGGTTGTTCGGAATATTGATTTGACCGACCCGAAATTGGATGCACAAACAGAAGTTGTAAAGAGTATATTTATAACTCAGTATCAAGCGCAAGCAGTTGTATTGTTTCCAGAAAATCAACAACAAGACACTTCTATAGCACTCAAAATAGCAATAGCTAAAGCCGACCTGATGGCTAGATCTCCAAATGCAAATAAGCGAGGGCTAAAATTGTTAGGTGGGAATACCCTTTATAAGCAAGAAACTCTGGACGAAGGCGGGACATCTGTTGAAGGCTTGATTCTGGTAGTACCCTGGTTTAGGGGAGCACCACAATCACAAAACTTTGCACGAACAGCAGCACAACAATGGGGCGGAGAGGTTAGCTGGCGCACAGCTACTAGTTTTGATGCCACTCAGGCTTTCATTGAAGCTTTAAAATATCCCAATCCCTCTCGCTTAAAAGTAGTGCAAAGACTTCGACAGATAAATCTTCTCCCTAGCGAAACTTCAGGAGAACCCTTACAGTTTAATGAAGGAGATCGCCAAGGTAAACCTATCCTTGTTAAGGTTGAGGGAGGTAAATTTGTATATTTGAACTAATGCAGGAGCAAAGGTAACTGAGGAGGGTATTAGACTATTGTTCTTAGTAAAATAACCAGTAGCTCAATAAATTGGGAATAAATATGACATATTCAACTACTCGCCGAAATCCTTACATCATTGGTCGTCCAATCAATGAAAAAGAATTGATTTTTGGCAGGGAAAGTCTGTTCCATTTTATTGAGGATAACTTAATACAAAACATCAAGGTTACCTTGTTGCACGGTCAACGACGTATGGGGAAGTCTTCTGTACTCCTAAATATTCCTAAGTTTGTTGCCCCAGATCAGTTTGCTTTTGTGCCTTTTGATCTTCAAAAACACACTCAAAAACCCTTCTATGTTATAGTGTACGCTCTCGTCACAGAAATCATCAATTATCTTAAGATAGATTTAGAGGCGATCGCACTACCCTCAACGACAGATTTAGAAAAAGATCCCTATATTTTTTCTCGCCAATTCTTACCTCAAGTTTATCGGGTACTCAATGGCAAAAAACTAGTATTGTTACTGGATGAGTTTGATGATCAAAGTAACGAGGTTTCAAACTCAGTAGTTAAAAATTTTTTTTCCTTTTTACATTTAATTGCTAAGACAGATGACAATCTGTTCATTATTCCATTTGCAGGACGAAAATCAGACGATCTGCCGAATTTACTTAATGTCTTTAAAGAAGCACCTTTCCAAGAAATTGGCTTGCTAGATGAACTGAGTGCTAAACGGTTGATTACTAAACCATCTCAAGGTATACTTGAATACGACTCAGATTCTGTCCGAGCAATTCTAGAATTGTCGGCTGGTCATCCATATTTTACACAAATAATCTGCTTTGCCCTATTTGGGAGAGCGCGGGAGCTACAGAACTGGAAGGTATCTCGTGAAGACGTAGAGAGTATTGTAGATAAAGCAATTGAGCTTGCGGAAGCAGGATTAGTATGGTTTTGGGAGGGATTGTCTATCCCAGAGCGGGTGATTTTTTCAGCTGTGGCGGAGGCTCAAAAGATAGCGTTCAAAACAGATCAGCCGTTTTCGGAGGAACCATTAACGCTGCTCAAAAGCTTTGGAGTTATTCAAACGGAACCCTTGATTCAAGCAGCTAAACAACTTACTCAAAAGGGTTTCTTAGATGACACTGGACAGAAAGTGAAAGTTGAATTGATCCGTCGGTGGTTGGTTCAACGTCACCCATTACGGCAAGAGATACGGCAACTAGAGGAAATTGAACTTGAAGAAGTAAATCCCCTTTGGGAAATAGCAAATAATCTAATTAAACAGGGCAAAAAACAGAATGCATTGACTATTTGTAAGCAGATTTTGGAAATTAATCCCAATCACTTTAGTACAGTAATTGCTCTGGCTGAGGAATACTTGGAGGTTGAAGATTTTGAGCAAGCTGTGAAACTTTACTCACGAGCCTACCAATTTGATCCAATCCGCCATCAAGAAGGATTGTTACGTGCGCTGCAAGCTTCCGGACAAAATTTGCTCAGCCAACAAGAGTTTATCCGAGCAAAAGAGCAGTTTTACCGCATATTAGAAATTGAACCTGACAACCGAGTAGCACGGGGAAAATTATTAGAAATTGAAGTTGAAATTGAACCTAAATTTGAAGCTACAGAACATAGCACATTCGTCTATGGTAGCAATTACAGTAGCAATCACAACCAGAGTAAATCCAACCGTACACCAATTCTATTAGCCGCAATAGTGGTAACAGCAGGGACAGTAATAATTGCCCTAATTGGTGTCGGTATTCAGCGATTTTATACAAATTGTTCTAATAGTCAACAAGAAGTATGCATAGATTCAAGTCTTTATATTAGTCGCGGTCAAAACACCTTATTTCTTAGTATAAAAAATCCTAATCGTGACCTGGGTATAGAAGCTTTCAAACAAAATAAATACTCCCTGGCTGCGGATTTTTTTCAAAAATCTGTGGCAACTAATCGCACAGATCCAGAAGTGTTAATTTATTATAATAATGCGCTGGCTCAGCAAAAGGGTTCCCCTTTAACTTTAGCAGTAGTTGTGTCAGTTAACAATGTATGAACTGCTCAAGAAATATTGCGAGGCGTGGCGCAGGCGCAAAATCAGTTTAATCAGAAAGGGGGATTAAATGGTCGATTACTGCAAGTCGCGATCGCCAACGATGATAATGAACCACGCCTCGCTCAACAATTAGCACAAGAGTTGGTGAAAGACTCATCTGTGTTGGCAGTGATTGGAAACTCTAGTGATGCTAACAAAGCAGCACTAGGCGAATATGAAAAATCTCAACTAGCCATAATTTCTCCTACCAGTGGTATCAACTCTTTGAAAGATGATTTTTTGTTTACAACAGTTCCTTCTGATGCGGTTACTGGAAAAACATTAGCTGAGTACGTCGGGAAAAAACTCGGCTTAAATAAAGTTGTAGTTTTTTTTAATTCTAATAGCGTTTATAGTGACACTTTGACAAATGAATTTACAAAAAATTTTGCACAATTTAGAGGTACGGTTATTAGAAAGATTAACTTAGTTGAAACGAGACTAGATGTAGAAAAAGAAGTTACAAACACTCTTTTAAAAGATCAAGCACAAGCAGTTGTGTTTTTTCCAGACACACAACAAACTCCGGCTGTACTTAAAATTGCTACTACTAATTTTCAACAAACAAAGAGGCAAGGGCTGGCGTTATTAGGCGGGGAAGCTTTATACAACAAAACAACATTAACCGAAGGCGGAAAAGCAGTTGAAGGCTTAATTGTGGTAGTCCCTTGGTTTAGGGATGCACCACAATCAAAAAACTTTGCACAAGCAGCAGCGCAGCAGTGGAAAGGACAAGTTAGCTGGCGCACAGCTACTAGCTATGATGCTACTCAAGCTTTTATTAAAGCTTTAGATTCTGCTAATCCCTCTCGCTCAACAGTGCTGCAAAGACTTCTCGAAGTCAAGCTTTCATCTAGTGAAACTTCGGGGGATAGCTTACAGTTTACTGAGGGAGAGCGCCTAAGTCAACCTGTCCTTGTTAAGGTTGAAAATGGTAGGTTTACTCTTGTGCGGGATCAAAGATAACTGGAGTCTGAGCGCGATGGCTAATCACTCTTTCAACAGAGGCGGAGCCTCACAGAATGCATTCCCAGGTGGAACCTGGGAACGAGTTGCTCTGAAGCACTACTCAATTCTTGATCCCTGTTGTGGCGATCCCGCGAAGAAATTGACGCTGACCGATGAGAAATAGTAGCATTACTGGTACAGTGGCTATAGTGACTGCTGCCATGAGTAAGGGCCAGTTGTTCGTGAACTGCTCTTGAAACTCTGCTAAGGCTAGTTGTACTGTCTTTAATTCTGGGCGTGTTGTAAACACCAAAGGTTTAAATAAGTCATTCCATTCCGCGATAAAGGTAAATAGCAACAGCGTTACCAATGCTGGACGAGCTAAGGGGAACATGACTCGCCACAAAATTTGTAGCCGATTGGCTCCATCTAGGGCTGCTGCTTCTTCCAATTCTACGGGGATTGTTTGAAAGTACTGCCGTAATAAGAAAATACCAAAACCGTTTACAGCCGTTGGTAAAATCATTGCCCAGTAGGTATTAATCAAATTTCCTGACTTCAGCACCAAAAAGATGGGTATTACCAAAAGCTGAAAGGGTATTACCAATGTGGCAATGACAATCAGTAGCAGTGTTTGCTGCCCCCGGAATTTGAGCCGTGCCAGAGCATAACCTGCCAATGCCGAAGTAAAAATTTGACTAGCTGCTACAGCTAGAGCCACTAAGCTAGAATTAGCAAACGCTAGTAAAAATTTTCCTCTGTGCCAAGCATCGCGATAGTTGGCAAAAGACCAATTATTTTTGAGGATCAATTCAGGAGTAGCTCCAGGAGGCGCAAAGGATGTCAAAAACACAACTAGCAGGGGTAACAGGATGATAACTGCCAACAACAGTAGCAATCCTTGGCTCCAGGGGATTTTAGAGCCACTTGCGTGCGGAGGGAAACTCTGTTGAGTAATGTGGCGTGATTTTGGGGAGTTTCGCGGCTCCTGGCTAGAAATCCCCATTTTTGTTTGGTCATCAGTCATTTGTCAATTGTCCCTCTTGTCTACCTTTTTGCCAATCTCCTATAAATAAGCTTGAGCTAGTTCCCAAGAGCAACAGCTAATCTATAAAATAGTAGGTTGTTAAGTTAAATTAAACCACACGAAGATTTGCCCTCAACCAATAGGGTAAAACACTTTTAGTATCAAATGATTCACATCATAGGAGTGAACTCACAATGCAGCAGCTAGCAGCCCAGTCGTCCATTGATTATCAGAGTGAAACATATAAAGATGCCTATAGCCGCATTAACGCGATCGTGATTGAAGGGGAACAAGAAGCCCATGAAAATTACATCAAACTAGCTGAACTGCTTGTGGAACATCAGGATGAACTGATTCGCCTCTCCAAAATGGAGAGTCGTCATAAAAAAGGATTTGAGGCTTGTGGGCGCAATCTTCAAGTCACACCAGATCTACAATTTGCCAAAGAGTTTTTTGCTGATTTGCACGCTAATTTTCAAACAGCGGCAGCATCTGGTAAAGTTGTTACATGCTTGCTGATTCAGTCCTTGATTATTGAGTGTTTTGCGATCGCCGCATATAACATTTACATCCCTCACGCCGATCCTTTTGCTCGTAAAATTACTGAAGGAGTGGTAAAAGATGAATACAGCCACCTCAATTTTGGCGAAGTTTGGCTGCAAGAACATTTTGCCGAATCTAAAGCTGAATTAGAGGAAGCAAATCGTCAAAATCTTCCCATTGTCTGGAAAATGCTCAACTCAGTTGAGGACGATGCCCGTACCTTGGCAATGGAAAAAGAAGCTTTAGTAGAAGATTTCATGATTCAGTACGGAGAAGCTTTAAGTAACATTGGTTTTACTACCCGTGATATCATGCGCATGTCAGCCTACGGACTAGCAGCAGCATAGGAAATAGTTGATGGTTAATTGTTAATAGTTAATGGCAATGAACAATTAACCATTCTTCTATTCCCATTTATAGTTACTTTTCAAATCTACCCAAGGCACGCCTAATAAACCGTTCATGTTTGGTCTAATCGGACATCTTACTAGTTTGGAACACGCGCAAGCGGTAGCTAGAAATTTAGGCTACCCAGAATATGCAGATCAAGGGCTAGATTTTTGGTGCAGCGCACCGCCCCAAATTGTCGATAACATTACTGTTACCAGTGTTACCGGGCAGAAAATTGAAGGGCGATATGTAGAATCTTGCTTTTTGCCAGAAATGCTAGCAACACGTCGCATTAAAGCAGCGACTCGTAAAATCCTCAATGCAATGGCACATGCTCAAAAGCATGGGATAAATATCACGGCTTTAGGCGGTTTTTCTTCAATTATTTTTGAAAACTTTAATTTGGAGCAGTTTAGACAAGTTCGTAACATTAAATTGGAATTTGAACGCTTCACTACAGGCAATACTCACACTGCTTATATTATTTCTCAACAAGTAGAGCAAGCTTCCAAGCAGGTGGGCATTGAGCTATCAAAAGCAACTGTTGCGGTGTGTGGAGCAACGGGAGATATTGGCAGTGCTGTTTGTCGTTGGTTAGACAACAAAACAGATGTCAAGGAACTGTTGTTGATTGCCCGTAACCCCGAACGTCTCCAAGCATTACAAACCGAACTGGGGCGGGGCAAAATTATGTCCTTAGAAGAAGCTTTACCCGAAGCTGATATTGTGGTTTGGGTGGCGAGTATGCCCAAAGGTGTGGAAATTGATCCCACCGTGTTAAAACAACCTTGTTTGCTAATTGATGGTGGTTATCCCAAAAATCTGGCAACAAAAATCCGGCATCCTGGTGTTCACGTACTTAATGGCGGCATTGTGGAACATTCTTTGGATATTGACTGGAAAATTATGAATATCGTCAATATGGATGTTCCCGCACGCCAATTATTTGCTTGTTTTGCCGAATCTATGCTGCTGGAATTTGAGAAGTTATACACTAACTTTTCTTGGGGACGCAATCAGATTACTGTAGAAAAAATGGAGCAAATTGGTCAAGCCTCAGTAAAACACGGATTTAGACCACTTTTAGTTGACAGTTAACAGTTAACAGTTAACAGTTAGCCGTTAACTGTTAACTCCACACTCTTCACTCTTCCTTTGGAAAATGGCTACTATTGAGCGTAAACCCTTACTGTTGGATTTTGAAAAGCCACTGGCGGAACTAGCAACCAGAATTGAGCAAATTCGGCAACTAGCAGAGGAAAATGGCGTCGATGTTTCTAGTCAAATTCGTCAACTAGAAGCACGCGCTATGCAATTGCGTGAGGAAATTTTTAGTAGTTTATCGCCTTCTCAGCGACTACAAGTTGCTCGTCACCCCCGTCGCCCTAGTACTCTTGATTACATTCAGGCAATTAGTGATGAATGGATGGAGTTACATGGCGATCGCTGTGGTTCTGACGATCCGGCTTTAATTGGTGGTGTCGGTCGTTTAGATGGGCAACCTGTGGTAATGTTGGGTCATCAAAAAGGTCGCGATACTAAAGACAATATTGCCCGTAACTTTGGTATGGCGACTCCTGGCGGTTATCGTAAGGCGCTGCGGTTGATGGAACATGCCAACAAATTTGGGATGCCGATTTTAACTTTTATTGACACTCCAGGGGCTTTGCCAACTGTCATTGCTGAACAACAAGGCGCAGGTGAAGCGATCGCCTATAATTTACGAGAGATGTTTTGCTTAGATGTGCCAATCATCTCCACAGTCATCGGTGAAGGCGGTTCTGGTGGTGCCTTGGGTATTGGTGTTGGCGATCGCCTGTTAATGTTTGAACATTCCGTTTACACTGTTGCTACCCCTGAAGCCTGCGCTGCCATTTTGTGGAAAGATGCTAGTAAAGCTCATATGGCTGCTGTGGCGCTCAAAATCATCTCTCACGATTTGAAAAACTTGGGCATTATCGACCAAATCTTACCTGAACCTACTGGTGGCGCTCATTCCGATCCCATCGGTGCGGCTACTACTCTCAAGCAAGCTTTGTTAGATAATTTAGAGCAACTTTACAGCTTCACCGCTCATGAAAGACGCCAACTTCGTTATGAAAAATTCCGCAAAATTGGTGTTTTTACTGAAGTTGCTCACTTGTCTGACTTGAGATGATTAATCGTTAAGCAGCAATGCTATAATACCTATGGCAAGTTAAGATTTTTTAAGAATCTTCATCTGTCATAGGTGGTAACTTTTGTTTTTATCAATCATTCCTGAGACGCCCCCACCAGGGCGTCTGTACGTTATTCATAGGTTAAAAATCTTTAACCTACTGACTAATCATTTTCAGAACAAGTTAATGGCAAGAATTTTTGCACCACATTTAGTTATGTAAGATAGCAGTTGAAAAAGGAAACTTATCAAAATTTAAGGTTTGTTTAATTTATCTCAGCCGAGAAATTTGAATAATCGAAGTGGCGATCGCGTAATTGCAGCTCAAAAAATTAGAGGAAAACATGAATTTTGAGCAAAAAAGACGCGCCTTAATAACTGGCGCAAGCAGTGGCATTGGCAAAGCGACAGCTTTGGCATTTGCAAAGGCAGGAATAGATGTTGCTTTAGTCAGCCGTTCTGCTGATAAATTAGCAGCAGTCTGTGCAGCAGCAAAACATGCAGGAGTAGAAGCAACAGCATATCCTGTTGATTTAGCTTGTGTATCCCAAGTCAAAGAAAAAATAGCAAAGATTGCCCACTCAGGCAACATAGATATTTTAGTCAACAACGCTGGGATGGGATACACAGCCAATTTGAGCGAAACCCCACTAGAAGATTGGCAACAAGTAATAGATTTAAATCTTACCAGTGTGTTTCAGTGCATTATGGGAATTTTACCCAAAATGCGCGAACAAGGACACGGCACAATTATCAACGTCGCCTCAATTGCTGGTAAACAAGCATTTGCGGGTTGGGGAGCATATTGTGTCAGCAAAGCTGGTTTAATTTCCCTTTCACAAACCCTAGCACAAGAAGAACGCTCACGGGGCATTCGTGTGACAGCAATTTGTCCTGGTGCAGTCAACACCGAAATCTGGGATACAGAAACTGTCAACGTCAACTTTGACAGATCTAAAATGTTAACCCCCGAAATTGTGGCTCAATCAATTCTCCACACTGCTATGTTGCCACCACAGGCAGTTGTTGAGGAATTAACTTTAATGTCAAATGCCGGAACTTTATGAGTAATGAGTATTTATTGCTCACTCCTGACTTTTGACTTTTGAATGCGTGATTTTTGACTTCGCCCTTTGGGCGTGACACCCTACCCAAGACTTAAATATGACTATCGCTAGTTCTAACGGTATCAACGGCTGTCAATCTCCTCTAATTCCTGATTTATCGGAAGCAATTAACACCAGACCAGATCGCAACACTCATAATGGAAGAGAACCGCAACTGCATCCGCCCAAAGAAGAGCAATTGGAGCCGATGATGGATGCCGTGAGAACATTATTGGTGGGTGTAGGTGAAGATCCCGAACGCGAGGGACTTTTAAAGACTCCCAAACGTGTCGCAGAGGCAATGCGGTTTCTCACTAGTGGTTATAACCAGTCACTAGAAGAACTCGTTAATGATGCCATCTTTGATGAAGGTCATAATGAGATGGTGTTAGTCAGGGATATCAATTTCTTTAGCTTGTGCGAACACCACATGTTACCATTTATGGGCAAAGCTCATGTCGCGTACATCCCTAACCAAAAAGTTGTCGGATTGAGTAAACTTGCCCGCATTGTGGAAATGTATTCTCGCCGCTTACAAGTTCAAGAAAGACTTACTCGGCAAATTGCTGAAGCCGTTCAAACTATTCTCCAACCACAAGGAGTTGCGGTTGTGATGGAGGCTACCCACATGTGTATGGTAATGCGTGGTGTGCAAAAACCTGGTTCTTGGACTGTCACCAGTGCTTTAATGGGAGTGTTTCAAGAAGAGCAAAAAACCCGCGAAGAATTCTTCAACTTAATTCGCCACCAACCATCTTTCTTTTAAATCTGTAGAGACGCGATGAATCGCGTCTCTACGTCTTTTCTGGAGATGTCTATTTTGTCGCTAGCCTTTCAAACAATTTAGCAACCTTATCCAAATCCTTGTCTCCGGGGGCGCGTTCTACACCACTTGATAAATCGATGCCACTAGGTTTAACTTGACTTAGAGCTTGAACAACGTTGTCTGGGTTGAGTCCCCCTGCTAACATCCAAGGACAATCAGGGTTAAATTGCTCTAACATTTTCCAATCTAATGTTTTGCCTGTACCACCAAGTTGATTTGGATGGTAGGCATCGAGTAGTAGGGTATCTACACTGCTAGTGTAGGCTCGCGCTTCCTCTAAATCCTCTGCACTACTTATTCTCAATGCTTTAATTATTTCCACATTGGGTAACATTTGCCGCAACTGCACAGCAAACTCCTTTGACTCATCTGCGTGCAACTGAACGCCTGTTAACCCAGACTCAACTACTATTTGAGTAATTTCCTCTATTGTCGAGTTGGCAAAAACTCCGATTTTGTGAACTTGTTGGGGCAGTTGTTCTACTACTGCACGAATTTGTGCCACATTGACGTAGCGTTTTGTGGCTGGAACACAAATAAATCCTAACGCAGTTGCACCCAGCGAGGCGATCGCCACTCCCTGTTGTGGTTGGGTAATTCCGCAAATCTTTACTCGCATTGCTCTGAAAATTATAAATTTTTGTAGCAATTATAACATACAATTGTAATTTAGTAAACAATTTCTCAGATAATCTGATAATCTTGTTGTATGTTTTGAGGAGAAAAAGCTTGATTTCACCAACAATACTTGCAGTCGCTTCCACTGTTCCTGTAACACCTGAATGGAATCAGAATGTCGGGATAATTATCAGTGTTAGTTGTTTAGTAGCTCTAGTATTAACTTTCAAAATTCAGAAACCCCAAGTTGGTCCCAAAGTGCCATTACTTCCCATCAGTATTCCGGCATTTATCGCGGCAATGTGTTTCGGTCATTTGGTTGGCGTGGGTATTGTTTTGGGACTAACCAACATCGGCGGCTTGTAGGGTAACCGTGAATTGTAGAGACGTTCCGGCGGATTTTGGAGACTTTCCGGTGGAACGTCTCTACGGGTAAACAATAATATTTATAAATTCAAAAAAATTTAAATTAATTCTATTCCTTTGATAATAATTGTCTTCAAAATATACATATAACCTGATATATTTCAATACCTCCTGGGATAGAAGATTATAAAACTTCATTCGACGGACTATAGTTAAGTCAATTTATGAATTTGGGAGAAATAACTATGATTTCTTCAATTTTATTCGCAGTTCAATCTACTGTTCCCAATAGTGCTGTTGAATTAAACGCAACTGGCACAGCAATTATCATCGTTGCTAGTGTATTATCCCTGTTGATCATACCCCGCGTAGTTCGCTACCCCCACGTTGGTCCGAAGATGCCCCTTCCTTTCCCAGCTATATTCAACGATCCCAGCGTTGGTACATTCCTCGCCGCACTAAGTACTGGTCATATAATTGGTATTGGTGCTGTTTTGGGATTAACCAATCTTGGTGCAATATAGAACTAAGTTGATGTGCGCTTAACAAAGCAGTTAGGAAGAGTCCGATGAAGCTCCTCCTGACTGCTTAAATTGTTTATGCTAGAGATATGATTCTAGAGTGAGCGCGGCTGATTCCTATTTAAGTAGGGCGCAAGTTATTCTGAAAAAAAGTTACAAATGATACGTAGATTGTAACAGTTGTCAATATTTGTTTTCGGATAGTGTAATGCAAGCAAACTGGAAAATCGGATCTTTATTTGGAATTCCGCTGTTTTTAGACCCCTTGTGGTTTGTAATATTAGGGTTGGCAACCCTAAACTTTGGTGTAGCATACCAGGCGTGGGGACCTGTTTTGGCTTGGAGTGCTGGGGTAGTAATGGCACTGCTGTTATTTGGTTCGGTGCTATTACACGAGTTGGGACATAGTTTAGTGGCGCGAAGTCAAGGCATAAAAGTTAACTCGATCACTTTGTTTTTGTTTGGTGGGATTGCTTCGATAGAAGAAGAATCTAAAACACCAGAACGAGCATTTCAAGTAGCGATCGCCGGACCTTTAGTTAGTATTGCACTTTTTTTGGTGCTCAAATTGCTAGGAGACGTATTACCTAACACCAGCCCAGCGGCGGAAATGGTGAAAGATTTGGCAAGAATAAACCTAGTTCTGGCGCTATTTAATTTAATTCCCGGCTTACCTCTAGATGGAGGACAAGTTTTAAAAGCGGCACTGTGGAAAGCAACAGGAAACCGCTTTCAAGCAGTAAAGTTGGCAGCCAAAGCAGGGCAAATCTTGGGTTATGGAGCGATCGCTTTAGGGTTTATTGTCGATTACATGACAGGCGAATTAGTAACTGGTTTGTGGATTGCTTTATTAGGTTGGTTTGGCATCCGCAACGCCACCAGCTACGATCGCGTAACCACTTTACAAGAAACTTTACTACAGCTAGTTGCCTCTCAAGCCATGACGCGGGACTTTCGCGTAGTAGATGCTAACCAAACTTTGCGCTCCTTTGCCGACTTGTACCTGTTAGAAAGTAACGCCCCACAAATTTATTTTGCCGAGTCAGATGGACGTTACCGGGGTATAGTTTCTCTAGCGGATTTGCGCTTGGTAGAACGTAGTCAATGGGAAACTCAAACTTTACAAAGTATAGTGCATCCCCTGACAGAAATTCCTACAGTGGCTGAATCAACCACAATAGCTGAGGTAATTAACAAACTAGAGAATGAACAACTACCTAGCATCACTGTTCTTTCTCCTGCTGGTGCTGTTGCAGGTATAATTGATCGGGGAGACATCATCCGTACATTAGCACAAAAGTTAAATTTACCGATTAGCGATGCCGAAATCAAGCGCATCAAAGAAGAAGGTAGCTACCCACCAGGTTTGCAACTAGCAGCCCTTGCCAAATCCACCACCAATTAACACAGCTACGTTAACTGATGAGATTCAGTAGAATTGTCAAGACTTTCAATGTACTGACTATCGAGCAGAAAAGTTCCTTGGGCAAAGCGTACACCCCAATATCCCCCAGGACGACGATCAATCACAACACCTTCTTCGTCAAGATGAATTACATCTGGTGGGCGTAGCATGGGCATAGGATCAGCAGTTTTCACGTAAGGTGGTAGTGCGACAACGCGAACTTTACTACCAATGGTAAATTCTTTAGACATTTTGAGGGAATTATAAGTTATGAGTTTTAAATTAACTCATAACTGCACATGGGCGATTAATTGCGTCTACCACTGAGGGTTAGTCATAATTAATGCGGATGCCGCAGAAGTATCTAATGCCGGAGAGAAAAAACATCCCTGTCCATATTCGCAGTTTAACTGTTTCAGGAATGCGAGTTGAGATGCTGTTTCGACTCCTTCGGCTGTCACATGATAACCTAGTTTATGTGCTAAAGTGATGATCGCTTCAATAATTTCCCGATTGCTAGCAGGAGCATTCATTGAGCTGACAAAGGAACGGTCGATTTTTAAGCTATTAATTGGAAAGCTGTGCAAACGAGCTAATGATGAATAGCCAATGCCAAAGTCGTCAATCGATAACTTAATTCCCAGCTGACGCAACTGCTCAAGTGCGTTCAATGCCACATCACCTTCCATAATAGCGCTTTCGGTAATTTCTAATATTAAAGCCTCAGCCTCAAGATTGGTGAATTGTAAAATATCAGATATCTGCTTGATTAAATCCGGTTGAGAAAATTGCTTGACAGATAAATTAACACTGATTAGCAGCGAACGTGTACTCGTGCGCCGCATTGTTTGCATAAAGCGACAAGCTTCCTCTAGCACCCAATTACCAATCTCGACAATTAGTCCAGTTTCTTCCGCCAAAGGGATAAAATCAGCCGGATAAATCAGACCGCGTTCGGGATGCTGCCAACGCACCAAAGCTTCAAAACCTGATATCATACCATTCGTGAACGAAATAATCGGTTGGTAATTAACTCGAAACTCACAGCGTTCAATTGCTCGACGCAAATCTGTTTCTAACTGCAATCTGGCTACAGCACGAGCGTACATATCCGAGTTGAAAAGTTCACTTCGCCCCCTACCCAGCGCCTTGGCTCGGTACATCGCTGTATCAGCATCTCTGAGTATATCTTCTGGTCGGTGGTAATTTACTGTCGAACTCAGGGCAATGCCAATACTTGCCGTAGTAAACACGAATTGCCCATCAAGCTCAAAGGGTAACGACAAGGTTTGTTGAATCTGGTTAGCAACATCAACTGCAACGCTGGCATCTTTAAGCCCAACCAGCAAAACTGTGAACTCGTCTCCCCCAAGACGTGCTACTATATTGCTAGATCCCAGACAAACTTTTAAGCGGTTGGCGATCGCAATTAGGAATCGATCTCCTAGTATATGTCCCAGACTATCATTGATCACCTTAAAGCCATCCAAGTCCAGAAACAACACAGCAAATAGTAAATTTTCTTGCTGTGCCAAATCAATGGCATTTTTAAGGCGTTCCATAAACAAAGCACGGTTTGGTAAACCCGTCAGTGCATCATGGAACGCATCATGATGTAATTGTGACTCTGCCCGCTTGCGCCCAGTGATATCAGTAGAGATTCCGCATACAGCATATACCTTTCCGGCAGAGTCTTTGAGGGGAACCTTGATCGAAATATAGAAGTGTAAGCCGTCTTCTCGAGGTATAACTTCCTCAAATTCTATCGGATTTCCTGTAGCGAAAACCTGACGATCGTTCTCCCGCATGGTGTCAGCAATCGCACTTGGGAGAAAATCGTAGTCAGTCTTACCCTTAATTTCCTCTGGGTTAAGACCTAACTTAGTCGCAACGTGGCGGTTTACCAGAATGAATTTGCCCTCAATGTCCTTGACGTAGATCAATGCTGTAGAATTATCCAAGATGGCTTGTAGTCGCTCCTGGCTCTGTGTTAGTGCTGACTCCATCTGCAAGCGATCGGTAATTTCCGCTTCTAGTTGCCTGTTAACCTCTAATAGTTCTGTATTTTTAACCTTAAGTTCTTGAGAGTATGCTTGTAGGTTAGTGTAAAGTTGAGCATTTTCCGTTGATATGGATATTTGCGCCGTTAATAATTTTAAAACGGACAATCTATCGGTGGTAAAAGCACTCTCGATCAGGTTATTTTCTAAGTAGAGTATACCCGTCAATTTGCCGCCCTTGAGCAGCGGCATACACAAAACTGATTTCGGCTGTATTTTAACTATATATGGGTCACGGGTGAAATTCCCTGAATGGATGGCATCATGCAAAATAATCGTCTCTTGGGTTCGGCTGACATAATTAACTATGCCTTGAGATAACATTGGGATATCGCTGCTGCCACTGACTGTTTCAATCGGGATAGATGGTAAAACTTTAAATTCATTGCGTTCGACTGTTCCTGATGCTTCAATCACCCATTTTCCCTCAGAACGCAAAGTCAGAAAATAACCTTTCTGTGCCCCCGCATTTTCCAGGACAATTCGCATCATCTTTTCTAACAGGGTATTTAGCACAATTTCGCCTGACAGGGCAAGTGATGCTTTGAGAACGCTGGTCAAATCAATTTCAGTAGATGTTGTTGAGTCTGTGGTTAAAATTGTTGCTGGGGCAAATTTCTCGCCCTGACATTGGGCAAAAAACTGAGGATAGCTTTGTTCCAAATCCCTTACCTTGCTCTTTGCTCCCCAGCAAATATAGCCATAGTGAGCCTTTGTCATATAGAGTTGGGCAAATTCCTCCATTCCCTGCGCCAGATAAAAATTTGCTGCTAACTCATAAGCTAAAGCTTCCTCGTGAATATATCCGTTATCCTTTGCTCCTTTTATAGCTCGTTCATAAAACTTCATTGCTTCAACCACTTGTCCCAAAACTCGTGCCTTTTCTGCCTCCACTAGATCGTAATTGTGCTGAAAATTCATCGGCGCATGAGCAGCCCAGGTTTTCATTTCCTTTTGGTTAGCTGCCACTTGTTCAATATATTGTTTTTGTTCTCGCTCTTCCTGGTTAAGATAATTGGCTAGAAGAGAAAGAGAGTAATAGAAATTATAGTCAGCACAAGCCAATAAACCTTGCATAGATTGTTTATTGACTGCTGCATTTTCAGCACTCTTAACTGCTGTAGTATAATTCTTAAATAAATAACTTAACCTTGTTTTTACTAAAGCAAGTGCAAACAGAGATTGAAGGTTATTTTTTCTTTGTAAAATGGGTACAATTTCAGCTTCATTGAATTCCATTAGTCTATTTGATTCTCCCTCCTCCTCTATTAAACTTAATACTAGCTGCCCCCATATTTTCACATAATACAGAGAAAACTCCTGTTGAATAGACTCAAGAATACTCAGGCAATTTTTATACTTTTGCTTGACATAATCTAAAGGGTATCCTACTAAAACTAAATTAGAGAAGTAGTTAATAGCTGCATAAGAAGCATATTCTATATCTCCGGTTTCAATTAATATTTGTAGTGTTTGCCACAAAGATGCCAAAGTTGTGCGTTTATGTTCTTTCCACTGTCGGATACAACAGTTAAACATTAAGTTAACTTTACCTTCTATTTTTTTGGCATCAAATTGCTTCAACATTTTCAAAGATAGCTTGCCCAGTTGATAGCCTAAATCGAGGTTAGATTGCGTTCGACAAAGAAGCAAGCCATATAAAACATAGGTAAAAGCGGCAAAAGATGAATTTCCATAGTTTACGCATAGCTCCACCATTGTAAATACAATAAATGGAGCTATTGGAGAATTCGTTGTATGAGCCGGGGACCATATAGTCTTTAAGATTCGCATAGCTACCAGTTTATCTGGATCGGTCATTGGGGGAAGATTTTCTAAATCATTAATAGACAGTTGGCTTGGCGATGATTTTGACAGAGATATGCCTAACATATTCAAAAATTCCAGCCCAATATCTATTGAGGCTTGCATCTGGTTTTGAGCAATATAAAGCTGAATTTTCGTTTCATACACATTAGCAAGTTCCCGCGCCGTCTTAACTTTTTGTATAACAACATTAGATAGCAATTCACTTCGGGCGTAGTTCGTGTTTAAATATTCTGCATATACTGCTGAATCATACAAATTTAGCGTCAAGTTGTAATTAGTCTGCCAACTATCTTCTGTTAATAATTTCAGCCCTATATTCAAATACTTGACAGCGGCTTCATAAGCGATCGCTAACTTCGCTTTCTCGGACGCCATCAAATTCAATCTGGCAATCTCCTCTCGTTCATCTGGATGTAGAGACGTACTTGCGGACGATACAACTATATTGAAATGCTCGACAATTTCAAAAATGTTTTCTGATAACCCTTCTGGCACAGTATTCTGCAACATTAGGCGACCAATTTGTAAGTGAATGGCAGTTTTTTGTGTAGAATCAATTAAGGAATAAGCAGCTTGTTGTACTCGATCATGTAGGAATTTAAAACTGACTTCACTGGCGATATTAGCTCCTGCTTCTATTAATTTGTATTTATTATTTAAAGGAATTACTAAACCTGCTTGCATTGCCCCAAACAAATCAGCCAAGACATCAACTGGTGGATGTTGATAGATAATCGCTAAAGTTGCTAGATTGAACTTATTGCCAATACAAGCTGCTAACTGTAAGACGGTTCGAGTCTTTTCTGCTAAAAAGTTAATCTTTCCCGTCATCAATTCCACCACATTGTCGGTGATATCTTTAGCTTGAATTTGAGTAATATCCCAATTCCATCCTACCCCCCTCTGTCCCCCCGAAGTTCGGGGGGATGAAAGAGGGGGGTAATTGAATGGTAATAACTCTTCGGTGTAGAGCGACTTCAAAAACTCAATAGTAAAAAATGCGTTACCTTGAGTTTTATCATAGACTAAATTAGTTAACGATTGACTCTTATTTGGTTCACAGTGTAAAGTATCAGCAATTAAAGCGTTGACATCTTGTACTTTTAAGTTATCTAATTGAATAAAGGACAAAATCCCTCGTTGTTTTTGGATTTCTTCTATTGCGAGCGTTAATGGTTGTAGAGACGTACTTGCGTTCGTCTCTACAACGTTGTCACGATACGCACCGATAATCAGTAAATATTGAAGATTGGTATCGCTCATGATTGTGCTAAGCAGATTCAACGATGCTCCATCTGCCCATTGCAAGTCATCAATGAATAAAACTAGAGGATGCTCAGGCTCGCTGATTGCTTTAACAAAGTTTTGAAAAACTAAATTGAAACGGTTTTGTGCTTCAATTGGCTCCACTTGAACAACGGGTGGTGCAGTGCCAATGATTCGTTCCAATTTAGGGATAACATCGATCAAAACTTGTGCGTTATTACCAACTGCTGCTAGGATTTTTTCTCGCCATTGATTTAATATAAATTCAGGTTCAGCAAGCAGCTGATTGCACAACTCCTGGAAAGCTTGAGAAAGAGCATAGTAGGGAATATTGCGTTGGTACTGCTCAAATTTACCCCAAATGAAATTTCCGCGTTTTTCTGTTATCGGTTTATGAACTTCTCGAACCAATACTGATTTACCCACCCCAGAATATCCAGTAATTAACACCATTTCAATGGCACCGCTGCTCGTTCTTTCAAATGCAGCGAGTAATGTTTCCACCTCACGCTCTCTGCCATACAATTTCTGCGGAATTTGAAAGCTTACGGAAATATCATGCTCACCAAGGGGAAAGACATCAATTTGCCCAGTTGTTTGTAGCAGGTGCAGACATGTTTCTAAATCCGCCTGAATCCCATCAGCTGATTGATAGCGATCGCCGGCATTTTTTGCCATTAACTTCATGATAAGATCGCTGACTATGGATGGTAAAGGCGAACAACCCTTTGCCCCGACAACTAGATGCGGTGGTACTGGCTGTTTGGCAAGATGACAGTGTACCAATTCCAACGCATCTGAACTTTCAAATGGTTTAATACCAGTCAGCAATTCATAGAATGTGACACCTAGAGAGTAAAAATCGCTGCGCAAGTCAACCGCCCGATTCATTCTGCCAGTTTGTTCTGGTGAAATATAAGCAAGCGTGCCTTCTAAAACATTGGGATTGCTCCAAGTAGGATTTTCCCGTGAAAGTACCGTTGAAATGCCAAAGTCGATAATTTTGACTTGCCCGGTGTTGGGATTGAGAACTATGTTGCTGGGATTGATGTCTTTGTGGATAATCTTGGCGGCATGAATTTGACCTAAAATTTTAGTTATAGCTAGAGCCAACTGCAAAAACTCTGATAACTCAAGTTTTCCCACTATTCCCAGTAGCTCCAAAGAGTCGCCACCAAAATCTTCTAACACCATTAAAAGGCGTTCACCGTCACGGAGCAAAGCATAAGCATCAACCACCCCTGGGATTTTTAAGTTACGGGTGACTTTATATTCTCGCTCAAACCAAGCAATACGCTCTGGAGTAGGATAGGCATCTTTAAGAATTTTTAGCACAACGGGTTGCTCTGTGTCTACCCGCAGACCACGATAAATTACAGAATTAGCGCTTTCATACAGTTGAGCCACAAAGCGGTAAGCGGAAATCATAATTTATCGGTGTGCATCTGTGTTTATCTGTGGTTAATTATATAAAAGTGAATGATTACAAGAGATTTGTTGCCAAGAATCATCAAAAATGGACAATAATAGAGACTTTCTCCTGTCAACTAGCGATGCGCACACGTAAACGTTTATTTATTTTACTTTTATCTACTGCACTATTGTTGTTTTTTGTCAATGCTTGCAGGCAAGCTGCTGTCGTCTCCACTCCACCAAAACTTCCCACCCCAAACTACGTATACGCTGCACCCAAGAATTCTCAATTATTCAACTGGAAGAATGTCAATATTCAGGGGATGGGCTATGTGACTGGTTTAGTCGTTAGTCCTGTGTCACCTCATAATGTTTATATTCGCACAGATGTGGGTGGTCCTTACAGATATGACCGAAACAGTAATCAATGGATACCCTTAATGGATAAATATGATTCCAACTTTTGCCAAGGAGGGGTAGGAGTAGAGAGTGTTGCCGTTGCGCCTAAATTAGCGAACACTGTGTATGTAGCAGTTAATTGTCGCAGTTCTACTTTCAAAGAAGGTGACGGTAAGATAAAATACAAATATTCTGGCGAGGTGCTGGTTTCTAACGATAAGGGTGCAAACTGGGCTGCCACAGGTTTAGGAAAACATAATATTTACGTTGGTCCAAATAACGCTTATCGTTCAGATACAGGAGAACGTTTAGCAGTCGATCCGAATAAGTCTGGATTACTTTATTTTGCCTCAAGAAGAGATGGTTTGTGGCGCAAGGATGGAGCGGCTTGGGTGAATGTTAGTGGTTTGCCCAATCCTAGCAGTTTACCAGAATATAAAAATGCTGACGGTTCTGATAATAAAGATATACCAGGTTTCACTTTTGTTGTGTTTGACAAGAATACGGGAAAACCCAACAACCCTACGCAAACTATTTATGTTGGGGTTCATGGTAGTGGTGTGTGGCGCAGTACAAATGGGGGTAGCTCGTGGAGTAATATTGTCGGTGGTAACAATCCGTTGCGTAGTGCGATCGCCTCTGATGGTACGCTTTATGTTAGTTTCGGCACACCAGGAAGCAATGGCAGCAAAACTACTGGTGGTGTGCGCAAGTACTCCAACGGCTCTTGGACTGATATCCATCCCGATGGTACAGACAGAGTTTATTCAGGAATTACTGTGCAGAATAACTCTACCACAGTTATGACCATTTCCGATAAATACGTGTATCGCTCTACAGACGGGGGAAAAAACTGGAAAAAACAAACTATGTACATGGGAGCTTTCGATCCTAATTACCCAAACGATCCGGTTAATTCATCTGCTCCCGGTTATTATCAATCTTACTCCGCAACTGGTGCTGCTGCGATATTTATTGATCCTGGCAACCCCAAACAAGTATGGTGGACGAACGGTTGGGGCGTAGCACGGACAAATGATGTTACCGTTAACACACCAAATTATACATGGTTGATGAGTAATTTGGAAGAGTTGGACGCAAACATGGTGCGTGTTCCACCTAAGCCCAAGCAGCAGGGAGGCGCAGACTTGTTATCTGCCGTGCAAGACATGATTGGTTTTCGTCACGTTAATTATACTCAAGTTCCTAGTAATAAAATTAACCCTAAAAATGTTCGCATCAACCCAGCGTTTAAATGGACAAACCCCAAATGGACTGTATATCCTGTACCTTTTCCCCATGTAGCAGGTGCCACAGGTATGGATTACTCATATAAAAAACCTGACTATGCGGCATTTGTCGGCTTTCACCAATGGCAAGGTTTTTGGCCCGTACATGGTAAGACTAGTGATAATGGTAAAACTTGGCAGGCGTTTGAGTCAATTCCGACAGAAACGTTTTGGAAAGCAGATAAATCTGGGCAGGAGGAAGTTGTCGCGATGGGTGGGCAAATTGCCATGTCCCCAACTAATCCGCAAAACATGGTTTGGGCACCAACTTGGGGAGTTTGGCCTCACTATACTATTGATGGTGGGAAAACGTGGAAGTTGGCTTACAATTTAGATCATGAGGCAAAACCCAATCCCTACGATCCAAAAAATAATGACCATACTCATTATGCAGTTTTGCCTAAGTCTTGGTCTAATAGTATTTCACCGTGGCTAAGTTCTTATGTTTTGGCAAGCGATCGCCAAGATCCACAAGGTAAAACGTTCTACTATTATGATGGTTGGAAGTTCTACTATAGTAAAGATGGTGGTGCGAATTGGCGAAAGGGCGCATCAGGTTTTCCCTCATGGTTAGTTCGTCCAACGATTGTTCCCAATCCTACGCAACAAGGTGATGTTTGGATGAGCTTGGCTCGTAATGTAGAGGATGTTAACGGCAATAAGTTGTATCGTTCTACTGATGGTGGCAAGACTTTTAAAGTTGTTTCATCGGTGGATAGTTGTGAGTTTATCACCTTCGGCAAGGGTAATTCTGAGCAAAAACCTTATATATACATCTTCGGTCGTGTTCGTGGTGCAAGTAAAGATACGATGTACAAATCAGAAAATATGGGGCAAAGCTGGGTGCAAATTAGTAATCCTAATGTACTGCAATTCCCTGGTTTGACACATATGGAAGGGGATATGCGCACACGAAATTTAGTTTATACAGCTTTGACTGGTCGTGGTATAATGGTAGGCTACGCTGAGCGCAAGTAAGTTGATGCGATCGCTATGAGGAATTCCTGAATACTGGATTATCGATCCCACTCAGGGGAAAATTACTGTACTAACTTTAGTAGATGGATTATACGAAGAAGCTGTATTTCAAGGAAGTGCAAACCTTACCTCAACTACTTTCCCCAACTTGAAACTGAAAGCAGCAGAAGTTTTGGGTGCAGGCATGTGAAGTGACGGCAACTTGTGGCAATACTTTTTCAAGAGGCGTTTACTGCCCCCCTTGCTAAGGGGGGTTGGGGGGTTCTTTACGTCTCACTCTGACTGCTAGTTTTGTGCAGCAAGCCTGACTTGCTCTACACTCAATTCTAATGCCTGCGCTACTTGTTCCACAGTCAATCCCAATGCCAAAAACTTGGGTACTGCTTCTAATTTGACTTGCTGGGTGACTTGCTGGGTGACTTCTCGGCGCACTTCCTGCTCCACTTCCTGGCGTACTTCTGGTCGAGCTTCTTTCAAAGCTTCCTGATAAAATCTAGATTGCTTGATATCACTAATTTTAAACATTGCTGCTATCTCCTCCCGACTCATATTGAGAAACTTGTAAACTAAGATTGTCTCTACTAATTCTAACAATTGGCGTTGTTGCGCTGGTGATTCGATTTGTTGTCTGGTTCTGTTGATTAACTGCCTTGCTTTTTCAATGGCTGTATTTTCATTTTCAATCACTAATTTAATGGTAGCAATCCCCACTGGTAGCGATTCAGCTTCCCCTAATTCATCAATATATATACGACTGACTCGCCCGGAAGCAAAGTATT
Source organism: Iningainema tapete BLCC-T55 (assembly GCF_014698965.1). GTDB lineage: Bacteria > Cyanobacteriota > Cyanobacteriia > Cyanobacteriales > Nostocaceae > Iningainema > Iningainema tapete. Next base: position 49,131 of record NZ_JACXAE010000128.1, read on the forward strand.
CTTGGTAATGTTTAATATCTCCTGTGTCTAAACTTCGGGTGGGATGGATGACGACTGCACGCCAGTTATTTTTGGGTTGATTCTGCCTCAGGTACAAACAGACTTCCGAAAAAAGCCTTGAGTACATTTCATCATCTGATTGAAACTGCACCTCTACGAAGTAAGTTGTGTTTTCATTTTCAAGTTTGGGCAGAAATACACCATCAATTCTGGTTCTCCCGTATATATGGTGATAAGCTGTTCTAATCACCAAAGCAAGCTAATAACCGATTCCGGAAATTGTTGAA
>NZ_JACXAE010000129.1 GCF_014698965.1 Iningainema tapete BLCC-T55
CTGACTTTTCCCGTTAAGTCTCGAAAAGCTTACTCACAAAGGATTATGAAGAAGGGACACTATATACGGTACAGTAATTGAAATCGAGTGTTCGAGGTAACAAGCAATGTTGGACTGGTGGGAGAAAAATTTTGCTACTTGTGAATTAGGCGATCGTCGATTGAACGAGCGTGCAATGTCGATTGGCAAGTCTTTAATTCAAGGATTTGGCAAAGCACTGTCAGAAATCTTCCCTAGTGCAACTGTACTGAAGAGAGCCTATGAGTTTTTGCCAATTCCAAGGTAGAATTTGCCAAATTAATTGAGCCGCACTGTCAAATGACTGCGGACAATGTTGGGGAGCGTGACATGGTGCTGTGTGTTGGAGACACCACTTTTCTTGATTATGGCAGCATTATGCTCAAACGGGAAGGTTACGGTCCAATTGGTAACGGGGGTAATGGTTTAATATTACATAGTGCCCTAGCAATAGATCCGCAACAGGGTCAACCGCTCGGTTTGTTGTGGCAAAAACTATGGAATCGAGAACCAAAACCGAAGCCACCAAAAGATGAGACAGCCACACAGAAAAAAAGACGACAAGCTGTCGCTCGAAAAGCAGCACGGAAGCGCCCATTTGAACAGAAAGAATCCTATCGCTGGGTGGAGGCGCTTACCGGTGTAGATTGCAAAGTCAGCAAGTCTACTCGCAAGATTCATGCCTTTGATCGCGAAGGTGATATTGCTGAAGTTTTCGACGCAGTTCGCCAACTCCCAAACACAGGAGTTTTGGTGCGGGCGGCTCACAACCGCAGTTTAGATCAAGACAGTGAACGTCTGTGGGCAAAACTGGAAGCACAACCCATCTCTCACGAGCAGGAAATTGAGCTCCCTGAGACGAGCAAACGTACTGCCCGTAAAGCTAAGTTAGTGGTTCGATTTTGTTCGGTTAATCTTCGTACTCCCTACCGCTTTGACAACCGTGACCCGTTAAAAGTGTACGCCGTCTATGCCACAGAAGTGGATTGTCCAGAAGGTGAAACGCCTTTGGAGTGGATGCTGCTAACTACAGAAGTAGTTACAGACGGGCAGATGGCTGCCACAATTTTACGTTGGTATTCTTACCGTTGGCGAGTGGAAGAGTATCATAAAATTTTGAAATCTGGTTGTCAAGTAGAGCGATACAGAC
>NZ_JACXAE010000130.1 GCF_014698965.1 Iningainema tapete BLCC-T55
CTTCAACAATTTCCGGAATCGGTTATTAGCTTGCTTTGGTGATTAGAACAGCTTATCACCATATATACGGGAGAACCGTTTTTCTATGTTCTGGCAAAGAAGTTGAGACTAAGATAGATGAAATCAGACTATTAATTGGCAGAGATAGTTTAAAAGAAATACAGATAGAAGATAATATAGTAACCCAATTACAGGAAAATAATTCAACATTTGAAAATGAGAGGCATTCAATGAAAATAATCGCAATTTATCATAATAAGGGTGGAGTAGGTAAGACAACTGTTGCTATTAACCTTGCAGCAGCATTAAGAACAAAAGGTAAAAGGGTACTTTTAATTGATCTAGATTCTCAAGCTAATTCTACTTTCGCAACCGGATTAATTAAATTTCAGTTTGAAGAAGATGATGATTTAAAAGATAGAAATGTATACCATTTAATAGAATCTGGTGATTTTAACTTTATTCCCGATATTGTTCGTCAGTCCCAGTATTTCAACAATCCAGACATAGACGTTATCCCTTCTCATATTACCTTAATTGAGTATCAGGACAAACTTAACAAAATATCTGCTAGCAGATATAGACTAGTTGCCAAATTAAAACGAGTGGAAAAAGAATACGATTTTGTAATTATTGATACTCCTCCTTCACGAGATTTATATGCTGAAGTTGCACTGATTGCTGCTGATTACTTGATAATTCCTTCTGACTTAAAACCATTTGCCAACCAAGGTTTACCAACGGTAAAGAATTTTATTAATCAAATTAATGAATCTAGAGAAGTTATGGGGAAGCCCCCCATTAACTTAATGGGCGTTCTTGCTTCCAAAATATCGCACAACGCTAAATTCCAACAGTATACTTTTCCCAAACAGAGAAGTGTTATTTCGGAGCGTTATCACCTACCTTTAATGGAAGCAGTTATATATGATAGAACAGTGCTGTCACAATGTATGAATCAAACCATAACAATTGGAGAATTAGAATATCCAGATCCAAAATCGATTCTCAAATATGCAGAAGAGGTTAAATCAGAAGCTCAAAAATCTGCAATGGAATTTGAGATTTTAGCAGATGAAGTTCTCCAAAAAATAGGAGTTAATTGATGATTAATTTTTCGCTTGTAGATGTAAAAAGTATTTCTTCCAATGTACCTCGTTCAAATTTTGCCGAGGCAGATTTAGATCAACTTGCAGATATGATTCTAGAAAGTGGGGGAATTATCAGACCATTAGTTGTGAAGGCAACAGGAGTAGAAAATTACACAGTTATTGATGGACATCTTGAATATTATGCAGCAGTCAGAGCAAAAGAAAAAAACCCTCGTCAAGGTGAAATGGTAAATGCCTTCGTCATATCACCTAAAATAGAGGATACAGTAGCAAAGCAAGCTACAGCTCTTAGAAGCTTAGAATCTTCGGATGAGAACACAGTAAAGCCTCCCGTTGGCACAGGAAATTTAGAACCACGTTTAGCAAATCTGGAATTACGTTATGAAAAGCAAATTAATGAGTTAAAGTCAGAACAAGTACAAGAAAGAGAGAGGCTAGACGACAGACTAAAACAGATTGAAAGTCAGATACCCAAACAGATTGTACCATTAGCGGCATTTAACACTCTCAGTCTAACTGAATTAACTTTCAGATTAAAAAGTGCTGGTTTTACCAATCAAACAGCTACTAAAGTTGCTGAAAGTGTAGAAAAGGAACGTAAGAAAAAACAGTTTGTATCTTTGAGTGATGTAGTGGAAAGAGTAAAAGTCACCAGTGGCAAAAGGCAGGTTAAAGGTATAACTAGCGATAAAATGGTCGATATAGTCGATAGTTGGTCACGACTTTTATTTTTTTAACCGTAAATAGTGCGCGTTACACAGTGTTAAGCACAACAATACTTACAGCGCCCCTTTAAGTCTTTGCGCAAGACATTACTCACTACCTTCTGGCTTCTCATGCCTGAAGCATCACCCTATTCCTCTGTAAAAATATCCGGAAAGCAAATCCTAATAGAAGAATATTTGTTTGAGTATCATTTTTAGCTGTTGGAATTAGGGGCTAACATGGATAAACTGGAATCCAAAATTCTGGAAATTTTGAAGCAAGGCACTCCGATCAGAGCAATACAGATTGCTGCTCTGCTTGGGGTGGAAATACGTGAGGTTAATCGCTATCTATATTCTTCACTAAAACATCTAGTTGTACAAGATACTGAATATAAATGGTCACTTCGGTCACGTCAATCTTTCACTCCTAATACTCAATCACCACAATTTGTCAAGCAAAGTACCGAATATCGCTTAAACAAAAAAGATATTCCACAAAATTATTCATTTCAACCCTCTACTAATCAAAATAAATTACTAAAACCTCTCAAGCAAAACGATCCCTATGAAGTTGTCAAGAGAGAATTTGCTCGTGTACCTTCAAAAGAGAAAATACAAATCATCGAAAGTGCTTTCAGACAAGATAAATTTGCTGAACTAGAAGATGAACAAATAAATGCTCTGCAATCAGTTTTAGAACAGGCTAAGCGAGAAGTGAGTATAGCTAACACTGCTTATTTACAAGGAAAACTAAGTTCTCGCAAAACTTATCTTGTAGCGATCGCCGCTGCTTCTATTACCTTAATTGGTACACTGTTCGTTCTTGATCAAGTCAAACCAAACTCAACGTCTCAACCTACTCCAACCATTCCCCTAAGTAACTAATAATAATGTTATTGATTAAAAAAACTAAGATTTATTAAATAAAATTCCTATGTAGTATAGGATTACTATTTGATTTTTGAAGTTAGCTGAATATTTGTCGCTAACAAGCTTTGTAAGCGCTGTAATTGAGAACCGACTTGGTAAAGTAAATCACCTTTACCTAACAAGTAAGCGGCAGCTGTTTGTTTTCCGCCCAAAACAATAGCTGAGTCTGCTTCACCAGCAGTGCGCAAGGCTACTCTTCCCGGTAGATTTGAGCGGATGATGGGGGTGACAATTTTGGCTTCTGGGCGTTGAGTAGCTATAATAAGGTGTATTCCGGCAGCTCTTGCCATTGCACCGAGCCGTTTAATACTTTGTTCCAATGCTGTGCGGATTTCTTTTTCTGCCATAAAGTCAGCGTATTCATCAAAGATACAGACAATCCGCGACAAAGGTTTTTGGGAACGTTGATTGTAAGCACTTAAATCAGCACACCCAGCTTTTTCAAATCGCTGGTAACGCGACTCCATTTCTGAGACTAATTCTTCCATAAGTTTGATCGCGCGATCGCTATCTTTAACCACTGGTGAATACAACCACCGCATTTGCTCAAACTCTGGAAAAGTAACTCGTTTAGGATCTACCAATGCGATTTGTAGCTGTTGTGGGGAATGACGAACGAGTAAACTGAGGAGGAGCGATCGTAAAAACTCACTCTTACCACTACCAGTTGTACCCCCTACCAAAAAGTGACAAGTATTCGGATCGGATAAATCTGCCTCTATCAACTTCCCCTCTAAATCTACCCCAATGGCAATTTTTACCGCTTTTGCTGGTACTTGCGAGTTTACATAATCCTCAAACTTAGCAGCTTGTCTGTCGGCACGAGGCAAATCAATACTAACATAACCAGCTTGCGGGGCAATTAGAGGTGGATTTGCTAACCCCAGTTGCACTTGTAAATCTGCTGACGATTTTAGTAGAGCATTAACTTTCACACCAAGATGAGGTTTAAGCTTCACCCGAATAAAACTAGGAGCAACAGCAGCCCCGTGGTAATCTACACCAATACCAAAAGATTGCAAAGTCTCAACCAACTTTTCCCCCATCGCATCAGCATTGAGACTAGATTGGTGCTCTCTTGTGGGGTGGAGAGCAGCGCCGTGCTCTGGTTCCCAGAGTTGAGGCGACTGCGGAGCATCCGGAGCGCCTTCTACTAAAGACTCACTTTTATTAACTGCAAAATAACTTTGACACTTTTGCTGCTGTGGACAAATTTCACATAAGTGGGGCTGAGTTGTAGACGGAGGTGGATTAGGATGAGGAGCTTCCCAAGTCAACCATTGCCGCATTTGTTGTAATTTATAAGGAATTAGCTGATGCACCGTACTTTCTAGCTGTTCCCAAGTATACTGATACTCTTTAAATTCTGGCAAAACACAGTACACCGCTGAATCAACAGATACTTTTTTATTTTGACAGAGCATATAACTATAAAGAGCAACTTGGGCTAATTGTGCTGAAGGATCTACCGGTTGATAAGTTTTAAACTCCAATACACACAGGCGCTTTAGTTCAAAGTTGAAGACTAAACAATCAAATTCCCCTGCTACTCGTTGCTGCGTACCATCAGCCAGATTAAATAAATACTCAAGCCTGCGTTCTTCAGAAACAAAGGTGTTACGAATAACTGTATCTGCACTGCAATAACGCCGATTGATTACCAGCAATTCTGCGAAGCGTCTAATTAATCCTTGTAATCCTTGCCAAACTTGCAGCAATGCTGGTGCTTGCCTTGCATCTTGTTTAACGGCTTTTTGTAAGTAAGAGTAAAACTTTAATTCATAAAAAAGCTGTTGCATCGCTGAGGCAATTTCCTCTACCTGCAATTGGTTAGCGGCAGGTTTAAACAATTCTTGAAATCGAGGTTCGTGAGTTGCTAACTTTATAAATTCGTCAGCCAATTGATGAAATGTACTACCAATACCAGTAGCGGTATCTTTTGGTATAAATAAGGTATTGCCTCCTAAATGCTGGTGCAGATAAAACAAGCGGGGACACTCAAAGGCAACTCGGACTTTAGTAGCAGTTAAAGATAAATTTTCAGTTTCTGTAGTGGTTTTTGAGCTATTAGCCACCATATTAAAAATATTACTTACTAAATTGGGGTTATAAATTTCTAATAATCGGCGATGCACAGCAGCCAGATAAACTGTATCCATAGCCGCATATTGTAACTGTTTTTGAGTAAGAGGACGCTGTCCCCAGTCGCTGCCTTGTTCTTCTTTATCGACGTTGGCAAAGTAGCATAGTTCTGTAGCTAAGGTTTTAAGTTGTAAATTAGATACTTGTAATTTGTGCTTAATCTTTCTAGCTATCTTCAGAGTACAGGTAACATTTTGTGCTAGCTGTCCTCCCAAATATTTTAAATCAAAGCTGGCGTTGTGAAATACCTTTTCTATTTGGGGATTAACCATAATTTGGTCAATAAAACATGCAGCTAAATCAGGTTTATCTAATACATCAATAATGTAAGCAGCTTCACCAGTCAAGTCATTGGGTTCAACCAACACCTGAATTAGTGATAGTCTAGGATAGGAAGTCTGCCAGTCAGCGATTTCTGTATCTAACCACAGCGTTTTAGCCAAGGCAAATTTGGCAATTTGCGCTTTTATTTCATTGGCTTCTGTAAGGTACTGCATACGCTAAAATATCAACATCTAGTTGAAAAATTACTTTTAACTAGTAACTAAACAAATTAATTGATCTTGCGGCTTGGCTTTAGAGTCAACAATTTCCAACTTTTGCTCTTGACACAGTTCTTGAATCAACTGTCTAATTTCGGATTCTTTCGCAATAGAAAACCGGGCATTAGTCTCTTTAATCAGAGTTGGTACTCCCATGAAACCTTGAGTTTTTACTAAATTTAACAGAAAACTCTTAACTGGTTGTAAATCATGTTTACCATTACCATTGTCCGGTGACTCACTTTTTTTAGAAACAATCTTTAATTCCTGCAATAAAGTACATTTATGCAAAATCTCGCATTCGCGGGCTAAAGTTTGTAGTTCCAATAAAGTAATGGTTTTACCTACCAGCACCAATTCATTAGCTTCTACTGAATTCACCAAGCTGTGGTAGGTTGCCAAGTAGTGAACAGAAGACAGATTGGGTTTGATATGATGATGATTAGTATATGTGAAAATTTGTTGGTAAAGTTGATTTCCAGCAAGTTTTGGATTTCCTATACTTCCAGCCCGAATTAAGTACATGGTTTGACAGAGATTTTGCTGAATAGCTTTCTGACAGGCATTCATTATATTGAAAAAGCTATTCATATTTGAATCTTCTGTCCAAATTACGCCTACTCGTTCTCGCTTACCAGCTTCTTGATAACTTAAGGAATTACTGGCATACTTCCCACTGATAAGTTTAGGTTTAATTTCCTGTACTTGAAATGCCTGTAATGCTTGTTCCACCATCCGAATTAAATCCGGGGCTGCTAATAGAGATATTTTAGTATATTTTCCCTGAGCTTTTTGATACTCCTGCTGCCATAACAATTGAAATTCTGCTTTGATTTTATCTGGCGGTGGTGGCGGTGGCGGCGGTGGAGTTCCATCAAACCATTGTGGCTGAGGAGCTTGTTTATCCCTGAATAGCCATTCCTTATAATCCTGGAAAAGTCGTTTCCCTAGCTCTAGCACGTTGCGAGGTGTAGCTTTGCGGCTGGGAAACACTTTCTCTAGCACCTTTTGATTTAAAGGGTAAATCGGGGAAACAGGTTTAGGATTAGCTTGATGGTGTAGTGGGTAGAGTCGAGAAGCTAAGAGGGCTTCGGCTTCCTCCAGCGTAATACGTTTCAGTGGAATTCTGATACTAACCCTATCTAAGTCAGAAGGGTACACTCGCTTGTAATTGTCATTCCAAGTAGCTATCTTGATGCTGAGGATAATCAGGAAACCTTTCCACTTACCGTTATAAATTGTAGAGTTGACGTTGAATAAAGCTTGTATATCAATAGAACCATCTGGCAAACGAGCAATGCTATCTAGCTGATCGAAACACAACACAATCGGTTGAGTTTTAGCACAAAGTTTGCTAAAATTCACCAAGATGCCGCGAGCCTTGTCTTCATCGTCAATAGATTGCTTGACTCTTAATTTTTTCAAATTTTCGTCATCTAAGTCATCTCCTTTCAACCATTCACAAGCTAAAGAGTATAATTCTGGGTTAGTCAGGTCATAAAGTACACCGAAGAATTCATTAGCATTATAAATCCCTGTAGTGCCGATAGTTTTTTTGAGGATGTCAATGAATAGTAGGCGATGAGCATCTGACTTTGTTTGCCCAAAGAAGCCTTTAACTGTATCAATCAAACTTTGCTGCTCACTTTTTAAACCTTGACGAATTGTAGACAAGCAGCTTTTGATCCAGAGGATTAATTGCGAATCTGCTTTTCCTACTGGAGCATTAACCAAACTATCAACCGTATGACGTAAAATATGCCGCCAAATGCGATCACTCTGAGAAAATGGCTCAATGTATACAAAAAAAGCTTGATCGTTTAGCTTTTGTTTCAGTTGACCCAAGAAGTGAGTCTTTCCCGATCCAACGTCACCATATAGAATTAGACTGCGAGTTTGATGATCTTGGACAACCTCTGCTAAAACACTTTTTATTTGGGTTAATTGTTGTTGATGAATAGATTCAACAGTAGGGGGTGGCTCCTGCTCTTCCCAAAAGTTACCTGCAGCTGAGTTATCAAATGGGTTAAGCGATTGTTTAATAACCTCATCAAAAGTTGCCATGCTCATGTCCCTGCTGTTGTGATTAACCTGTTTGTGATTTGAATTTATCCCCCTAAATCACTGTGATGAAAAACAAGGAGCCACCGCTGATTTGGGAAATTCCCGCATCAACTTGTTCAGGAGTATAATCGCCTGGTTCTGCCAATGTACTCAATTCAATACTGTCAGATTCTTCTAGACGATAGAGTACCTTGTCTAATTCATCCCGTGATAGTGGGGGTTGTAACTTTTGCCGCAAATGGAAGATTGGCAAATAATTGTCAGTACCAAGCTCTTGATCTAACTTCCGGATAGTTTGTAAAATTTCTTCGTCAGTGAGATTGACAATTGTGACAACAGGTTCCTCTTCGGTAGTAGGTATTGACTCTGGCTGACTACGTAAAGTTTTGCGAAATAAGCTTAAGTAATTATTCAGCAAATCCAAGCTGATGGCTGCAGATCCCTTGGGATTGTAGTCAGAGCGCAAATACTCCTCTCCTCGCTGAGTCAGCCATACTTCAGCTTTAGTCTTTTTCATTTTGTTTTCTACTTCAATCAATCCTCGCTCACTCAAGGTTTTCAATATCTCCCCTTTCTCAGCGGCTTTTAGCGATGACTTGATTTTACTTGGCTCAATTTTGCCAGAAGCTTTACTGATCTTCTCCAGCATCCTCAGTTCTCTATCAGTGATGGGCAGTTGGGCTGGATCGAGTTTCAGCAGGGCGTCTCCTGGGGGTAAAATCTTAACTGTGGCAATCTCGCGGGAAAAGTCTATTAGTTCGCGATCGCCTAAATCTCGACAAATTTTTTCCTTACCTTTAAAATCTTTAAAGCCACTTGCAGTTAGGCTAGTCCGATAATTCGTACATCCCAACAACTTAAGTAAAAACTTTAGCTCATTCGTTTCCATGAAAGTAATCTTACTGAATTGGAAATAGCACTACTCTAGCTTGAAGTGCAAGAATTTACACATATTTTTTATCTTAGCTATAATTTGCGCGAATGGCTAGAACAGTACTTATTGGGCAATAGGCTCAGACAATCTTAGTTTATCTATCTGACCGTTCACCTGTTTTAAAAAATTTCAGAACCAACAAAGATAAAAGTGTCCCTATTAATCCTAGCTGCCACAAACCGCAGCCACAAGCAATTCCCAGCGCTGCCGAAACCCATATAGCTGCTGCTGATGTAAGTCCATGAATCTCAGCTCGCGCCCGCTCTTGAGGAGTTTCGCGAACAATTTCTCCAGCTCCTAAAAATCCCACACCAGTAACAATACCTTGGATTACGCGACCAACAGAATCAGGGCTTGGGTGAGCCGCACCTGTTAGCAGGGGTATGAGTGTAAATATGGCTGAGCCAAAACATACCAGCATATGAGTTCTCAAACCTGCTGGCTTATGCTGTAGTTGGCGTTCTAAGCCGATGATTGCCCCAACTAGCAAAGCAAAGCACAGTCTAATGGTGATGTTTAACCAATCATTTGGCGAAAGGTAGTAATTATTTAACAAAGTTTAGTATGAAAGAAAGAATTTATAATCTATATAAATTATTATTATATTGCTATATATGATGTTAATAGATAATCTGAAACAGTTTTTAGCTTTCTTAAAAAAACTTTTTAATCAAAGCTAAGTACTAAACAAAAGGAGACGTGTTAACTTCCAAATAACAAATTACAACTGATAACTAATTGAGTGGACAAACTCTACTGGCTAGACCAAATTAAACCACAAGACCGCGCTCAAGTAGGTGAGAAGGCATTTCATTTGAGTAAAATTAAGCAGCGCAGCTACCCGGTGTTGCCTGGTTTTGTCGTTTCAGCATCCGTTTTGCGCGAATTTTTAGAGACTCTCAACAGTTTACAAGTTTTGGTCGCTGATTTACCTAATTCTTCTTTGCACTTAGATATCAGTAATTGGCGTCAACTTCAGCAGGTGGCTAGCCGTTTACGTCAACAGATGAATGCCGCTACTTTACCACCCCAACTGTTGAGTACAATTGTCCAAGCAGTTCAAACCTGGGACAAAAAATATTTAATTTTTCGCCCATCTTTTAGTATACCATCAAAAAAACTGGCTAATAGCAACATATCTGGGTTATTAGAGTCCCAGTTTTGTTATTTTGATGATGAAAAAGCGATCGCTCACGCACTGAAACAAACTTGGAGCCAAATTTTCCGTGCCAAAAATCTACTATATTGGCAACATGCCGGAATTAACTTTCAACAAATTAATTTAGCAGTTTTAGTACAACCTTTGCATCATGCGATCGCCAGTGGTTTATTTTCTGCCAACTCCGCAGGCTGGGAAATTCAAGCAACTTGGGGCTTAGGAATAGCAATCTCCTGGGGCGATGTGCAACCAGACGTTCACTATATCAAACCAGAAACTGGCATTATCCAAGAGCAACAGTTGGGTAATAAGATGATAGCTTATCGTCTTGATGACACAACTAGTGGAGCTAGGAGCGATCATACAACTGTTGTGGCTTATCAGCTAGAAGAAATCAAACAGAAACAGTATGCTTTATCACCCGAATACTTACAACAACTAATTCAACTCACAACTGGGCTTGTTAAAGAACGTGGTAACAATTTTACCTTGAAATGGACTATCTCTGTAGAAATGGATTCGCCAACGCTTTACATAACGCAAGTTAGTTCGCCTCAATCAGAAGTAGCTCAACAGTTTTTGATTAAAGGGCTAGGAGCAGCTACGGGACATGCAATGGCAAACGCTTTTGTAATTACTAATCCAAAACAATTAGAACAATTACCGTCACAAGTGATTTTGGTTGCATCAGTAATTACACCTGAATGGTTGCCGTTAATACAAAACTCTATAGCTATTATTACTGAACAAGGAGGGTTAACTAGTCATGCAGCGATTCTTGCCAGAGAATTAGGCATCCCAGCAGTTGTAAATGCTTCACAAGCAACATCCGTGATTCAAAACGGTGAACGATTGCTTGTTGATGGCGATACGGGTGAGGTTTACCGTGTTGAAGCCTGTGAGTGGGGGCACAAGGGAGTGGGGGAGCCTGTGAGTGGGGGCAAGGGATCCCCTTTGGGGTTGGGGGCTGTAGGGGAGTTAAATTCCAAATTCCAAATTTCGTTACCAGTGATTGCTACTCAATTGCTGGTAAATTTAAGTCAGTCTAATTTAATAGAGCAAGTACAAAACTTACCTGTAGATGGGGTGGGGCTACTGCGTTCAGAATTAATGGCTTTATCTATTTTAGACGGACAGCATCCCAAAACTTGGCTTGAGCAAGGACGTAAGAAACAATTGCTAGAGCGCTGGATTGAACAGGTAATACGGTTTGCTCGCGCTTTTGCACCAAAACCAATTTTTTATCGAGCTTTGGATTGGCGATCGCATGAACTGCCTAGTTTTAATCATAGTCTACAATCCCCACTACAAGGAATGCTCGGCAACCGAGGCACTTTTAGTTATGTGGAAAATCCAGAAGTTTTTGATTTGGAATTGACAGCACTATTAGCTGTACAGAATGCTGGTTATCATAACATCCGGCTATTATTACCATTTGTGCGCACTGTAGAAGAGTTTTCTTTTTGTCGTCAAAAAGTTGAGCAAGCGAAGTTAACTTTAGTGTCGCAGTTTCAATTGTGGATTATGGCAGAAGTGCCTTCGGTACTGTTTTTGCTTCCAGATTATGTCAAAGCAGGTGTACAAGGAATTTCCATTGGTACAAACGATCTTACTCAATTATTGCTAGGAGTGGATCGAGAACAAGGACAGTTGGCAAAAGTATTTGATGAATGTCACCCAGTGGTAATGTCCGCGATTGCTCAACTCTTAAAAATGGCAAAACAAGCAGGGATTCCTTGCTCAATCTGCGGACAAGCGCCCGCACTTTACCCAGAAATTATCGATCAGCTTGTAGAATGGGGTATTAGTTCTATTTCTGTTGAACCAGAAGCGTTTTTGAGAACATATCATGCGATCGCTCGTGCTGAACAAAGATTAATCTTAGCAGCAGCACGGCGACAACTAGAAATTTAATATCTGAAAATTGCGGCAACAGGTGAACTGAATGGTACTTGTTCTGGTGGAACAGCGTACACAGTACCTCCATTCAACAAGGTATGAGCAGCGACAAAATCCAGCAAATCCTCATCACCGGTTTCTTCTTCCTGGTGCAAGTATACCGTTTGTGAAGTTGGTTCAAACAAACCCCATTGCTGCTCACCTACAGCAACAATCAATGAATCAACACGTTGATAATATGCCGCTGGCAAGATTTGTTTGATATCATTAGATGCAAGTTCTGAATTCGAGCCAAACAATTCATTAAATCGCTCGATCACTTCTTGCTGCGACTTCTTGTATTGAGCCTCCACAATAGGCCAAGCTTGCTCGTGCAACTCTTTGCCACTCTCGATTTTTACATTACCTGTGATACCTTCTTCCATTAAATGTTGGTAAGAGTTTGCCGAACGGTAAAGAGGCATGAGATATTCTACCCCAGCTAACACCAAAGGCGCTGTTTGATTTCGTAATTTCTCGTGCAATGCCCCATCAATAAGATGAAAGAATTGCAGGATAGCTTCTTGGTGCTGATCGCGATCGGGACTCCCTTGCCCATGAAAAGCACCCGGCTGTGAAAAAGGATTGGAGGTTCCGCCTTTTGATGTTGCAATTCGGAACTGACCCTCTTTTGCAGTATCATCATAGCCAAGAGCTTCATCAAGACTTTTTGGCAGATTTTCTACCTCTACCTCTTTAATGGTGTAGTGTGTTCCTTCAAAGAACTTGACATCTTTTTGACTCAGAGTCAGCAAGTAGAAACGCCCATTACCATTTAATATTGGTAGCAGTGGTTTAACGTGGAAACGATCTGTAACCACAACCAACTCTTTAAAATCGATAGGCAGGGTATAGTAGCGAAAAATATCTTTAGAGATAAATACAGCCAATCCTTGCTCTCCCAATTGATCCCAGAAATTCTGTTGATCCAGTTGATGGACTTTTGCCAGCAATTCCATTGCTTCATTCTGCTCAAGACCGGCATCAATTAAACGTGCCTCAGCTTCTTTAATTAAATTCTTAAAGCGAACAGGATCTTGGCGAACTTCTGGTCCTGCTGGGTGAGTTGGCATGTAAATTGAAACACTATTTTGTGGTGACTGTTCTAGTAATGCTTTAATTTCTTCTCTAGAGATTAAATCCATTATTTAACCCTCCCATTAAATTAATTGACCATGTCAAACCACTCCGTTTTTGATTTAATGATCAGATGGAATGTTTTACCAGGTTTGTTCTGGCTTTAATTTCACGTCAAGGAGAATTAAGTTTCATCCTTCTTGAGATAGGCAATATCAAAACGTTTTGTGGTAAAAACCCTTAGTCATCCAGCCTTGGTAGTGTTTGTATTGATACCCACACCTTGAGATCGCTGTCTAGCCACACCCAAACTGACTCGTTTCATAATCCAGTACAACCCAGTGAGAATAGCAAAGGTGATCAAAATAATGACGATCGGTTGTTTACCCAGAAGTTCTTCTACACCTTTTGTAAGTAGGGCATCCGGCTGAGTAATAAAATCCCAACTGTTGAAACGCAAGAACCGTCCCCAGTAAACGCCAACCGCACAAAGAGCGTGGGTAATTAACTCAACCCATAAAATCCACTGACTCTTATCAATACGATGTAAGTAGTAACCCAAATTAATTAAAGATATGACATAAGCTTCAAATCCAGATAAAATAACCAATACATATACTGGAATAAGTATGAGAGTAATTATCCACACTGATTGAATGGTGCGAATATCATCTATGAGGTGGATTACGTCAGTTAACAGATAAGGGGCATTAGGTAAAAAAGCATAGAAAACCAGGAATCCTAACCACCAAACCCAAGAGCGACCTCTTCCCCGGCGAAATAACCATACACTCAATGCCAATGGGATGAAAGCCAGAAATAAATTCCAAGTCATCCAGCGGATATTAATTTGCAAGACTTGTATAACTTTGTCTACTAATTCAACTGCTTCTACTTTCATACATGCTTCCCCAATATGTGTAACTCTCTTTCTTTTATAAACCTAGATAAGAATGGGATAATCCACAGTATAGCTATAAAAAAATCGGGCAATTTCACCAAACTAGGAATTTCTAATCCGGATTGTTGCCCTTGCCTTGCTATTATATAGATTTCATCCTCACTGGGTTGTGTTCCAGAAAAGAGGTTTCTTTTTTGAAGCACTAACGCAGTAGTACTCGACTACGCGGACCAATAGCTTGCTTGGGTGTAGATGCTCTTGAACGACATTTAGCTATGTTCTGTGAACAAATATTAACATTCAGGCTGGAAGGATCATCAGCAATGCGAACAGCTAAAGAACTTCCATTACTGAACTCCATGTTTGACTCTGTTGTGGGAGTTGAGGAGGTGGGGAGAGAGGGAGTTGGGGAGGTGGGGAGAGGGGGAGTTGGGGAGAGAGGGAGTTGGGGAGAGGGAGAGCTAGGGGTAGCGGGGGAAATGGGGTTGCTATTGCTGTAAGCTACAGGGGGTATGGGTGTGGTAGTTCCACCGCCTGCGACAGGAGGGGTGGTGGGTGTGGTAGTTCCACCGCCTGCGACGGGGGGTGTGGTGGGTGTGGTATTTCCTCCAGAACTTATGGGAGTTGCATTTGCAGGTACTTTAATTGTCAGTTTTACCAATGGGGTATTGGTCATGATCATAGATGTAACTGATGGATTGCCTGGTAGATCGGATTTAAAATCAAATACTGTAGGACTAGTACCACCATTGGCATCACTATATCGCGGACCTTGACCTTGGACTTCAAAAGTGCCTTGATACTGTAGTCCCGTTTTAGGATCGGTGACAGTGCCAGTATAAAAAGCTTTTGTGAGAGCTAACTCATCTTGAACTACAGCTTGAAATCTTGTTCCTGGTAATTTTCCTTGATATGTGTAGGGTGTTAAGTCTCCGCTTGATAGTACTGGCGAAGTCAGCACACCATCGAATGAGACAACCGGAATGCCTTTAAAATCAACGAAGTAGTGTAGAGTGCCATCAGGGTTGGTTTTGACTCCGACATAATTAGATTTATATATCGGAACACCTTTGCGGTAATAAGTGCCTGTGGAATCAGTATCAACACGAGTAGTCTGTTGATTGAAATTAGGGTTAAAGCTAGGAAGTTGAATTGTTCCTGATAATGTACCAGTGGTTTGAATTGTTAATTGAGCCTCCGCGCTTGATGCTCCTATACCAATGATTACTACGGCTAGACTACTGACGCTAACAAATTTACAACCTAGCTTGTATTGCATGTGAGATTAATTCCTTGTAAGTAGGTAAAAAATTTGCCATTTGTCCTTGGTGATGACAAATGACAAAAACAGCCGATGTAATGAGGAGCAAACCAGTTAAATACAGATCGGTTTTCAAGCCGATCGCTTGCGTATGCAATCACTCCCTTTGATTACATTTACACCAGTGGTAAATTAAAACCGGAAGGTTGCTCGGAGCGCTCCAACTACTAAAGGATCGTTGGCGGAATTATGATCCGGGTTAAAAATGACAAATACACCAGGAGTCAGCGCCACATTATCGCTCAATAGAGTGCGATAAAAAATTTCCACATGTATGGATGTATCAGTGCGTCCACCTTCTGTCCCTCCATCAGAAAAATTGGGAAAATTAAATCCGGATGGTAAAGTACTGCTCGTTATCTTTGGGGGTTGTCCGACGAGTATCCCGCCCAAATTGCCAGAACGTAGCAAGTTGGGAAAAGCGGCAAATACCATCCAGTTTGTGGTTTCTACACTTCCAGAAAGATCTACCGGTTGGGAAAAAGTCCAACCACCCCAGCCACCCAAATGCAAGTTAGGGTTAATGCGCCACGCCACAGTAGCTCCAACAGCATGGGTATTGAAAGCCTCTGGTGGTGCAAAAGGAGAGGTTAGTTGGGAATCGCCAATCCCAGTTCCTAGCAAGCCATCAGGGGAGTGGGAGTAGAGATAATGTAGCCCCACATCAACATTATCTGTGGGTGCAATACTGACTTGAGCGCCTGCTGTGTATCTGCCTCCAAATGCTCCGCCAAAATCAATATCACCAGGAAAACTGGGAATTTCTGCGGTATAAATGCCTTGTACACTGATGCGCGAGCTAATTTGCCAGTCAAAACCTATCCCACCTGTGCCGTTACCAACGGTCAAAATTGGGTTACGCTGACCAAATAGAGAAATTGCTCCTTCACCAGAACCTTCTAAAGGGTTGATGCCGCGAAAGGTGTTGATCGGATTAACTCCTGCCGTACCAACAATAATTCCCAAGTTTTCCCCAACTGGAAATCGATATGATAATTCATTAATTACTACTTTGTTTTCTGTATTTGACTCGAAACCCAACCGCCCCATGTTTGTAAATACCAATGGTGCAGAAGAACCTAAAGAACCAGAAGCTAGCCCAGTTAATAGTAAATCTTTGCCTGTAAACGAAGTTGCTAAGGTAAGTTGCACGCCTTGTGTAAAGGTGAGATTTGTTTGTGCCTTGCGCTCTGGTACTCCGTCTCTAGGAAATAAATCTACATCAGTGTCATTTGTGCCTTGAATGCTAAAAATAGCTTGCCCCACTAGTTTGGTAGTGGTGGAAAACTGATTCGCTTGCAAATCTGTGGTTTGGTTTTCTAATACAGCTATGCGCGAGCTTAATACTTTCAACTCTTTAACAAACTCGGTTTGCAACCGTTGCAGTAGAATTAAATCTTCATTATTAACAATATTATCTTTACTGTTAGCGATTATTTTATTAACCTGCTCCACACAAGCCGATAAACTAGCAGCAAACTCATAACGATTAACAGGGCGATCGCCTACATAAGTGCTATTTGAGTATTCATCAATACATTTATATCGTTCCTTGAGGGATCGCAAAGCAGTGAAAGCCCAATCAGCGGTTTGCACATCCTTTAGTTCCGACACTGATGTAACTTCAGCCATCGGGTTCTCCGGCTTATTATTCTCTGCTCCCCCCTCCACCTGTATAAATTCAGGCGTTGCCATTCCTGCGACTGGGAAGATCGCCTCACTCTGTTCTGACTGCTGCACCACTACTGATTTTACTGGCGGCGATTCCTGTAAATTGGGCATTGGTTGCCCTGTTGTTAACACGCCTACTATCAGTCCTAACATCGCTCATTGTATTCCAGTTTACTAACACCAATATTTCCTTTGACAGAGCAAACAGGTGTATTCCAGGAATATTTTGAGATTTTGAGTTATAAAATATACTTATAACAAAAAACTAACAATGTCAAAAGCGTTGCATAAGCGTTAATTACCCACCTAACTATCTCTTAAAGTCATCCTCTGCATGGTTGGTGGAAAACTGCTTCAAACTTTGAAACTTAAGTAGGTAAAATTAAATATAAAATAAATTCTACGTTCAACGTTCCGCGCTTAAGCGCTCTGAGCGTAGGTTATAAGGGCTGAAGCCCGTACTACAAACTTTTATTTACGCCTACCTACTTAGGTATCGTTATGACTTCTATGGAAGTATCAGTTGAAGATTTGGTGTTAGTTGCTGGCGCGACTGGTGGAGTGGGGCAGCTTGTGGTAAGCGATCTGCTAAATATTGGCTTTAAAGTTCGTATTTTGACTCGCAATACTGCAAAAGCTCAAAGGATGTTTAATGACAGAGTGGAAATCGCCGTTGGTGACATCCGCGAGCCGAATACACTCCCAGCAGCAGTGCAGAATGTGACTTACATTATATGTGCTACTGGTACTACTGCCTTTCCCTCTCAAAGGTGGGAGTTTGACCCAGCCCCTAACTTAATTGAATGGGTGCAGCTGTTTGTTGACCCCAAATATAGTGAAGCAAAGGCAAAGAATAGTCCAGCAAAGGTTGATGCACAAGGTGTTAGCAACTTAGTAGCGGCAGCACCACCTGATCTGAAGCGTTTTGTTTTCGTATCTTCTTGCGGAATACAACGTAAGGACAAGTTTCTTTTTAGCATTCTCAATGCATTCGGCGTGCTTGATGCCAAGCACAAGGGTGAGGAAGCAATTATCAGTTCAGGATTGCCTTACACAATTATCCGCCCAGGACGCCTTATCGACGGTCCTTATACTTCATACGATCTCAATACTTTACTGAGGGCAACAACAGGAGGCAAGTTTGGTGTAGTACTGGGCACGGGTGATACACTATTCGGTGATACCAGCCGTATTGACGTGGCAGCCGCTTGTGTGGAATGCATTGGGAACAATCATTGTGAACGGAAAGTTTTTGAACTGGTAAACCAGGGACAAAGACCATCACTGATTGATTGGGACACACTTTTCTCCTCTTTATGAGCGCGGGTGTAATAAGCTAATGAGCATTAATTAAAGGGCTAAAGCCCTTACTACAAACGAGCAAGCGATCGCTACTGCTGCTTACAGTAATTATTCATCCCAGATGCCAGTTTATCTGACTGCTTAGCAGCAGTTTGGGCTTTAGTGAGCGTTGTATCAATGTCTCCTCTAGCCTTTTGGATTGCTGCTTTACCTACATTTGATGAGGAATCTGCTGTCTTAGTTGAGTTGAGAGCTTTAGCAGCTTCTGCAATGGATTGGTTGAAAATCTCAAACACTTTGACAAAACTTGTTTGAAATTCTTGTAATTTTGGATCTTTTAAGTTCATCTCCTTTATTTCTTTAGTAACAGCTTGCAAGTCTTGAGCAAGTTTCAAGCTTGTTGTCACCTGGTTACCTTTACTTTTGTCGATCAACCCGGTTCCTTTGTTAACTGCCTGAATCAAACGCTCACACTGAGATACTTTGCTTTCACTGCAAGCAGCAAGCGTTACAGCAACACTTATGCTAACTAAATTAATAACGATGTATTTATGTGACACAAACATCAACACCCACCAATAATCAAACCCAAACTATAGTACCCAAAGATTCGGTAGTTTTGATGATTATTCAGTAATAATTGCGGGGATTACCAATGTAAAAGTGAGAAGCAAAATTTACGGTGCTGCCAAGAGAACCATTACGAGCTATAATCAAATCTACTCATAGCCAAAAGAAGTAGGGAGCGGGTGTTATGTCAGTTGATGTGACTATGGCTACAAACCCCCAAATCGCAGAGGATTTGGAATGGGAACCCCCCATGCCTCCCACAGATTTAATTTTTGATGACGGAGAACCGTTGGAAAGCAATCGCCACCGTATTGCCATGAACGTTCTGATTCGGTCTATGCTGCAAGCGTATGCTGATCGCAATGACTTTTTCACAAGTGGCAATATGTTTGTTTACTACAGCAGCACCCAAGCTCGAAACCGTGACTTCAAAGGACCAGATTTCTTTGTGGCATTAAACGTCGATGGCACAAAGGAAAGACTGGGCTGGGTTATTTGGGAAGAAGATGGACGTTACCCAGACGTCATAGTAGAACTGTTATCACCGTCCACAGCTGTTTTTGACAAGGGAAAAAAGAAGGATATTTACGAGCAAGTGTTCCGAACGCCAGATTACTTTGTCTACGATCCTTTTAATCCAGACTCCTTGCAAGGGTGGCATTTGGATCTTTCCTCTGGCTATCAACCCTTAGAACTAAACGAGCAGGGTTGGCTGTGGTGTCAGTCTTTGGGTTTGTGGTTAGGAACCTGGCAGGGTACAATTGATCGAGAAACAGCATTGTGGTTGCGCTTTTATGATGGTGAAGGCAATCTAGTTTTATTACCAGAGGAAGCAGCACAAGCTAAAGCTCAGCAAGCTCAACAAGAGGCTCAGCAAGCTCAACAAGAGGCTCAGCAAGCTCAACAGGAGGCTCAGCAAGCTCAACAGGAGGCTCAGCGAGAACGTCAACGTGCTGAACTTCTTGCATCTCGGTTACGAGAAATGGGGGTAGATCCAAATACTCTGTAAACTTACCAATCCACAGGTAAACCTAATCTATCTAGAGTATCAGCATCTTGTAAAAGTGGGTGAATTTCGCTATCTATTTCAATACGACCATGAGAAAGTACTAACCCTCTTTGGGTAACTTTGCTTAACCAATGCAAGTCATGAGAGGCGATTAACATTACTTGTACTGGCAATCTTAACAAAACCTTTGCCAAATGACGCCGCCATGCAGGATCAAGACCGTTGGTTGGCTCGTCAAGAATGAGAATGGACGGCTCTAATGCTAAAATTGAAGCTAAAGCGGCAAGGCGTCTTTGTCCTCCTGAAAGTTCGTGAGCGGAACGGTTGGCGTAAGCTTCTAAACCAAAATCTGCTAGCAACTGTCGTGCTTTGTCAATGGCTACTGCTGGTGGTACACCGTAATTGCGTGGTCCAAAGGTAACATCTTCTAATATAGTAGGCATAAATAGTTGGTCGTTAGCATCTTGGAAAGCAAAACCGATGTTACGACGCACCTGAGGTAGGGTTTTGGATTCTACAGGGATGCCCGAAATCCAAATTTTACCTGAAAGCGGTTGTTTTAAGCCAATTAAGTTTTCTAACAAAGTGCTTTTACCTGAACCAGTGGCTCCCATTAACCCCACGCGATCGCCTACATTTAAGGTAAATGTTATATCTTGTAAAACTGGCTGTTGATTTGAGTAGGCATACACTAGGTTTTGCACCTGAAGGGCTGGTTGTGGCATTTTGTTAATTGTTAATTGTTAATTGCTAATTGTTAAGTGGTAGTCTTCCATCAGCCATTAGCCATTAGCCAAAGTATAAGAGGCTATAGTTAAACAAAGAGCGATCGCACTTACTGCAATAACGGTAAAGCGCTCTTTTGAGCTTAATGTAGCGTCTACTGGTAGTTGTCCGTTGTAACCACGTACTATCATTGCGGCATAGACTCGTTCTGCTCTTTCTAAACTACGGAGATATAAGGCTCCAATCATAGCTGCACTGGTGTAGCGCAACCACCCACCAGTACCACTCAATCCTCGTAGTTGAGCGCTACGCTGCATTCGTGTCACTTCTCCTAGTAAAATTTCTAGATACTGTCCAGTTAAAAGTAAATTTTCTTTTAAAGCTGGAGGTACGGGTAAGCTTTTCAGGGCAATGCCGAAACTATGAGGTGGCAAGGTTAATAAAAAGCTATTCATTGTGATGAGGCAAATCAGGGAGCGAATGAGCAAAAAACTTGCTTTCTCCCATCCCAAAGGTAAGGCTAGTACCGAGAGAAAGATTAATTCTACTCCTAGTAATCCTGTCAGTCGGCGGATTGGTGTGCGCAGAAAAAAAGACCACGCCAGTGCGATCGCGCCATATACTCCTAGATATAACCAAGCATTTTGCTTGAGTAAGGCTGCCCCTACCACAATTACCAAGGACAACTGCAAGCGTAACGGTAGAGAAATTTTAGGCATTTTTGGGTTTGACTAATTGTGCAATGGCAAAGGCAACACCAAAACATACTACCGCCCCGATAATTCCGGCGATACTTGTGCCGATGGCTCCCAACCCTTCTATTCCGTAGTCTGCTAGGGGGGTTGGCACTGGTACACGTACATTCTCTGACAATTTGATAAAGCCCAAATCTTCTGCTACTTTTTCTAAGCCATCAGGCCATGCTGACGCTGCTAATGATAACACACCCGCAATTAAAAAAATACTGACTACTGGCACTAACCACCCTTTGAACTGCTGCTGTTCTCCTGGTAGTAAATCTGGTCTTACTGTAGCAAGATAAGTCAGTACACTCCCTGTAATTAAACCTTCACCGATGCCGATGAGAATATGTACACCTGTCATCGCTGGTAAAACTATTAGTGATGGGGCTGTACCAGAAAGAACTAACTCAATGGCACAAGCGATCGCTGCTACTACTACACTTATACCTGCTGCAATACCTGCTGCCAAGGGTAAGCGCCCTCTAGCTCCGCCTAGTAGTCGTTGTAAAGTTTGGGTTAAAATCCAGCCTACCCAAACCCCGATTACTCCCATGTTAAAAATATTTGCTCCCAAAGCAGTAATTCCACCATCAGCAAATAAAACAGCTTGAATAATTAAAACTGTTGCTATACATAACGTACCTGCCCAAGGGCTGCCTAAGATAATTGCTGCTAAAGTTCCCCCTAATAAATGTCCGCTCGTACCCCCTGCTACAGGAAAATTAATCATCTGCGCGGCAAAAATAAATGCGGTTGTTAACCCCAACACAGGGGCGCGTCGGATACCAAAGGCATTTTGACTCCGCCCCAAAGCAATCCCAAGTGCTGCAACACTTGCCACACTAGTAGCTGCTGCTACGGGCACTGAAACAAAGCCATCAGGAATATGCATATAAGTGTCTCTATTTTTAGATGTACTTGAATTAAACAGAGTTTTTTATATAACTAAGGTATTTTTTTAAAAAAACAAAATCTCATTATACTTTGCAATGCCCCTATAGGGGATTATTTGCTATTGTTTAATTAAATCGTTGTTAGTATTTCTTTGGATATAATTCTCAAGAGTTAGTTACTAGTTAACTTTATAATAACAAAGGTTAATATTCAAATAACCTGATTTCAAGGATAATATAGGTTTCCAATTAGAGGATGTCTTGGTTGTGATGATGTTTTTTAACTTAAAAAATCAGTATAAATATTGTTATTACCTAAGTTAGATTGTGAATTGTTCCGTATTTTATTAATCTAGATTACTGTTGCCTTGACTAACTTAATTGCAAAAAGTTAATTTTTTATAGATAGACATAAACCTAAATTGCACAACTCAGATCTTGCACCATAATCTTTATCGCCCAAGAAATAAACTCTGGGGTTAAGTCTTTCAGTCAGCGTAACTCTGACTTGAGCTATCAGCCTTTACCTTCGTCAAGGCGTACTTTCTCTCTCAAAAACGGTGAAACAATATGCAAAACTCATTTTTGAAAGATGATCCATTGTGGTATAAGAACGCAATTATCTATGAAGTGCCTGTTCGCGCCTTTGCTGACAGTAATGGTGATGGGATTGGTGACTTTAGAGGGTTGACAGAAAAACTAGATTACTTGAAAGACTTAGGTGTTACCGCCGTTTGGGTACTACCGTTTTTTCCTTCACCACTGAGAGATGATGGTTACGATATTGCCGATTATACCAGTGTCAATCCAATTTATGGCACATTGGAAGATTTTAAAGAGTTCTTAGCTGCTGCTCATCAGCGTGGGATTCGCGTCATTATTGAGTTAATTATCAACCATACATCAGATCAACATCCGTGGTTTCAAAGAGCACGTCGCGCACCTAAGGGTAGTTCAGAAAGAGATTTTTACGTTTGGAGCGATACTCCAGAAAAATACCAAGAAGCACGAATTATTTTCCAAGATTTTGAGTCTTCTAACTGGACTTGGGATCCTCTAGCCAAAGCATATTACTGGCATCGCTTCTACTATCATCAGCCAGATTTAAACTACGATAATCCCGCAGTACGTGAGGCAGTATTCGAGGTACTTAAGTTTTGGATGGATTTGGGTGTAGACGGGTTTCGTCTCGATGCTGTACCTTATCTTTACGAACGCGAAGGAACTAACTGTGAGAATCTACCAGAAACCCACGCTTTCTTGAAGCGGCTGAGAGCGCATGTAGACGAAAAATATCCCAACCGAATGCTGCTAGCTGAGGCGAATCAATGGCCTGAGGATGCTGCCCAGTATTATGGGAATGGGGATGAGTGCCAGATGAACTTTCATTTTCCGCTGATGCCGCGTTTATTTATGGCACTGCGGATGGAAGATAATTTCCCGATTATTGATATTCTCAAGCAGACTCCAGCTATTCCCGATAACTGTCAGTGGGGTTTGTTCTTGCGTAACCATGATGAACTCACCTTAGAAATGGTGACAGATGAAGATCGGGATTATATGTGGAAGGTGTATGCACAAGATCCGGTGATGAGGGTTAATTTGGGCATTCGTCGTAGGTTAGCACCTTTGTTGGGTAATGATCGCAGGCAGATAGAGTTACTTAACAGTTTGCTGTTGTCTCTGCCGGGAACCCCTGTACTTTATTATGGGGATGAAATTGGTATGGGGGATAATGTTTATGTAGGCGATCGCAATGGTGTACGTACACCAATGCAGTGGAGTTCTGATCGCAACGCTGGTTTTAGTCGTACCAACCCTCAGCGATTGTATTTACCAGTGATTGTCGATTCTGAATATCACTATGAAGCAATCAACGTAGAAGCACAACGGGCTAATCCCAACTCTCTATGGTATAGCATGAAACGTTTACTGGCTACCCGGAAGCGTTATCAAGCATTGGGTAGAGGAGACTTTGAGCTATTACCAAGCAATAATCGCAAGGTTCTCGTCTTCACTCGCACTTACGAAGATGAACGTATATTAGTGGTAGTAAATTTATCTCGCTTTGTGCAAACAGTCGAATTAGATTTGTCAGCTTTCAATGAGCTAAAGCCTGTAGAAATTTTTGGTTACACAGAATTTCCCACTATTGGAGAGTCACCTTATTTCCTCAGTCTCAGCCCCTACGGGTTTTACTGGTTTAATTTAGTGCTTAAACCTAGCTTTACTCAACCACTCATACCCCAAGCGGAACTACCAACACTGAGTCTCAATCGAAGTTGGCAAAACGCTTTTTCTCAACCAGAGTCTGTGGAGACAAAGAATTTCCTCTCTCAACTGGAATCTATTCTGCCGAATTATCTGTATACTTGTAGCTGGTTTGGCAGCAAAAACCAAACAATTCAATCAACAAAAATTGTTGAAGCAATCCCGTTTGGGAATAGAGAGTTGGGAACTAGCAATAGTTCTTCCCCCTCAACTCAAATTGTTTGGTTACAGGTGGAGTATATTCGCGCCAATCCCGAAACATACTTACTACTACTAGCATACGCACAAGGCGATCCGGCTCAATACCTTTTAACAGAAATGCCTCAAGCTGTGATTGCTCGCACTGAGATGGAAGAGGGAATTTTGTATGACGCTACTTATGACAAAGATTTTCTTGCCTCTTTAGTAGATGCGACAGCAAGTAATGGTTCTTACAAGGGGATATCTGGGGAATTAGTTACCTCGACTACTGATTTGTTTGGGCAGTTGAGGGGAGAAGAAACCTACTTAGAGCCAAGTGTACAGAAGATTGAACAAAATAATAGTCATAACAATACTTATGTAGTTTATGGCGATCGCTTGTTCTTGAAAATTTTCCGTAAGGTAGAGGAGGGTTTGCATCCTGATTTGGAAATCCGACGCTTCCTAAGTGAGAAAAAACAAATAAAACATTTTGCTGCTATTGCTGGCGCGTTAGAATATCGTCGCTCCAATAAAGTAGGAGCATCCTCTTCTCACCCAATGACAATTGGGATTTTACAAGAGTATATTCCAGAAACGCGAAATGCCTGGGAGTTTACCCTCGATAGCTTGCAGGATTACTTTGAAAATGTGACAACTTTACAATCGGAGATTACAGAAGTACCAATTACACTAGATACGTTGTTAGAATTACAGAGTGTTGATGTTCCTGAATTAGCAAACCAAACTATTGGTTCTTACCTAGTGAGCGCCCAATTGTTAGGTAAATCTACGGCGGAACTCCATATTGCACTGGCATCGGAAACACAAAATCCGGATTTTGCCCCAGAACCTTTTTCATCTCTTTACCAACGTTCTATCTACCAATATGCTCGTAACCTTGCAGGGCAAGTGTTCCTAGTGTTAAAAGATAAACTTTACTCCTTACCAGAAAAAACTCAAACACATGCAAGGGCTGTACTGAGAAAGCAAGAGGAGATTCTCGGACGTTTCCAGTCAATTTTGAACCACAAAATTACCGCCAAGCGTACCCGTTATCATGGCGATTATCATCTAGGTCAGGTGCTTTACACGGGGAAAGATTTTATTATCACTCATTTTGAGGGTAGTACGGCTCGTAGTTTGAGTGAACGGCGGATGAAGCGATCGCCACTGCGGGATGTAGCAGGAATGCTACTATCTTTTCAATATGCTGTCTCTCAAGCTTTGCACAATCAAATTGAAAGAGGGATAATTCAGTCCGAAAATATTCCTTTAATGCAAAATTGGAGTAAGTTTTGGCACACTTGGGTGAGTACTGTTTTTCTGAAAAGTTATCTAGAAAATAGTTATCTAGAAACGGAGGGGCAAGAAACTTTTTTACCAAAGACATCAGCAGAATTACAACTACTTCTTGATGCTTTTATTTTGGAGAAGGTGATTAGCGCATTAGGCTACGAACTCAATTATCGCCCAGATCGGGTAGATATTCCTCTTCAATTGATTCTGCAATTGAATGATTAGGAAATAGGGCATGGGGCATGGGGCATGGGGCTAGGTAAGAAATAATTGATTTTCATATGAAGCAGGACGCTTTGAGCGCACGCTTTCCATTGCCCATTGCCCATTGCCCACTTATAATATAGTTGCAGTAAAAAATGTATAACAGGCTACGTTTTACCTGTGATTAATTTCATCTTCTCACACCTGGCAACATCCTCCTTAAGGTAGGCTCGAAAAGAACAATTTGTGACAAATAATTAACAAAGCTGTGTGTAAAAGTATTTTTTACAATTAAAAGTTTGATTCGCGATTAAGTTATGTATTTAGCGCTCTGGCCTGGAAACGTTTATCCCCTGGGAGCCTCCTGGGATGGCAAAGGTACAAACTTTGCTTTATTTAGTGAAAATGCCACAGGTGTTGAACTTTGTTTATTTGATCGAGACGATCAAGAGACTCGTCTTAACCTAACTGAAGTAAGTAACTTCGTGTGGCACGGTTATGTGCCAGGAGTGGGACCAGGACAACGCTATGGGTTTAGAGTGCATGGTCCCTATGCACCTGGTGAAGGACATCGCTTCAACCCCAACAAACTGCTAATCGATCCATACGCAAAGGCGATTGATGGTAATCTTCGGGGTAATGGACCAGAAATATTTGGATATAACTGGCAAGATCCTGAAGCAGACCTATCTTTTTCCGATCTCGATAGCGCCCATCTGATCCCAAAGAGTGTTGTCGTCGATCAGTCTTTTGATTGGTCCGGGGATCAGTTGCTGCGCACCCCGTGGCACGAAACTGTGATTTATGAAACCCACGTTAAGGGTTTTACCAAGCTGCATCCTGATATCCCAGAAGAAATGCGCGGTACTTATGCAGGATTAGGGCATTCGGCGGCGATCGAGCATTTGCAGCGACTGGGGATCACAGCAGTTGAACTCATGCCAGTGCATCACTTTTTGGCTTTTCCAGGACACCTTACTGACAAGGGGTTAACAAATTATTGGGGCTACGACTCGATCAACTATTTTGCTCCCTACTCCGGTTACAGTTCCAGTGGTTCATTGGGAGAGCAAGTTACTGAGTTCAAAGAGATGGTTAAGGCGTTGCATCGTGCCGGAATTGAGGTCATTCTGGATGTCGTCTACAACCACACCGGAGAAGGAAATCATTTAGGTCCCACACTTACTTTGCGGGGGATCGACAATAGCATTTACTACCGTGTAGTGGAAAACGATCGCCGTTACTACATGGACTTTACAGGTTGCGGTAATTCTCTGTACGTGCGCGAACCGCAAGTTCTGAAGTTAATCATGGATAGCTTGCGGTATTGGGTTTTAGAAATGCACGTAGATGGCTTTCGCTTTGACTTAGCGTCGGCTTTAGCACGAGAGCTATACGAAGTCAATAGTCTGGCAGCTTTCTTTGACATTATTCACCAAGATCCAGTACTA
Source organism: Iningainema tapete BLCC-T55 (assembly GCF_014698965.1). GTDB lineage: Bacteria > Cyanobacteriota > Cyanobacteriia > Cyanobacteriales > Nostocaceae > Iningainema > Iningainema tapete. The sequence continues at coordinate 27,147 of NZ_JACXAE010000130.1, forward strand.
GCTGATGTGAAGCTGATTGCTGAACCTTGGGATCTTGGAGATGGCGGTTATCAAGTTGGTCAATTCCCAGTTCTCTGGTCAGAGTGGAATGGCAGGTATCGCGATACAGCACGGGACTTCTGGCGTGGTATTGATGAAAGCTTAGGGCAATTTGCTTACTGTTTTACCGGCAGCCCTGACCTGTATGCACTGAATGGGCGCAAGCCTAATGCCAGTGTTAACTTCATTACGGCACACGATGGCTTCACTTTGAATGACCTTGTGAGCTATAACGAAAAACATAACGAGGCTAACGGCGAAGATAACCGGGATGGGGAAAGCCACAACCGCTCTTGGAATTGTGGTGCTGAAGGTGAAACAGACGACCCAAATGTGCTGCAATTGCGGGAACGACAGCGGCGGAACTTGTTAACAACTCTGATGCTGTCCCAAGGTATCCCCATGTTGCTGGGGGGAGATGAAATGGGGCGGACTCAGAAGGGCAATAATAATGCCTATTGCCAAGATAATGAAATCTCCTGGTTTGATTGGGAGTTGGAACAGGGAAATCAGGAACTGGTAAATTTTTGCCGCGAACTAATCTACTTCCGCCAACAGCATCCGGTATTTCGGCGGCGCAAGTGGTTTCAAGGCAGAGCTATCTACGGAAAGGGCATTAGTGATATTGCTTGGTTCAACCCCGATGGCGGTGAGATGACTGACGAGCAGTGGGAAGTTGGTTATGCTAAGTCGGTTGGGGTGTTCTTAGATGGAAACCAGCTTCCTAGTGTTGGTAAGAAAGGTGAGCGGATTAGCGATGATAGTTTTCTCCTGTTCTTTAACGCTCATTATGAAACAATTGAGTTTAGTCTACCAACAGGACTAGAAAATCGGGAATGGGAGGTGGTAATTGATACCAAAGAACCTCGCTTTATCCAAGAAGAGAAACGTTTCACAGGCAAGCAAGCTGTACCAGTTGTAGAGCGATCGCTCGTGGTACTACGCTGTGTATTTTAAAAAGCTACCCTACTCCCCATTTAGCTATCAGGATTGGCATATGAAAATTGGCGCTCATTATTTAGGTGATGGTCGTTGTGAATTTACGGTGTGGGCACCGGAAAAAGAAGCTGTAGCAGTACATGTGGTTTCGCCTCAAGAGCGAAAGTTGCCGATGGAGCATCTCGAAGATGGCTATTGGCAAGTGACTGCTACTGATATTCATCCCGGAACGCTCTACTACTACCAATTAAGTAGCGGTGAAACTAGACCCGATCCCGCATCGCATTTCCAACCAGAAGGTGTACATAAAGCTTCTGAAGTCATCGATCACAGCTTTACATGGAACGACAGCAATTGGTCTGGTGTTTCTTTAGAGCAAATGATTATTTATGAACTGCACGTTGGTACTTTCACCCCAGAAGGCACTTTTGAAGCTATAATTCCCCGACTAAAGGATTTACGCGAGTTAGGGGTGAATGCCATTGAAATTATGCCGATCGCTCAGTTTCCAGGGGATCAACCAACTGAGAGTAAGTACGCTTATCGTAACTGGGGTTATGATGGCGTTTATCTGTATGCTGTGCAAAACTCCTATGGGGGTTCTCTTGGATTGCGACGATTGGTTGATGCTTGTCATCAAGAGGGTATTGCTGTAATTCTTGATGTGGTTTATAACCACTTTGGTCCAGAAGGCAATTACATGAGCCACTTTGGACCTTACTTTACACAAACTTATCGCACTCCTTGGGGCAGTGCGATGAACTTTGATGATGCCCTGAGCCATCATGTGCGTAACTTTTTCATTGAAAATGCTTTGTACTGGCTGCGAGATCATCATATTGATGCGCTACGCCTAGATGCTGTTCATGCTATCTACGATTTAGGCGCGAAACACTTTTTAGAAGAATTGGCAGAAAATGTTGATTCTTTGTCCACAGAACAAGGACGAAAAGTTTATTTGATTGCTGAAAGTGATTTAAATGATGTCAGAGTTATTCGTCCTCCTGAGTTAGGAGGATATGGAATAGATGCTCAGTGGAGTGATGATTTTCATCATGCTCTACATGCTTTGTTGACGGGGGATGATATTGGGTATTACCAAGATTTTGGCAAGTGCGAACATTTGGCGAAGGCTTACCAGGACACTTTTGTGTATGACTGGAAATATGCGCCGCACCGGAGAAGATTTCATGGTAATTCGGCACGCGATCGCTCTCCCAATCAGTTTGTAGTTTGTATTCAAAATCATGACCAAATAGGTAATCAACTATTGGGTGAGCGATTATCTAAACTTATACCTTTTGAAGGGCTGAAGTTAGCTGCTGGTGCTGTGATACTCTCTCCTTACATTCCAATGTTGTTTATGGGTGAGGAATATGCTGAGGAAGCACCTTTTACTTACTTTGTTAGTCATGCCGATCCCGATTTAATTAAGGCAGTTAGAGAAGGACGCAAACAAGAGTTTTCTGCATTTCACTATGATGGAGAACCACCAGATCCTGAGTCTCCAGAAACTTTTAAAATGTGTAAGTTGAATTGGGAAAAACGCAAAGAAGGTAAACATCAGGTTATCTGGTCTTTTTATCAAGAACTGATTCGATTGCGTAATACCATTCCGGCTTTGGTGAAGCGGGAGCGCCAGAATATTGAAGTTGATTTTCAAGAAGATGAGAGAGTTATTTGGTGGCGCAGGTGGAGTGATGATAGTCAGATTCTTGCCATTATGAATTTTAATTTAACTGATGTTACTTTTCAGTCTAAGTTTAGTAGTAATGGGGGTAAGAAGATTTTGGATTCTGCTGATGAAAAGTGGCATGGTTCTGGTTCTGTTTTGCCGGATAGTATTAGTTCGGGGCAGGCTTTGACGCTGAAAGCTCAGAGTTTTGCTCTGTATGAGGTTTAGGGGGATTAAGGAACCGAGAAGACGCCTTCCCTTCGGGACGCTACGCGAACGCGCAGCGTCTCCGCTAGGAGAAGAGCGCCAAGAAGAAAGAGGAGAATAATGAGTAAGTTATTCTCCTTAAAAATATTTCAAGAGTGGAGGTTTTTATGCGAATTCCAACGGCGACTTATCGAATTCAGTTTAATTCGGCTTTTAGGTTTGAGGCTGCAAGGGCTATTACAAGTTATCTGGCGGAGTTGGGAGTTTCTGATCTTTATGCTTCTCCTATTTTCAAGGCGAGAGCGGGAAGTCCTCATGGGTATGATGTAGTTGATCCTACTCAGTTGAATCCGGAGTTGGGAACTCAGGAGGATTTTGAAGCTTTAGTTGAAGATTTGAAAAAGTATGATATGGGTTGGTTGCAGGATATTGTACCGAATCATATGGCTTATGATAGTCAAAATCGGTATTTGATGGATGTTCTGGAATATGGTCCTGATTCTACTTTTGTTGAGTACTTTGATATTGCTTGGAATTCTCCTTTTGCTGGTAGTCGTGAACCTATTTTGGCGGCGATGCTGGGCAATTTCTATGGAGATTGTTTGGAGAATGGTGAGATTCAACTGAGCTATGATGAGAATGGATTAAGTGTTAATTATTATAGTTTAAAGTTACCGCTTAAACTTGAGTCTTATGCTAAGTTTTTGAATCAAAATTTAGGTAAATTAGCTAAAAGTTTAGGTGGGAGAAGGCATCCGACTTTTGTCAGATTGCTTGGGATCCTCTATATGGTAAAAAATATTCCGGAGGAACTGACGATTCATCAAAGACGAGATCAGTCAGATTTTGTTAAAGGTTTACTTTGGGAACTTTACACAGATAATTCCGAAGTTAAAAGCTTTATTGATGAGAATTTACAACTGTTTAATGGTGAACCGGGAAAGCCTGAGAGTTTTAATCTTTTGGAGAGTCTTCTTTCTGAACAGTTTTATCGCCTCTGTTACTGGAAGGTAGGGGCTGAAGAGATGAATTACAGAAGATTTTTTACTGTTAATGAGTTGATTTCTGTTCGGGTAGAAGAGTTTAAGGTATTTAATCATACTCATTCGCTGATTTTTCGGTTAGTGTCCGAGGGTAAGTTTACTGGCTTGCGGATCGACCATATTGATGGTCTTTACGATCCTACACAATATTTAGAAAGGTTGAAAGAAAAAACTGGTGATACTTACATTACTGTAGAAAAGATTTTGCAGTTTGGCGAAGATTTACCTAATCATTGGCAGGTTCAAGGAACTTCAGGGTATGATTATTTAGATTATATTAATAGTATTTTCTGTCAAACGGAAAATGAAGATAAATTTACTCAAATCTACTCTGATTTTACAGGAAGTAAGACACCATTTGAGCAAATAGTTCCAGATAAAAAACACTTAATCATAGATAGAAATTTAGCTGGTGATATTGATAATTTGGCTTTTCTTTTAAAGGCGATCGCAGGTAAATATCGCTATGGTAATGACTTTACAATCAACGGTTTAAAGCGAGCGCTTGCTGAAGTTCTCAGCCGCTTTCCCGTTTACCGAACTTATATAACTGAGGCGGGTATATCTGAAGTAGACAGAGCTTACATTCAAGAAGTGATTGAAGCTGCCAAACCATATACTCCATACTTAAACAATGAATTGAACTTTATTGAAAAATTGCTGTTGCTGGAATACGATGATTATCTCACTCAAGCTGAGAAAGAGCAGTGGCTCTACTTTGTGATGAGAGTGCAACAGTATACGGGACCTTTGATGGCGAAGGGCGTTGAAGACACTGCTTTATACGTCTATAATCGCTTCATTTCTTTGAACGAAGTAGGTGGTGAACCAGGTCATTTTGGCATTAGTGTTTCAGATTTTCATGAGTTTAATCAAAAACGGCAAACTGCTTGGCTCCATGCCATGAGTGCTACCTCTACTCATGATACCAAGCGGGGTGAAGATATCAGAGCAAGGCTCAATGTTCTCTCGGAAATTCCTGAGGAATGGCAAAAACAAGTCCGTGTATGGAATGATATTAATCGAGCGCACAAGAAGACTTTTAAGCGTTCAGCCATGCCAGACAGGAACGATGAATATCTTTTCTACCAAACTTTAGTAGGGGCATTTCCATTTTTTGAACACGAGCGTGCTGACTGTGTTGGGCGTGTTAAAGAATACGTACTCAAAGCGATCAGAGAAGCGAAAGTTCACACTGCTTGGCTGCGACAAAATAGCACTTATGAAGATGCCTTTACTGATTTTGTCACATCAGTTCTCGATCTTTCACCAGATAATCCCTTCTTAAAAGAATTTGTGCCGTTTCAACAACGGGTTGCTTTCTACGGTATTTTCAACTCCCTATCACAAACTTTGCTGAAAATTGCTTCTCCTGGAGTTCCAGACTTTTATCAAGGTACTGAACTATGGGATTTCAGTTTAGTTGATCCAGATAATCGCCGCCCAGTTGACTTTGAAACGCGCCACTCTTATCTTCAAGGAATTAAGGAGCAGGCTAAGACAGATATTATCAAATTAATAGATGAACTATTTGCGACTAAGGAAGATGCCAGAATCAAGATGTTTCTGACTGTACAAGCTTTAAAAGCCAGAACAGAATATCTAGAAGTTTTTCAGCAAGGCAGTTATTTACCTCTTGAAGTTAGTGGCAAGTTTAAAGAACATGTTGTTGCTTTTGCTAGAAGCAATGGTAATAAATTTGCTGTTACTATTGCTCCCCGCTTTTTCACAAAGCTAATTCAGCCCGGAGAGTATCCGCTTGGTAAAGAAGTGTGGGATGATACGAGTATTGAGTTACCATCAGATGCACCTTCTAGTTGGAAAGATGCTATTACTGAGCAAAAGGTTCAAGGTGATGGGAAGTTGCTGATTGGTGAAGTACTAAAGCATTTTCCTGTAGCTTTGCTTGTTGGTTAATATAGTGCTTTTCTCAAGCCTAAAATACACCTAAATGTGGGGTGTACATCCGGAGCGCCCTTTAATTTGGACGGGCGCTTATGCCCATCCCACAAGAAAAAATGTAAAAATAACCTAGAAGCCCATCCCACAAGAAAAAATTCAAAAATAACGAAATAGGTTTAATATTCTTTGTCGCAGTCTTTCTAAAACTGGTCCTTCTTCGACTATGGGATCGGCGTATAACATTTCATATATGAGTGGTACTCCTAACTGTAACTCTTCTAAGTGATCGCGTTGGGTAAACACATCCTGCGGCTTTCCTTCTAAGACGAGTTGTCCCCGCTCCATCACAAATATCCAGTCTGCCCAACGATACACTAAATCAAGATCGTGGGTTGCCATTAATATTGTCGTCCCGGCTTTATGAATCTTCTTCAGAGTAGCTATAAGGTTACGGGTATGTAAATTATCTAAGTATGCTGTTGGTTCATCTAGTAATAATAGTTCTGGTTGTAGTACCATTACATCTGCTATGGAAACTCGCTTTTTTTGCCCTAAACTAAGATGATGTACTGGTCTAGTTGCTAGTTCAGTTAACCCAAATTCTATTAAAGCTTGCTCGACTCGCTGTTTAATTTCTCTATCTGCCAAACCTAAGTTACATAAGCCGTAGGAAATATCTTCTTCAACTGTAGAGGCTACTAGTTGCTGCTCTGGATCTTGAAAAATTAGCCCAACTTTTTGACGTAACTTCATGAGAGAGTTCCGCTCATATTGTAGGGGGCTACCGTTAAAATAAACTTTACCTTTTTGGGGTTTATATAACCCGTTGGCTAATAAAAATAATGTTGTTTTACCGCAACCATTTTGACCGATTAATGCACATCTTTTATGAGCGGGAATTCTTAGGGTTAAACCATTGAGCGCAGATTGATTTGCTCCTGGATAAGTATAATGCACCTGCTCAAATTCTAGTAACCATTCCTGCATTCTGCCACCATTCCAATCCTATTAATATTGCAGTGCCGATAATTGCTTCTATGGTATAGCGCTTGGATTGATGATAGCGATGGGGATGCCAAAATCGCAATTCTCCATTGAAACCCCTTGCGGCTAAACTCAAGGAGACTTGACGATAATTTTCTAGAATGCGCTTGAGTAATTGTCCAATTAAAAGTGCTAAACTTCTCATGCTCACTTTAAAAGTGCGGTAGCCACCACGAGCTTGTTGTGCCGTTAATAACTCGGTGGCTGTGTTTAACAGTACGAAAATAAAGCGGTACATCAGCAATAAAAGCTCGATTAAAAGTATGGGAAAACCAATGCGACGTAAAGTTTGTAATAATTCTGTGAATGGTATCGTTAGCATGATAAAATATAAGCAGGAAAGTGAGGCGATCGCTCGCGTTAAAATTGTCAATCCCTGCTCAATTCCGCTGTGACTGATATACACGTAGTAATATCCTATATTAACTCCAATTACTGAATCAGAGCCTAAATCCAATTTGGAGTCTACGCCATTGATGACTAAAGCTGGTAAACTAATTACCCAGAATAAAGTTGCAACATAAACTAATTTTAGATACGTTTTAGCGGGAATTCTTGCATATATTACTGTCCAAATACTCATCCACATAGCAATTATGATTTGAACTAGAGGATGAGCAAAAGCAGTAATTATCAGCAAAACACCAGCAAACAGCAGTTTTTGTTCCGGCGGTAACCAGCGCAGGCGATTTGTATAAGCTAGTGTGTCAATCTGAATTTTCATTACGTTCGGAGCGCCCTTTGTATAAACCAATTACATAACCAATCACACCTGCCCCCGCTGCTGCTTGTACACTAAACAATAAACTTTCTACTTCCCCACCTGGTAACTCAATTACTGAGTTAAACCAGGGTTTGTATTCAGGTTGTATCTCTTTAATTGCCGATTCGGCTTTGCCATCTGCACCGCCAAATTCTGTACCTTTAATTAGTACTAGCGGTGCTACTACTAATCCGACTACTGCTAACAGTAATAGCCAATTATTGAATTTTGGATTTTGGATTTTGGATTTTGGATTAGTCATTTTTGATGAGTTGTAACATTTCTAGTTCTTGGCGACCATAGTTGTAAAGCCAATTCCATACCAATACTGTCAAAAATCCTTCACTAATGGCTAAAGGTACCTGAGTAATGGCAAATATTCCGGTGAATTTAATCAATGAAGCCATGAAGCCTCCTGTGGCAGCCGGAAATGCTAGAGCTAGTTGCACAGAAGTTACCAAATAAGTGGCTAAATCTGCTACAGCGGAGGCGAGAAAGATTGCTAACCTTTGTCTACCAGTTTGCATCACTAAACGATAGATGCCAAAGGCAACAAATGGTCCGGCGATCGCCATTGAAAATGCGTTAGCGCCAAGTGTAGTCAAACCGCCATGAGCTAGTAACAGTGCTTGAAATAACAGTACCAAACTACCCAATACTGACATCGCTAAGGGTCCAAATAGCACTGCTCCCAGTCCTGTACCTGTAGGATGGGAACTGCTACCTGTTACCGAAGGCATTTTTAATGCTGATAGCACAAAGGTAAAAGCTCCTGCTAATGCCAGAAGTAATTTTAATTCAGGAGTGGCTTGAGTGATCCGAGAAAGCGATCGCAATCCCAAGACAAAAAATGGTAATGCTACCACCCACCAAAAAATTGCCCAACCAGGCGGTAAATAGCCTTCCATGATGTGCATGGCGTAGGCTGGTTTGGGTAGGCAGACTATGAAGTAGAAGCTTACAGCCGCCATCAAGATCAGACTTACTGACTTTGATGTGCGGATTGTCTTGAGCAGATTTTTTACCACGATAGTACTGAATAGATGCAATCTTGTACGCATTAAGTTGAAATCGGCGAGTTTTTTTGACCAAAGAATGGTAGTTGTACCTTTTAGTTCCTGCTGGTTTAGCTCAAATTCACTATTTTGTTAACAAAATCTTTATTATATCCTAAATTTTCCATTTGTTGATAAAAAGATCTTGCGTTGGTCAGGAGGTGATATTTAATTGTTTTAATTGCGAAAATATATAGGTAGGATGGTTTATTTAATGTAAACAATTTGCAATAATATAAATGTTGCTCATTGTTTGCAATGTCATGCCCAACCACTTTGTTTTGGATAATACACTATTGCATCGGCGGCGTTTACTCAAGCTAGCATTAGCGAGTGCTGGGATGGCGGGAGTAGGGGCATTATGGCATGGGCTAAACGCCAAACAAAAGCAACAGGTGAAGATACCACCGATGTCCATGGTAGCTTCCCACCAAGCGGTAGCAAACCCTATGAATATGGCACGGAGTTTTGACTATGGCACTGTAAAGCGAGAAAATGGTCGCACAATCAAAGAATTTAGGTTAACTGCTGGTACTTCGGTAATTCAACTCAATAGTGCTGTAGCTTTCAATGTGTGGGATTTAAATGGTCATATTCCCGGACCTACTTTAAGGGTAAAACAAGGCGATCGCGTGCGGGTACTTTTCCATAACAAAGCGGGACATTCCCATTCTCTTCATTTTCACGGTGTTCATCCTGCTTCTATGGATGGTATTCGTCCAATTAGCAACGGTAAAGCCACAATTTATGAGTTTGATGCTGAACCTTACGGAGTACATCTTTACCACTGCCATGTTGAACCAGTAACCCGTCACGTTGCTAAAGGGCTGTACGGAATGTTTATTGTCGATCCACCCACTCCGCGTCCCCCTGCTGATGAAATAGTACTCATTATGGCAGGGTATGATGTGAATGATGATAGTCGTAACGAATTTTATGCCTTCAACGGGTTGCCCCACTACTACGATCATCACCCCATCAGCATTTACCAAAATCAGCTAATTCGCCTGTACGTTCTCAATCTGATTGAATACGATCCGGCAGTAACTTTTCACCTCCACGCCAACTTTTTCAAAATTTATCCCACTGGAATGACTTTGAAACCCACTGGTGAATCGGATGTAATCACGATGGGAACGGCGGAAAGGCACATTTTAGAATTTGCTTTTCGCTATACTGGTAAGTATATGTTTCACCCTCATCAGGATGCGATCGCAGAAAATGGTTGCATGGGTCAGTTTGAAGTAGTCGCCAACATCTGATATCCTTAACCAAGTAGTTACACGAAAACAGATTTTACTTGACATCTGCCGCCAGGGATGCTTATATCCGCACATAGTAAAAGCGACGCAGCGCGTCGTCTAGTTCAAATTTGGAGGGCAGATTTTTCTGCTGCTTCCTTCATTGAGATATTTTGTTGCAATTACTAAACATTTCCCAGCACCACTTGATCTAATCCTGGTACTGACTGTATTACTTGGTAGCGTTTTGACAATGAATTCACATCTTACAAATCTGCTTGATTTACCAGGCGTAACCGTAGAGTCCTGGAATTCAACTGAAAATTCCGTATGCTTTCAGTTGAGCATTTTAGCTAAAGGCATTAACTGTCCCCATTGCGGTAATTATACTGAAGAGTTGCATCAAACTAGACCAATAATTGTTAGAGACTTACCAAGCAGTGGTAAAGATGTTTACTTGAAGTTACCTCGGCGTCAATTTTATTGTCGAGTTTGTCAAAGCTATGTCACAGAGAGGTTACAGTTTATCGATTTACGGAGGAACTATACGCAAAGATACGAAGAAAGTATCTTTTACCAAGTTAATAATTCTAACATAGAGTACGTAAGTAAACATCAGCACCTTGATGTCGAAAAGGTAAAGAACATTTTCAACCATATTGCGCAAAAACGAAAGAAACAGGATTTCGCACAAAGGAATAAAGAGATACTGTGGCAAGGAAATCGGAGAAAAATATAAAGAAAAGTTATCACCACTGAACAAAAGAATAAATGTATTATTTTGTTTATAGTGGATTTTTTCTCCAAAACTATGTATGCTCAAATAGGTGTGTAAAACACCTGTAAAGCAGACATGCTTTCTGATAAAGTTTCTCTGAAGAAACGCCAGGGCATCCCGTTAACTCATATTGGGAGATAACTTTTTCGTTCATTCGTAGTTTTCCCCCACCATGAATAGTTGTTTTTTGAACACCAACAGAGGATTTGTAATGGTGCAATCAATTCTTGAGAAACTATTTTTGCCCAATGCTTGCTTGCATTCTGGTTTTTGGCATATATGTAGGATGACAATACACGCTTTTGACACTCTACTAGCAAGGGTTCTAGCAATCTACAATCAGCATATAGCTTGGACGTTACTGGGGAGTGTGAGAAAGATTTTGCCACAGATGTGTAGTCTCACATATGGTTAACATCTCCAAAAAACATGCTCACAGAGGTTCCCTCACCGTTCATACAAGGATTGCAGACAACGCACAATTAGATTTGCTCGATGTCTAGTGAAGTGCGATCGCATTTTTAAGTATCGCTCAATCACCTCAGATATCTGCATATTAATGCAGATATCTGTTGAGGCATTGCAAGTGTCGCTGAGCCTGATTGCGTCCATTGCATTGCTATGTAGATTGTTGTCTCAACATACTAATAGGGACACAATAATATTGTGTCCCTGCTGTTTACTTTATGCAAAATTTGACACTTAGAAGAGTAGAGAGGCGATTCACCTGTCTACTCTCATAAAAACATTACTGAAAGCTTTTTAATCCGGGAGTGATTGCACTTTCAGCAATGTTTTCTCGGAACTACCTAAATAATTTAGGTAGTAAATTAAACAATTTATAATCCGGTTAAGAAATTCGGAAAGTTAAGCCCAAAGCTAGGTCCAAAAATTTGGGAATCTCTTTGGGTGTCATTGAAAGCGATCGAGGCAGAAGTTGATTGAGAAGTTCCTTTATGAGTACCTTGATCTACGGCAGATGTAATTACTGATGTTTGAGCTATACCGCCAACATTATTTTCAAAGGATGCGGAAGCATTACCTGTAGCAACAACCCCCTCTCCGCCTGTGATGTTAGCTGTATCTTCTTCAGATAGGTCTTGAAAAAAGATTTCCAGGTTGTTTGTGTTAGAAGTTGTCATTGCACTAAACCTCAAATTTTCAGATTTTTTTAGGGGGGTTAACTAGTAATCTTTAGTATTTGTTTACCACCCAAAATAAAAGTAACATTACTACTATTTAAAAGTCAATACTTTTAAATAAAAAATGTGGCAATATTTCATCCGGAAACTTTTATTTTATTTTGATTAATCATAGTATTTTTAAATTAGTTTAAACATAAATATAAAATCTAATTTTTAATTAAATATTCACTTTAAAACTACGTAAAAAGTAAATTAATAATAACTGGCAAAGGTATAAAAAATTTAATTTAAATTGAAAAACTCCCTAACTTTTTTCAGAAGTTAGAGAGCCGAAAAACAGCTATTTTGACTTAGCAAATATAAAGCTAATATTTGATTTTTGAAATACATGTATGATGGGCATTGCCCACCAGACAATTTTCACCTAGCAAATACATCATCTAGGTATTTGGATTGTTATTCAAGACCTAAAATTCTTAGTGCTACACGTAAGCTACTATTATTGGTAATCGCTGTGCGCTCTACAAATAGGTTATTGTTAGGAGCTAAAAGGTTGGGAATTCTATCTATTACAAGTACATTTCTATTAGTGGAAGGCTCAGTCAGTTTTATTGTAGAAGGCTCAGTCAGTTTTACTTCAGCAGAACTAGTTACCTCTACTACACCTCCTGAAATCATAGCAGCATTTTCTTCGCTCAGTTCTCTAAAAAGAACTGAGCTTTTATTTTTTGCAGTAACCATCATTGTACTAATCCTCAAATTTTTCTTGTTTTAACCATCCAAAGGATGCTTTTAATACCCTAGTAATAAAATAGCAATTTAAAACATAATCTTCAATATATCTAAATGATAAATTTAAAATAAATTTGCTAATTTTCCTCCGGAAGATTTTGAGGAAATTAATATAAATAGAAATTATCACCTTAGTAAATTGAAATAAATGTATTCTTTTGATAAAAGTAGATTTTTAGAACAAAAATATGTATGCTCATATAGGTTATAAAATTCCTGTGAAGCGTTTACATTTTCAGTGAATATCTGAATAAACACCAGGGCATCCCATTACTTCACACCATCGAGAGAATTTTAACTGAGAAGTTGATATCGGAAATACTCCATGACTTACCATAACCAAGCCGCAGTAAGAAAGGTTTTAATCATTACCCTACTGCTTAACTTACTTGTGGTTGTATTGAAAGCTTTCGTAGGAAAGTATACAAATTCTCTCAGTTTGATCGCTGAGGTTTTGCATAGTGTGACAGATATTGCCAACAATATTATAGGATTGGTTGCAAATCACTACTCTTCCCCAGATGCTGATCGCAAGCATCCCTACGGGCGCGAAAAGTTTGAATCTGTGGGTGCTTTGGGAATTTCTGCCTTTATCGGTATCACCTGCTTTGATATTTTTAAAGGCGGAGTTGAACGAATTATCAGCAGCAATCAAACAGTCAAGATTTCACCAACAGAACTGTGGATACTATTGATTGTATTGGGCGTTAATATTTTCGTTGCATATTATGAAAGTGCTGTAGGAAAACGAGTAGGTAGTCAAATTTTGATTGCTGACGCCAAACATACGATGAGTGATGTTTGGGTAACAATCTCTGTTATTGGTGGTTTAGTTGGTGTCTGGCTAGGTTTTCAGTGGTTGGATCTAATATTGGCTTTTCCAATCGCCTTGTTAGTATTTTGGAGTGGATGGTCGGTTTTCAAAGACAATTTACCTTTACTTGTAGATCAGATGGCGGTTCCACCAGAAGTAATTAACAATATCGCCCTTTCAGTTCCCAGAGTTGTAAACTGCCATAATATAGCCTCTCGCGGGGTTTTAGGTCGCCAAGTCTTTATTGAAATGCATTTAGTCGTAGATGCATTGGATACAAAAACAGCCCATCGTGTCACGGAGGAAGTAGAAAAGCGACTGGAGCAATGGTTTAGTCCAGCACGGATTGTCATTCATGTTGAACCACCAGTGTATCCCGTCAAGTTTGGGTGAAGGGTTATGAGTAAACTAGAAACCCGACTTCTTTAAGAAGTCGGGTTTCTGAAGTTTAGGAATTACCCGCAGCTACAAAAGATCTAGACGATGATAATGACCGACTATTACCGTTTTCTTCAACCACTCTTGTAATTGCGTTTGTAAACACAAAAATTGCCCCAGAACCTTGACCTTCTGCAAAGGCATTAGCCAGAGCAAAACCTCCACCTCCAGAAATACAAGCTGTTTGTTCTATGCAAAGTTCTTGAAAAAGAACTGTATTTTGCTTTGTATTAGCGCTTATCATTGCACTACTCCTCAAATTTTCAAGCTTTTATTTGTGTTATGGCAGTCCTAGATGATTTGTAAATCTTAAGTTAAGACTGTTGACTATCAACTGTTAACAGTCCAAACGAATTGTTCACAAGTCTAATAAGATTGCAATATTCTGTCAATTATTTTGAGAGCTTAGATCTCTGCACAATAAAATAACAACTTATTAATAAAAAGTCAATGTTTTGTGCAATACTAATTACTTAAGGGTGTGAATGAAAATTTCCGATGTGTAGAGACGTAAAATTTCACTTATCAGTAGCAGGCATAAAAAAAAATTATCACCATTTAGTCAAAGAATAAATGTATTCTTTTTATGAATGTAGACTTTTATTCTAAAAGTATGTATGCTCATATAAGTGTGTAAAACAAATGTGAAGCACAAGAGATTTCAATAAAGTTTGTCTGAAGAACTATCAGGGCTAATTAATTCTATACATGCTCGCCATGTACTCAAGTACATAGCTAATAGCGCCAATTCCGTTAAAACGGAATAAAAATCAACAATTTAGTCGGTTTTAACTGACTTTAGCTATAAGCCTAGAACTTCAGTTCTAGGCTGAAGGCGGAAGTAAATTATTAAGTTCCCACAATGGAAATGGACACATCACCTTTAGATAATATTTTGGGATTACTGGCATTAGTTAGCTATGTTGCCACATTACTTCCCACAATTATGAGAATTGTTTTTCCACAGATAAAAAAGAATAGCATTCCTAAATGGTTACTGAAACATCGTCGTACCATAGGTATTATCACTTTCTTTTTTGCTTTGGGTCATGGACTTTTAGTAATAAAAAAAAGAACTTTTGATCTTTTTGACCCGAAAACATATTGGATTTATATTCAAGGAGCAGTAACTTTAATAGTTTTTGCACTTCTGGCTATAACTTCTAATGACTGGAGTATTAAAAAGCTGAAGAAAAACTGGAAAAGATTGCATCAACTTACTTACCCTTCTATGTTTCTTTTAACTTGGCATGTTTGGGGTAAGATGTCAGGTCACTGGACGTATATAACACCGATTGGAATTGTCGCAAGTACCGGAATTACCGTTTTGTTTCTGATCAGACTTTGGATTGAACGTCAAGGTAAACAACAAAAAGCTCAAGCAAAAGTGCCACCCAAAGCAGTGGTGTCAGCAAAAAGCACTATCAAACTTAATTAACTGTCTCTAAATGTAAATGGAGCGTCTGTCTATAATGTCAAAGCTAATTTACTGGAAAGTTTCAGCAGCCTTGGCAGTAATGGCAATGGCGGCTACTGTTGGGATCGGATGGTCTAAATCACTTTCTGAATTCAAACTTTCACTAGCATCTAATTCTTGGCTCACGACTCAAGCTGCTCACACTCTCCAAGGTCATTCCACTTGGGTGTATGCGATCGCCATCAGCCCGGATGGTAAAACTCTAGCGAGTGGTAGTCATGATGGCACGATCAATGTTTGGAATCTGCAACTTTGTCAATTACTTCATAGCCAAAAAGCACATAGCGACTCAATTGAATCTCTCGCTATTAGCCCAGATGGCACTATCCTTGCCAGTGGTAGCTGGGATAATCGGATTAAGTTGTGGGATTTAAAAACAGGCACCTTGCTCAAAACCCTTGAAGGTCATACAGATGATGTCAAGACAATTGCCATTAATCCGGCGGGGACTTTACTAGCTTCTGGTGGTTCTGACAAAACTATACGCTTATGGAATTTGCAAACTGGCAAACTACTCCAGACACTTCAAGATGGCGACTGGGTGAGATCTGTGGCTTTTAGCCCAATACCCGAAGCTCATATATTAGCTAGTGGTAGTGAGAATGGCACCATCAAGATTTGGAACTTTGTTGATGGTAATGTAGTGCGCCTGCTTGTGGGGCAAAAGGGTACTGTACATTCTGTGGCTTTTAGTCCGGATGGACAAACTCTAGCTAGTGGCAGTGCTGACCGAACTGTCAAACTATGGCAAGTTAGTGATGGTAAAGTGCTACGCACATTTACAGGACAAAAAGGAGCAGTTTGGTCGGTGGCAATTAGTCCAGATGGACAAACTTTAGCGAGTGGTAGCTATGATAAAACTATCAAGTTGTGGCATTTACCCACCGGCAAACTATTAGGCGACTTAGCAGAACATTCTAAACCTGTTTGGTCAGTTGCTTTTAGCCCGATCCCTCCAAACTCCCCTAATCAAGGGGGGCTGGGGGGGATACTCGTCAGTGGTAGCGGAGATGAAACTATCAAAGTTTGGTCTGTACCAGTTTCCAGTTACCATAGTCCCGCCACATTAGGATCAGCTAAATCCCTAGAGTTAAAAGAAACACTTTCGGAAATTACTGACAAAGAGGCGATCGCACAGTTAAAGCAGAAGCTTTACGACCAAATTCGCCCCAATTGGCAACCAACTTCCATGATGAAAACTGATTTAGTCTATCGTGTCCTCATTAACGAACAGGGCGTAATTGCAGATTACCAGCCACTTAATCAAGAAGCTTCTAATTTGGTGCTAGAAACTTACCTGCCCAAGTTGCGCAAAGCCGACGTCTCACACACACGTTTTGGTTTATTCAAAGTAGTGTTTAAACCCTCTGGGTTACTTGAGGTTAGCCCTTGGCAAACGGCGATGTGAGAGGTGAGCTAATTAGAAAATAGAATCTTTATATGTTTTTGATATTCCATAGCATGATGCATACCTCTTTGCCAAGCGTCCAAATTGCTTAGCTATTGTAGTCATCTGACAACAGTTTGTATAAGTTAATCCACCATACTTAGCTGCGTAAAGGCTTGTGGAATAACTGATGTAAACAATTTTTGTTCTTGCACTCTTACCTCTTTGCTGTACCTAATTTAGGTATGCAAAGGGGTTTTCTCTGTTTTTAATGGTTTTATAGCTAACAAAATTGAAAATCTCTACAGAGTAGTATTAAAATTTTCCCAACTAGTTGATAAATACTTTCATTACATGCAAAATAAACTTAGCAAAATTTAGGACACAGCGTCCAACTCACTTGTTGAGACTGGTTGCAACTGTTTTCATGAAGACCCTTTAAACCCTACTGAGCGGAAAAATGTTAAAATTTCATCACATTTGCTTAGCCTTTGCCACTGCGTTAATAGTCACCATCAGTTCTTGTAACGGTACGCCCACAACACAAACTACGACAGCACCCAATGCTAACACTGGTTCCCAAGCAACTGAAGCAGTCAGTCACACAGGACATGGCGGCAAGAAAAAAATTAACATCAATGATGCGATCTTGTCAGAATTGGATAAATTTGAAGCACAACTGGGTATTCCCGCATTATCAAACAAAATTCAAGCAAGTCGTCCCTATACATCTCCAGAGGAATTAGTTTCTAAAAAGGTAATTACTCAGGAGCAATTCGATCAAATCAAAGATCAGGTTACTGTTCAGGAAATAGTACTCACAGGTGAGGCAAAAGATGTGGACTACATAACCAAGCTAGGGTTAATGAAAGGACATCTTTTGGTAGCAAAAGAGTTATTAGATCAAAATCAACCACAAAAAGCTGAACCTCACATCGGACATCCAGTAGAAGAAATCTATACTGATGTGGAAGAACAACTTAATGAGCGTAAAGTCAAGGAATTCAAAACAAGTTTAATTAGTTTGCAAGATTTTGTCAAATCAAACCCTAAAAATGCCAAAGTAAAAACAGATTTTGCCTCATCAATGCAAGCAGTTGATACAGCAATCGCCGCTTTACCACAAGATCAACTCTCAAAACCAAAATTTGCACTACAGGTAGTGAATGGATTGCTAGATGCAGCCAACTCAGAGTATGGTGCAGCAGTTGCTAACGGTAAAATTTCTGCCGAAATTGAATATCAAGATTCTCGTGGCTTCGTCATCCATGCCAACGAAATCTACAAAGGCATATCCAGCCAAATGGCAAAACAGCATCCTGAAGCACACAAAGTGATCGTCGCTAGTATGGCTGAACTAACTAAAATTTGGCCTACAGTTACCCCACCCACAACCCTAGTCAAGACACCTGCTGATACAAGCAAACTGGTAAAAACCATTGAACAAAATTCCCAAAAAGTGATTGATACAGACAGTAAACAAGCACAGAAATAAACAATGGTTCATGGTTAATTGTTGATTGTTCTATAAACAATTAACAATTTCCCAATTAACAATTTCCCAATTAACAACAAACAATGAATTTTAGTACTGCCTTACCCACTTTTGTCATTACACTCCGAGAAGGAGTAGAAGCAGCCCTCGTAGTAGGAATTGTACTAGCTTTACTCAAAAAAGCGCAACAATCCCGCCTTAACCCCTGGGTGTACGCAGGCGTTGGCGTTGGTATTATTGTTAGTGCGCTGATTGGTGTAATGTTCACTTGGATGATACAAGTAGTCAGCGCAATTAATCCCCAATACTCATCGGTAGTTGAACCATTGATGGAAGGTGTGTTCAGCGTGTTAGCAATTTTTATGCTCAGCTGGATGCTAATTTGGATGACGAAACAAGCCAAATATATGAAAGCTCTGGTTGAAGGAGCAGTAACAGATGCATTAAAAAAAGACAAGGCAGCAGGTTGGGGAGTTTTTACTTTAGTTTTCATTGCCATTTTACGTGAAGGCTTTGAAACTGTCTTGTTCGTCGCTGCTAACTTTCAACAAGGATTAATCCCCGCCATTGGCGCACTTGGTGGTGTTGCCACGGCTGCCGCTCTAGGTGTACTTCTCTTTAAATGGGGTATAAAAATCAACATTCGCTCCTTCTTCCAAGTCATGGGAGTTTTATTAGTATTGATTGTGGCTGGATTAGTAGTTGCTTCTTTGCAAAAATTTGATGAAGCTGCTTCTACCCTTGCTCTAAGTAGTCGCGCTTCTCAAAGCCTTTGTTTCTATTACGAACGATTTACAAAAATTCACTCGTGCATACTGGGTCCAATGGTCTGGAACACTTCCTCAATCTTACCCGATGACCAGTTCCCCGGCATTATTTTCTCCGCTTTGTTTGGTTACAGACACCATCTCTACGTTGTGCAAGCAGTGGGATATGTTGTGTTTCTGGTGACTGTTGGAGGTTTCTATTTGCGTAGTATTACGAGTAATGCTCCAAGTAAAAAGGGTCAATCAGTGCGTCAAAAACCTATCCGTTCCCGATAAAATTTTAAGTATCACGCAAAGGCGCAAAAAGTTTCTTTGTGTATTTGCACGGCAGTTGCTTCAACGGAGGAAACCTCCGCAACGCACTGCCTCGTCTTTGCGTGAGAAATTAATTTATCTGCTATCATATGAACAACTTTCGCGTTGAACAATTATTTATCCACCCATTTAAAGGTTTATCACCACACTCGTGCGATCGCGTCAACCTACAAGTAGGACATGGTATACCAGGCGATCGAGCTTTCGCCTTGATGTATAAAGAAGAGTCAATATATACCGACTCGACAAAAGTACCGTGGCTAAAAAAGCACAACTTCGCCATGCAAAACGACTGGCATGGACTTGCAGCCTTAGACTGTTTTTACGATACAACCAATAGCACTTTAACTGTCAGACGTAAAGGTGTAGAGTTATTAGTAGCAGATACAGAAACTGATGCAGGCAGAGAACAAATTGCTACCTTTTTCACTGGATATTTAGCAGGAATTTACCCAAGTCAATCGGCGCGACATCCTGAACGCGCCCCTTTACAATTAGTAGGTGAATTCGGTAAAACGCGCTATCCTGACAGAGAAGCAGTGCATATTTCTCTTGTTAGTAAAGCAACTATTGACCATTTAAGTGAGTTAGCTGGAAAAACAGTTGATATTCGTCGTTTCCGCCCAAATATTGTTGTAGATGGTGTACCTGCTTGGGGAGAATTTGACTGGGTAGGACAAGAAATGCAACTTGGTACAGCTAAAATCGCCATTACAGCCAGAATCAATCGCTGCTTAAATATAGATGTTCATCCAGAGACAGGAGAACGAGATATTGCTCTACTGTCTTTACTCCAAAAGCACTTTAAACATACACAAACAGGTGTCTTGGCACAAGTTATCACTACTGGGACTGTGAAAATTAACGATAAAATTGCTCATGTATACGGTAAAGAGTAGTTTCTCAGCAATTAAAAGTCTAGGAAATGTCGCAGGGATTTAGCTATTGAGCGAGTGTTGAGAAGTATTTTCTATTAAAATGGACTAAAATTTTATTATTAATTACTAAAATGGTCAACTACCTAAAGGGTATATTGTTTTGTTAAATAAATATGTCATGATGGTAACAAAGTAGTGTTTGTGTACTACTTTGATAGTAACATTCGCTAATTTATGGCAGAAAATCAACTTGAGAGCCAAACTATAGACCCTACAGCATCTACTCATGAAGAATTATTAGCGGCAAAGGAAGAAATAGAATTTTTACGTAACTTGGTAGAAAGTCAAAACTCGCATATTTGTCACCTAGAGCAAAAATTGCTTGAGGTAAACCAAGAGTTAGAAATTACAAACAATGAATTAGGTATGTTGCTGATGTCAGGGGTATGCTTTGATGAAGCTCTCGTAATGACTAAAACAATTTTGAAAGGTGAAAAATCAGCTAGTAAAATAGTAGCAAATTTACTCACTTTGTAACTTTTCACTTCCCCCTAAAAACAAGAGTCAAGAAACAGCAGGAATAGAAGGTGGAGAAAAGCCCTTACGA
>NZ_JACXAE010000131.1 GCF_014698965.1 Iningainema tapete BLCC-T55
TGAAAATATGTCATTGGGTATAGTTTTAACTACTTATTTTCTCTAACTCGTGAAAAAATGGGCGAACCGGGAGTAATTAATTACGAATTTCATGATGAACAACTTAAAACCCATTCACGTAAAGTGAATCAATGGCTTGGCGAAGCTATATCGTTGATGAAAAAAGGTTCGGACAAAGATGCAGAAAAAGCTCAAGTTTTACTTAAGCAAGCACTTGAAGTAGAGCCAGATTCTCCTGACTTGCTGAACAATTTGGCTGCTACCTATGAAATTCAAAATCGTAGAGAGGAAGGCGTTGGGATCATGCATGATATTGTTGAACGTTTTCCCGACTACGTGTTTGCTCGCGTATCAGTTGCCCGTATGCATATACTGAAAGGCGAAATTGAAGCAGCAGAGGCACTACTCAAACCCCTAGTTTCCCGAAAGCGCTTCCATTTTGATGAGTTTGCGGCTTTTTGCAATGGCTACATTGAACTGCTGCTTGCTGAAGATAAAAAAGATGGGGCGATCGCTTGGTTGAAAATGTGGGAAGGTATAGATCCAGATCGCCCTGATATTATGACATGGAAGCTCCGCTTGGAAGGACCTGGAATACTGAAAAAGCTGTCGAAACTCGGTAAATGGGGATTGGGCAAATAATCAGATTTTTGTAGGGGCAAAGGCTAGCCTTTGCCCCTAAGATCGTGGTTTATTTACTCTTAGTAGTAAAGAGGGCAAGCTAGTTGTGAACAAAGATGAGTTTACCAGGCATACTCAAACAATCCAGCGGCAGGTAGAGGTGTTGGAAAGATACGTAATGCAGCTGCTGTAGAACTTCCTCTTTCGCTTGATGGTTTGCAGGTACTAATAGTGCCCGTCAACTTGTAGAACTACATGGAGGTATAATAGAGGCAGCCAGTGAGGGGGAAGGGCGCGGCTTGCTAGAGACCAGATCCATAAACCTGGAGGATGAACTTGAACTCACAAATTCAAAGCTAGCAAAGGTGACTCAGGAACTACAATTTACTCGAAATATATTGTCTACTACCAAGGTAGAGCTAAAGCAGACTGAAGAGGAACTCGAAACTGCACACCAACAGCAGCGACTGCTGAGCAAAAACTTGCATAATATCGAAGATTAACAACTAATAGCTAACTGTTAGTTATGCTGTTAGCTATTAGCTATTAACAATTAAAAATTCTCAGGGTTATTATCTACCATATCAGGTTCAGCGTCTCGCTTGGAACCTAATAACTCTAGTTGATCTACTAAAATCACAGGTGTAGAACGGTTTGCTCCGGTAGAGCGATCGCTCCAGGTGTCGAACTTCAAAGATCCTTTGACGGCGATTTGTTTACCTTTACGCACGTAGCTATTAGCTACCTCTGCTGTTTTGCCCCACAATTCTAAATTGAACCAATCAGTATGTTCATGATCTCGAGAGCGTCGGTTTACTGCTAGTGTTAATTTACACTTTACACTACCAGAATCGAAATATTTCATATCTGGGTCAGTACCTACACGACCAATTAAAGTGACAATATTGATACTCATGAGTCTTCCTTTTCAGTACAAGTGTACTTATTCATCATGTTTTCCATAATAACTAATAAAATAATTTCCGCCAGGAGGTAAAATAAATAACAAAAAAAATTACTAGTAAAAATGCTCAAAATTATTTGGTTAAAATTACAAAACTACACTGATTGACTCAAATGGGCTAAGAATATAAAAAATGAAAGCCATTATGGTAAAGATTCTAAAAAATTATATAAAAACATGCGTTTCTTTACTAGACTAAGTTCAAAAAAAATAATAGAATCCAGCACGATTCTATCTTACGGTAGTAGACACAATTATTTAAATTAGGGGGCGGAAAGAATAGTGGGTCTTTTCAGCAAATTTTCCTTATCACGAGACATGGGTATCGACCTCGGTACCGCCAACACTTTAGTATATGTATCAGGTAAAGGCATTGTTCTACAAGAACCTTCGGTTGTTGCTATCGATCAAAACGAAAAGGTAGCACTGGCAGTAGGAGAAGAAGCAAAAAAAATGCTTGGTCGTACACCCGGAAATGTAATTGCCCTGCGCCCTTTGCGTGATGGTGTAATTGCTGACTTCGATACAGCCGAGTTAATGTTAAAAAGCTTTATTCAAAGAGTAAATGAAGGAAAATCTCTGGTATTACCACGGATAGTCATTGGTATTCCTAGTGGAGTCACAGGCGTAGAAAGACGGGCAGTAATGGATGCTGCTACTCAAGCAGGCGCAAGAGAGGTTTTCTTAATTGATGAGCCAGTGGCAGCGGCGATTGGTGCGGGTTTACCTGTGGCTGAACCAACGGGCAATATGATAATTGATATTGGTGGCGGTACAACAGAAGTTGCTGTACTGAGCCTTCAAGGTACTGTACTGAGTGAATCAGTACGCATCGCTGGGGATGAATTAACCGAAGCGATTATGCAGTACTTAAGAAAAGTTCATAACTTAGTCATCGGGGAACGTACCGCAGAGGACATCAAAATTCGGATTGGCTCGGCTTATCCCACAATGGATAATGATGATGCCATGATGGAAGTTAGAGGCTTACACTTACTTTCTGGTTTACCGCGAACAGTATGCATTAAAGGACCAGAAATTCGTGAAAGCATGTCAGAACCGCTATCAGTAATTGTCGAAGCAGTAAAACGCACACTAGAACGTACACCACCGGAATTAGCAGCAGATATTATCGACAGAGGTATTATGCTCGCTGGTGGAGGAGCTTTGCTTAAAGGAATAGATACTTTAATTAGTCACGAGACTGGGATCGTCACACACATTGCCGCCGATCCTTTAAGTTGTGTAGTATTAGGAACAGGTCGCGTGTTAGAAAACTTCAAGCAGTTAGAGCGAGTTTTCAGTGGGCGATCGCGCAACATGTAGTGCGTAAGTAATGATCAATATTGGATTCTACTGAATAGAATCCAATATATCGGGGTGTGCCTATAAGCGATTATACGGTTAGGGAAAAGTATATATGTTTATATCACGTCGGTGGTGGGAGCAAAGAGGGTTACAAATCGGCTTGCTAGGTTTAGTGATTGGCAGCGCTTGGGTACTTCGTCAAACTCAAGGTGCGCTTCTCCTTGATGTTTATGAAGGAATTACTCGTCCCCTGCAAATGTTGCAACCAAGTCCAATGCCACAAGAAAATCGCTCAGATGCGAAGGTGTTGGAACTGCAAGCTCAAATAGTAGAGTTGGAAAGTCAAAATAAAAAGCTCAAACAGTTATTGAACTATGTGGAGAAAGAACCCCCAGTAACGCGCCCAATTCCCGCACGCACAGTGGGACGTGGTGCTGACAATTGGTGGCAACAAGTAACCATCAATCGTGGTAGCTCTTCAGGCATCAAAGAAGGTTTTGTCGTCAAAGCTGACGGTGGATTGGTGGGTTTAATCGAAAGTGTTACTCCTAATACCAGCCGTGTTTTGTTACTTAGTGACTTAAAGAGTCAAGTTGGTGTAACTGTTAGCCGTACAGGCGCTAAAGGCGTTTTACGGGGAGATTCTTCTGCTGAAGGGGTGTTGGAGTTTTATGAAAAAGTTCCCAATGTGAAGCTCGGAGATGTAATATCTACATCTACCTATAGTCAGAAATTTCCTGCGGGTATGGCGGTAGGTAAAATCAAGTCCTTGGATTTGAAAAAACTCCCAACATCGGTGGCAAAGGTGGAATTTTTTCCGCCCATTAGATCGCTTGATTGGGTGACAGTACATCCTAAACCACAAAACCCTATAGTAAATCAACCACCAAAGTCTAATTAGATTCCATGAAGATTCCTAAACTACAGGGTAAGAGACATCACCCAAAATCACGACAAAGAAAACCGCAACGAGAAATCCGTCCCCTTGTTCTTTGGCATCCTAACCTACGTAAAACTGTTAATTGGACAATAATAGTAGGTTCTGTACTGTTATGCTTATTGTTGTCGCTCAGACGCTTTCCTGGTATGGAGTTACTAGGAATTGGACCAAACTGGACTGTAGTTTGGGTGGTAGCATGGAGTGTCAAGCGTACAGCAACTCAAGGTGCATTAGCAGGTGTGGTTTTGGGGCTACTTCAAGATGCCTTGACATCGCCAGATCCAACTCATGCCCTCGGTTTAGGAATTGTGGGATTTTTGACGGGGTTGCTGCAAAAACAACGTTTTATTCAAGAAGACTTTATTTCTATTGCTTTAATTGTATTTGCTATGGCAGTTTTGGCAGAGACAATCTTTGCATCACAATTGACTTTGATGGGCGATCGCAACAACACCGACATTTGGGCATATTACCAGAAAGTTGTCCTTGCCTCTGCTATTCTCAGTAGCCTTTGGGCACCTGTAGTTTATTATCCGCTCAATCGTTGGTGGCAACGCCTGAGATTAGCAGAACAATTGTAAAAAAGGAGACAGGAGACAGGAGACAGGAGACAGGAGGTAGAATCAATGCTGTAGTTACAGTTATATGTACTAACAGTGCAATCAACGGTAGGAACAGACTTTGAACGGGCGATGATGCAGCGATGTCTAGAACTCGCCCGTCGCGCTTTAGGACGTACTTCCCCTAATCCTATGGTGGGGGCAGTAATTGTCAAAGATGGAGAAATTGTTGGGGAAGGATTTCATCCCCGTGCAGGTGAACCACATGCAGAAGTTTTTGCACTTAAAGCAGCAGGTGAGCTTGCTCGTGGCGCAACTATTTATGTTAGTCTAGAACCTTGTAATCACTACGGACGCACTCCTCCTTGTTCTGAAGCTTTGATCGCAGCTGGGGTGGCAATGGTAGTGGTGGGAATGGTAGATCCTAATCCACTGGTGGGTGGTGGTGGAATCGATCGCCTACGTGCTGCGGGAATAGAAGTAGTGGTGGGCGTTGAACAAGCAGCTTGTGAAAAACTTAATGAAGGTTTTGTTCACCGTATTCTCTACCATCGACCTTTGGGTATTTTAAAGTATGCTATGACTTTAGATGGTAAAATTGCTACAGCTACTGGTCATAGTGCTTGGATTACCAGTCAAGCTGCACGGAGTGAAGTCCATCAATTACGTAGAGCATGTGACGCAGTGATTGTCGGTGGAAATACGGTAAGACAAGACAATCCACGTTTAACTAGCCATTTGGAGGAAGTCCATAATCCCTTACGGGTGGTAATGAGTCGTCATCTCAATTTACCAGAGAGCGCTCACCTATGGCGGACAACTGATGCTCCCACTTTAGTGTTGACAGAAAAAGACGCTAACCCTGATTTTCAAGCTTTGTTACGTCGCCAAAATGTGGAAGTGGTGGAATTGTCACCTCTAACACCAGAGCAGGCTATGGTTTACTTTTATGAGCGGGGTTTTTGCAATGTGCTATGGGAGTGCGGTGGTATTTTAGCCGCCAGTGCGATCGCCAGTGGCTCGGTACAAAAA
This sequence comes from Iningainema tapete BLCC-T55, assembly GCF_014698965.1. Lineage (GTDB taxonomy): Bacteria > Cyanobacteriota > Cyanobacteriia > Cyanobacteriales > Nostocaceae > Iningainema > Iningainema tapete. The sequence goes on from NZ_JACXAE010000131.1 coordinate 5,426, forward strand.
GTTCTTGCCTTTATTGCGCCGAAAATCATTGGTGGTAGTAATGCTCCTACACCTGTGGGTGATTTGGGTTTTACCTCAATGACAGAGGCAATGTCATTAGAGCGTGTGCAGGTACGAGCGGTAGATGCTGACTTTTTAATCGAAGGTTATTTGCCACATAAAAGTTAACAGTTAACAGTAATTGGAAACTGTTAACTAATTTGTTATTAACACTGCCGTTCTTGGACAAGATCTCGGATGAGAGTCAAGCGCGATCGGATGTAGTCGCACAGAAAATCGGTTTCATGGCAATCCAACAACGCTTGCGTTTTGGTTTGCTTTACCAACAACTGCACCAAGTTAGCGTCGTCAAGTTGCAATAGCGTCTTGGCTTGTGTGTTTTCGACTATAGTCCACAGCTGACGCAGAATTTTCGGAGTCATTAGACCTCCATTTAGATCATTTGCCTAGATGTTTTCAGAATACACAATGCAGGTTGGATTTTCCGGCATCCACGTACAAGCCGACACAAGTGTTATCAAAAACTTAATAATTCGAGTTATAAGTTGATGATGACTAAGAAAACTTGGAGTACGCCTTGAACTGAAGTTCAAGGCTAACAGCGCGCATTCCGTTAAAACGGACTGAAAGATTTATACCATTTCTCTAAAAGCTGGCTACACAAGATCCCTTTTTGCCCCCCGATGATCGGGGGGTTGGGGGGTTTAAACGTGTACCAAGCATAAGAAGAATTGGTATTACTTAGTGAGCTAAAGCTAACTAGCACTGGCTTGTCCCTATTTATAGACATCTCCGCGAGGACCAATTACAGCCCACATTCCGCACCCTTAACTGGCACATAGGAGAACGCATCGCCATTTTAGTACATAAGAACTAAAAAAGAAGT
>NZ_JACXAE010000132.1:0-27122 GCF_014698965.1 Iningainema tapete BLCC-T55
AATCCCAAGGAAGGTACAGTGATGCCGAACCATTGTACATTAAAGCATTGGAATTAAGGCAACGCTTGCTAGGACAAGAGCATCCCGATGTCGCCCAAAGTTACAACAACCTTGCTGGACTCTACCAATCCCAAGGAAGGTACAGTGATGCTGAACCATTATACATCAAAGCTTTGGAATTAAGGCAACGCCTCCTGGGAGAATCCCATCCGGATGTCGCCCTAAGTTACAACAACCTGGCTCTACTCTACGAATCCCAAGGAAGGTACAGTGATGCTGAACTATTGATCATCAAAGCTTTGGAATTAACGCAACGCTTGCTAGGACAAGAGCATCCCGATGTCGCCCTAAGTTACAACAACCTTGCTGGGCTCTACGAATCCCAAGGAAGGTACAGTGATGCCGAACCATTGTACATTAAAGCATTGGAATTAAGGCAACGCTTGCTAGGACAAGAGCATCCCGATGTCGCCCTAAGTTACAACAACCTTGCTGGGCTCTACGAATCCCAAGGAAGGTACAGTGATGCCGAACCATTGTACATTAAAGCATTGGAATTAAGGCAACGCTTGCTAGGACAAGAGCATCCCGATGTCGCCCAAAGTTACAACAACCTTGCTGGACTCTACCAATCCCAAGGAAGGTACAGTGATGCTGAACCATTATACATCAAAGCTTTGGAATTAAGGCAACGCCTCCTAGGAGAATCGCATCCCGATGTCGCCACCAGTTACAACAACCTTGCTGGACTCTACCAATCCCAAGGAAGGTACAGTGATGCTGAGCTATTGTACATCAAAGCTTTGGAATTAACGCAACGCCTCCTGGGAGAATCCCATCCGGATGTCGCCACCTGTTACAACAACCTGGCTCTACTCTACTCATCCCAAGGAAGGTACAGTGATGCTGAACTATTGATCATCAAAGCTTTGGAATTAAGGCAACGCTTCCTGGGAGAATCCCATCCGAATGTCGCCACTAGTTACGGCAGCCTTGCTTATCTCTACCAATTTCAAGGAAGGTACAGTGATGCTGAACCATTGTTCATCAAAGCTTTGGAATTAATGCAACGCTTACTAGGAGAATCCCATCCCGATGTCGCCACCTGTTACAACAACCTTGCTGGACTCTACAAGTCCCAAGAAAGGTACAGTGATGCCGAACCATTGTACATTAAAGCATTGGAATTAAGGCAACGCTTGCTGGGAGAATCCCATCCCGATGTCGCCCAAAGTTACAACAACCTGGCTCTACTCTACTCTGACCAAGGAAGGTACAGTGAAGCTGGACCATTGTACATCAAAGCTTTGGAATTAATGCAACGCTTGCTAGGAGAATCCCATCCCGATGTCGCCACCTGTTACAACAACCTAGCTCTACTCTACCATTCCCAAGCAAGGTACAGTGATGCTGAACCATTGCACATTAAAGCATTAGAACTAAGGCAACGTCTACTGGGAGAATCCCATCCGGATGTCGCCCTAAGTTACAACAACCTTGCTGGACTCTACGATTCCCAAGGAAGGTACAGTGATGCTGAACCATTGCACATCAAAGCTTTGGAATTAACGCAACGTCTGCTGGGAGAGGAGCATCCTCATGTCGCCCGAAGTTACAACAACCTGGCTCTGCTCTACAAATCCCAAGGAAGGTACAGTGAAGCTGAATCATTCTACATCAAAGCATTGGAAATTGCTGAAAAAAGATTAGGACCAAATCATCCCAACGCAATTACTGTTCGTGAAAATTTAGAGATGTGCCGAAATAATTCGTAGTTTTTCCGCAAAGCTTGTTGACTAAAGTTTATTTGACAGGGTATTATCTAGATAATGGAGAAGGTGCGCTCATATATATCCAATCATCACCGCAATGCTGAGCCATTTTACATCGAAGCATTGGAAATTGCTGAACTTTGTTTAGGAGTAAATCATCCTGACACAATTGCTATCGGTAAAAATTTGCAATCTAAGCGCTTCGGAGGGTAGCTTGTAGCAGACGAACAAAAACCGGATTGCCCGTCATAAGTTGATGATCGCCAATTTCTACGTGTACGCTTGTTATCGAGCGCGGCAACCCGATAGTTCCTCCTACAATTGCCGCTCTAATAACTTGTAGATCCGATAAAGTAGGGGTAGTGTTGATCGCGAATTTCTACGTGTACGCTTCATCTCAGACACTTAATGCAGTAATGCAGTAATCAATGCAGTAATGCATTATAGCAGTGATTAATCAAAATAGTGGCTTTACGTTATTATATACTTAGCACAGTAATCAATGCAGTAATCAATGCAGTAATGCAGTAATCAATGAAGTATGGCAGTAATAGCGTTTATTAATCAAAAAGGGGGCTGTGGCAAGTCTACATCAGCAGTTCACTTTGCTTACTGGCTAGCTAAAAAAAGTCAGAAAGTATCTTTCGTTGATGCTGATGCCCAGCGCAGCAGTTCTCTTTGGCTAGAGTCGATGGAAAGTACAATTCCAGTTACTGTGGTGCAATCACCAGACGATCTACTTGAGCAAATCCCACAGTTAACTCTTGAGTGCGATCATCTAATTGTAGATGGTCCTGCTGGTTTGCAGGAATCTACCAGGGCGATTTTATTTCGAGCCGACTTGGCTATAGTTCCTTGCCAGCCAACGGGTTTAGACTTACGCTCAGCTTCCGACTCTGTACGACTAATTAAGCAAGCTCAGTCTGTTCGTAATGGTCCACCAAAAGCAGCTTTATTTATCAGTCGAGCTGTCAAAGGGACAAAGCTACTGGATGAGGCAATCGCACTTCTAAAGCAAACAAAGGAAGTAGCAATGCTAAATTGCGTAATTCACCAAAGGCAGATTATAGCAGATAGTTCTGGTCAATCAGCAACAGTTTGGGACTTACCAGGAAGATCAGCAACTGAGTCAGCGCGAGAGTACGAGCAATTATTTAAGGAAATTTTGAGAATACTACCATGACTACTAAAAAGCGAAAGCCCCTCGATGATGCTTTAGCCCAGGATTTTGTTTATGGTAAGAGTGAGGAACCACAAAGCGAACAAGATTCTCCTCAAGAACCCGAACCCTTGCCTGCATCTACTCAACAACCAGCCAAGTCTAGTATAATGTCTCAAATTCAACAAACCACTACCAAAGAACCAACGGTTAGATTAACTGTAGATTTACCTCAGTCGATGCACCACAAGCTTTCAATGCTCGCAGCGAAAACAGGCAGGAAGAAAGCTGAGATTGTCCGGCTATTACTAGATGAAGCACTTAATGAAGTAAATGAGTAGAAATATCTGTATCCGACGCCAGGTCGCACGAAGTGCTAGTAAATTTTTGGCTTGGATGACCTAGTAGTCCGATATGGGAGCTGGCGATCGCTACTTCGGGCAGTACACGGAGTGCAATCACCCTCAGGGCAGACAAGAGAGCGCAATCACGCTATTATTGAGCGAGAACAAGCGTGATATCGGTATTGATAGCAGATCGTGCTGTGGCTAATAAGTTTTTCCCTCAGATAACCTATTCATCCGACATGGGAGGAACGCGATCGCCAAACTCGCAACCTAATTCTGTAGCTTATTCCCCGGCAAAGGATACCGGGGCATTTATGCGTTCAAAGAATTATTGAACCGAGATATTACGAGTAAAGATACTCATAAATTCTCCAGGGTTAGGAGTAGGTAATAAAGGACTCCAATCAGCAGTTTGGGCATAGTTTACAACATGCAGGTAATGAATGGTAGCTCTGATGGCTTTAGGGCTGCCAATCAACATGTGCTTAATAGGTTCTTTCCCTGATGTATCGGTAGTAGGAGAAGATACATTTAATTCTTCTTCATTCGGATTGACAATAGAGGAAGAAAGTGCATTAGGAATGATTTCACTGAGGGGCTGTAAACGTGTAATCATAATATTGACCTCAAGGGGTTAACGTTAACCGTTGCAGTTTCTTCTTGGCAGTTGAGCGCAACGGTTATTGTTAGTAATTTATTTTATCACAACACGTTGTGTCAACCAGTTGCGTTAAGAAGATAGCAATGGATATGAAAGAACTGAGGGAAAGGGCTGAACTTAGAACCGTTGATGTCGCAAGTCGAATTGGGATAGGGGAGTCTTCTGTACGCAACTGGGAGAAGGGGCGCACTATACCAAGATTGCGGATCGATCAAACAGCAGCACTATGCAGACTGTATAAATGCTCAATTGAGGAGTTAGAGGAAGCAGTCAAAGAATCGATCAGTAAAGGTGAGGGAGTTACATCAGAAGAGTAGTAACGATCGCCTACGTACCACCATAAGACGTATGCACACAACCTGACTACGGTTGTGAGTTAGTTATGAAAATATTATTGTCTTGAATAAGCTCTGCTGTAATAAGCTCTGCTGTAATAAGTTTTTCTAGAACCTTCGTTTTAATAACAAATGTCAGCGACATCAGTTGACGGCTTGGTTTTGACAACTCCCCTGGCTTTAACCGAACACCCAGCTTCGGTATATCTCTCATCGTTAGGGGAAAGCTCAGAGGTAACGATGCGATATTCTCTGAATTTAATTGCCAAGTTGTTGACTGACGGGAAAGCAGACTACCTTACACTTAATTGGGCTGCACTCAGGTATAAGCACACCGCTGCTATTCGCTCAGCGTTAGTTAAGAATTATGAACCTGCGACTGTTAACAAGGCACTATGCGCTTTGAGACGGGTTTTGAAAGAAGCGCTGCGGCTGGAGTTGATGTCTCCTGCTGACTATACCCGTGCTGTAGATATTGATAGTGTTAGGGTTTCTAAGGAATTAAGGGGGAGAGCGCTAGCACAGTCGGAAATCAACGCTTTAATGAAGATTTGTTTTAAAGATCTCACAGGAGCGGGGTTTCGAGATGCGGCATTAATCGGAATTCTCCGTGGGACGGGATTGAGACGCAGCGAAGTGGCAAATCTCTACTTAAAGAATTTCAATGCTCAAACTGGTGAGATTAAAATTGTAGCTGGTAAGGGAAGAGTAGATAGGACGGTATACTTACCAGAGACAGCGGTGAAGATAGTCAATGATTGGGTTGAAATTAGGACTACAGCACCTGGTCCGTTATTGTGCCACGTCAACAAAGCTGGTAGAGTGATATTGAAGAAGCTGACGCCCCAGGCGATTATGATGATTTTAAAGAAGCGTCAAGCGGAGGCTGGTGTAGAGGGTTTTTCACCTCATGATTTGCGACGCACGTTTGTATCTGATTTACTTGATGCAGGGGTAGATATTGGCACTGTGCAAAACCTGGCAGGGCATTCCTCACCTGCAATCACAGTTAGATACGATCGCCGTGGGGAAGAAAGGAAGCGGCGAGCTGTAGAATCTTTGCATATACCGCAAAGGTAATGCTTTAAGGTGTAAGTTCAGCCAGTAAAGTCTAGTTTACTCGATATTTTTCTAAAAATTCCACCTGCTTAACAGTATTTGGCTTGATTTGGTACATTCCTGATAAGAAACGATCCCTCCAGATGTCAGCATCCATAAAATTACACCCAGCTGCATTTGATGCTAATTCATCTTCTTGACGATCGCCTATGTACCAATAGGTATTTATTGAATTAAAATCTCCATGAAACTTCACTGCTGCAAGTATCATTCCAGCGTCTGGTTTACGAAATTGTCCGATAAATTCTTTACCCCATTCTGTTTCATGAACAGGTGTTTGATGGATTTTGTCTATCTGATAACACTCGTTTCCTTGAAAGTCAGGGCAGATGTAAATACAGTTAATTTGAGGCAATAACTCTAAAGTATATCTCTGTTCTAGAATTGCGTCTTGAAGACTTTTATGACCCTTTTCAACTCCACCTTGATTGCTTATACCAATAATCATCCAACCTTCTTTATGGTAATGCTGAATTGCTTTATCTGCACCTCGAATAATCTTTTGATTGTTGTAGGGTTGTACCCATTGCCCATTAACTGGTTGACGGATTGTACCGTCACAATCAAGAAATAGAATTTTCTTCATGATTAACTAGTTTCCTATTTTATCAAGATTTTCTTGTCCAAAACGTGAAAGTGGTAGATGCATCCTGAAAATATTTGCATTCAGAGCGTTATGGGGCGTCGGATAACCTATTATTCCGATATTATCTAGGTTTTCTAGACTTAATAAATGCTCTAATTTCTGACGTTGGTTTACCTTCACTAATCATTGATTTTACCAGACTAACTAAGCGCCGAGGAACTGCTATCGAGCGATTTTTCCAAACTCCATTAATCTTCTCTTCCCAGTTGTAACCCCAACGCCAATGATTAAGATTATTGGGGTTGCGAATACCTTCTACACGAGGATATGTTGCCACGATTCCTGATTTTAAAGTTTTATGTTCGAGGTAACGATAAAGGCAGCCGCTGGGATTTTTCTTAGAGGAAATTTTCGGGGATTTTTCCTCTAAGAATTCTGTAGGAGTTTCCTCTAAGAATACGTTGGGATTTTCCTCTAAGAATTTTGGCATCCATCCGCAGACACCGCAGCTATCAAAGTTGGTAAGTAAGGATTGATTGCAACAAGGGCATCTTACACCAAGTTGGCTAGAGCCTATAATTAGGGAGGATTTCATACTTCTTCCTCCTCCTTGACTTCATCTTCATCAGCTTCGGGCTTATTAAACTCGCGCCAAAGAATAAATTCTTGATGGATGCGGTTAAGCTGCTCGTTGCGAAAGTTATTTTTCTGAGCTATGACTGATGACACTTCAGCGACAAGTTTTCTTGCCATTTCAAACTGCTCTTTAGTGGTGCGTTTCCAATCGCGGCGAGATATGACATCGAGCTTTTTACAAGTTTTTAAGCTGATTCTCGTGTCAATATTGCCTTTAAGGTGCAGCCAGTTAGCTCCTTTGTTGCAGTTTTGGCAGATTGGTAAGTTGTCACGGTTGTAATCGTAAGTGGGGATTACAAGCCTCACCAGGTGCGGTTGAATTTTGCCCGTATCTTGGCAGCAGAAGCAGTTCCACCGGGGCTGCCATATTTCTTTATCTTTTAGCTCTTCGGGACGGGTTGGCTGGGCTTCTAGGAGTTGCTCAATCATTATTCTTCCTCCTCCTGATGCCAGCTGAAGATTTTATTTTCGTTAGCCCATTTGATGAATTCCATCTTTTCCTCATCACCAATAGCAAAGGCGAGAGGATTAGAGGTTCTTTCGATTTCCTCAATCCAGTTCTTAACTTCGGGATGATTCTCCCATTTCGTTCTTTGCTTTTCTTGAGCAGCTTCTGGGCGATTTTGATACTTCTCCCACCACTCCTGGAAATGCTCGTCTTTTAGAAAGGCACTGATGTGGCGGATTTCCTTGCCTTCAGTACGTTTGTATTCTGCTCTTACAAATTTTTCAAAATTCTCTCTCTCGCTATCTGAGAGAGATCTTTTAAAGTCTGAATAAGTATGAAGAGTATGAGGGACGCTGGAATCCTTATCCTGTGCGGGTTCTGGGCGTCGATTTTCCATTTTAGTGGAATTGTTGTCCATTTTTTTGGAAAAGTTTCCATTTTTTTGGAAATCTTTCCGTTCTAATGGAATGTTTTCCACTGTAGTGGAAAGTTTTCCATTTAAATGGAAAGTTGTCCGATTAAATGGACTAGCACGTACATGGGCACGGGATACTTGAAAATCAAGCAAACCAAGGGTTTCAAGTCTTGCTACCGCTGAGTAGAAGGCAGATTTCTTGATTTTGAGTTGGGAGTAAAGTTCGCTTGGGCTAAACTCGATATCTTGGTCGCCAAAGGGGTTGAGTGTGCAAAAATACAAGTACAGCTTGACTTCAGACCATTTCAAGTCGTACTTTTCTATCCAAGTTAGAAGCTCTTCATGGGTAAGGCGATAGTAAATTTCTAGTTTTGAGCTAGACTTAGCTTCTTCTGCTGTGACACTAGACACAGCAAAGCCTACGTCTTTTGACGTTTGTTTTTTCCGTTGATTTGACATAGTATTCAAGTAGGTTTGACAAGCCCCAGCACTCCTAAAAACTTGCTGGGGCTGTTTTATTGAGTTAAGCTATTATTGAATTAACCCTTCTATTGGCTTAATTCAATTAACTTAGTAGTTTAAATATAGGGTACAATTAAACTACTATCTTGGTTTAAGAAATAAAACTTTATGGTTCAGATTCACCAGCTTTTTAAACAGACAATGGATCGACATGGTATTAGGGGAAAGGATTTAGCCCCACTAGCTGGAATATCGCCTAACCACTTAAGTGAATTTCGCTCTGGTAAGACGTGGATTAGCCCAGAGGTATTTATGGCAATGCTAGAGGGAATGGAGCAGTTAGCCCCTGGAGCGCGGCGTTATTTTTGCCAACTACTAGCAAATGAATCTCTAACTGAAAGAAAACAAAGTATGGGAGAGAAACTAGTTGAAATGATTGAGGCTGCTGATGATGAAGAGATAGATTTGGCTATGCTAGCAATAGGCAAAAAGTGGAAAAATTCACGTAATTATTCGGATCAAGCAAGTAACAGGTTAGCTGTATGATCTGTGCGATAATTACTACAGGGCTGCGCACGGATTTGGCATATGTTAGAGATTACGTTTGTGACAGTAGAAGATATTCGGAGACTGCTGGATAGTTTGACGCCACAGGAAAGAGAAGCAATCCTAGCACAGCAGATTGCCGAATTACTAGCAAATTCAAAAGCGAAAGTCATGGAGCTTGGGGATTCAAACCTAACGATAGTCACGGGTTTGTTTGTGCCATTAAACACTGATGTTGCAGTCAACATCCAAAATGCTTCAAAATTTGATCCTGAAATTGTACTTAAGGCTTTGACAGATTTTCGGAAATCTGAGAGAGACAAGAAGTAAACTCTTGCACCGTTACAAGTCAAGGTTAGTAAAGAAGTGTTAAGTGCTGTGCCAGTTGTCACCTGCGTGTGACAGCTACAAGGATTGATAATCCGTTTGGATTGTAGTGCGTTTTTCCCCCGCTGCTGCACTTAACAATGTGCCAGTTTTAGTGTACCTCGTATGTGGCGATAAGCTTTGCTGCAAGCCGTACCCGGCTTATTGCATGAAGCATGACTCCCTTCTTATCGCTCGTTATGAGTTGATGGTTGCGGTTATTCGAGATTAAGCGTCATACCGGGCGCGGCAACCCGATAGTTAGTTACTACTGTGAAATTGCCGCTTGTGTAACGTGTTAGTCCGATATTCAAGCATACTGGTGTTGGTTGTAGCGCAAGTTCACTATCAACCTAAGTATCCTTGGTTTTCTGCCAGTCTTCCAAAGCGCCAATCACAAAGCTAGCGGCGGGATGATTAAGCAATTGTGCTAAAGCTTGAATGCCACCTGACTTTAACGCGCTCTCGTATCCGTTCTTTGATGGTAGGATCAGTTTCGATGCGTTTGATGGCAACGGTAGCGATCGCCATTTTTCCAGTAGTTGTGTTGGTAGGGTGTCAATTATTGGTTTAATGAAATCTCCGAACTCTCCATCTGCAAACACTTCTTTATTGTTATCGGGTTTACGCAGGGGGTCAGGGTTTTCTTTCGTAGGGAGGCGCATGTAAACGTACTCGCACCGCACTCCATCAAACTTGGTATCGCTAGTGATATTCCAATCTTGGATGTATGCTCGTTGATTAGGTTTCGGCACAAGCGTGATTTCGCCGTCACATGATCTTGTATACCATACATATGGCAGTGTATTGTTTATGAAACAATAGACTTTAGGTAACGCATTGTAAAGTAAAATGACTAGATTCCCATACGATCAATTTGCCAAAGACTATTTCCAAGAATTATTATCACCATTAGGCTCAGTAGAAACAAGTAAGAATGTATCCTCGGAAGTAAGAGAAATCGATGTTTACTTTGCACCTACGTCCCAACCACAAGTTGATAAAGAGAGTTTGGGTTTATTAGGAAGATTTACTGATACAGCTTCCCTGATTGAGCCTTTCCGTAACGCAGTCACAAAGTCAGAAGTTCGTAGTTGTATGGGTAAGTTGTTTGATACTTGTGCCCGCCTTGAACGGGAAGCAAAACGTAATGAAACTTCATTAGATGAAGATTCTTTACCAAGGTTATGGATTCTTTCCCCCACAGCAAGTGACGATTTTTTAGAAGGATTTAACGCAAAACCTGATGTAGAGAACTGGTTGCCTGGGATATATTTTCTTGGAGATTCTTTAAGAACAGCAGTGGTAGTAATTCATCAATTACCAGTAATTCCAGAAACACTTTGGTTGAGATTATTGGGTAAATGTTGAGTTCAACAAAGGGCGATTGAAGAATTACAGGCATTGGACGCTAGCAATCCTTTACGTGATAAAGCCTTAAATTTATTGGCTAACTTGAAAACTACTTTAGAATTAAATCAGAATTTAGACACCGAAGATAGGGACTTAGTTATGCAGTTATCACCGATTTATGAACAACGTTTGGCAGAAGCTACACAAATTGGAGTTCAACAAGGTAGGCAACTTGGCAGAGAGGAAAGGATTGAGAGAGAACGTCGTATTATAGAAAACTTACTCCAAATGCGGTTTGGGGCTTTAGATAACGAGCTACAAGCAATTATTTCGCCATTGTTAGCATTATCACCAGAAGATTTTAGCTCTTTACTACTACAATTGTCAAATTTATCCCGTGAAGAATTATTAGCAAGATTTAGTCAACAGTAGATACAAGGGCGTTGAACTACTTGAAGGTGTTACCGTACCGCTACCCAACTTTGCCAGCTTCAACTTTCAAGGTTTTTTGAATCGCTTGTACGCCCTTACAAATTGCCAAATGAGCTAAACACTCTGGCGATTGCCCTCTAGGCACTGCACTCTGCGCGAGCGCAAGTCCACTATCAACCTAAGTATCCTTGGTTTTCTGCCAGTCTTCCAAAGCGCCAATCACAAAGCTAGCAGCAGGATGATTAAGCAATTGTGCTAAAGCTTGAATGCCACCTGATTTTAATGCGCTGAGTATCCGTGCTTTTATGGTAGGATCTCCTTCGATGCGTTTGATTGCTTCAGTGGCGATCGCCATTCTTCCAGTAGTTGTATCGCTAGGGTAAGATTGTTCTAGTTGTGTGAGTAACTCCTGGATTTGCGCTGCGGCTTCTCGTAAATTAGTTTGAGCAGCATAATTATGTTGAGTTTCTACCATGTTGCCGTAGTTAGTTTCAGCAAACCCGCCTGGGAAATTAGATCCACGCATATCGTACTTAGAAGCTTCAGGCATAGTATCTCCTTGATTATGATAAGTTTGAGCGTAAAATTTAGGACTTTGTAGCGCCGTCTTTACCATAGTCTCTAAACTAGAAATTCTGCTATCTTTTTCTGCTATTAGCGCCTTTAACTCTTGCTGTGCTAACGCTTTTAGTTCGTTATAAATAGTAAAATATTCTGCACTCAGTTCTGACTTATCAGCAGTGGGTGCAGTTTTTGCTCTGAGTAAAAATTTATCTTCACCCCGCTTCTCCATTGCCACAATCTCTAGTTCAGCGTCAGGATGATTCTCTGCTAACCGCTTGAATGAGATGGCGATCGCTCTGGGGTCAACATCACTATTATGATAAAGGTCGAGGGTGTCAATTATTGGTTTAATGAAATCTCCGAACTCTCCATCTGCAAACACTTCTTTATTGTTATCGGGTTTACGCAGGGGGTCAGGGTTCTCTCTAGTGGGTAGTCGCATGTAAACGTACTCGCACCGCACTCCATCAAACTTGGTATCACTGGTGATATTCCAATCCTTGATGTATGCTCCAGTGAGGGTAGCTCCGGTAAAGTCAGCTTGAAACAATTGTGTCTGTACAAGATTAGCTCTAGATAAGTTAGCATCTTGTAGATTAACTTCATTGAGATTGGCTATCATGAAGTCGGTGTCAGTTAGGTTAGCTCCTTGGAAAGTAGCTCTTTTTAAGTTTGCTCCTAAAAAGCTAGTTTCGGTTAAGTTTGCGCCTTCTAAGTTAATTCCACGCAAATCTTGATAGTCAAAGTTCTTATCTTGCCCAACTCCAGTAACCAACAGTTTACGCACTTCTGCTTTTTGAAGATAGCTTGAACCAGGACGAACACGGTCTAGTTTCTTGGTATTGTGAAAGCTTGTACGAGTTAGATTAGCTTTTCTAAAATCTGTACTTTTGAGGGTAGCTCCCGTAAAATTAGCATCGGTTAAATCTGCACTGCGAAAGCTTGTTCCGCTAATTGCTGCAAAAGCAATAGCCATGTTACGAATTAAAGCGTATTTTGGATCTCCTTTGAGCGATCGCCAACTAATATAGATACTTAATAACACGAAGGTGAAGGCAACGGCGAAGGCGACGGCGAAGGCGAAGGCGACGGCGACGGCGAAGGCAACGGCGACGGCGAAGGCGAAGGCGAAGGCGACGGCTCCGACTCCGGCTCCGGCTCCGGCTCCGGCGAAGGCGACGGCTTCGGCGAAGGCTCCGGCGACGGCAACGGCGACGACGAAGGCTCCGACTCCGGCTCCGGCGAAGGCGACGGCGAAGGCGAAGGCTCCGACTCCGGCTCCGACTCCGGCTCCGGCTCCGGTGAAGGCTTCGGCGAAGGCTCCGGCGAAGGTGACGGCGAAGGCTCCGGCGAAGGTGACGGCTCCTGCGACGGCTCCTGCGACGGCGACAGCTCCTAAACCCGCTTGTATTCCTTGGCGAATTGTAACGAAAAAGAAGATGATAAATATAACTATAATAATGCAGCCTGCGATTTGATACCCTATTTGCTCTTGATAATTGTCAGTTTTGTAAAATATTATATACGCCACCATATAGCCAGCTAAAGCTGAGAAGAATCCTGATAACCCCGACAACCCCCACGAAACAACTACCAAAAACGTCGCCCACCGTTTTTGCAATCCAGCTTTGGCATCACTGAAGTTAGCACCTTTTAATTTAGCACTAGTAAAATCAGCGCCACGGATATCTGCCCCGCTAAAGTTCGCCCCTTCAAGGTTCTTACCTCGAAAATTTCGCCCTCTAAGATTTTGCCCGGAGTAATCTGGTGGCATGGCTGTTGTTAGGTAAACTGCTATACATTGATACAGATTCTGTCAACTATTTTCCGATTTTTTAGAAAATTACACAAACATTCTGATGACAAAAGGTATAAATTAGAGTAATGTTATCACTGATAGCAAAATGGCTATCATAAACGATATCAAGATGCCTGTAAAGAAATCCAGCAAAAGTAAAAAAACTCCACCTAGCCAGATGCTCCGCGTGCCTACCCCACTCATTGAGGCAGTAAAGGAGCTATCACGGCTACACAGGCTAGGACAAACAAATGCTGTGCTTCTAGGTTTACAGTCGTTGATATCAAATATTGATAGCAATACTGATAGCGATATTGGGGCAAGTGAAACAGTAAAGCAACTTCAGCTTAGATTAGAAAAGTTAGAGTCTCGTTTTGATAGCGATATTGATAGCAAGTCGATATTGAAATCTGTAACTAACTTAGAAGAAAAGCTAGAAGCTCTTACAACTCGACTAGCGCAACTAGAAGGGGCGATGATGGTTTTACAACGCAACAATTCAGGAGCTAAACGCTCTTCTCGCTCTTACCCCAACCAGTACTATCAAAGGGAGGCTCCCCAACTCCAGCCTTTTGAGGAGAAAAATTTGGCGTTGCGACTGGTGACAGATGTTGCTACTTTACGTCAGAAGCGCGAAACCATGACAGAAAAAGAGTTTGTACGGTGGTGCAAAGACAGAGATCCTAGTAGTATGGGATGGCGCTATGAGGAGAAAGATAAACTTTATTATCCTGTCAAATGATGTCCATTAAATAATTATTATAGCGTTTCCTAGTTTGCCAAAGTACAAATTTATCTGTGTTTATCTGTGTTCATCTGTGGTTAATTACTTTTTCCTGTACCTCACGGAAGTAAGAACCGCTATATCAGTTTTAAGTACTTCCACAGAATTACTTATACAAACTGTTTTCCTGACTCCTGACTCCTGACTCCTGACTCCTGACTCCTGTCTGAACGAATGAATTTAATTTTGTCAAACTACTTAAAGAATTTTTATCTAGGTTTGTTCATCGGTTAGAATTGGAGAGAGATAATTAATAGTTTGAGTATGCAGCAACAAAACTGTGAAGCCGTGTTTGAAAATGGCGTTTTACGCCCTATCGGAAATCTCCAACTCGCTGAGGGTGAATCCGTCAAACTTATTGTAGAATCTCATTCAAGCCCCAAAACAAAAGGCTTTCCAAAAAAAGGACTTATTGCTCAATTAACAGACAATCCAATCAAAATTGAAGATTTTCAGCCGTTGACAAGAGTTGAAGCCAATGAACGTTGATGAATCCCAAAAGAGCTTTATTGACTCTAATATTTGGCTGTATCGCTTTATTATCAACCCTCGTGAAACTGATGCTATTTCCAAGCAACAAATCGCTACAACTATCACAAATTACCAAAATATCTTAATCAGTACACAAGTGGTTAATGAGGTTTGTGCCAATTTAATCCGTAAAGCAGGGTTTAATAATGCCCAAATTCAAATATTACTGGAAGAATTAGAGCAAGGTTGTGAAATCTTACCAGTCTCTCTTGAAACTCTTCAATCTGCTGTAAAATTACGCGCTCAATACTTACTTTCATTTTGGGATAGTCTTATCGTTGCAAGTGCCATTTTAGGGGATGCAAGTATTCTTTACTCAGAAGATATGCAAGATGGTTTAATAGTTGAAAATACTTTACAGATTGTCAATCCATTTAAAGCAAACTTCCCTCCTACCAGAAAGAGCTAATTTTTGAATAGAGCGACTTTCAAGGTTTTTTGAATCGCTTGAGCGCTACTGTTGCTATCGCGAGAGCGCTGCTGCTTCTGCTAGACTTGGGTTGGAGGAATTGACAATTTTTTTAAACATTTCCTTGTCAATCAACTTGAGGAGATTTTTACTTCTTCTTTAACTCAGGTGTCAAATATTCTGGAATTCCCTCTAGCTGAATAACGCTACATCCAAGCTTGTAAGCAAACTCCACTGACTCCCCACCGCCGATGGCACTATAAAACCCCGTGGCAAACTTGATTGCCGCAAAATCCCCAATCTCCTTCTTCATACCAATAACATAAGGGATATGTTGAGCGATCGCCATAGCTTGAACTTCTGAATAACAAGCATTGAGGACAACACATTCAATATTACCAGCAAACAGCTTGAACAAGGAAGCCAGCGCAACGGTATCTACTAACTTGACATTTCCAGTTTCATCCTCCAGTACTAAACCATCATCTCCTGAACCATGACCGCTAAAATGGACATATTGTGGTTTAAAATCAAGTAGTGCTTGGTAAACATCTTGAACACGAACAGCCCACTGTTGTTTTAGATTAAATAACTCACGTTTTTTGGCGCGTTGTAATCCAGCATCAATTTCTCGAACCTCTTCATCCAAACGTAAAGACGAAGTAGTTTTTGGATTGGCTGCTAGAATCAGAATTGTTTTGACAGGAGTGTTGGTATGCACTGCATCAGTTAATGAGTAGTCATTGAAAGTACCACCTATTTGAGTTCCTCCGTCACCTGCAAAACCACCACCAAATTTAGCGTTACTGAGATTATATTTATCTGACATAATTTTCCAGTGAATTTAGTAATGTTAATAATTGAATTTTTTTACTTAATGATTAGGTAAGCGATGTTAGTTTTGTACCACATTTGATACAAAAATTAAAAGTGTTGGGATTTGGGCGCTTGCAATTAGCACAGATAATCTGGTTGTCAATCAGAGTTTGAGGCTGCTGTTGTAGATTTTGGTGAGAAGAATTTTCGTGAAAAGTACCACTTGTTTGATTTCCTCCAGTACCTGCAAAACCTCCACCAAATTTTGACTCTTGCAGATCGTAATGAGAAGTTTCTGATT
This sequence comes from Iningainema tapete BLCC-T55, assembly GCF_014698965.1. Taxonomy (GTDB): domain Bacteria; phylum Cyanobacteriota; class Cyanobacteriia; order Cyanobacteriales; family Nostocaceae; genus Iningainema; species Iningainema tapete. The sequence continues at coordinate 15,841 of NZ_JACXAE010000132.1, forward strand.
TTTGTGATACAATATCTCCTTGATGTTGAACGGTTTCAACGTAGAAATTAGGACGCTCAAGTGCCGTTAATACCATATTCTCTAATCTATAAACTTGATTCTCTTTTTCGGCAATTAATATTTTAATTTCTTGTTCTGCCAATTCTTTTATTTGATTGTAATTTAAAAAATATTCTCGGCTTAACTCAGATTTACTAGCAGTTGCTGCGGTTTTAACACGGAGCAATATCTTATCCTCACCTCGTCTCTCTACTGCTACGATTTCAAGCTCAACCTCTGGGTTGTTTTCAGCTAATTCTTTGAATGCGACTGCGATCGCTCTTGGATCAACGCCTTGATTATGATATAGATCGAGTGTGTCAAATATTGGTTGAATAAAATCTCCAAATTCCCCATCTGCAAAAACTTCTTTATTGTTATCGGGTTTACGCAGGGGGTCAGCGTTCTCTTTCGTGGGTAGACGCATGTAAACGTACTCGCACTGCACTCCATTAAATTTGGTATCGATAGTGATGTTCCAATCTTGGATGTATGCTCCAGTGAGGGTAGCACCAGTAAAGTCAGTTCCATCTAGTTGCGCTTGTACCAGCTTTGCTCTAGATAAGTCAGCATCTTGCAAGTTGGCTCCACTTAAGTCTACACTGATCAAACTGGCATCTACTAAGTTAGCACCTTTAAAGTTAATTCCTCGTAAGTCAAGACGGTCAAAGTTCTTATCCTGTCCAAGTCCAGTAACCAAGCAGTTGCGCACTTCTGCTTTCTGAAGATAGCTTGAACCGGGACGAACACGGTCTAGTTTCTTGGTATTGTGAAAGCTTGTACAAGTCAAAGTAGCTTTTCTAAAATCTGTACTTTTGAGTGTAGCTCCTGTAAAATTAGCATCCGTTAAATCTGCACTGCGGAAGCTTGTTCCTTTAAAAGCTGCGAAGGCAACAGCCATGTTACGAATTTGGGTGTATTTTTTATCACCCTTAAACAATCCCCAAGTAATATATGTGGTAAATAAAATTACGAGTAAGGGTAAAGCTCCCATAAAAATTGAGTTTCCGCCAGCCAAGACAAAGTTTCCAGCAAAGGCTGAAACTAAGGCTAAGGCTAAGGTTAAGGCTAAAACTAAGACTCCAGCTACAGCAAAAGCTCCGGCTACAGAAAAGACTAAAGCAAAGGCAAAAGCAAAAGCAATGGTAACGGCTCCGGCAAAGCCTAAGGCACTAGCAAAAGTCGTAGTAAAGTCTCCGACTTCGTAAATGACACCGCCAAACGCAGCGTCTAATGTTCCTCGAAGGATTGCACTTAAGGCAAAGGCTCCGTCTGTTGTTCCGCCTAAGGCAAAGGCTAAGGCTAAGGCTAAGGCTAAGGCTAAGGTAACGGTTAAGATTCCAGCTACCGCAAAGACAATGGGAAAGGCAAAAACTGAATTTAACCCTTGACGAATTATAATTATAAAGACAATAAAGAAAACAATAACTACTATTAAGTTAGTCGAATTTTGGTTACTTATCCAATTTTTGTCACTTAAATTAAGAAATATCCATGAATAATTAAGAGATCTCCATGAATGGGATATTAAGAGTTCAATAAAAGACGATAAAAATCCTGCCAATCCAGATATTAACCATAAAACAAGCACTAAGAACGCCGCCCACCGCTTTTCCAATCCCGCTTTAGCATGACTGAAGTTTGCACCTTTTAAGTAAGCACCAGTAAAATCAGTGCTTCGGATATCTGCCCCGCTAAAGTTCGCCCCTTCAAGATTCTTACCTCTAAAATTTCGCCCTCTAAGATTTTGCCTGGAGTAATCTGGTGGCATAGCTATTGTTAGGTAAACTGTATTTACACTTTGATACAGATTCTGTCAACTATTTTCCGGTTTTTCTGACAATTACACAATCTTTTCCTTGGCTACCACACCGGGCGCGGCAACCCGGTAGTTAGTTACTACTGTAGAATTGTCGCTTGGATAACACGTTAGTCCGATACCTACAAAATTTCCAAAAGCTGCTTAGCTAGCTCAGATGGAGAATTAATTCCTTCCAATGTTTGAGCTTTACCTTTAAGCACCAGTTCGATCCGCTGTTGCTTCTCAGTTAATAGAGTATCAATTGCTCGATCAATATGCCCTAGCTGTAGCCAGGTTGCGAAGACAGCACTTTTCTGCCCCAACCTGTGACACCTGTCCTCACTCTGTTCTGCATCTCCAGGTGTCCACGGACGATCAACTAGAATTACATTACTGGCTGCTGTAAGTGTCAACCCTACACCACCAGCTTTGATAGTACCAACAAACGCTTTTGTTTCACCAGCTTGGAAGGCATCAACGATCGCCTGCCTTTCCTCTGGCATCGTCTCTCCAACTAAGGTCTTCACCCCCAAACCCTTACTAATCGCCTTTGCCGACTCTACAAACTCAGTGAAGAGAACCACAGATTGCCCTTGCTCAATTAGTTCCTCTGCTATTGCGATCGCTGCTTCTACTTTGGCGTGGCTTCCAACTTTGCGGAGGATGTTGATAGTCACCAAGGCTTCAGCAGACTTGTCCACTGGGTTATATGCTAGCACCCAGGATAACCACCCTTTGAAAGTTGGGGCTTTAAATAGCAGGGGGAGGTTTTTGATTAATTTGAAGCTTTGGGAACGCTGTTTGTAATCGTCAACTAGTAACCGCACAAATTCATCATACTCAGCCCTCTGCCCAGACTCAAGTTCAATTTCCTCTAAGAATCTGGTTTTAGCGGGAAGCTCCGGTAAACACTCGTCCTTAGTTCGACGAAGTATGATATCTTTAGTTTTTTCTGAAAGCTCTGCTAGGTAGGATGCGCCCGTAGTATCCCAAACAGTCTTTTTACCAACGTCTTTGTAGTGAGCATTGCAGTAGTGTTTCTCATACTCCCGTTGATTCAATGCAAGGGGATGATCTAAAGCATAAAGTAATGGGAAAAGGTTTATTGGTCTACCATTTTTAATTGGAGTACCAGTTAATAGCCAGGATGCTAGGCAATTGTTGTGTTTAGCTAGCTCTAGCATTTTCTGCGTGCGCAGGGAAGAAAAATTCTGAGCATAATGAGACTCGTCACAGATTAGCACATATGGCTGCTTCTCCAATGGCTTAGGTAGTTTTGCCCAGCTGTAGCATTCTATTCTCACTTCAGCTTTAGCAGCTTCCCGCCGCCAATTCTCCAGCACTGATACTGGAGCAATTACAAGTACTGGGCAATTGTGTACGCGCTGCATTGCCCTAGCTGCAACCAGTGAAGTGAGGGATTTACCCAAACCCATGTGATCGGCAAGTATACCACCACGGTAAAATACACCTACACGATGGGCCAGTAACCACTCTACACCTTTTTTTTGGTAATTACGCAAGTGCCAACCGTTGGCAAGAGGAGCATCTAAGTCAGCAGCTTTGATTAAATCGATAGTTTGGTTTGACAGCTCGAGCGCTTCAGCTTCCTTGGCTGCTTGCTCTTCCTCCCTCTGCTGCTGTAGTAATACGATCGCACCTTCAATGTTTGGATCGATTTCATATCCGTCTTTAAACTTGTCTAGCACCTTGTCTAGATTTCTTAGAGGAAAGTACCATCCTTTATCACTGCCGTTAAACCGCCACCCCTCAATAGTTTTACACTTTTTATTAAACACTCCTGTAGCGTCATATGGAGCGTACACTGCAACTTCAGCGTCTTTAATCTCAATGCGACGCGGTGATTTCTCAAATCTTCCTTCCTCTGTCTGCTGTAGTGGTAGCTCCTGATGAGAAGGATATTGGTGAGCAATAAGCTCCCAAGATGGTAAAGTTAATCCCCCCCGCTCTAATTGCCCCACATACTTCTGAAGCATTTTCAAAGCAGCTTCAGCATGATGCCTGAGTATTGACTGCTTCTCTTGAATACGAGTGGATAACCAACGCCCGAATGACGTATCAGCTTTGTTAAATCCTTGCCCATCCACTGAGTATGCGCCGTCGCAGTGACGTGCTAAGTGAAGGATAGCAGCTTCTAATCTACGATCGCACAACTGCTCCTTTTTATCAGCAATAATACCTGGTAGCTTTTTCTCAAGCTCTAGCAAATCCTCTAAACTCCAGCTTTCTAGCTGGCGTATTGATGCTTCTAAGCTAAGGAATCCGTAGAAGATTGATTGATTTTCGTTTTGGGAGTCTAGTAACCGCGCATATTCTAAGACTTGCGATTCAAGGGCTTGAGGAACTCTTACCGCTTTAGTTGGTAGATGACGCCACCCGGTTTTTTGAGCTACGAGAAACTCAGTTCTAGGATTTGGATTTCCTCTCCTCATAGGTTAAAGCGTCTAGGTATAATATCTAAAATTATAGCATTAACGAGTGTACACTCGATATAAGCTTGAAGGGATAATTTGTTAGTCCGATATGTAGGGGGTGGATGTGCGATCGCCTATCATAAGTTGATGGTTGCGGTTATTCAAAATTGCGCTTCACATCGGACACGGCAGCTTAATATGTAATTAGTATTACCAATTAAAGGCTTGGATGATGTTTTAACCCGATAATTTTGACACATAAGGTTTAAGGTAGGATCGCGGTTGAGGAAAGCCTAAGTACATAAATATGGTTTAAGAGTAGCGTTTAGAACCACATTTTGAATAATTCACACTTAGCAGCACAGTTTAGATATAGGCTTTCTTCTACTGCAAGGTTGATAGTCAAGAAAAAGATAATTGGCAAAGAGGAGACACTGCTGGATTACGGCTGTGGCAGGGGGGGAGATGTAAGGCAACTGAATAAGCTGGGATACCAATGCACGGGATGGGACCCGTATTATTTCCCTAACATTGAGCTAGAATCAGCAGATACAGTGATGTTTTCCTATGTTCTCAACGTTATTGAAAACCCCGCTGAAAGGCAGGAGGCTCTTGCTAAAGCTTGGGCTTTAGCTAAAAAGCGGCTGGTTGTGGCTGCTGTTGTGCGCGGGGCAACGACAGTGGATAACGGTAGAATTACCAAGATTGGGACTTTTGCCAAAGACTGGAAGTTAATCGAGCTAAAAGGCTTTATCGAGAGTACATTGGGATACGAGGCGATAGGACTAGATAAAGATAAGTTTGTTGTCTACCGCGACGGACGACAATTTAGCCCGATGCATTATGATGAGGTATTGGAGAAAAGTCAGGCGATCGCATCTTCAGGATGGGTAGCGCCGTTTTATACAATAATCAAGAGATATCATACAAACTTAAAGTACCGCCCAGAGCGCAGAAGCGGAGGGCGAAGGTTTAAACAGTGGATGGATGAGAATTGCCACTATCGCTTAGTGTGCAGGTATCCTTGGCTAACTGGAAAGCAAGGGCAGCAGGTGAAGACTGTGCATATTAAAGGTGGGCTTGAGTCTGAGCATATGCAATGGGCAATGGAAGGCTTGCGGCGACGTAATAGGATTGCAGAGATGAAGTTCCACTGTGTTGAGCAGAAATTCTTAGAGGAATTTTATGGATTTAGGAGCTTCGAGTTTTTCGATACGGAAAATGTCAAGATTTACTCGTGATTGATAAGGTAAATGCCACAATAATGACCATTGATGAATTAACGTTACTTATATAAAGCACTAAGGACTGGGCGCGGGTTTTTTCTTTCCTGCGCCACGCCAATTGCAGCAGTTTTCACACAATTACCACATTTTTTAGCGCTCTTCTTGGCGTCTTAGCGCCTTTGCGTGAGAAAAAAAGGTTCACCTCATTAAACACTATCACAAACACGGCGATCCGGATCATCTTGCTTCATGCCGTTATCTGGGTTTTTCAGATAGTCATGTAGCCATTTGCAACTGCGATCGAGCAAATCATCCAAATTGAAATTCCACAGTTTCACGGTTTTGTCCCGACTAGCAGAGGCGAGAGTTTTGCCATCGGGGCTGAATGCTACACTAAAAACCTCAGCGTCATGCCCTTTGAGAGTAGAAATCAAACTGCCATCGCTGTGCCACAGTTTCACGGTTTTGTCCGAACTTGCAGAGGCGAGAGTTTTGCCATCTGGGCTAAATGCTACATCCCAAACCGTATTGTCATGCCTGAGAGTAGAAATCAAACTGCCATCGCTGTGCCACAGTTTCACGGTTTTGTCATAACTTACAGAGGCAAGTGTTTTGCCATCTGGGCTGAATGCTACACTCCTAACCGCAGCGTCATGCCTGAGGGTAGAAATCAAACTGCCATCAATGCGCCACAGTTTCACGGTTTTGTCCCAACTAGCAGAGGCAAGAGTTTTGCCATCGGGGCTGAATGCTACACTATCAACAATAGCGTCATGCCTGAGAGTAGAAATCAAACTGCTATCAATGCGCCACAGTTTCACGGTTTTGTCATAACTTGCAGAGGCAAGAGTTTTGCCATCGGGGCTGAATGCTACACTAGTAACCTTAGTGTCATGTTTGAGAGTAGTAATCAAACTGCCATCAATGCGCCACAGTTTCACGGTTTCGTCCAAACTTGCAGAGGCAAGTGTTTTGCCATCGGGGCTGAATGCTACACTATTAACCTCAGCGTCATGTTTGAGAGTAGTAATCAAACTGCCATCAATGCGCCACAGTTTCACGGTTTTGTCCCTACTTGCAGAGGCAAGTGTTTTGCCATCGGGGCTGAATGCTACACTATAAACCTCATCGTCATGTTTGAGAGTAGTAATCAAACTGCCATCAGTGCGCCACAGTTTCACGGTTTTGTCCGAACTTGCAGAGGTAAGTGTTTTGCCATCGGGGCTGAATGCTACACTATTAACCGCAGCGTCATGTTTGAGGGTAGAAATCAAACTGCCATCAATGCGCCACAGTTTCACGGTTTTGTCCCAACTTGCAGAGGCAAGTGTTTTGCCATCTGGGCTGAATGCTACACTATCAACCATAGCGTCATGTTTGAGAGTAGTAATCAAACTGCCATCAGTGCGCCACAGTTTCACGGTTTTGTCCGAACTTGCAGAGGTAAGTGTTTTGCCATCGGGGCTGAATGCTACACTATTAACCGCAGCGTCATGTTTGAGGGTAGAAATCAAACTGCCATCAATGCGCCACAGTTTCACGGTTTTGTCCCAACTTGCAGAGGCAAGTGTTTTGCCATCTGGGCTGAATGCTACACTATCAACCATAGCGTCATGTTTGAGAGTAGTAATCAAACTGCCATCGGTGCGCCACAGTTTCACGGTTTTGTCAGAACTTGCAGAGGCAAGAGTTTTGCTATCGGGGCTGAATGCTACACTATTAACCGCAGCGTCATGTTTGAGGGTAGTAATCAAACTGCTATCGGTGCGCCACAGTTTCACGGTTGAGTCAGAACTTGCAGAGGCAAGAGTTTTGCTATCGGGGCTGAATGCTACACTAGTAACCTCAGCGTCATGTTTAATGAGACGGTTTTGTTCTCTCACCCCGTAAATGACTTGGTGCAAATTCGCCAAAACCTGCATCTTGATGCCTGCATCTACTTTCACTGAATGTTCGACTTTTTGTAGTTGCTTCCCTGCTTTCACATTGTTAATTAAAGCATTAAGGTTCAAATCTGAGTCATTAGATATTGTGGCAATTGTATTCAAGCCTTGTAACAGAGCAATGTTAAATTGCTCTTCAGCTTTTATCCACTGCCCAACGGCAAAAATCGCCACTATACTTACTAGGGCTATGGTATTTTGTGCTGCATGGCGTGCTTTTCTTTCTTGCTGCAACTCTCGCTGTCGGCTTTCTTCTGCAACTTGTTCTCTTCGCTCCCGCTCTGCTCTACTAGCTGCAATCAAATCCTGTGCTAAACTACTCAAAGAAATTTGTTCACCGTAGCTAGGTAAAAAATCTTCTGCCTGTGCTAGTTTTGCTCCTTGCAGCAGGTAATCATTTCCCTTGCTATTATCTTGCCACTCTTGGGCTTCTGACTCAATTTTGCGTTGTTGTCTCAAAGCTTCTCGGTTTTCTGCAACCCATTGGCGTAACAGCAACCAATTACGAATCAATGCCTCATGAGCAACATCCACTACTGCCCTGATTCCTGATTCTGTTCCTTTTTCCACCAAGGTACTTGTCACCAATAAGCGAACGTTTTCATCTGCTAATTTACCAATTACTCGTTCTACCACAGCCTTTTGTTGCGGTGATGACACCAAATTATCGAGCAAAACTCGCCTACGGGTATCCTCTGTTCCCTCTCCTAACTGCGTTAATTCTAGAAAAATCCGCTTTGCAACAAGTTGTTCCTCTCTTGACAAAGACTCATAAACCTCTGTGGCACGTTTTTCTAAAGTTCCCTTGACACCACCCAAGCGGGTATATGCGGCTAAAGTAAATTGCTGCTGCTGCCAAAGTTCTGTCAAGGTGTACTGCAACAATGGTAAACTTCCTGGTGAACCCTCGACATCAGAAATAATTTGCTGTACTAGTTCTTCTTGTATCTGCAAACCCACCTTCCTAGCTGGTGCGGTAATTGCCTCTGTTAGTTCTTCCTTAGTCATCGGTGTCACTGTCACCAGATGTTGCTGAATCTGTTGTGCCAATCCACTATATTCTTGTTCGGCGCACTTGCCAAAAAAATCTGCCCGCATCGTCAGTACTATGCAGAGTTTATTACCAGTATAAGGCAAAGCACCGAGCAAACATTCAAAAAATCTTTGGCGATCGCTAATATTCTGACATAAAGTAAAAGCTTCCTCAAATTGATCCGCCACCAACACTACCCGCTCAGCATCAGTAGCGTTAATCAATTGTCCTAAACCAACTCCGCCCTTGGCAAGCAATTCCTCTGCCTTAGCTAGTTGAGATGCTCTGTCAATATCTGACAACCCCGAATCCACAAAAGCCAGTGCTAAACTGTGGAGGGGATGCTCACCAGGGCGAAAAATCTTAATCTGCCAATTTTCACTCCCTGACAACCGCCGTCCTAGTTTAATTTGATACAGTAAACCCGCCCTAACAACACTGGATTTTCCACTCCCTGATGCTCCCAAAACTGCCAAGAAATTGCTAGTACGAACTTTTTCTAAGAGTTGATCCGTTAATACTTCTCTTCCAAAAAAATACTGAGCATCTGACTCTTTACAATCAAAATATTGCAACCCACGATAAGGACAAACCCTACCAGTTACAGTATAAACCGATTCTTCTCTTTGCGTTGACCAAATGCGTGTGAGATTAATCGCACTCCCAGAATTAGCAAAGATAGGACGTTGAGGATAGTTTGCCCAATGCTGATTGAGAATATCTATTAAAGTATAGTTTGTTACCCATTGTTCCTGTTCTTGTTTCGGTTCAAGCCCAAGTAACAAAGCTTGTGTCAAAACACTATGACTGCTGCCAATAGCTTCATAAGCCACTTCAAACTCTCTAGATGCCGCAATAAAACACCTATCTCGTCCTTTACCCCTGTCTCCTGGATCTGCCTCAGCAAAATTTACTAACTCACCACTATAACAACAATCTAGCCAAATAATCTGCTGTTTTACCTCACTTTCCAGCAGTAGTTGACGTAACCATTGCAAAGACAAACCCCAATTACCTGAGTCTGGGTTAACATCACTTGTCGCCAAAAAGCCTTGCTGAATTCCCCGGTTTTTCCGTAATCCATGTCCGGAAAAATACAACAGTGCTGTATCTGGGATACTCTTCCCTTCAGGCTTAAATAGTTGGACTATAGCCTCTTCTAATTGATTTAACGTTACTACAGTTTTTTGACCAACACGAACAGTGTTATTTTCCTTATCCTTGACACTTGGTATTCGTTTAACGTTAAATTGACCGTACCGTTCTAGCAGTTTGGCTATAGCCTCTGCATCCTGTGCTGGTGCTGTCAGGGGACGCAAACGCTCATAGCTGTAAGTATTGATTCCTACTACCAATGCATCCCGAATCATAAGTAGAAGAGATTCCTATAAAATGATTTTATCAGCATCATCCACTTAGGAGATACAAAAAATATAGGACAATTTCCGTAAAAAGTTTCATAAATCTATAGTAATTACTATAATCACTGATACCAGGAGTTCATTTAATGACTAAACTTACACCCATTAAACTAGATGACAACACAATCATCTACATTGAAGTTACAGAGGATGTGAGTGTTCCTATAATTAGTACAGAAGAACCAGCCTCAGACGAAGAAGAAGCGCTAGTTGATAAGGGGATAAGTCCCGATCAAGTAAGACAAAAAATGATGCAAAATTTTTTGGCGATTCAGAACACAATTCGGGCTTACACAGTTTATACCTTGAACGCTTTTAAGCAAATTCCTGTTGCTAATGTCAATAAAGTCACTTTGGAATTCGGGATCGAAATGGGTGGAGAAGCAGGAGTTCCTTATGTTACAAAAGGCACTGCTAAAAGTAATATGAAAATTACTGTGGAGTGTTCATTTCCTAAAGAAGATAAATCAATAAAGCAATAAGGAATGTCCATCGCACCCCGCGCACTACTCAAAGAGCAATTACCTTCACAGTCGCTATCGGCTACGGCAACCTGACCACCACATATTTATGAGGATCTATCAGTCGTTTAACCATTCTTATCCAATTTTTGACAAACGTCAGGTAAAACAGTAAAGTGGCGATCGCCTCCACAGTTGCGGACTCGTTTATCAGCCATGCAGCTTGTTTAACATGTGAGTCCGATTTTTGACAACCGTCTTGTAAAAGAGTAGAGTGGCACGCCTTCACAGTTGCGGATTCGTGTATCAGCCATGACAACCTGATTATCATACAGCAGATTTCAACTTTATGAAGTACAAAAATACCCCATCCGCGCTATCGCGCACCCTCCCCTTGCTAAGGGGAGGGTAGGGAGGGGTATACTCCATTTAGATGCAAAGCGCTGTATCTTCACAAGGACATATGGCTCCTCCTTTCTTTTATTGAGAAAGCTGACTATGACACCAGATTAAATCAAACTACTACATCAACGCAAATATCGCTCACAAGTTACCTTAGCTCCTCTTGCCTCAGGAGTTTTAAGTTCTTTGAAAACAGGATGATCCTGTAATCGCTCACACGCTGCTTTTAACCAAGACTCGAATCTAATATCCCACAACCGCACTGTGCCATCTTCACCACCACTGACAATTGTCTGCTTATCTGTGCTTATTGCTACTGATAATACGGGACCCTGATGACCTCTCAATTCAGCGACTTGCTTGCCTTTACTATCCCACAACCGCACTGTGCCATCTAAACCACCACTGACAATTGTCTGCTTGTCTGTGCTTATTGCTACTGACATTACGTAACCCTGATGACCTCCTAAGGTAGCGACTTGCTTGCCTTTACTATCCCACAACCGCACTGTGCCATCTGA
>NZ_JACXAE010000132.1:27216-46377 GCF_014698965.1 Iningainema tapete BLCC-T55
CTAGACATTACGTAACCCTGATGACCTCCTAAGGTAGCGACTTGCTTGCCTTTACTATCCCACAACCGCACTGTGCCATCTGAACCACCACTGACAATTGTCTGTTTATCTATGCTTATTGCTACTGATAATACGGAACCCGAATCACCTCTGAAGGTAGTGACTTGCTTGCTTTTGCTATCCCACAACCGCACTGTACCATCTGAACCACCACTGACAATTGTCTGTTTATCTATGCTTATTGCTACTGAAAATACGGAACCCGAATCACCTCTGAAGGTAGCGACTTGCTTGCCTTTGCTATCCCACAACCGCACTGTGCCATCTTCACCACCACTGACAATTGTCTGCTTATCTGTGCTTATTGCTACCGATCTTACGACACCCTGATGACCTCCGAAGGTAGCGACTTGCTTGCCTTTACTATCCCACAACCGCACTGTGCCATCTTCACCACCGCTGACAATTGTCTGCTTGTCTGTGCTTATTGCTACTGATGATACGGAACCCTGATGACCTCCGAAGGTAGCGACTTGCTTGCCTTTACTATCCCACAACCGTACTGTGCCATCTAAACCACCACTGACAATTGTCTGCTTGTCTGTGCTTATTGCTACTGATGATACGGAACCCAGATCACCTCCGAAGGTAGCGACTTGCTTGCCTTTACTATCCCACAACCGCACTGTGCCATCATCACCACCACTGACAATTGTCTGGCTATCTGTGCTTATTGCTACTAACATTACGTAACCCTGATGACCTCCTAAGGTAGCGACTTGCTTGCCTTTACTATCCCACAACCGCACTGTGCCATCTAAACCACCACTGACAATTGTCTGCCTATCTGTGCTTATTGCTACTGACATTACGTAACCCTGATGACCTCCTAAGGTAGCGACTTGCTTGCCTTTATTATCCCACAACCGCACAGTGCCATCTTCACCACCACTGACAATTGTCTGCTTATCTGTGCTTATTGCTACCGATCTTACGACACCCTGATGACCTCCTAAGGTAGCGACTTGCTTGCCTTTATTATCCCACAACCGCACAGTGCCATCTTCACCACCACTGACAATTGTCTGTTTATCTGTGCTTATTGCTACTGATGATACGCCACCCTGATGATCTCCGAAGGTAGCGACTTGCTTGCCTTTACTATCCCACAACCGCACAGTGCCATCTTCACCACCACTGACAATTGTCTGCTTATCTGTGCTTATTGCTACCGATTTTACGGAACCCTGATGACCTCCGAAGGTAGCGACTTGCTTGCCTTTACTATCCCACAACCGCACTGTGCCATCACCACCACCACTGACAATTGTCTGGCTATTTGTGCTTATTACTACTGATGATACGTAAACCTGATGACCTCCGAAGGTAGCGACTTGCTTGCCTTTACTATCCCACAACAGCACTGTGCTATCTGAACCACCACTGACAATTGTCTGGCTATCTGTGCTTATTGCTACTAACATTACGGAACCCTGATGACCTCGGAAAATATTTTTTTCCCTACTATTTTGAACTGCACTGAATAAGCTGTCTTGTACTGATGGAGGTAGTGATTGATTGGGGAAACTAAACAAAGGTAAACGGCTTTGCCCTACAAGACTAATTGCAGTCACCAAACTTGTTAAGGGATTTGCTGATAACGAACCTTTGGCTATTGAAGCAGCTTGTTCTATCCCCCTTCTTTCTGCACTTTGCCACTGATAAGCTGCAAACCCGGCTATTGTTGTCATGAAAAATAAACTTGTACTTAAAACGCGAATCAAGTTTTGTCGCTGCCGTTTTCGTTCTTCTTCGGCTTTTATAACAGCTTGCTTTCTAGCTTCTTCTGCGTTTACAGAAGCATGAAAAAATTCCACTTGCAGTGGCGTGATATGATCGCTCTTGTGTTCGTAATATTTCTTCAATAAGTCTAAATCAGGAGGACGCCAAAGGTTTCCTTCCGGGCGCTCATTTTCATCCCAAACTGTCGCTGCTTCATCCAAACGGCGTTGAAAGCGAATATCGCTGCGGCTACTGTCTAACCATTCTTTCATCTGCTTCCAGTTGCCAAATAATGCTTCGTGGGTAACTTCAGCCGTTTCTGTTCCTTTTAGGTTAGAGTTGAGGGTGATTAATCGCACGCCAGGATGAGCAAATCTGTCAATCACTTTTTTGACATATTCTGGTTGTTCTTTGTAACTTACCAAACTATCAATATTGGCACGGCGACGGGTGTCACTAGCTCCTTCTCCCAGTTGCACTAATCCCAGAAATACGCGACGGGCAATTTTCTTTTCTGAGTCACTGAGGTTGTCAAAAATGCGTTGCGCTTCATCTGCTAATGCTCCCCCTACACCGCCAATTTGTTCTAGTGTCTTAACAGGTTCAACACCTTTTTTTAGTCCTTCCCAAATGCGAGTTAAGGCAAACTGGAGTAAGGGTAATGCTCCTTCCCGTCCAAGTGTATCCTTAAGTAATAGGGTAACTGTAGCTTCATCCAACGGATGTCCTGCTAATTCTGCTGGTTTAGTAATTGCTAGCCTTAGTTCATCTTCACTCATCGCTGGGACAATTACACCATGTTTGCCAATCACTTGATTTAGCGCTGGATGTCGTTGAGTTTCGCCCAGAAAGTCACTGCGCAAAGTTATAATCACTGATACACAACCAGAACGATCGCCTGCTGCTACAATTAAGTTCTCAATAAATATTTGGCGCTCAGTCGGATCATCGCAAAGTGAGTAAACTTCTTCAAATTGATCTACCAACACTATTAACGGTGATACAGCAATCTCCGGTAGTAAGTTAGCAATGCGCCGCAAGCCATCATAAATAATAGTATCAGTAGTCGTACTGCTATTTTGTTTTAATTCTTCTGCAAACTCCCTAGTTTTAGCCACAGGGATTGGATCGTTAGTTGCCACACGCGCCAGCACTGCAGCTAATGCTTCCACAGGATGAGTACCAGGAACAAGTACAGCCACACGCGCTTGGCTTTTACCTGGTAGAGGTTTTCGTGCTAATTCGGGAATTAAACCTGCACGCGCTAGGGATGATTTACCAGAACCTGATGGTCCTATAATAGGCAATAAGCGCGGCACTTCTTGACTAATGTCTTCATGAAGATCCCGAAACAAATTCCACAACTTTTCAATTTGTTTTTCTCGCCCAAAATAGTACTCGCCATCTTCCTCAAGAAATGCCAGTAGCCCTTTATAAGGATTGGAACCGATTTCTGTTGAGTAAACAGTTGTCTCGGATTGAACCTGAGACTCTCGTTGGTATTGGTAGATAATAACTTTATTTCCAGTTCCGGAAATAACAGCACTACTGATAACATCCTTTTCAATTGTGATGCTGCGATTATCACCTTGAAGCTCACTGTTGCTCATGGATTCTGCCTCACAACTAATTAAAGAGTGTCAAACTGTCAAACCAACGACATTCAGTAGCTTGTACCAATTCTCGCCCAACCAAGCTACTGTCTTAGTTAAATGGGGTTTAAGTTTTTCAATCACACTAACAAACCCCTCAGTCTTTTTGGCATAGTCAAAAGCTCTGTCTAATGCTTTACCCACCTCATTTTTATCTGGCTGTGGTTTGTTTAATTCTTCTTCAGCATCAGCAAAAGCATTATCAATTTTGCGACTATCTGAACTTGACAGCTTTGCCAGTACCTCGCGCAGGGCATTAAGTTCCGTTCGTATATTGACATTTTCTGGTGCGGGTATCACCGCTTGGTAATGTATTTCGGTAACATTGCTATCACCCGTTGTCATTGCACTACCAGTGACACTGCCGCCAACAGAAATTGAGCGGTTTTGTCCGCCCCTGTTATCTTTAGTGATATCATCATCTCTATCTAAAGATTTCATCGGCAATGTCTGTGCTGAATTTTTTTGTTGTTCTGTCTGAGAAAAACGCCGTCTAATTTTGATGACGGGGGTTAAAGACTCTGGAATTCCTTCCAAATCCATAGAAGCACAGCCAATTTCAAAACAATCCGAGTAAGAGCCACCAGCACCCAAAACATCATAAAAGCCAACAGCAAACTCAATTGCCGCCCTATCCCCAATCGCTTGATTCATTCCCACCACACAATCAATATGTTGGTGAATTGCCACCGCTTGAACTTCGCTATAGCAGGCATTGAGTACAACGCACTCAACTTGCTCTTGAAACGACTTAAATAGCCTTGCCAAAGATTCTGTACTCACCAGTTGTGTTTGCCCAGAATTATTCTCCAAAGCTAAGCCATTACTTCCCGAGCCATGCCCGCAAAAGTGAACAATCGTCGGCTGATAATCCAAGAGCGCCCGACGCAAATCCTCAACCCGTATTGCTAGTTGAATGACGATTTCAAAAACAGAGCGGTTGTTTGCTCGTTTCAGTGCCGCCTGAATTTCTCGCACCTCTTCATCTAGGCGTAACTCATTTGTGTCCTTGGGATTTGCGCAAAGGACTAGGATTTTTTTCACAATACTATTAATATATGTTTACATGTACTGATACAGATTTAAAATACCATTTTCTGAAATATTGGAAAAAGATTCTGCCCAGTAACGCAAGCTACCTCATCCATTAAAAATCACCAATGCGGAAAAATAGCGACGCACTCCGCACACTACTCAAAGAGCAATTACCTTCACAGTCGCTATCGGCTACGGCAACCTGACCACCATCTATTCATGAGGATCTATCAGTCGTTTAACCATTCTTATCCGATTTTTGACAACCGTCATCTAAAGCGGTAGAGTGGCGATCGCCCCCACAATTGCGATAAGCTACGGCAGCCGGATAGTTCCTTACAAAAAGAAGGAATTGGCAATTACCTGAATTAGTCCAGTTTGGAAAGCTGCGTCGTAGGTGATAACAGGCAAGTTTTCGAGTTCAGCCTGAGCCATGATCATACGATCAAAAGGATCTCGATGAGCAATTGGTAAGCTCCCTGCTCTAAGCGCATGAGCTGTGGTGATAGCAAGTTCGTTAAATTTAGCCTCATGCAATATCTGTGAATATTGCTCAACGAGTTGTTTGGCTTCGGGTAATTTACCGATGCGGTATTTAGTAGCAATTTCCCAAGCTGAAGCACTGCTGACAAAAATGCGATAAGCTGGGTTGCGAATAATGTCTCGGCAATCAGTGTGGAGTTTTGGATCGTCAAAGAGCCACCATAGAAAAATATGGGTATCGATGAGATAACTCATTCCCATCGCTGGAGTTCCTCTTCTGGTAGTGGTTCAAAGAAAGCATCACTGAGTTGTCCTTTCAATAAACCAGGGGTGCGGGGTTGTGTACGTTCTTGATTTAAACCTAGTCGAAAATAGTGAATTAGGTCATAAAGTTCTGCAAGTTTGTCTTCAGGGATGTCTTGCAGTTCTTGTACAATCTTTTGGATCAGCATAAGTCAAACTTCAGCAGTTGTTAACCAATAAATTCAGCACAGGTTTCAGCTTCGTTCATTATGCCTCATTCTCTTTGAGCCGTGCGAGAAATATAATCACCATTACTAGCGTAAGCACAAGGGGCATTGCTGTAAGCGATCGCTTTGGCACTATGCTTGTATTTTGTCATCTAAAGCGGCTTTAGTGGCGATCGCCTCCACAATTACTTACTCATGTATCACCTACGGCAGCCCGATAGTTCCTTACACTGCTGATATTACCAGTTGCTCAACCCCCTAGTCCGATTTTTCTCTTAAGCGCTTCCTGTAATCCCAAGGCTTTTCCAGCCCTGCGTTAGCCCACACCCCCAATCGCTTTTGCTGTGCTAATGCCTCAGCGTTTTCAAAGGCGATATTGTTTGGGCATTTTCCACTGTACGCTCGATATAAGTAAGCGTACCCGGTACTTAACTGTTCTTCATTAAGAGATTTTTCTCCCCCTTTAAGCATTGTAAAGACTTCAGCAACTTGGCGATTGTAGCGATCGCTCCCCACCCACTTTTTCCTAATCTTCCTACTCAACCTCATCACAACATCTTGCGGCAGTGGATCTGGTATATCATCAGAGGGGAGGGACTTGAAAAATGCCGTCACCTGGTCTTGGTTTTCCATGCCAGATTTCCACGCTATGACTATCCGCCGTGCTATACCATCAGCATCCTCACGTTTGTAATGTGCTGTTAAACAACCAATATCAGTCCCATAAAACGATATTCAAGTTTGCCACCGTTGAGTTACTGGGTGCTGTACTATACCACACACAATTTCACTATTACTCAGTAGTATTGCTTCAGACTACTGTTTCTTATTAAACCACTTCATTAATTTTATCGCAAGTGTGCTTGTCAAAGATAGCTTGGTAGTTCGTGCTTACGCTACCTTAAGCCGTCATGCGGTAACTGTTTCCAAGGTGAAACATGTGTGTGCCACACAGCCGCCTTGCCTATGTGTTTGGGTTTTCTGTTGGGAATTGGCAATCGCCTTGTCATAAAGCATCGCTCCTCCCCCACACTCCTACTCTATTGATTCGCACCTGGTATAGATACCTTTTCTACTGCTGTGTGGGCTGCAAAGTGCCTCTGGCTAATTGCTCCAAATACTCGCTTAAACTTAGCCCTAAAGCCTTAGCTTTTTCATCTAAGAGATGACGTGCTTCCTCAGTAAGCATAATATTAAATCGCTTCTTAGGGGTGTTGTACAGATCCCCTATGCCACGGATACTTTTCTGTCCTTTTTTAGGCATAATCCTAAGTAGTATATACAAGCTAACTTTACAAATAATTATACTTTAGCTTATACACATTACTAAAAAATACTGGTATATTAAATTTAAGCGATCGCAACTGATTGGACCCAGAGAGCGATCGCTTGTCAACTCCAAATAGAGGTCAACATGAATATTATATTCAATCCAGAAAAACATTTTCTGGGTAATCTCTGCCGTCATAACCATAATTGGGAAAATACGGGTAAGAGCTTAAGAATTCGTATAAAGTCTGGTAGCAACAGATGCGCTGTATGTGCTGATTTGCATAATCGAAGAAATAAGGGAAATAAAGAACATTCCAAAAAGCAATATGCTGCATACGGAAAACCTTGGTACGAAAAAAATCGTGAGAGATTAAGAGAAGATCGTAAAGTTTACCGAGAACAAACTAAGGAAAAAACAAAAGAAAGAGGAAAACGATACCGTGAAGAAAATCACGAAGCTATTCTAGAATCAGCTAAGGATTACTATTACCGCAACAAAATTAAATTCTTCATTAAAGCAAATAATCGAAGGATAAGAAAAGCTAGCTGTCATGCCTATCCCTACCAAAAAACCGAAGCTTTAGCAAGATTTGAAAACTCCTGCGCTTACTGTGGTTGTAAGGAAAAGCTTACCATTGACCATTTTATACCTATTACTAAAGGTGGACCAGATTGCTTAGGAAATATTGTTCCTGCTTGTATTCGCTGTAATACTAGTAAGTTAAATCACGATCCACTTCAATGGTACAAATCACAACCATTTTACAGTAAGCAACGCTGGCAAAAGATTTTAAAAGAGCTTGGGAAGACTGACGCTAATTATACTCAACTTCCCCTATTCTGATATTTCTTTCTAAATTCCCACGGGGATATGGAGCTTGAATCACTCCATATCCCTATTTTTTGTACCTTAGCTTGTTCCTCAGCTTGCTTTATAGCTTGAGCGCTAGGGCATTTTGAAAGGTATCTGGTATGAGTTCTGGCAAGCCCCTTCGTAACCAAAAGCTCATTAACGAGCTGCTTCTCACCTGTACTAGAGTTAATCCAAATTTCACTGACTTTCCGGTTGTACCTATCGCTTTCGATAATTTTCAGGTTAACCTTGTCACCAGATTGGTTAAAGAGTTCTTGAAGATAGTCCTTGGCTTGCTCCGCATAAACTGATTGTGAAGGTTTACCTGGTTTCGCCGTTTCGTCAGCATCAATGCAGGCTAGACGGACTTTTATCTTATTGTCTCCAGCGTCGCGCACTGTCAGTGTATCTCCATCGCTTACTTTAACTACCGTCCATTCTGGTAGTGTTTCGCTTTTTCCTAAAAGTTTGTCGCCATTGTTACATCCAATTAAAGTATTTATAGTTATTAATCCTACCACAAGTAGACAATAATTATTGATTTTAATCAAAGCCATATACGTATTTACGACAATTTAAAAAGTGATAATTCTTTCTAAGATGGATTCAGTCATATAAGTGTGTCAAGAGTGCGTCAAAGTTATGAAGATTAAACCTATTGTTTCTCTTTTATTAGTTAGCGCTGGTATCTGTTCCTCAGTAGCTCCAGCAAGCGCGATCAAATACAATAACAACAGTGTATATAAAGCTACGGATAACGGAAACACAGTAGTTGTTTTCTCAGCTTCCGCTGGAAGCAAGATTCAGGTAAACTTAGGAACACAAAGTAAGCCAACCGCCAAAATAGTTGGTGCTTGTGGTGAGCTGAAAATATCAGTACCTTCTACTGGCTCGTTTGAAGGTTTGAAAGTTGATGGCACTGCTGTAGACGCGAGTACACTTCCTACACAAACTTTGCCCTCATGCGTGAGTGGGAGCTTTGCGGAGCCTCGCCCTAACAATTTCAAAACCCCAAGTGGGCAAGTGATTATTGTAGGTAAGACAGCAAACACCGCTGCATCTATTGAATTACCACAAGCTTCAACTAAATCAATATCAGTAAACGCCTGCGGTTTTGGGGTACTAAAAGCATCATCAGGGCAAATGCTGCCAGCAACGTTTAAAGTTGACGCAACAGAGTACACAGTAGCGTCACTTCCAGACGCTACGGTAGCACCTTACTGCCGGACTATACAAGGTGTTTCCAGTGGGTATGTACCTGCGGCTTGGAATCCTTAATATTTCTTAATATTTGATTTAACGCGGCGGTTATGGTGGTAGCCGCCGTTTCTTTTATATAAACTTTTATGAAGAAGATTACGTTGACGAAAGTCTTGCCGACAGGCATCGCACTCACTGTACTTGCATCATTAATACCTACATCTGCATTTGCTCAGATTGGCTACCGCAGCGATGGATACTTTTATATTAGAGGGCTTGAGGCGAATAAGCCTTACCAAGTGGATTTGAGTGGAATGCCACTCATTAAACCACTAATGTCAAATAAATGCGGGATTCTACAATTCAAGCCTTCAAAGGATTTCAAGACGGGGGATAAAGTTGAAATCCGCGACGAAAAGGCAGGGAAAGTCTACGGTTTTACCTTTGGAAGTTTACCTAAGAAGGAAAGCCTAGAGTGCAAAGGTGAAGTAGTTACAACTAAAGAAATTTGGCTAACTCCCACTAAGTTTGTAGCGATATCAGGAGTGACGCCTAGCAGTGCGCAGACAGTTAAACTGCTATCTAATAATCAAGTTAAAAACATTAGATCCAATGGATGCGCATTTTTAAGCATTAAACTAGGTGAGGAGATACCAGCAGCATTTATCAGTAATGGACTAGCTTACCCTACAAACGTGCAGCCAGGAAAAGGAATAGCTTGCCGGAAGAATGTGCTATACGTTTCTTACCCAACGCCAGTGGTGATAAACCCAATACCTGAAAGTACTTGGGAGGAGCAAAAGCCTGCTGTTAATTTCTCCAGCGGTGCTGAGATTGCTAGTTTTAACGGTAATTCAACTTCATGGGATAGCGGCTCTGGTAGTGGCTCTGGTAGTGGCTCTGGTAACGGTACTGGTAGTGGCTCTGGTAGTGGCGGGGGTACTGGCACTGGTAATGGCACTGGTAGCGGTACTGGTAGTGGCACTGGGAGTGGCTCTGGTAGCAGTAGTGGAGGTACTGGCACTGGGAGTGGCTCTGGAAGTGGCACAGGTAGCGGCTCTGGGAGTGGCACAGGCAGTGGTAGCGGCTCTGGGAGTGGCTCTGGGAGTGGCTCTGGAAGTGGCACGGGTAGTGGTAGCGGCTCTGGGAGTGGCACGGGTAGCGGCTCTGGGAGTGGCGGAAATACAGGAGGAGGCACCGGCTCAGGAAGCAGTTCTTCGCCGCAACCGCCATCAGGGCAAAAGTTTTGCAAGATTGGCAACTCTCAACTTTTAGTTACTGGGTTAGCACCAAATAAAAAACATTACGCTGCTACGCCAGAAGATGATATTTACTCTGAAACTAATCCCAGCAGTGACGGATACGCAGTATTTTCTAATATTGATTACAACGATAAGTGGGAAGGTGATAGCGCACAGATTGAAATTGGAACAATTAACCCTAATAAACCAGAGTGGGAGAATCGAGAGCCACTTGGAGCGCAATACGTTAAAAAATTAAACACTATTCAACCCTGTCAATAAAGTAAGCGATCGCACACCTTTATAATCTGATGAAATTCTTACCTTTTCTAACATTATACGCCGTTGCTAATTTGATAGCTCCTGCATATGCTATTCCTTATAAAGGAGCTTTAATTTATAGAGCAGTTGATAAAAACGATAAGGAAATTGTGATTTTTAGCGGTGAGCCAGACGGCTCGATTACTGTAAAAGCAGGAACTGTAAAGCAGCCCTATGCTGGCATAGCTAATAGATGCGGGATGGTGAGGATTCCTGATAGGTTTAAAAATATAATGTCAATTAAAGTTGGCATTACCACAACAGATACAACCAACTTAACAGTAATGAATATGCCTCATTGCCATAAAGTAACTGGCAAGATGACGCCAACAATAATGGAAACTTTTCGCTTACCTTCGGGGACAGTAGTTAATGTGGGCAATGAGCCTGAAAATCCGGTGACGGTTGAAGTTACCAAGTTTGTAACAAGAACACTTAAAATGAATGCTTGCGGATTTGCAGTGCTTAGAAGTGAGAAGGATAAGGAACCTTTTTACATGATTAGGGTTGAAGAGACTAATTACGAAATATTTCAATTACCCAATGCTAATAAAGCACCAAAGTGTTTTGACGGGGAAGGGTATTTACCAAATTCTTGGAATAATTAATGGCTTGGATAAAATATTAGTCCGATATGGGGTTTGGGGTATGCGATCGCCTACAATAGTCACGATTGCGATTATTTTCGTTACTTACGCCCTTCGGGCGCGGCTACCCACTAGGCACGTTACCATTCTGGAATTATAGCTTGGATAACATGTTAATCCGATGTAGAGCTTGAGGAACTAAGGGAGAAAAAAGTTTTTATACATTCCTAAAAACCTTAACGCGACTGTGCCTGTTTACTTTCATCGCTAAAACAAAAACTGCTGTAACCTAGTTACACCAGTTTAAGAAAATTTTAGCTCCTAAAATTAAGCAGCTTGTTGTCTTTTTAACTCTTGTATCAGCACTTGACAGCGTTTCATAGCAACTCTAGCTTGTTGTCTGTACTGTTTGGCTTGCTCTCTATCCGTCAAACATAGTTCTGTTGCTTTGTGCATTAATTCAACTGCTTGCCTACTAAGTTCTTTAGCACGAGTTCTTATCTCTTCAACGGTTTTCATCCATCCTCCAATTCTGAAATCACAAATTCTAAATTTTCAGTTTCTTGATAAAGTCTATCTGCTCTACTCTCAAGTAAGCTAGCATCCTCAAGATCATTTTTTTCTAAAGCTTTTTCTGACGCTGAGTATAAATTCTCTATGATTCGGTGTAATTGTGCGTAAGTGTAATGAACTGCAAACAGAAACGCTTCAAACCGCAAACAAGCCGATTGTGAAACCACATTAACTGCAAATAAGAGGGGTCTCAAAACCACATTAAGTGCAGATGAAACCACATTAGGTGCAACCAAACCACATTAGGTGCAAATAAGCTATAATGCCGAACAGCCGGGAGTTACGGCATTTTCGTCTCGGAAACTGTCCAAATTATACGATCAAATTAGCCAAACACTTATGCCCGAATGTTGTGGTTTAATCTAGACGCTATCCGTCCAATTTAATTATAAATTAGGTTTTTGGGAGCAAGTATCACTAACCCGTTTCTTTCGCTTAGTAAAGATTCTTAAGTTTAAGACTGGAGTAATGGTGAATTTTTTTAATTTGGACAGTTTCATCCCAAAAGTACCAAAAAAGCTAAAATCTTTACTGAATAAAGATTACAGCCTATTTGCAGTTAATGTGGTTTTGTTGCAAATAATGTGGTTTCATTTGCACCTAATGTGGTTTTGAGACCCCTCTTATTTGCAGTTAATGTGGTTTCAAAAATGCCTTGTTTGCAGTTTTGACGATTTATGTTTGCAGTTTCTTACACTTATCTATCGGATTTTCCCAACTCGTAATTCGCTCATGTCTTAGTGGTAATGCCCAACTCCCTTCAGCTTACAGAAAAACTCTCGAAGATTTTTATCTATTGCAAAATTCAGAGAAACAAGCTATGCCATAAAACCTAAAGAGAGCGCCGGGATATTCCCGGTGTTTTTTTTTATGTGCTTTTACTGCGCCTCCCTCCAGCGAAACAAAATCCACGAGAATGAGAACAGTTTTCATTTTAATGACGTATCAAAGTATTTCACTCCTGTAAACTGCATAAGTTAATTTTGCTGGCATCTAATAAGAGGTAGGAGTTCAGCCCTGCTGAATTTCAAAAAAAAACAACATACAAAGGTATTTCACCATGTTAAGAAAGTTTCCGCTCGCTCTAAAAAGTATTTGCATTTTGGCTTTTTTGCTTCTAGCTGCTTTTCTTATCACCCCTGATGCTGCTCTAGCAGGTGGTTTCAAGCGCACTTGTGAGGGGATTAGAGTAACTGGCGCTTTATTGCAGGCGCGGTGCGCGAGGGCAAACGGTGAGAAGGTTTCTGCCCAATTGAATCTTTCAGACGGTATTGCCAACCGCGATGGCAGGCTAGCATGGTCACTTGGTGGCGGGGGCTTTGAGCGTACTTGCCGCTCCATTAAATACCCTGTGCTCGGGCTGCTGGGAGCAGTCTGCGGCGATGGTCGCGGAGGTGAATCTTCCACTGCTATCAATATCGATGAAAAAATTAGTAATCAAAATGGTGTTTTGGCATTTGATCGTTGATACCCCAACTTGATTTGGTAAGGCACCGACCCATTGAGCCTTGGTACAGCGTCGTTTTTCCGGCTCTCCAAGGCTCAATATTCAAAGTCTTGCGCTGCCCGTGGCTTGAACCTCGGTCTAATGCTATTCCATCACTCTGGCTAAATAATAATATGTTTCCTCAGTACCTTTCGAGCAAGTATCAGTAAGTCTTGCCTAAAACTTTTTTCAATCAATGTTTTCAGTATTTTAACTTATTAAAAAGTAAAAATAAGCACAAAAAACTTCATGAATAACGAGTATCAGAAGCGTGATACAGTAATTGCTGATATGTACTGAATAACCAAAAATATCTGAAACTCTGTTTTATCCAGAGTCAGAAGCTACATAGCCACGAAATAAATTCGTATAATTTATTAATTCTAAAAATCCTTCTGTGAGAGCGGGAATATCAAAAACTTTTAGCCAAGGTCTGATGATATTAAAAAACACTTCACGATGTTGAGGGAAAAAGAAAAACATGTTAAAGTACCCACGCTTGAAAACGTGGGATTGAAGCTTGGACGCCGTTTTTCTATGCGCTGCGCCAGAACGAAAAACATCTTTTTTTTAAGTGGGCAGCACGAACACAACGCTCATTTTTAAATTGTATTTCAAACTTCTTCCTCCAACATGTTTTTCTTCTTCCTTCTTTGTAAGCATGGTCATAAGTTTAAGCTCAATGACCCGGAAACTTGGCGCCTTGGCAACTGAAACTCTAGAAGTCGAAGACCCGAAAGTTGGTCGAGTTAAAGTAATGCTAGGATGTGGGTTTCATTTCCTTCAATCCCCAAACCGGGCAATGGAAATCATTCGCGTCGAGGTGATCCAACCAGTCGGACGCAATCGTAAGTTCCAACCCTTATGTGTAAGAAACTGCAAACATAAATCGTCAAAACTGCAAACAAGGCATTTTTGAAACCACATTAACTGCAAATAAGAGGGGTCTCAAAACCACATTAGGTGCAAATGAAACCACATTATTTGCAACAAAACCACATTAACTGCAAATAGGCTGTAATCTTTATCCAGTAAAGATTTTAGCTTTTTTGGTACTTTTGGGATGAAACTGTCCAAATTAAAAAAATTCACCATTACTCCAGTCTTAAACTTAAGAATCTTTACTAAGCGAAAGAAACGGGTTAGTGGTACTTGCTCCCAAAAACCTAATTTATAATTAAATTGGACGGATAGCGTCTAGATTAAACCACAACATTCGGGCATAAGTGTTTGGCTAATTTGATCGTATAATTTGGACAGCTTCAGGCAAGAAAATGCCGTAACTCCTGGCTGTTCGGCATTACAGCTTATTTGCACCTAATGTGGTTTGGTTGCACCTAATGTGGTTTCATCTGCACTTAATGTGGTTTTAAGACCCCTCTTATTTGCAGTTAATGTGGTTTCAATTTTGGCTTGTTTGCGGTTTGAAGCGTTCTTGTTTGCAGTTCGCTACACGTAAGCTTCCAGTAATGCATCAAGTGTCGTTTGTTTCAACTTGGTACTACCTCACATTGTAAAAATTGTTCCCATTAGGAAAATACCCCAGTGGGGTTCATTAGAGTTTACTGATTGAGGTACTTCATCCCTAAGATATTGTCGGAAAACTTTTACAGTATGTTTTTAGTACTAATGTAATAATTCTTAACTCAGTTATCTGCTCTAATGCCACTAATACCCTAACTTGGATAACAATATTAACCCAATGTAAGTGAGGATGCGATCGCACTCCCTTGCCTGCCCTAAGAGCGATCGCCTACAATATTCACGGTTGCAGTTGTTCGAGGATGCGCTTCCCATCGGGCGCGGCAACCCGTCCATGAGTTTCTTACTATCTTAGAATTGCGAATTGGATAACCAAGTAATCCGATGTAGGACTTGGTGCAGGCGATCGCCTACAATATTCACAGTTACGATTATTCAAGATTACCCTTCCCATCGCACACGGCAACCCGCTAGGTAGTTACTACTGTGAAATTGCCGCTCGTGTAACGTGTTAGTCCGATATTCAAGCATACTGGTATTGGTTGTAGTGTAGGCGATCGCAAGTTCACTATCAACCTAAACATCCTCGGTTTTTTGCCAGTCTTCCAAAGCGCCAATCACAAAGCTAGCAGCGGGATGATTCAGCAGTTGTGCTAAAGCTTGAATGCCACCTGATTTTAGCGCACTGAGTATCCGTGATTTTATAGTAGGATCGCTTTCGATATGTTTGATTGCTTCAGTTGCGATCGCCATTTTTCCAGTAGTAGTATTGCTAGGATAAGATTGTTCTAGTTGTGTAAGTAATTCCTGAATTTGCGCTGCTGCTTCAGCTAGGTTTTGGTTTGAAGAATTATCATAAAGAGTGCCGCCTGTTTGGGTTCCTCCAGTACCAGCGAAACCACCACCGAATTTAGGTTGGTTTAAGTTGTAAGTAGTGTCTGATTTATCTGACATAGTATCTCCTTGACTATTATATGTTTCTGCACAAATACTGGGGCGTTGTATCGCCGTTACAACCATATTCTCTAAACTACGAATTCTGTCATCTTTTTCTGCTAATAATGGTTTTTCTCGTATATTTTCAGGTTTTTCTTGTATATTATAACTATCATACACAGTATCATCAATTAATTCAGAAATTTTTACTTCATTATAATCTGGTTCTTTGCCACATTCAATTGTAGCTTGATTACCTTTGTGATAATATTTTCGTTTTAACAGATTATATTCATAAAAATGAGGTGATTCACTCTCATAACAGAGTGGACAATTACAGGGAATTAATTTTTCATATTTTAATTTTTTATATGAACTGTGAATTTTATCAAGTTCGTAAATGACATTTGTCATCAAATCACGCTTGTATTTACCTGTAACTCTAATTTGAATTTCACGTTTACCATAATATTCGATTACTTCTGCTTTTGTATCATCTTTGCTAAGAATTACCCCTGTCTTCCAAACCTCTTTTTGTTGGTGAATTAGTCGATGCATGACAACAATAAACTGGGTAATAATACCCTTAGGCATAAATGTATACGTATATCGCAGGATTAAATTACCCTTTCCATCCCAGTTGTACTCAGGTTGATTGTTACTTAGTAATTGCGGAGCAACATAATTTCCTAAATTATCAGGAATTTCATAAGCAAGACGAAATTTACACATTAAACGCAACAATTCGTCATGCATGAGCATATATTCTTCTTCACACCAAATATCCTGTAAATCTGATTTTGTGAATCTACCTAAATTGCTGGCTACCTTGTCGCTATCCAGCAGTTTATAGACAGCAGTTGTACCCCATTTTGGTTTAAGGATGACTGTTTTCTTTAATAACGCATCATCTTGAAAGTGTAAAAAGACTCCTAAATCATGAAGATAACCGCTAAGTTGTAATTTATCCTTGTGCTGCTTAAACCCATGTTGTTCACAAACTTTAATATATTCATCCAAACTAATATAGTTTCGGGAATCTTGCTCAAGTGCTTCACGTACTTTAACCCATGTTTTTGGTAATGCAGAACCAACATGGGGTAGTGACTGAATATAATATTTAATTGACTTAAGAATGTCATTGTAACCTCGGTTATCTTTTAAATTTGTACGAACAGTTTCTTTTAAATTACTAAATTGTCCTCGAAGTTGATTTTCATTAATCTCACGGCGACGATCCTGTTTTTCGTTTTCAATAATTATTAGTGGGCTATCTTCTGCCAATAACTCAACTGTATTTAACCAGTAATAGAAATCAGTGTCTTCTTTACGAGTATCCGCAACCAAGAGATATAAAGAACGTTTCGTTAGGAAAAACTGATGTGTTGTATGATAAATTTCTTGTCCACCAAAATCCCAGATACTAACACGGAAATCTTTGCTATTCTCAATGGGAAAACTCCATTTAGTAACTTCAATTCCCTTAGTAGTATCTTCTTCTTGGAGTTGATAATCTTGATTGTCAATTTTTTTAGCTAAAGTTGTTTTACCTGCACCGCCTTCACCAATAATTAGTAGTTTGGCTTCGTAAAGATAATCTAAACCTTCCTCTGCAATTTGTTGAAAATATTCACGGATGGCAATAATACCTTTCTCGGCAATTTCTAGAGGTGGTTTTTCTAAAGGATTACCGCTTAAATAGAGTGTGGTTAAATTGGTGAGTCTGGTAAGAGATTCCGGTACTGTTGTCAGTTGATTACGGCTTAAATAGAGTGTGGTTAAATTGGTGAGTCTGGTAAGAGTTTCCGGTACTGTTGTCAGTTGATTCTCGCTTAAATTGAGTTCGGTTAAATTGGTGAGTCTGGTAAGAGTTTCCGGTACTGTTGTCAGTTGATTCTCGCTTAAATAGAGTGTGGTTAAATTGGTGAGTCTGGTAAGAGATTCCGGTACTGTTGTCAGTTGATTACGGCTTAAATAGAGTGTGGTTAAATTGGTGAGTCTGGTAAGAGTTTCCGGTACTGTTGTCAGTTGATTCTCGCTTAAATTGAGTTCGGTTAAATTGGTGAGTCTGGTAAGAGTTTCCGGTACTGTTGTCAGTTGATTACGGCTTAAATCGAGATGGGTTAAATTGGTGAGTCTGGTAAGAGATTCCGGTACTGTTGTCAGTTGATTACCGCTTAAATAGAGTTTGGTTAAATTGGTAAGAGATTCCGGTACTGTTGTCAGTTGATTATAGCTTAAATCGAGTTCGGTTAAATTGGTGAGACTGGTAAGAGATTCCGGTAATGTTGTCAGTTGATTATAGCTTAAATCGAGTTCGGTTAAATTGGTGAGACTGGTAAGAGATTCCGGTAATGTTGTCAGTTTATTCCAGCTTAAATCGAGTTCGGTTAAATTGGTGAGACTGGTAAGAGATTCTGGTACTGTTGTCAGTTTATTATTGCTTAAATCGAGTTGGGTTAAATTGGTGAGTCTGGTAACAGATTGCGGTACTATTGTCAGTTTATTATAGCTTAAATCGAGTACGGTTAAATTGGTGAGTGAGAAAATAAAATTTGGTAATTCGTTAGTTACTCCGAATCTACTTAAATCAACTTTTAATTCCGGTAGTTGATTTAACCAATCAGGAACTGGTTTGTTGTCTTCCCAGCGAAACCCAAATAATTTAAGTTTAGGAAATTTTGATAATAAATTTGGTAATTCTGTAATATTGTTACCACTTAAATCTAATTCTTCTAACCATTTTAATTCAAATATTTCCGGAGGTATTTTGTTTAACTTTATATCCCCTGTAAAATAATACCAAGTTAAATCTAATTTTTTAAGCTGTTTTTCTTTGACTTCACGAATTTTTTCAATTACCCATCGTGGTGTATTTGTCATACTGATATTTCCTTATTAATGAAAAAATCTTAGTTATGTTATAAACTTGTCTTTTTCCTCTAAATTAGTTAACTAAACTCATATCAGTAAACAAATAATCTAATAACTAAATTATGCATAAACTTTGGCTTATAACAATAAATTATCTTCCAAGCTAACCACTTGATTCTTCTTCTCAATCTTAAATGCCTCTACTCAGTTTCACACCATAGCCACCTAAGGTTAGTCTTCTTACAGACAAAATTTTCTACCTCATTTAGTTCAAATTATCGAAACACTCATGTTAAGTTAATTCTACATGCTAAATTTATTACTACTTATAAAATAAATTTATAAGTTATTAGCTTTTGTAGCACTGACAGTACTCTGGCGTTGCTGATTTAAGGTATAAATCTAAGTGTAGAAACGCAACGTCAGTTGTCTACGATGGGAAACCCACTTGCAGCACTGGCTCAAATGAACACGTTTCGACAAAATGTATGTGTATCGCTCTTGACAAAAATAGTATAAAAAGTTACGGTGAGTGAGCGATCGCCTTCACATCGCACACGACAACCCGATAGTTAGTTACTATCCTAGAATTGAGGCTTGGATAACATATTAATCCGATATATAGCAATCCTAAATGATTTACAAACAATTCTCTGTTTCCTCTTCCTTCGCGCCCTTCGCGTCTTCGCGGTTCCCAAAAAAATCCTGTTAGTAACTCAAATAGGAATGCTATAGTGAGGATGCGATCGCCTACAATATTCACAGTTGCGGTTATTCGGAATTACCCTTCACATCGCACACGACAACCCGATAGTTAGTTATACCATTTCTCCAAAAGCTGGCTACACACGATCCCTTCATGCCCCCCCTTAATAAGGGGGGGTTGGGGGGGGTGGGGATTGGGGGGTAAAGAT
>NZ_JACXAE010000133.1 GCF_014698965.1 Iningainema tapete BLCC-T55
GGCGAGGTTGGTTAAAATTACACGACCTCTGCGAGGGTTGGCAGCTTGCTATAGAGACTTAACGGGAAAAGTCAGCTAAATGAATGGCTTAACTGTGGAGATAGTAAATGGCAACCGATTCGCGATGGATTGATAGCGATCGCACAACAATTACATTCGGTAGGAGAAGAAATTAGTATAATTCTTGATGCGGATATCAACCTGCGCCGCCTCCCTTGGCAAGAGTGGACAGTATTTCAAAACCACTATCCCCAAGCCGAAATAGCATTGAGAATAGCTCAAGCACAAGCTCAAATACAAGAAATTTCTTCGCCCAAGAGTGCCAAAATCAGAATTTTAGTCGCTGTGGGCAGGAGTGATGGTATTAATACTGAAGATGACTTAGAGGAAATCCGACGTTTAGAACAACTTGGGGCAGAAGTAGTTTACTTAAAGCAACCAACAATCAAGGAGTTGTGCGATCGGCTTTGGGATCAACAGGGCTATCATATCTTTATCTTTACAGGACATAGTGGCAGTGATAGTAATGGTGAAATTGGCTGGATTGAGGTAAATGACACGGAAAGCCTGCAAATTGAGCAATTTAAGGAAGCTTTAAAAGTAGCAGTAACTAGAGGATTGCAGTTAGCTATTTTTAATTCCTGTGATGGGTTAGGGTTAGCCAACCAACTGGCGCAGTTAAATTTACAACAAAGTATTGTCATGCGGGAACCAGTACCAGACTCGGTGGCAGTAGAGTTTTTGCGGCACTTTTTTCAACAGTTTAGTAGTAATCAATCCCTATTTACTTCTGTACACACCGCTCGTAAACGTCTAGAACATTTTAATCGCGACTATCCAGGTGCAGTTTGGTTGCCGACGATTTGCATTACTCCTAATTTTCAGTCCCTTACCTGGCAGCAACTTCGCGGTTCAACTCCAGAAGATACCATGCCTCCATCACTCAACAAGTGGCGGCTCATTCTTGGCTTATTAGCTTTAGTTGTTGGTTGTGCGACAATTTTGTTGATTTTCGATGTTTTTTTCAACGCAGAATTTCAAGACGTTGATGTTCCCAAAGGAAAATTTAAATACGCAGGAAGCACAGCGTCAGCAGCATTCGACTGTGACGGAAAAGGAATTAATTCTAGAATCCAGTCAGTTCGACAAGGTTTCCAACTAAACTACACCCGTCCTACTGATATAAATCCCAACTCTAAAGATCTTCCCAGTTCTGGTACAGGTATTAAAATGCTAATCAACGGTGACGTGGATTTTGCTTTATCCTCACGCCCCCTTAAACAAGAAGAAACGGGCGATGCCAGAGCCAAAGGATTTGAACTTGAGCAAAAGTTAGTAGCACGAGATATAACTGGGATCGTTGTTCACCCCTATATTGCTGACAGGGTTCACAGTCTTACCATAAAACAATTGAAAGGTATATACACAGGCAAAATAAAAAATTGGCAAGAAGTAGGAGGTCCTAACCTACCGATTACTCCCTACGCACACGGTGCAACACAGGACGCAGCAAAATACGGTTTTAAAAACGAAGTTTTAGATGGTGAACAATATGTCAACGTTGAAACCGTTCCAGATACTACTAATGGAATACGGAAGGTTAAGGATAACAATAAGCGTGGTGGCATTTATCATGCTCCAGCTACGCTAATTTTTGGTCAATCTGGGATTCGACTCATGCCTATTATCGGTAGCGAAGCTAACGCTCAGCCAGAGCTTCCCTTTAAAGTCACTTCTTCCAAACTATGTTTAAATGCGAAGAGTGAGGACAGTTTACGTGCGCCGCTAAACCATAAGTATCCAAAACAGCTGCTCACGGAAGAGATATCTGTGATTGTGAAGAATTACCATGACGATACAAATCCTACGCAGAGGGTAGGACAGGCTTATTATAAGTTGCTACTGACTGACGAAGGGCAAAAGATAATTGAGCAAATTGGATTTCAACGTATTCGCTAACAGCAAATGAAGCCACTGGAGCTATTAAGTTACCCGTTACTGAAGACTGTCACACAGTTCAGCAACAAGGGCTTCATATCCTTCCCAACTGACATCAGTGATCATCTGCCGTTCTTCCCTTTACCAAGAGTATACGTGCTACTAATAAATGTCACGTATGTATTGCTACCTTCGCGTTGGGCAGCGACTCTATACACTACGTCTTTTTGCTTTTATCAAATTTTCCAAAATCTCTACGTCATCTACAGTGTAAAGTTTAGATTCTGGTTCGGCATAAATTTTATCCATTAATGCCTCAAACGCTTCATTGTCATTCTGGTGTTCAATTAGATACTGTTTCAGTTCAGATTTTGTCATTGTTGAGAAATTAGGTTTAGTCATTCGTCATATCTCCACTTATTAGTCATACCGGTGTCTGTTGGTGAACAACTAGCTTCCACTTTCCTTCACGAAGAGTATACGTGCTACTAATAAGTGCCACGTATGTATTGCTACCTTCGCGTTGGGCAGTGACTCTATACACTATTACTCCTGCGTTCTCCGACAGTGAAATCACATGCGGCTGTTCCATTTGGAAGGATTTCCACGGTTGAGCAGCCATAGATTCGAGAATGTTCTCTCTCCCTTCTATAAGCAAGCCACCTGGAAATACCATGATTGCATCGTCGGTGAGCAACGAGCCATAAAACTTCTTTGCCGCATCTCCTTTCGATGAGAGCGCCTGCCAACCTTGCTCTTCGAGTTTTACTAAATCTTGCATCTTAGTCACGAACTTAGCTATGAAAAGCGTTTGAGATGTACTTACTTATGTTGAAATGATACCATGACAGTGATTAACTTAAGATTAGTATATTTAGAGGAGTAACTATGGCGGGTAAAAAATTAAAAAATATCAAAGAATCTTTAACACCATTTTTGCAGCATATGGGAAAGACACCAGAAAAACAATTACAAAAAAACTTAGCAGCAATGAAACTTTTAAGAGAGTGGATTGAAGAAGAAGTTTCAGAGTCAGATTTAAAACAGAGAGAAAGTTATTTTGAATCTTTCAAAGAAATCATTGATAATGAACGAATACCAGAGTATAGGCTTTACTTTTAGAGCAGCTACACATCACTACTCATGACTCTATCGGCGAAAAGACTTCTTTGACAAAATTTTCGTACTGTGTTGAGGTTTCAATGAGTATTTCTGTTAGGTTGAAATATGTTGAGATGGTTGGATCGTTTTGAATACGAGTATGCACCTCAGTAGTAATGCAACTAGCAACAAAAATAGTTTTCACTTCTGAATTACTGCGCAAAGCTTCCTCAAAAGATTTTTTGGATGCACCATAACGTTCAAGCGCTCCAGCAGGATCGGTACCTCCTTTTACCTCAATTACACCAATTGTCTTACCTTGATTGCCCAGAAGTGAAATATCTGGTTCACTGGAAAAAAGTATTGAGGTGCGATTAGTTAACATGACACCTTTATAGCGCTCAACATTTCCCAGTTGTTCCTCAAGTAAATCGGGATTGTACAGTTCAATTACCGTACCTAAACGCGGTATCAAAGCAGCAAGAAGATTTCGTTCTTTAGCCTCTTTAACAAGAAGTTTCTGGACTACTTTTTCTGCTTCTTCCCCGATAGCATTACGCCATGAACCATCAATTTGTGACCCAGTTGACGCAAGTAGTATACCATATAATTCTTCCTTTGTAAGACTTTCTATAGAGCTATCAATGATAAGCGATATATGTTCATTAAAAAGGCGAGAAAGAGCTAAAGCTTTGTCTTCAGTCAAAGAATAGCGATTTTCTTGATCGGCTTCAATCTTCTTAACATCTATTCGTGTTAAATACTTAACTGCTTTCTGAGAAAGTGCTGCTGTATTACGATAGTAAGCTAATAATCTAGAGTGTTCTCGAATTAACCTGGGGTGACAAAATACTTGAATTAGCTCTAAATTAGCATGTCCATTGATGTAAGTAAATGCATCTTCCCCAATACCCCAGTTAGCTCTATCTTCCCAACTGTATAAATGCTTTACTGGTAATAAAGCATCTATTCTTGCACGAAAGGATAGTGTGTTGTACTCTTTAAGTTTACGATAAAAGAAGGTTGAGCGCAACCGATAATTTATACGATTTGCTTCTGTTAAGAGATAATTTTCTTCTTGTGTCACACTGCTTGCTTTTCCCAAATATATACACATTTACGAAGTTCTGAGCGACCGTGATTTCCCATTTGTTGACTACTATTACCTTTTCCGCGTCCTAATGTCCAAATGTGTCGCGTTGTTAGTCCGAAAGACTCTGCCATATTAGATAAAATAAGGTCTACAGGTATTTCTTCTCCAGCATATCGGACGTTATCGTTAACCATTGCGATTATGCCACCTGGTTTGAGAATTCGAGCTAATTCATAAGTAACAAAGCACATTTCGTAAAAGTAATTACGCACCATTCGGGCAATATTTGTGTTATTTAAGTTTCCTTCTTTTCTATAAGCTTCTAGAATTGTTAGTACTTCATGCAATGCAGTTTGTTGTTGGAAGGTAGAATCAACTGTCAAAAATTCCTGATGGCGTTCTATATTTTTATAATAATTTTCTAAATAAGCTCGTTTATCACGATTTTCTACAGTACATGATAA
Organism: Iningainema tapete BLCC-T55; assembly: GCF_014698965.1. GTDB lineage: Bacteria > Cyanobacteriota > Cyanobacteriia > Cyanobacteriales > Nostocaceae > Iningainema > Iningainema tapete. The sequence goes on from NZ_JACXAE010000133.1 coordinate 4,597, forward strand.
CATTGTCTGACGTAATTGCTTTATTTTCTCTTCACTACATCCTAGAAATACAAGCTCAAGTGCATAGGTGCGTGTATAGTCATATCTGTTGACATAAGGTGGCGATGTTATGACAAAATCAATACTACTTTCTTGCATAGTAGGAAGAGTATCTAGACAAGAGCTTTGATAAAGTACAGGCGCTGAATTTTCTCCATGAATATAATTTACACTATTATGTTGTGAGGGTTTGTCGCCAAATAAATTCAGTTGAGTGGGTTCGCCATTTAAATCAGATGTAATTTGCTTCAGCTTCTGATAGATCGCATCATTAAAATTGAGAATTACTCCTTTATCAAATTGATTTTTACCCTTAGCACGACCTGAACGAGTATCCCAGCGTAGATATTGTCCATCTTTTCTGGTATAGCTAATATCTTCAAGAATACAAAAAGCGGCATAAAGAATTAGGGTACGAATGTCTTCATTCTTGATAAAATTATGACAATAAGAAATATAACCTACCAGTTGTTCTTCAGTATCCGGAGAAAAGGCTCCACGGGTAATTGGAATATGCTTGAATGTATAGCGTTGGTCATAGTAATCTTTAAAGTTAATTTTTTTAAGTTCAGCAAATACTATATTGAAAGATTCTACATTGATTTTTTGAGCTATTAGTCTAGCTCTGGTAGCAAAAATGCCGACAGGTAGGAGTTCAATTCCCATAGTCTGCCATCCCAAGGTACTGGCAGCAAAAAGAGCAGAACCACCTCCCGAAAATGGATCAAGTAGAATACCAGGCTGTGGCTTGAGTTGCAGAAGATATGTAACTAATCGTTCTGAAAAACCTTCCCTATATTTAAACCAGGCAGAAAATGGTGCTTGTTTATTTGCCTGAAAACTCACTAATGTTCGATCTAAAGAAGGATTATGAATAATTTTTGACTGAAATTTTTCGTAAAGAGCAGTTCTTCCGATTGAAGATGAAGTAAGTTGCATAAATTGCGATGTAGTTGTGTTCCGCATAACCTCTATTTTGCTATGCTAAAAACCTAGAGTAGCAATTATTTAGAACATGTCACCGCCTACCATCACTCCTGTTAGTACTGCTTTTCCTCTCAGTGCTGTTGTCGGTCAAGAAGCGATTAAGTTAGCCTTACTATTAGCTGCGGTAGATCCGGGGTTGGGGGGAGTGGCGATCGCAGGTCGTCGTGGTACGGCAAAATCAGTAATGGCTCGTGCTATCCACGCCCTACTACCTCCAATTGAAGTAGTCAAAGGTTCAATCAGCAATTGCGATCCCCACCACCCAGAAGAATGGGACGACATATTATTATGTAGAGACGTTACGTGTAACGTCTCTACAACCGTGGAAACAGAAATTATTCCTGCGCCGTTTGTGCAAATTCCTCTGGGAGTTACAGAAGACAGACTCCTGGGTTCTGTGGATGTGGAACAATCAGTAAAACTTGGAGAAAGTGTTTTTCAACCTGGGTTGTTGGCACAAGCACACCGAGGTATCCTTTATGTGGATGAAATTAATTTATTAGATGACCAAATATCTAATCAACTTTTAGCTGTACTATCTTCTGGAAGTAACCAGATTGAACGCGAGGGGATTAGTTTTCAACATCCTTGTCAGCCGCTGTTCATTGCTACCTATAATCCAGAAGAAGGAGCATTGCGAGAACATCTACTCGATAGAATAGCGATCGCCCTTTCAGCTGATGGTGTACTGGGTTTAGATCAAAGAGTAGAAGCTGTAGAACAAGCTCTAGCCTATTCTCGTTATCCACAAGAATTTCTTCAGCAATATCAACAAGATCTAGACGATCTGAAAACTCAAATTATTTTGGCACGGGAATGGCTTAAAGAAGTGCAAATCACCACTGAACAAGTCGCTTATCTTGTCAATGAAGCAATTCGTGGGGCAGTGCAAGGGCATCGCGCCGAGATATTTGCCATGCGAGTTGCCAAGGCGGCAGCTGCTTTGGAAGGGCGTACACAAGTTAACGCAGAAGATTTGCGTCATGCTGTGGAGTTAGTAATTGTACCACGGGCGACAGTTGTACAGACACCGCCTCCTCAAGAACCACCACCACCACCCCCTCCACAGAATCAAGAAGAACCAGAAGACGAGTCAAATCAAGAACAACAGGAACAGGAAGAAAATCAAGAGCAACAGGAACAAGAACAAGAACCACCCAGCATCCCGGAAGAATTTGTCTTTGATCCTGAAGGGGTAATTCTTGATCCCAATGTGTTATATTTTGCTCAAATGGCACAGCGACAAGGTAAATCTGGTAGTCGTAGCTTAATCTTCTCAGAAGACAGGGGACGCTATGTTAAGCCAATGTTACCCAAAGGCAAAGTACGACGCATTGCTGTAGACGCCACCTTGAGAGCAGCAGCACCGTATCAAAAAGCACGACGGGCGAGGCATGTAGAGACGCCCCGCCGGGGCGTCTCTACGGAAGTCGGGGAGGCTGTGAGTCGGGGAGAAATCCAAAATCTCCAAAAAAAGGTATACGTAGAACAAAGTGATATTCGCTCCAAGCGCTTGGTACGTAAAGCTGGAGCTTTGGTAATATTTGTCGTAGATGCTTCAGGATCGATGGCGCTGAACAGGATGCAGTCAGCAAAAGGAGCGGTAATGCAGTTTTTAACAGAAGCTTATCAAAACCGCGATTCTGTAGCTTTGATTCCCTTCCGGGGAGAACAAGCAGAAGTATTACTACCGCCAACACGTTCTATTGCTATGGCACGTAACCGCCTGGAAAGATTACCTTGTGGAGGGGGTTCGCCACTGGCACATGGTTTAACTCAAGCTGTACGTGTCGGTTTGAATGCAGTTCGGAGTGGAGATATTGGGCAGGTAGTAATTGTAGCGATCACTGATGGACGTGGTAATATTCCCTTGGCGCGTTCTTTAGGTGAAACACCAGAACCAAACCAAAAGCCGGATATCAAAGCGGAATTGTTAGAAATTGCCGCGAGAATTCGTGCGTTAGGGATGCAGTTGTTAGTAATTGATACAGAAAATAAATTTGTTTCCACTGGGTTTGCTAAAGAATTAGCAACGACAGCAGGAGGCAAGTATTACCATTTGCCCAAAGCTACAGATAAAGCAATTGCTGCTATGACTAAGGGCGCGATCGCGGATTTAAAATCTCGGTAAATAGCTAATAGCTAATGGTGAATGGCTAATGGCTTATAGCAAATAACAATCAGCAATTAGCAATTAGCTATTAGCATGTAGTGCCTGTTGCTACTACAGGTTGGCGTAAAACACCCATTAAATCTTGAACTCCCTTATGTAAATAACGTGTTACAGTCATGGGACTAGTACCAATTTTCTTAGCTGCGTCTTTACGAGAAAGTTCTTTCAAAAACACCAACTCAACTGCCATACGCGGCTTTTCTTCTAACATATTCATTGCCCCTTGAAGTTGTTGGCGTTCTTCTTCAAGTTGTTGAAAAGCAACACTACGGGGACAAGGAAGTGCTTCACCCAAAGTGATTTGACAATCTACGTAGTGAACTACAGTAGCATCTAGACTTAAGGGTAAACGATTTTGCGCGGCTAATTTGGTTTCTTGCCATTCGTGTACAGAAACTTGAAGAATGTTGGCAATTTCAGCATCCTTGGGGGGACGTCCTAACTTAACAGCTAGTTCTTTGCGTACCTTTTGCCCTTCATTGTAGAGTTCTTGCCAACGACGGGGAATTTTCAACAAGCTACTGCGATCGCGCAAAAAGTGCAACATTTCACCCCGAATATATGGCACGGCAAAAGAACTAAAAGCATATCCTTGACTAGGATCGAACCGTTCAATTGCCCTAATTAAGCCAAAATAACCGATTTGCTCCAAATCTTCATAAGGTTCATTACATTGATGGCTAAATTTATGCGCCATCTTTCTGACTAAGCCAGTATGTAACTGTACAAGTTGATTACGAAGTTTAATAGAGGGATTCTGATGGTACAAGCGCAATAACTCCATACCTTCAGAGCGCACACACGACTGATTTATTGCCATAAAATATTCCTTTGTGGCAACTCGTTTGCCTACAAAAATCTAGTTGCGTAAACCGTCATCTAATCTGAAATTATTTTCCTTAAGAGAAGCTAAAGAATCTATCGTTTGTTTTACTGAATTTCTGAAGGGGCGAATTGAATATCTACGCATTTACACGGATATTTTTTTGTAGGTAATCTGCTGTCAGGCAGTTTCAACTCTTTAGAAACACTACATGGTTAATCATAGACAATGTAAGTAAAAATAGACTAAATAGCAATTCACACAGAACAAGCCGTTGTGAAATATGAGTAATACCAGCAACTTCCGCGATGCTTTCCGTCAAGCTAAAACTCAAGCTCTCGTAGGTCCCAACGTCATTGCCAACGCCCTCCCTTACGTGGGCGGTGGGCTAGTGCTAACAGCACTGGGAACTTACGGTGGAATTAACATTATCCGCACTAACCCCCAAATATTCTTTCCCACTGTGATTGGTGCGGTGATTTTGGAGTTGATTTTGTTCTTCGTTGCTCAAAACGTTGCCGAAAACGGCAACAAAAAAGTTGCACTACCCTTACTTGCAACCTACAGTCTCTTGTCTGGGTATACCCTAAGTGGCTTGGTATTTCTGGCGCTGAGAAATCCCAATGTAGGTATTGCGGGTGTTGGCTTTGCCGCACTAGGTTGTGGAATTACCTTTATTGTCGCCCGTCAAATTGGCTCCAATCTGTCTGAGCAAGATGGGATGGCGTTAACGAAAACGATTAATTTGGGGATCATCGCTTTAATCGTTGTCTGCCTCACCCAGTTCGTGTTTTCTTTCTTCGGTGTTTTCACACCCACTTGGTTAGAAATTGGCATCTCCGGTTTGGGCGTGTTTCTCTTTGTGGGCGCATCCGTAGTTGATTTCTACATCCTGCCACGTACATACCGCGACGATCAGTATCTACCCGCTGCTTTATCGATGTACTTAACCTACATCAACTTGTTCGTCTTCATTTTACGGTTACTTATTGCTCTCAATAGCCGTGACTAGGGCAGGGAGTAGGGGGGTAGGGGAGTTTGTGAGTAGGGGAGAATTAAAGTTTATATTCTCCCTCACTCAGACACTCAGACACTCCCCCAAAATGGAAGTAAACTTCTAAAATAGAGAGATAAAAGGAGAATACATACACACAATGGAAGTTTTAGAACTCAAACGCGAAATCGAAACGTTGTCTAGTCGCCTGGGTAAAACCCAGGACTATCTTTGACATCCCCGCACTTACCGCTAAGATTCAAGACTTAGAACAAATAGCAGCTCAACCAGAATTTTGGGAAGATCAAGTTAAAGCCCAAGACACGTTGCAAGAACTTAACGATCTCAAAGCGCACTTGCAACAGTACAGTCAGTGGCAAGTAAGTCTGGAAGACTCCAGAGCTGTGGTAGATCTTTTGGAGTTACAAACAGATGAAGGGCTACTACAAGAAGCAGAATCTACCATTACCAAGCTTAAAGGTGAACTCGATCAGTGGGAATTACTACAATTACTATCTGGTCCTTACGATGAAAAGGGTGCAGTACTAACCCTCAATGCAGGTGCTGGAGGTACTGATGCTCAAGATTGGGCAGAAATGCTCTTACGTATGTACACCCGTTGGGGAGAAAACCACGGCTACAAGGTGCATTTAACTGAAATCTCTGATGGTGATGAAGCAGGAATTAAATCGGCAACGATCGAAATTACTGGGCGTTACGCCTATGGGTATTTAAGGCCCGAAACAGGTACTCACCGTTTGGTAAGGATTTCACCATTTAATGCCAATGGTAAGCGACAAACCAGTTTTGCTGGGGTGGAAGTCATGCCCCAAATAGATAACACTGTGCAGCTAGAAATTCCGGAGAAGGATTTGGAAGTTACCACATCCAGATCTGGTGGTAAGGGTGGGCAGAATGTTAACAAAGTAGAAACTGCTGTGCGGATTGTTCATATCCCCACAGGCATTGCTGTACGTTGTACAGAAGAACGCAGTCAACTACAAAATAAAGAGAAAGCTCTCGCCCGCCTCAAAGCAAAGCTGCTAGTGATTGCTCAAGAGCAACATGCCAAAGAAATAGCCGAAATTCGCGGTGATATGGTGGAGGCTTCTTGGGGAAACCAAATCCGTAACTACGTTTTCCATCCTTACCAGATGGTAAAGGATTTGCGGACAAATGTGGAAACGACGGCGATCGCTGATGTGATGAACGGCGAGATCGACTTTTTCATCCAAGCTTACCTGCGCCAAGAAAACCAGCTAGTAGAAAGTGCGATCGCTTAATTAAGTCAGGAGTGAAGAGTGATGAATAAAAATCACTCCTGACTCCTAATTTGCCAAAATAGCAGTAACTGCGCTCAACAAAATGTTACATTAGTGGAAGTATTTGTCATCGAATCATGAGTAATTCTCCTTCTACAGAACCCCAACCTAGTTATGTAAAACTGGCTATGCGAAATATGGTGCGCAAACGTGGCACCTCTATAAAACATTTTGCACTCACCACGGTAGGGCTTTTAGCTGTTTTAGTAGGTCTTGCTTACCTAACTCGATAATTATTAAACATAATTACTGTAACTAAAGGAGATTGAGTCGGAACTTGTGCAAGTTGAATTATATCTAGAAGATGATAGCAAAGAATATTCCCACATAGAAGCTGAGAATTTTGAAGGTCATGTTCAAATTAGCGCTCAAACTTGGGAAGAAAGATTTAACAGCTGGTGGAAAGTGCTGAAACCGGATATTGTCATCGCACCAACTTACGAAATAGGGCTACGTTTAACAACTGATGCCCAAGTTCAATTACTAAATGCTCAATATCGTCAGCAAAACCAGCCCACAGACGTTTTAGCCTTTGCCGCATTGGAAGTAAATTTTCCTCAACCAGAAGAAATGTTTGCTTCTGAGTCATTGTATCTAGGTGATATTGTTATTTCTGTTGATACGGCTAAACGCCAAGCGCAACAGCAAGAGCACCCTTTGTCAACAGAGTTAACCTGGTTAGCATCTCACGGATTATTACACCTATTGGGCTGGGATCACCCAGATGAAGAAAGTCTTAACTTGATGTTAAAGCAACAAGTAGTCTTACTGAAGACAATAGGTATTACTATAGACTTAGAATAGCAATATATTACATATACTAGATATATTAATTTTTCTCTAGATATCATACGATGTCTATGTGCCTGATCAGTTATTAAATTTATTAAAATCGGCGAAAATCTCCACCTTAGCTAATTTTGCTGTTGAATCCAACGCTTATGCCCCACGAAGTTTCATCGCCACCAACACCAAACCACCTAGAAACTGTTGTCTCCAAGCAAAGGGAACTTTCTTGGGGAGTTGCTGCTAATTTAGTTAGTAGCTTTAAGTATGCTTGGGCTGGAATTATCTACGCTTTTACAACACAGCGTAATTTTCGTATTCATGTGGGCGTCTGCATTCTGGCACTAGGATTAAGTATTTTTTTACACTTAAAAGCAGTAGAGATAGCAGTAATTGGCGTAACTAGTGGTTTGGTTTTGGCATTAGAGTTATTGAATACAGCTGTTGAGTCGGTTGTGGACTTAACCGTTAAGCAAACGTTTCATGAACTAGCAAAAATTGCTAAAGATTGTGCAGCAGGAGCTGTGCTGATCTCGGCTTGTGTGGCAATGCTAGTAGCTAGTGTACTTATATTCCCTCCTCTATTCACCTTGATTTGCTCAGCGATTAAATCGTAAGTTCTGGCAGTTCTGTATTAATTTGACACAATACGTATTAGAATCTGGTTGTGAGATGATAAATAATTACTTACACAAACCAGGAGTAATAGGTTGTGATTATAGTTATAGATAATTACGATAGTTTTACCTATAACTTGGTGCAGTATCTGGGAGAATTGGCTTCTGAATTCCCAGTTGCATCTGATATTAGGATTTTTCGTAATGATAAAATATCACTAGATGAGATTCGTGCCTTAAAGCCAGATGGGGTGGTAATTTCCCCTGGTCCAGGTCGTCCAGAAGATGCCGGAATTTCGCTCTTATTAATTGAGAAACTTGGACCTAGCTTGCCAATTTTAGGAGTTTGTTTGGGGCATCAAAGTATTGGTCAAGTGTTCGGTGGTAATATTATTTCTGCATCAGAATTAATGCACGGTAAAACTTCTCAGGTGCATCACAACAATGTGGGAGTTTTTTGTGAAATAGAAAATCCCATGACCGCAACCCGGTATCATAGTTTAGTGATTGAGCGCGAAACTTGCCCAGATGTGTTGGAAATTACTGCATGGGTTGAAGATGGCACAATTATGGGAGTGCGACACCGGAACTATCCTCACATTGAGGGCGTCCAATTTCACCCAGAGAGTATTCTGACAAATTCAGGTAAACATTTACTGCGAAACTTTCTCTTAAAACTACAATCGAGAGCGTGATTGATGAAACGACGAAAATTGATGGGCTATGCTGGAGCGGGGTTGGCGTGTGCGATGGTAACAAATTTCAGTTATCAACAGCAGGTTACAGCCCAATCTAGCGGTTCAATGTCAATTCAGTGGTTGGGTCATACTTGCTTTTTATTTACTGGTGGCGGTACAAAAGTGCTTGTCAACCCTTTTCGGAATCTTGGTTGTACAGCTGGCTATCGTCCACCAAGAGTGGCAGCAGATCTAGTTTTGATTAGTAGTCAACTACTAGATGAAGGTGTTGTCGAAGGCTTACCCGGAAATCCTAAGTTAATTTACGAAGCAGGACTGTACGAGTTTAAAGGTATCAGGTTTCAGGGAATATCCATAGACCACGATCGCAAAGGTGGTAAGCAGTTTGGCACAAATACTGCTTGGCAGTGGAAGCAAGGGGGATTTAACATCCTCCACTTAGGTGGAGCCGCCGCTCCCATTTCCATTGAGCAAAAAATTTTAATGGGACGCCCTGATGTAGCATTGGTTCCTGTCGGTGGTGGTCCAAAAGCTTATAATGCCACGGAAGCTAAGCAAGCAATTCAAGTTCTCAATCCCAAACTCGTAATTCCCACCCATTACCGTACACAAGCCGCTGATGCTGCTACTTGCAACATCTCTCCTTTGGATGAGTTTTTAACTTTGATGAGTGGCATGAATGTTCGTCGAGCTAATAGTGACACTATTACTATTAGCTCGGGAAGTTTACCAGAAAATGGCGCAATTCAAGTTTTAAGTTATAAATTTTAACAATTTCTGGTCGGAACGAACGAGATAAATCAAGCTAAAATCGCATTAGCAGTTACAAAAACTAATGGATACAAATGCAAATCAAAGACATGACAGTTGATGAACTCAGAGATTTAATAAAATACACTGTTGAAGAAGCCTTAGAGGAATTCTTGGGCGATCCCGATGAAGGCAAAGAAGTTAGAGAAGAAGTTAAGCAGCGATTACTTGAATCACTCAAGCGAACACAAGCAGGGGAGCGTGGTATTCCTGCTCAGGAAGTTTACAAAAAACTGGGTATCAATCCACAATGAACTATGAGCTTGAGATTAAAGCAGAAGCCCTTGCTGATTTAGAAGGGCTAACTCAAGTTGTACGCGATCGCATTGCCACTAAAATTAATTGGTTAGCCGAAAACTTCGAGTACATCACTCCCCAACCTTTGACAGGTAATCTGACTTTTTTATACAAGTTAAGAGTAGGAGATTATCGAGTGCTGTATTCCTTCAGCACAGAAAAAAAGATAATCACTGTTCATCAAATTGGACATCGAAGAGATATTTATAGAGCATAAATAATTTGTGTTATTCATAACATCTAATCTAATCCTACTTAAGTATATAGACAGCTTAAGCGAAAAGTTATACAATCATATTTGATGCGGTAAATATACTCACTGCGGCATCGAAATAAGCATTTAAAATTTTCTAGTGATTCCATTGGTGAATGTGGAAGCACTCTATTATCCTAATAGAGTATTGAGTAGAGGGCAAGCAAAATGGATGTAAAGTTAATTTTAGTAGTATTGACAGTTGTATTTACAGTTTCGTGTTTGTTCTTTGGCACGAAAAACGGATTCTATGATACAGACAACTATCATGGCAATGGCTCAGCTCATTGACAAAACACAGGCAAGATAATTAAAGCCTAATTGAGCTGGTGGAATTGTCATCATTTACGTTTTTCCGAATCGGCTGCGGCGTCCTCCCCAAGGGAAAATCTACGTTACACAAGGGTACAGGGGCGCAAAACTGACACAATTGGAGGAAAAATCCTCCAGACAATAGTGTCTTGCCCTAGAATACACTCACTAAAATCCTAGTAGATTAAGGATGTTGGTGGTTGGGAACGAAGAAAGTACAGGGGAGGAAAGCATGAGCGATCGCCTATCGGCTCAAGATCGTGTTGATACAGGAGAGGTAGCCAGTGAATTAGAATGCTTACCTTATGGTGTACATCACTATGAGGAAGGAGTCTGTTTACTAGTGCGGATGGGACCACATCGCATTCTACTTGACTGTGGTTTGGAAAATATTTCACCCTTAGTACAAGGATTGAAAAAATCGGCGCGGCAGGGTAACTCCCCCCTTCCTGCCGATTTAGTCATAGTCAGCCACGCCCACCCAGATCATGCCAGGGGGTTGCTAGAACTCCACAAAGCTTTCCCGTTATTACCCATTTACGCTAGTGAAGTAACAAGTAAGTTACTGCCACTAAATTGGCTAGACCAAAATCCTGAACAAATTCCACAATTCTGTCAGGCTTTGCCTTTACGCTCACCCGTAGAATTTAAAGATGGTTTAGTGGCAGAAATATTCCCAGCGGGTCATCTACCTGGGGCTTGTGCAATTCTGCTGACGTACACTACAATCAAGCGCACTTACAAACTACTGTATACGGGTGACTTTTTCTTATCTAACTCTCGTTTAGTAGAAGGGTTGCGGTTAGACGAATTGAGAGGATTAGAGTTGGATGTGCTGATTATCGAAGGTACTTATGGCACATCTCGTCATCCCCATCGCCGTAACCAAGAAAATCAACTAGCGGAAAGAATAAATCGGGCGATCGCCGACCGTTGTTCAGTGCTTATACCTTCTCCTACATTAGGACTGGGTCAAGAACTGTTAATGCTTTTACGTAGTCATCACCACTTTACGGGACGTGATTTAGATATCTGGGTCGATGGCGCTGTAGCAATTGGTTGCGATGCTTACTTAGAATTACTACCCCACTTTCCCCCGTCAGTACAGAACTTTGCCCGCCATCAACCGCTATTTTGGGATGAACGGATACGTCCCCGCGTGCGTCGTTTGCGACCAGAACAACGTGCCAATGTAGGTAAATCCCCTTGTATTGTTTTGTGTGACTTAACAACCAATTTGGCAGAATATTGCCAAATTGGTACAGGTCCTTGGGTAATTCTTTTACCCGAAAAAACTAACATACAAAGTAGCATTGACAACTCATCGTCTCAGTACACACGTTCCGACGGAACGTCTCAATCAAGTTCTCGACTTGCTACCATCGAAACTTATTTCCTCGCCCAACACAGTGATTGTCCTGGTATCACTCAATTAATTCATAATTTGCGACCGCAGCATGTGGTGTTTGTCCACGGAACACCAGCTTATTTAGCAGATCTAACTAGTTTAGAGGAGTTGCAAAACCGCTACCATTTGCATTCTCCCGAAGCTGGTACACTGGTAGAATTACTGATTGGGGAGACATTTTTACAACCAGCAGCACCAGACACCAATTATGAAGGAGAACTAACAGAACTAGGGACAGTAGTCACAATTACGCTTCCTGATGCAATTACTGGCGATCCGCGTTGGCGTCAATTTGGCGACACAGGTTTAATAGAAGCTCGTTGGCAAGGAGAAGAACTCGTGTTGCGGGCATTGTCTCAACGAGAACTACTGAACCAAAATAGCGATCGCCATCTTTGGTCTGATGTAGACTGCTGCGGTACTTGCCGTCACCAAAGGGGACAACGGTGTTGGAATCCCGCGTCCCCTTTGTATAACTTTAAAGTGACTTTGGAAGGTTACTGTCCTGCCTTTGAACGTAACAGTGAGGGTCAATAGTTAATTGCTAACTGCTAAATGCTAATGGTTAATAGTACAATTAGCCATTAGCCAGTCTTCCATTAACATTTACTCTGGATTAGAGTCGGTAAAACGATTGCGGATACGTTCAGCTTCAGGACAATCTTCTGTGAGTAGTGGTTCTATGTTACCGCGTGGCACTGAGGCTAATTTTTGGGTTACAGCGCCAACACTTTCTAGACGAACCATTTCCTCCCAAGAACATATTTCATCTTCTTCTTCTGTTTCATATCGTAGAGTGACTAAATCTCCCTCTATATCGATAATGCGGGCGCGCTCAATCCAGCGTTGCTGGTCCCGCAAGAAAACGCATACCTCCCGCCCGTCACAACACAGTTGATAAAGCTTGCGGTGTAGCATCTACTACTTCTGCCTTCCTAAACGTTATTAAATCTGTCAAATTGCTGGGATTTCCCCAACTGTAGCTTTTCCTTAAAGTTCAGAGAACCTTAAAAATAGCCTATAACCCAAGCCAATCACTTGTGAGTGATTGTAAATTTGGTCTAAATTTTGGGTTATTAAGTTTCTGGTACACCAGTTTACTCAATAGAAGTCTAGGTCATTCAAAAAATGTTTACTTCATAGAAGTCACATAATTCGGAAGTTGTCCTGACCAGGTTTAGAGTAGCTGGTGAGTCATTACTACCATTATGTAATAAAAGATACTCCAAAACAAGCGATATTTGCGGTTGTTTTATTTGCCTAGTTGTAATCATTGGCATTGCTAGGAAGTTTGGAGATTTTGCTTTACTTTTACCCCTATGTACTTGATCTTAGCTTATTCTCTGGCTGACCTTCATGTTTTAAACAACAACCTCAAAAGTTTTGTGTTGATTTTTAGGTAGCGCCTTGTTCGCGTTACTTTAATTTTGGGAATATCAGCTTTTTTTGTACGCAATGGGGAGTTCCATCATCCGAGTTGATGATGCTTCTCTTTTAATTAGACCGGCACTAACTGCATCGTGTAGCGCTGCAAGTGCTGCCAAATCCTCTGAGTGATAGCTCTTTGCTGCCAGCACTTGGTTGAGAAGACCTTCCGATTCAACACTAAGACACCCGGTTTGGAAAGCAGATTCAATAAGAGCGCGAATCATTGTGAAGTAAGCAGCGTAGTTGAGCATAATGATGTCTCTACTTTGGAACAAAATTACTTTCATTTAATTGATGTAAGTCAACATGTGTTAGTGATTTTAATTAAACAATATGTGTGATTAAAATCACATACAATTTCTCCTCTATCTACTTTATCTGCTACCAATACCACTCCTAAAATTGTACAGTAGGGATATGATATTTCCAAGTACGAGTTTTTTTTGAGATTTAATGTATTTTTATATACTTTTTACCTATTTGTTTATCAAGATTATAGCAGTAAATTATACATTATCAATAGTTTTTCCACTTAGATAGTAAAAAACTGACGAAAATCTTCATCCTTTTGACTTAAATTTACCCACGTTAAGTTCAAAGACCTAAATTTTTGCACCAAGCGTTCACAAGCGGGACGTTCGGTGGCATAATGTCCAGCATCAATCAAAACTAGCTGTTGATCTCGGCTTTCTTGAAATTGATGGAATTTACAGTCAGAAGTCAGATAAGCATCTACCTCACCAGTTTTAACTACTGCCGAGATAAAACTAGCTCCCGAACCACCTAAAACAGCAACTCTAGAAATTCGTTGCTGTAAATTGGCTGTGGGTGAAAAAATTAAATTCGGTGGAGCAAGTTTGGTTTGAATTACCGCGAGAAAATTCTGTAATGTCAAGGGTGAAAGGTTCCCAACACGTCCATATCCCAATCCTGATTGAGTTGGTACGATGGGAGTCACATCTGTCAATTGTAAAATTTGTGCTAAAACATCAGCCGTACCATCCTGAACTTGGTCAAAGTTGGTATGAGCCGTGTAGATACCAATATTGTGGGTAAAAGCTAATCGCGCCATTTCGGCGATCGCCTCACCACTACATAATGATTTGAGTGGATGAAAAATCAGGGGATGGTGTGCAAATATCAAGTTAACAGAAGTACCAGCATTTTGCAGTGCAATTGCTTCATGCATTACAGCTAATGTAGGCGTCAGACAAACCAGCACTCGCGCATCTTGCTGCAAAACCCCAGGCTCAATTTGCCAACCACAATTATCCCAGCTTTCTTGCCAAGAGGGATTTGCCCATGCTTCAAACCAGGCAATTAAATCAGCAATTTTCATATGTTAATTTGTTCTGGGAATATTTAGTTTCAATGATAACTGTTCGCGCATTTGATGGAAAGGTTTATTCCATACAGGGCAAGCATTCCAACTCCATGTGGCGACAGGAATTAGTTGCTTTTGAGCTAAATATAATAATAGACGACGTTCATCTTCCGGTTCGCGAGAAAAACAGAAGGGATTACGATAAAGCTTTCCCGCAAGTCTATGGTACTTGGCATCGTCAACTTTAATTAATTGTGTAATCTCTTGACCTCTTGTAAGTAAACAATCTAAAAAAGTCAAGCTAAAAGGTTCGTCAATATTACAATGGGATTCCTTTTGTACCCATTTTGCCCAATCAAACCCGTAAATAAAGTCATGGGTGTAGCGAAAACGGATTTCTGAGTGCTTACCGAACATGGACATTAGCGACACTATCTTATCACCAAAAGATTCTAAAAACGCCTCTGCTTTATCTTCTTGTGCCAAAGCTTGTTTAAGCATACTACTGACGATAAAATCAAAATCCCAGAAGATATTGTCAGGAAAGTTTTGCAATAGAGCATACAGTACACGCTCCAAGGTATCTCTGAGGGATTTTACTAGTTCATAATCGCAAGTTGTTTGCATCACAAAATTACCCAATTCGACAAAGCTAGTAGTTAAAGATGATTGGGGATTCAGTGACAAACGATTGACAGATTGCTGAGCAAGAATGTCGTCAAGAAGTTGGAAAGAACGATTTTGTGTCACCGGGTGTGGGTTGTGTAAACTATTAAGAACCAGAAATATGGACAACTAATTCTCTTATATGGCTTCGTTGTCTGTGTTCCCAGATGTAAATTCCCTGCCAAGTTCCCAGTACTAAGTTACCTTGATTGATAGGGATGTTTTCTGTGGTGTGAGTCAAGGCTGTGCGGATATGGGCTGGCATATCATCGGGACCTTCGGCATCATGGATATATTGGGCTGATTCTGGCACTAATTTTGCCATGAAGTTGGCTAAGTCTCTGAGTACATCTGGATCGGCGTTTTCTTGAATCAGTAAACTAGCTGATGTGTGGCGTAAGAATAGGGTACATAGTCCTGTTTCGATACCTGTTTCTGCGACTATGGCTTCTATCTTTGGGGTGATATTTTGTAAGGATTTGCCTGTTGTGGGGATTTTTAGTAGTCTTTGGTGGTGAGTCATAGGTTGCTTTGTGCGCACTTAATCACAAGTGTCTGTTTCATTTTCTATTTCAGATTTTCTCTGAGCTTCTAGCCAAGGAGAATCGTAGTGATTCCAGGGAAAGATGGGTGTATTGGGTAGTTTGTCTGTCAAAACGGTGATGTTAGCAAGGTTTGGCTCTGGTAAGATGCGTACACGCTTAGTAGGTGTTTTATTGTCATCGTGATGAGAATTCATAGTTTTTGCAAATGAATGTATTGGCAGTTATGTTAGCTAGATCTGGCTTGGTTAGGCGCACGCGCTAACCCTGGGGTTTCTTGTCGTCACCTTGATGAGAATTCATAGTTTTTGTAGTTGTGGTAGAAAATTAATTCCCGCAAAATGTAACAAAGCTACAAAAGCAATTCCCCATGTGACATAAGCCGCATACAATAATAATTGGGAGATTTCATCTAATCGTTGTTTATTTGTATTATAGGTTATTGATAAGTCAGATAACGTCTGTAACTGGTATTGTATAGGTTGCATTCTCAAATAAACGTCCAGTTGGTCGTCTTTGAGATTAGGACTGACAGCTAACTGACGTGGCAGAAAAGCGTTGATCAGTAAAGTAAAGTTCAACAAAAATAACAATATTTCTGCTACGCTGAATAAGCTGAAGACGGGAAGCAGCTTGGAAATGGTCAGAACTGTTAGTAGTGCGCTGTTGGTCACAAATAGAATGTTTAGTTGAGTCAGTAAAATTTGCCGTTCATCTTTTTGCTTTTCTAAAAGTCGGCGTACATCTTGACCTGCTAGTTGCAAGGTTTCTATGTCTACTGTAGGGGATTCCACTCTTGTTTTAGGTAAATTTAATTATTATTAAGATACTCGATAACGGCGTGGGCTATGGTTTCATTACCATCCTTGGCAATGGGTTGCACTCGCTTTGGTAACTGCGGCGGCTGCTGGAGAAAATCCCATGTGCCGTGAAAAAATTCTTCTGAGGTGAGAATTTGATGGTGGTTGTAGTTGGTTATACCTTCTAAGAGATATGCTGCTTCGGCAAAGTCGTCACGAGTCATGGTAACAATTGGTAATCCGAGTCGTGTGGCTTCGGCAAATGTACCAAAACCTGGTTTAGAAATAACTCGTTCACAAACAGGCATAATATCTACAGGACGATATTTCAAATCTGTGATTTTGAGTAAGTTGGGTAAATCAGGAGCAGATTTGTCAAAGGTGATGAATTGCCAATTTGAATATTTTTCTAGGTTATGGTAAGGGATTTGCTGTAACCCTAAGCCGCCAAAGGTAAGTAATATGGTGTTTTCTACTGGGGTGGTTATTCCCCATGTGGTACGTATTTCTTCTACTGTGTAACGCGGTGAACCACCAGTTAAGCCTACATCTGTGATATTTTTGAAGGCACTCATTGGTTCGTGGAAAGGAAGACGAAATAAGCGATCGCACTGGGAATAATAATCACTAATCCAATCAGCTATTTCTGTAAAACCTTCCCAATCTCGATAAATAAAATCCCAACCAAAATTACTCATCATCCAACAGGGGAGTTTAGATGCAATAGCGATCGCACAAGCAAGAAAGGGAATATCTGCCAAAATTAGATTGACGCGGTTTTGACGAATAAAGTTAACTTCAGATGCGATGAGAGAATTCTGATTTTTCTTAATCTCTAGCAGTTTCTCTAAGGTAGCCGCTTTATCCATTGTTAAGCTATCTGATTGCACTACGCCTAAATCAAATGCGCGAGGGCGATGAATGAAGTCGCCTTCTATATAACATTCCAGTAACCACCGTGGTGCTGTAGTTGCCATAATGAGCAGTACTTCTGGAAATAACTTTTGTATTGTGGCAGCTACAGATGCTGTACGTGTAGCATGTCCGAATCCGTGGTTGGTAATTGCTATGTATAAAATTGGGCGGGGCATAAGAAGTCAGGAGTCAGGAGTCAGGAGTCAGGAGTCAGAAGGTAGAAATGACGATTAATTCAGAATTCTTAACCATTAATGATTTAGCAGAATCTCTCGATTGTTTCAACTAGATGATCGATTTCTGATTGTAATGTAAAATAATGAACACAGGTACGTACACAGTCTGGGTAAGCGATCGTCCGGGTTAATAGCCCCAATGATTCTAAATGCGCTACTAATTGACTGCTGGTTTTTTCCTGGTTAGTGATTTCAAAGGAGACTAAGCCGCTTTCTGGTGGAGAAGTCTTTAAACATCTGATACTCGATAGTTCTGATAGCCGTTGCCAAAGATACTGACTAGTATGGCAAATTTGCTGAAAACGTTCTTCTGCGGTTCCCCATTCTTCATGAGTAGAAATTGCCGTTTTTAACCCACAGTATAAAGGGTAATTTGATGTTGCTACTTCATAACGTTTTCCATCTGGATACCAATCTACTGGTTTACCTGTTGAATCGCTAATTACGCCACGCCAACCAATAAATGTAGGTTTGAGGCTTTCTCTTGCTTCTGGTTTTACGTATAAACCTCCTACACCACCAGGACCACATAACCATTTGTGACCGGTGAAGGCGTAAAAGTCAACTCCTAAGGTGGTTAAGTTCAATGGTAGTAAGCCGACTGATTGGGCGGCATCTATCAGCAATTTTGTCTGATTTTGAATGCATATAGTAGCAATTTTGTCAAGAGGTAAAACTTGACCTGTATTCCAAAGAATATGACTTAACACCACTAGACGAGTATTGGGGCGCAGGTACTGAGCAATAATTTCAGTGGGATCTCCCTCGTTGAGAGTTGCCATTAAAGGAATTGTCGTCACTTCAACACCAAATCGACGGGCAATTTCCAGTGCGATCGCCATAATACCCGGATGTTCGCAATCAGATAATAGTAGGCGATCTCCACTCTTCCAATCAATCCCCCACATGGCGATGTTACAACCAACTGTGACATCTTCGGTAATAGTGATTGTTTCTTTTGATACATTTAATAAAGCAGCAATTGCTACTCGTAGATCTTGCACCTGTTCTCTAATCCAATTATTCACAGCAGTGCCAAAAGGACCAATTTGCTGAATATATGCTTGAGCTTGGTTGATAGCTTCCATCGCCGCTAGGGGCATCGGTCCTTGCCCACCGTAGTTAAAATAAGTCTTATTGGTTAAAGCTGGAAATTTCTCTCGATGGTGATGCAGCATAATGAGGAGTGGGGGAGTTTACTCGTTTTGATATTTTCTTCTTATTCACTCATCTTGCCTTCATTGGCTGTGATTTAGCTAACAATAAGTTTTGTTAACTGGAACACTGCCATTATGTGCTAATTATTGTTAGCCTAGAAGAATGTTAATTAATGCTGAACTACTGCTGCAATACCAACGCTGTAAGCGCCGCCCTTTTTTAGACACTTACAGTGACAGAAGACAGCGAGATGCTGCCAATGACTTACTGGTGAAACTGCAACAAGATAAAATTGCTCATCAACAGAGTGTTTTGAAGCACTTTACCTATGAGCAGCCTGCTTATCCATATAGAGATTGGCGACAAGGCGAGACAGCAACTCTGGAATTGATGCGGCTTGGGGTTGAATGTATTCATCAAGGAGTGCTATCTTTCGATACTGAAGGATACACGCTGATTTCTCGTCCAGATTTACTCTTGAAACAGCCAGGATATTCTTGTTTTGGCGATTGGATTTATGTTCCTGCGACTATTGAACTGGGTAAACGTCCTAAACAAGAGTATCAAGTTGTTGCTGCATTTCACGCTTTTGTTTTGGCTCGGTGGCTGCAAGTTGAGTTGGATACGGCTTGGTTGATATTACGTGGTAAAGAGTCTGGTTACGCTGTGGATTTGGACAAATGGATGCCACAGATGCAGGAAACTTTGGCGGATTTGATTCAAAGCTTGGAGCAAGTTGAAGCACCAGAAGTTTTTATTTCTCGTCAACGGTGTAGTCTTTGCCCTTGGTATAGTCAATGTTATGCGATCGCTCATTCCACTAAACACCTGTCTTTGTTACCAGGTGTAACACCTGTGCGCTACAAGCAACTACAAGCATTGTCCATTACAACAGTAGAATCTCTGGCGCAAACTAGCCCAACTGAATTGGAAAATTTACCTGGTTTTGATTCTCAAATAGCTCCTAAATTAGTTTTGCAAGCTCAATCTGTATTTTTAAATCGTCCATTAATTGTTGAATCAACTCATGTATTTTCTAATGAGAGAATATTACTGGGAGGCTTATCAAGTAATCATGAGGTATTGCCACAAAAATCTAGCCAGTTGCTTTTGGAGCCACAAACTAGTTTCATAAATAACCGTATTACTAACTCACATCCCATAGAGCTTTACTTTGATATTGAGGCGCAACCAGATTTGGATTTAGATTATTTACTAGGAGTTTTGGTTGTTGATAAACAAGCCAACACAGAAAAATTTTATTCTTTACTAGCAGAAAAAGAATCAGATGAAGAATTAATTTGGCAACAGTTTTTGGATTTGGTGTGGCAATATCCCCAAGCGCCAATTTATCATTTTTGTGTGTATGAGTTTGATACAACTAGAAGATTGGCAAAACTTTACCGTACTCCGCAGTCAGTGGTACAACCAGTTTTAGATAGATTTGTCGATGTGTATGCAGAATTAACACAAAGTGTGGCGCTGCCAGTAGAAAGCTATGCTTTAAAAGCGATCGCTCGTTGGTTAGGGTTTGAGTGGCGTGATGTAGATGCTACTGGTGCAAAGTGTATATACTGGTACGATCAGTGGTTGAAAACAGGCGATCATAGTTTACTAGAAATTATTCAACGCTACAACGAGGACGATTGTCGTGCTACTCGCAGTGTAAAAGATTGGCTTGTCAAGTTTTTTCAGGATGAGCAATGGGGAATTGCGGATGAAGAATAGTCAGAAAATATTCCCGATTCCCAGTTAATGAACATGATATTGTATATGTGATTTATACTCAATAGCAATATCCATGAGACTACACAGAAAATTCTTGAAGCTACCAAAAATTTTTTACTTTTGTGTTTCTATTTTAATTATAATCTTTGTTGGTTTTTTATTCAATAATCTAACTTCAACTGCCGCTGAAATCACTGGTATAGATTTTATTGGACAAGCAATTATACCTAATAATACTAAATTTGCAAGAACTCCTGTAGGCGGTTTATCTGGAATTACCTATGATGCTAAAAACCAGGTTTTTTACGCTATTTCAGATGATCGTAGTGAAAAAGCTCCGGCGAGGTTTTATACTTTAAAAATTGATTTAAGTAAAAGTAAGTTTCAAGATAGTGACGTGGCGATCGCTAAAGTAACTACATTGAAAAATACTGTAGGGCAACCCTTTTCATCTGGTAGTCTTGATCCAGAAGGTATTGCTTTAACTAGTAAAGAAACTGTATTTATCTCTTCCGAAGGTGACGCTAGCAAGTTAATCAGTCCTTTTATTAAAGAATTTTCGCTCTCTTCAGGAAGGGAATTGACAACATTACCAGTACCAAAAAAGTTTTTACCTGAGCAGAATGGTAAGTCTGGTATACGTAACAACTTGGCTTTTGAAAGTTTGACGATTACACCTGATGAAAAGAATCTCTTCACTGCTACTGAAAACGCCTTAATTCAAGATGGTTTAGAAATGAAACCCAACACCAGCAGTTTTTGCCGAGTGTTGCAATACAACTTACTGACACAATTACCAGAAAAAGAATTTTTATATGTGACTGAACCAGTAAAACCAACGTTCAGTTTTGGGCAAAAGTTCGCTAGTGGTTTACCTGATTTACTTGCTCTTGATAATCGAGGACACTTTCTCAGTATAGAACGTACTTTTACAGGTTTAGGCTTTTATATTAGATTGTACCAGATTTCCGTGGATAACTCTGATGATATTCAAAATATTGATAGCCTTTTAGCCATTGATGTCACGAAAATCAAACCTGTTGAGAAAAAACTGCTGCTAGACTTAACAACTTTAGATGTAGCACTAGATAATATAGAAGGCTTTACTCTTGGTCCTAGTTTAGCTGGTGGCGATCGTTCATTAATACTTGTTAGCGACAACAATTTCAATTCTCTTCAACGTACTCAGATACTAGCATTTAGACTGAAAATGGAAACACCTTTGATGAGATTACTCCGTCGTCTGTACCCATTTAAGTAGAGACAAACAGCCGTTAATCTGTGTTAACTTAAGCCCAAAGCTTTGCTAGTTCTTGTTTCTAGCCAGAGACATAGTACTAATTCCCATAACATTTGATTATACAATTTTTCATGTTAAAGGCTGTTCAATTGGAAAATGCGAAAGCAAAAGTAGTTACAATAATGCAAATTTTAGTTAAACACCAAACTCAAGCGTTTAGTAACTTACAGCAAATTTTAACTTAATGAGGTACAAAAATACCCCACCCGCGCTATCGCGCACCCTCCCCTTCTAAGGGGAGGGTAGGGAGGGGTATACTCCATTGAGATGCAAAGCGCTGTATATGAGATAACGTAACCAGCTTCAACAAAAGCTGCAATTATATTATTTAAGGCACACGAGTGCTTTTTATGAAGCATACCAGAAACATTTTCTGCAAGGAAAAATAAAGGTTGCTTATCTTTGAGAATCCGAACATATTCTAAAAATAATTGACCGCGCTCATCATTGATTCCGCGCTGGCTACCTGCTTCGCTCCAGCTTTGGCATGGAGGTCCGCCTATAATACCAATACAATCAGGGATTTCTCCTGAAGAAATTTTCCGAATGTCTCGCCTATCTAAAATTGTATCCAGATGGTTCTTTTCGTAAGTTGCCCAAATGTCTTTATCATATTCATTTGCCCATACAACATTGAAACCTGCTCTACGGAAACCTAAATCTAAGCCCCCGCAACCTGAGAATAGAGCAACTATCGCTTTTTCCATATGAAAAGGATAAGCAATCTCTCCACAACTACAAAGAAGAGTTTCTAGTACACCCTTTTGGTTGTTATCTGGAAGTATATAAACACCTGTTCGTGGAGAACTTAAATCTACACTGCCCACCTGTTTAGGAAACTAGAACACGCTCCTCTCCTGTAAATTTTTTAAAGCCAAGAATCTTGAGTACTTTGCCTACAAATGCTTGATCGTGAGGACCTTCAACTCCAATAAGCGCATAATTAAGACTCACCAGCGGACCTCCTGTCCTAAGTCCTCCCGAAGCGTTTTAAGCATATTCCAATCAAGCCGCACTACATTAGTTTTTGACTTCTCTTGTTCTAATCGGTAAACTACTAAATCAAGCTCTGGATTAGTTGCAAATAGTAGTGTATCAATCACTTCAAGACTGTGAGTAGTCGCAAAAAGTTGTACGTTCATTTTTTGAGACCAATCAACTAGCCACTGAAAGGAACGTTGGAGAGCTTCAGTATGAATAGCTGTTCCTAGCTCATCAATGAGCAAGATACCCTTTTGCACTCTAGCTAGCATTAAAGCCATTAATAGCAAGCGAGGTACACCGTCCCCAAAAGAACTGATTGGTGCAATACCTGTTTGTTGATGGCTAATGTATACACTAGGACGGGATAATTTCTGACTAGGAGGTACAAGAATCTCAAGATCAACGATCCCAGAATCCATATATTTAAGTAAATTTATAACTTCAGGTTTGAAGTCTTGAAACGTGGCTTCTGAAAGAAGTCGAATCTGAAAACGTTCCGCCCGATGAGAAAATGGGGTAATCGTAGAAACGGGCAATGCTAAATTTTTCTGCCCCCTTCTGGTTATGACTCTGTCATTCTCCCATATCTGAAACTTTTCGACTATATCATCCTCGAATAGGTGCTTCTGATCAGGAGTAACTCTTATCTCTAATTCTGCGCCAAGTTTTGTTCTATCGAAATCATCTTCAAGACTTTCATCGCCGTGATTAATTTCTTCATCACTAAATGTTTCTTTGGCTATCCATGTTCCTTCAAATTCTTGGTATCTGGCGACAAGCTTCCTGACTGGAAATACACCTGTTCCAGACATGAAAATCTCTTGTTCGTAATTCTGAACTTGTCTTCCTTGTCTATCCTGAGGAAACAACCACTTGAGAGCATCTAATCTAGGGCTACGGTATGGACTGATCTCTCTTCGCCATGCTGTAGCAAACCACTCCGATAGCTCTAATGGACGGCAGTAAGTTGATATTGCCTCCAATACACTGGTTTTACCTGCATTGTTCACTCCAACAAGGAGGTTAATCTGCCCCAGATTCTTTAACTCTAGGTTCTGTAAACCTCGAAACTGGTGGATGGTTAGACTTTCAAGATTTTTCATCTAGCTAAACCCGTATTTTAGCCCATCCTGTACTATCTTTAGACACTTTTATCCACTAGTTTAAGAGCAAAATTTGATTATATCGCTTTTTTTAATTAAAAATCCAATCTACAAGAGGGGGTGGGTGTCGATTTTCTTTTCCAATGATTCTCGTCCCCCGATTAGATGCGATCGCATCTACCCTTCAAAAAGCTTGCTCAATGCCAAGTTGAGTGCGGTAGCAATGAAAATGTGTATGAGATGAGTTTTTTCTAGACCAATTGGGAACAATAACTAATAAGAAGTTACCATTACCGACATCAGGAGTTTTTAATGATCCGCGTCCGCTATCCCCTGCTATATATTGTTGGGGCGGAAGAAGAACCTGTTGAACAAGTCCTACACAAGATACACAATCATCTCAGCTACCTCGTAAGCTCTTCTTCTGGGGTATTGTGACTGGTTGGGATGACAATGGTAGTGATAAAGGTTCGGTGATTGGCTTTAAAGGACAATATGGAAGATTATAATCCAGAACAATCAATCGATTTTAATGATGAGTTAAGACGCGAGTTGGCAAATTGGAATAAGGCAATTCGGATAAATCCAAATGATGCTAATACTTATAAACAACGAGCTGATGTTCGCAGTCAATTAGAAGACTACCAAGGAGCATTTGAAGATTATACTCAAGCAATTCGGATTAATCCAAATGACGCTAGTGCCTACAGTATGCGGAGTTATGAACGCAGAAATTTGGGAGATTACAAAGGAGCAATTGAGGATTGCACCAAGGCTATAGATTTAAATCCTAACGATGCATATGAATATAATTATCGGGCAGAACTATATTACTTTCAAGGAGAATATAAAGAAGCTCTTGAAGATTCTGACAGGGCAATTCAGCTTAACCCTCACTATCCCTTTGCATACTATCAACGTGGTCTAATCCGCAATGAATTAGGAGATTATGAGGGGGCTATTGAGGAATATAAGCAGGCACTTCAGTTAAATTATGAGGATTTTCGGTTTTATGGCTGGCGGGGACAATTAGCTTATTTATTATACATTGATCTTGGTGATGCTCGTGCTAACTTAGGTGATGACCAAGGAGCAATTGAGGATTATAATAAGGTGTTTGAGATAAAATGTTATCTTCAAATTTATGATAGAGTCTATAACAAGCGTGGAAATGCTCGTTATAAACTGGGGGATTTAGAAGGAGCAATAGAGGATTACAACCAGGCTATTCGATTTGATTCGGAAGATGCTGCATACTACATCAACCGAGGAAATGTTTACAAAGATTTAAAAAATTATCAAAAAGCTGTTGAAGATTATAATCATGCTATTAAAATTGTTGATAATTATCCCGACGTATACGAATATCGGGGTATTGCTCGCTATTATTTATGCGATAAAACAGGAGCAATTGAAGATTTAAAGAAAGCTGCTGCTCTTTATAAGGAAGGTGGATGGATAGAATATTATCAGGAGGCATTGAACCTTATTCAGTCTCTAAGTGTTACTAGTAATGCGAATATTGAAGATATTAAGGAAATTCCTGAAGCGTTTAATGGTAGACCCACTGCAGTCAAAACAACATACAATTATACTCCCAAACAACCGATTTTAAATACTCTTCTTGAAGACACTTATAAAGAGAACGGTCAGGTAATTTCAGAGAAGATTGACCGCACTCATTTAGTAGAAATAAAAAAGCTTGTAGGGGGACAAGAACTTATTGAAGCTGACGGTTTTTTCACTCCAAAAAGTATAAAGCAAGCTAGAGAGCGAATTACTGTATGTATTGCTCGACGGCAAGGACAACCTCAGTTTCGTCAAAGTTTGCTTGAAGCCTACAATTATCGCTGTGCTATTACTGGATACGATGCACAAGAAGCCTTGGAAGCTGCACATATTATTCCCTACATTGAGACTGAAAATAATCACCCCTCAAATGGATTACTTCTGCGGGCAGATATACATACACTTTTTGACCTTAACCTGATTGCTATTAACCCGGAGACAATGCGCGTACACCTTGCTCCTAGTTTGCGTCGTACTTCTTATGGGGAAATGGATGGTAAATCTTTGCAACTGCCGAAGATATCAGCTTATTTACCTAACAAAGAGGCACTTAAATCGCGATGCAATCAGTGTGAGTGGTATAGATGATTCTATTTGGGCTATAAGATTCAAGAAAATGGCAGCTCTTTAGTTTACGGAATCCAGAGCATGGCACTCCAGTTTGAACGGTAACTGTAGTTCGCTCTTACATCAGCGTGTCTCCCAGTTAAATTCCTCAGAGGTTGCCAAGTTTTCCCTATCATAAGTAATCGCTTGAATTTCATCATCTACTCGCTCAAGTCGATGGTAACGGAAATCATATTGCTCGCTACTCTCAAAAGCTTGGTGAGCAGCTATTATACACTCATAACTGTGGGTAGTGGCAAATATCTGTACGTCAGCGCGACGAGCAGCATCGGCTATTACTTTCCAAACATCAGTCAAAACTGAGTGATGCAGCCCATTTTCTATCTCGTCAATTAAAATTGTTCCACCTTTAGCATTGGCGATCGCCAACACAATCGAGAGCAAACGATTCATTCCTTCTCCCATCAGCGGTAATGGTACAAGCTTAGACACACCAATGTCGCCGTATATCATAGCTTCACGTTCCACCAATACGGTAAGACTTTGTAAGCGTGGCTCTAAAAGACGGAGAGTTTCTAAAACTTCTTCTTGCTGCTTTACAAGTGCTAGTCTGCTAAAACGTACAGCATCTTCTTTTGGGGAGCGAGTATTGGTTGTAAGATATATGCCCACAGGATTTTCTCGACGATAATATTCTCCGACAGTACCGCCATTAACTGTCAAAGCAATGTGAGAGATTTTTTTAGTTGTATCGTCTTGGTACTCAAAGACTAAGGTATCATGTGGTCTAACTTTTGTTGTAAGTGATTCCTTAGCTTGGAGAAGCTCAATTTCATCAAACAATGAACGTCGTAGTATCTTAGCTTCTTCTAATTCAGCGAAACGAATTTTTAGAGATTGCTGATTGTTGTCTTCTAAACCGCCTATTTCAATTACCTTGTTTACATCTTGGTTGAACAATAACTCTCTCAATTCTTCGAGCTTTTCAAATCGACCTTTGCTGAAAATACCGCGAACACTATTAACCTGAAATAATGCTTCAGGAATTGGATTAATGAAAATCAAAATAGCTTCTAGTAATGTTGTTTTACCAACGTTATTCTTACCAGCAATTAAGTTAATTCGTTCCAGTGGCTCAAGCGTAAAGTTCTGGAAACAACGAAAGTTTTTAAGTGTAAATGAGCGTAACATAGCTGAATTTATGGCTTCAGTAATAAGTAAGTATGTGTAAATAAACGAAAGTTTGTAGTAAGCGGCTCTAGCCCTTATAACCTAAGCTCTGAGCGCTTAAGCGCTTACTACGAACGTAGAATTTATTTTATATTTAATTTTACCTACTTACTTAATATGCCAAGATCCCCGACTTCTTTAAGAAGTCGGGGATCTATTCCCAAAAGGAGGTAAGTTTAGCCAATGTTGGCGAGTAACAATTCACGTTGCTCTGACTTGTTAACTCTTACCTGCCCGTCGTCGTCAACATCAATAATAGCGGTATCGCCTTCGGTGATTTGACCTGACAGCAACGCTTCTGCTAGAGGATCTTCCAACAGGCGCATAATTGCCCGACGTAATGGTCTAGCACCGTAGCTGGGGTTGTAGCCTTCTTGGACTACTAGGTCTTTGAAGCGATCGCTAACTTCTAAAGTAATGCCCTTTTCAGTCAAGCGACTAGCAACTTCACGCAGCATAATTTCGGAGATTTGCTTAACTTCATCCTTCTTCAACTGAGTGAAGACGATAATATCATCAACACGGTTAAGGAACTCTGGACGGAAGTAAGCTTTTAATTCCTCATTCACCAAAGTCTTGATGCGGTTGTAACTAGCTTCAGCTTGATCTTGAATGAACTCGAAGCCCAAACCACCGCCACCTTTCTCAATCACCTTAGAACCGATGTTAGATGTCATAATCAACAGCGTGTTCTTGAAGTCTACTGTGCGACCTTTAGCATCAGTCAACCGACCGTCATCCAAGATTTGCAGCAGCATATTGAATACATCGGGGTGTGCTTTCTCGATTTCGTCGAATAGCACCACTGTGTATGGTCTGCGACGTACTGCTTCGGTGAGTTGTCCGCCTTCGTCGTATCCTACGTAACCAGGAGGTGAACCGATGAGTTTGGAAACGGTGTGACGTTCCATGAACTCGGACATGTCAAGGCGAATCATCGCATCTTCTGCGCCGAAGAAGTAGGATGCCAATGCTTTCGCCAATTCTGTCTTACCTACCCCAGTAGGACCGGAGAAGATAAAGCTAGCAATTGGTCTGTCAGGATTTTTCAACCCAACTCTGGCGCGACGGATGGCTTTAGAAACAGCAGTCACTGCTTGCTCTTGACCGATGAGACGCTGGTGGAGAGTGTCTTCTAGGTGCAGCAACAACTCTGACTCAGATTCAGTGAGCTTGTTAACTGGTACGCCTGTCCAAGAAGCCACAATTTGGGCAATGTCTTCCTCATCTACATTAGGGGTGTTGACATATTGACTGTTTTGTGGTTCTGCTTGGATTTGGGTTTCTAGTTCCAACTCGCGATCGCGCAGTTTTCCAGCTTTGTCAAAATCTTGTACTTTGACTGCCTCTTGCTTGTCTTTGGTAACACCAAGTAGTTCGCGCTTCAATTCGCGAGCTTGAGAAGCCATAGAGTTACGCAGACGAACGCGAGAACCTGCCTCATCAATCAAGTCGATGGCTTTATCAGGTAAGAAGCGATCGCTAATGTAACGATCTGACAAATTAGCTGCAGCGACTAGTGCGGCATCAGTAATTTGAACTTTGTGGTGTTGCTCGTAAACTGAGCGTAAACCTTGGAGAATCTGAACTGTTTCTTCTACCGAGGGTTCTCCTACCTTAATTGGTTGGAAACGACGTTCTAAAGCTGCATCTCGCTCAATGTGCTGACGATACTCATCCAGAGTAGTCGCACCAATGCACTGTAGTTCACCCCGTGCTAGTGCTGGCTTCAGGATGTTAGCAGCATCCATACCACCTTCTGTGCCGCCTGCACCAACCAAAGTGTGAATTTCATCTATCACTAGGATGATATTGCCATTGGAGCGGACTTCTTCCATGATTTTCTTGAGGCGTTCTTCAAAGTCGCCCCGGAAGCGAGTTCCAGAAACCACTGCCCCCATATCGAGGCTAATGACTTGCTTGTCTTGGAGAATATCGGGTACGTCTTGGTTGACAATGCGTTGAGCTAAACCTTCGGCGATCGCTGTTTTACCGACACCAGGCTCCCCAATCAGAACGGGGTTATTCTTAGTCCGACGACCGAGAATTTGGATAGTACGCTCAACTTCCTTTTCACGACCAATCATCGGGTCGAGCTTACCTTCAAGTGCTAATCTGGTAAGATTTCTACCGAATTCCTCTATTGTGAGATTTTGGCTACGTCTATTATTGCCACCACCACGATTACCAGCGGAAACAGGTGTAACTTCACCTAAACGACGAATTACCGCAGTGCGGACTTGTGAAAGATCAAGTCCCAGATTTTGCAGTACTTTAGCTGCTACTCCTTCACCTGCTTCGCTTAATCCTAAGAGTAAGTGTTCAGTACCAATATAGTTATGACCTAGACTACGAGCTTCTTTAAATGATTGCTCAAATAAACTTTTCACCTTAGGAGTAAAAGGAATTTCTGGTGGTACAAAACCAGAACCCCGTCCAATAATTCTTTCGACTTCGCGACGTGCATCTTTGAGGTTTACGCCCAAGTCTGTCAGCACTTTGGCAGCAACCCCTGTTCCTTCTCCAATCAAACCCAGGAGAATTTGCTCAGTTCCTACAAAATTGTGTCCCAAGCGACGAGCTTCCTCTTGGGCTAGCATTACTACTTTAATTGCTTCGGAAGTGAAGTGTTCAAACATAGTTGGGTTTTTGCTCCCTTGCTGCTTGGGCTTTGGGTGTATTTCACCCTCACCTGAACTTTTGTGTACTTTCTTAATGTCAATGTATCTTTATTTAAACTTGAGTGGCAGTGGGGAGAGCCGTAAGATCTAAGGTGTGGTAGCCGTCTCATTTGAGATGGGGAGTAGGGGAGTAATAATTTTGACAACCTACTGACAATTCCCAATCTAAAATATGAAAGACCAACAACATCCTTTGTACAATCGCGATCGCCCCCTTGTTGATAGTTTACTCTCAGCCGAGGCGACAGACCATAATTTAGTAGAACTAGCCAGATTGCGAATTCGTTACCAAGGCTTTCCTGGTGCAAGAGACATCCAACAAGATTTGGATAAAGTCTTACAACAGTGGGGTTTGAGTGAAGCTGAACTTTATGCAAAAACTCAAGAGCTTCATCAAATTGGGGGAATCTACAAAAGTCGCGGTAAACGAGACGAACAAGACTGGAATTAGCCATTTGTAGCTCACAAACTCACAAACTCCCCTACTCCCCCAATCCCCCACTCCTTTGCTCCCCATGTTCTCTCAACTGCTTGACTAGTTTTTCTTGGGAAGAAGGAGAGAAAATAATAGTTGTGGGTACTTCTTTCCCAGTACTGTCTAATTTGATCGTAGTAGGTGCGGTATTCACTACCACCTGTTTTTGATTTTCTTTTGGAGTAGGGTTAACAACACTTGACTGATTAACAGTAGCTTGTACTGATTCTAAAGTAGCGGCTACTTGCACTTGCTGGTGCATTTGTTGAGTGGAAGAAACTAAACCACTCAAACCATTCACTAGTTGTCGTAAATTTTCGCGAAAAGTGGGATCGCCTGTTAACTCATCTAAATCCGATGTAATTTTCTGAGTATTTTCAAATGTTACCCGTGCTGAATCGAGAGTTTGTTGCAGCAAAGTTACATTATTAGGATTATTCAGATTCTTGGTAACATCGCGTAAATTAGCAGAAGCTTGTGCTGCATTTGCGGAGAGACTTTCTAAGTTTTTGATTAATTCGCCTTGAGTAACACGATTCACAGCAGGCGAAAGGCTGTTAACTGTTGAACGTAGTTGCTGGCTTGTTTGACTAATATTGTTTAGTGTAGTCACTAGAGCAGAGCGGTTGCTTGTTAATACACTATCAAGGTTGTTCACAAGTTTATTGACTTGCCCGGTAGTAAGACGAATTTCTTTGGCTGTTGCCCCAAATTGATTGGCTGTATTACCAAATTGATTTGCGGTAGTATTAATTTGATTTAAGGTTTGGGTAGTAGATGCCGTGAGTTGATTTGTAGATCTTTGAATAGTATTGGTAGTAGCGGTAAAGCTGCTGAGTTGTTGTTGAAAGCTTTTACTTAAAACAGTAAGACTACGAGTTAGTTCAGCGACATTCGCTGCTGCTAAAGATGTATTTTCTACTGCTTTATTAACATTTTTATAAAATTCAGGATTGCTGTATCTAGTTGTTAATTCTGTTGAAGAACGAATAAGTTGATCTAAACTAATACCAATTTGACCTTTTAATCGAGAGCCGTTACAAACGATC
The DNA here is from genome assembly GCF_014698965.1 of Iningainema tapete BLCC-T55. Classification (GTDB taxonomy): domain Bacteria; phylum Cyanobacteriota; class Cyanobacteriia; order Cyanobacteriales; family Nostocaceae; genus Iningainema; species Iningainema tapete. The sequence goes on from NZ_JACXAE010000133.1 coordinate 35,871, forward strand.
ATTTGGGGATTACAGTTTTTGTCTAGAGGTTTAGCGATGGTAATTCCAGGCGGAATCTGTGTTCTTGGTGTGATATCAATAACACTTTCGCTAATTAGTCCGGATTGATTCGCTTCAATCAGCACATCGCGAGGAATAATTAGATTAGGTTGAAAAAATTCAAGTTCTACTTCAACATAGTTTGCTCTAGGTCTAATAGCAGAAATACTGCCTACTTTTACACCACGATATTGAACAACTGCGCCCTTTTGCATCCCACCAGCGTTAGCAAACTCCACAATAGCTTTGTATGTGTTGCCAGCAGCAGTATATCGATTCAACCATAAAAATATGATTCCAAATACTCCCAATCCTAGTAAAAGCAACAACCCCGCTGAGCCTTCGCGAAATGCTCGCCTAGATGTGAAGCGGCTTGACAATAAATCTCGCATTTTTTCCTCCTCTCGGATGAATTTGAAATTTTAGATTTTAAAATAAATTTTAGATGGCAGAGCAAATCCAAAATCCAAAATCTTTCTACCCTATGACATGAATCGGTCCTTCTACACTTCCACTTCTAAATTGTCTAATTAAAGGATTATCTGTACTATCTAATTCACTGACTGTACCTTGCCACTGGACTTTACCATGATAAAGAAACACAATTTGGTCAGCAGTACGACGAATGGTACTATCTTGGTGGGTGACTATAACATAAGTACCACAAACTCCTTGTGTACATTGTAACTGTCTGATTAAATCTTCTATTACCGTTGAAGCAATTGGATCAAGTCCGGCTGTAGGTTCATCGTATAGTAAAACTTCTGGTGTGTCTTTGGGGTTATCAGGGTTAGACATAATAGCACGAGCAAAACTAACCCGTTTTCGCATCCCTCCAGAAAGTTCGGCGGGGTAGCGATCGCCTATTCCTGATAAGCCTACCATCTCCAATCGATGATTAACTAATTCTCGAATGCGCGCTCGGCGTAGTTTTGAATACTGGAATAGTGCAAACCCCACATTCTCCTCCACTGTCAACGAATCAAACAACGCCGCTTGCTGAAACACCATCCCAATCCCCACCGGATTACCACCATCTTCAATTAACCCTTCTCGCCGCACTCCTTGCACGTAAACTTCTCCAGAATCTGGCTCAGTTAACCCAGCAATCACCCGTAAAATTGTTGATTTACCAGTACCACTAGGACCAATAATTCCCAGCGCCTCTCCACGATAAATCGTCAAGTCTACATTATCTAAAACTTTATTATTACCAAAGGACTTAGAAACACCTTTGAGTTCAATTAATGGTTCTGTCATGGTTAATGGTTAATATTTATTTACAACTAACAATTAACAATTAACAATTATGTACGATAGTGATGTCATAGTCGTTGGTAGCGGTATTGGAGGTTTAACTGCTGCTGCGTTACTTGCTCGTTATGGTTTCCGGGTAATTGTCTGTGAGAGCCATACAATTCCTGGAGGCGCTGCTCATAATTTTAGACGACGGGGGTTTGAATTTGATTCTGGTCCTTCATTTTATTGTGGTCTAACTCATAGCGACAGTTTAAATCCGATAAAACAAGTTCTTGATGCGATCGGCGTTTCTATAGAAGCCATAAGTTATGACCCATTAGGACATTACCATTTTCCCGAAAGCACTTTTCCTGTTTATAGTAATATAGAACGCTACCGTGAAGAAGTAGCTAAAATCACGCCCCAAGGTGCTAGAGAACTCCAGCAGTTTGAAGAACGCTTGCTACCACTTTACCAGGCAATGAAAGGTATTCCAACTTTAGCTTTAAGGGCAGATTGGCAGTTGATTACCGTATTACTGAGAAATTACTTGCCATCTTTGTTGAAAATGCTACCACAATTACTTACTGTGCAATCATCAGTAGGTAATGTCATGGATGCAACAGTGAAAGACCCCTGGGTACGAAGACTAATCGACTTGGAATGCTTTCTACTATCAGGTTTAAAAGCTCATGGCACTATTGCTCCAGAGGTAGCTTTTATGTTAGGTGAACGTTCTCGCATCGGTGTTGAGTATCCTGTAGGAGGTAGCGGAGCAATTGTCAATGCCTTAGTACGGGGGTTAGAACGTTGGGGTGGTAAATTGCTGCTAGGATGTCACGTCGAACAGATTTTGGTAGAGACGCCCCGCCGGGGCGTCTCCGGTGTGCGGATAAGAACCCCCCAACCCCCCTTTTCAAGGGGGGCTAAATTCCCTGCTTTTCAAGGGGAGCAAGGGGGGATCATCAAAGCGCCTATAGTAATATCTAACGCGAGTCTCTGGGATACTTACACTCAGTTATTGCGGAAAGAAGACTTGCCCTCATCCTACCGTGACACAGCATTAAATACGCCTGCTGTAGATAGTTTCATGCATTTACATTTAGGCATCAAAGCAGATGGCTTAGAGAATTTGACGGGACATCATGTCGTAGTACACGATAATGACACAGATATCACAGCACCAGGGAATACCTGTATGATATCAATTCCGAGTGTGTGGGATGCGACACTTGCCCCAGAGGGACATCATGTGGTTCATGCATACACTATGGAACCCTATGCCGGATGGGAACGGAATGAACAGTATGAACACAGGAAGCACGCAAAAGCACAAACTTTATATCGTGCTTTAGAACGAATTATCCCACATATTAGGGAGCGAGTAGTGTTGGAACTAATTGGCACACCTTTAACCCATGCCCATTATTTACGAAGATACCAGGGAACTTATGGTCCGGCGATCGCCGCAGGTAAAGGAATGTTTCCCAGCATACACACGCCAATACAGGGATTGTATCGTGTAGGTGATAGCACTATGCCAGGAATTGGTGTACCAGCGGTGGCAGCTTCTGGCATTTTGTGCGCAAATACCTTGGTAAACCCGCAAGTGGTAAGACAGTTTTTCATTAGTTGATATATGTTATTGTGTTTTTAGTACTGGTAAAAGCCAGAAATACTTGCTCTTCCATACTTACAGACATTACCAATCTTGGAAACAGTCCATTTATGATCTACATTAGAAGTACACTATAATAAAGCCAAAACAGGCTTAACAAATATATTTTTGCTTGACAAGTAGTGTATGTTGCACAGTTAACAAAAACCCAACTAAAAGCAACAATATTATTTATGCTGTTATTTGTAACTCAGTGTATGACAAAATGAACAAAAAGAATTAAATATGTTATTTCCTTAAACAGGAATTACTAATACGTACACAACATCGTTATCTATAGTTTGTTGATTAATCAAACATGAGAATTGCACAAATTCCCAATCAGGTAAAGTCAGGAATATTTCAATTAATTAAAATTAGTGAACATAATTTTGAGCAAGTAATTTCTGCAATTAAATCTGCTCCTGTTGCATTTAATGTAAATCAAATATTATTGGAGTTTCAAAACCATTTAGAAAATTTAGATGATGAAAATGTTAGAGATATCGTAAGAGCTATACTTTCTTTTTTTGCGCTTCGGGAAAGTACAAATAGTTCAATAGAACAAATATCAGAAGATTTGATTGAGGCTATACTTTCAGATGATGATTTTGTCAAAGAATTTTCAGATGAGCAACTAGACAGTTTTAAAGATAGGTTAGTTAAATTATTAGAAATCGATACCTCACTAAAGCTTTCGACGAAAGCCGTAAATTTGTTACAAGAGTATGAACGTATTCTGCTTGAATCACGTATTATTACTGATATAAGACCATTGTTGTCAACAGATTCAGACAAAGATGTAACAGGAGCGCTAATCGTTCATACTTTAAAGATAGAGTACAGAGATGCAGATGGATTTAAAGAATTTTATGTTGCTTTAGATTCTAAAGATTTACAGAACTTAAGAGAACAATTGAACAAGGCTGAAGAAACTGCTAATGCTATTGAAAAGATGTTAAGTAAAGCAAATATTACTTATTTAAATCCTACAGTTGAATCTTAGTAAATAAACAGGAAGGAGTAAATTAATGTTGACAGTAGGTTTATACGAAAGAAAACAAAAAAGTTTAGGACTCGAATACACATATATACTAACCAGCAAAGACTTGATTAAAGAAATTAAATTGTCGCTTTACTCAGATACTAAATTTTTACCACTAATACAGTCTTCTGATGTCTGGTTAAGTCCAGTAGAAAAATTACTGGACAAAGAAGTACAGAGAAGCCGTAGACTTTCCTATAATATACGACGCATTGGAAAAGTTTTTTCTATTGAAAATGAAAAAGAGTTTGCTCAATTTGTATTAAAAAACTCAGAAATGGTATCCTTATTGTTAGAAGCTCAAAAACAAATAAGGAAATATTTTCAACATGAAAAGCTCAGTCTAAAAGTGTCTTCGGATTATGAGTATCCTGAATGGGAAAAACTTGTACTTTCTATCTGTACGGATGTAAAATGTTCTGATGAAGCGTTTAATAAGCTATCTGTTTTAGATGAAACCTGGTGGCTAGAAGCTTCCTCAGGTATAGGTTTAAATCTTTATATCGGTTTGGAATTTGAATGAAGTTTGACTGGTATAGTTATTTGGCTCTAGCAGAGCATCTCCTAAATGAAGTTAATACTTCTTTCGTTCAGTCAAACAATCCTTCAGACTGTGTAGACAGTAACTCAATTAATGAAGCTAAGTTACGTTGTGCAAGCAGCAGGGCTTACTACTCAGCTTTTTGCCTTGCTAGAAGTTACTTAAGAGATGTTGCAGGATATTACCAATTAGAAGAATGGCAAGAATATAAGACACGTCCTCATGAGTTCATAATAAGTACATTTAGAGACAATAAAAACAGAGATTACAATCGGATAGGCGTTTTTCTTGAACGCCTAAGAAAAATTAGAAATCAAGCTGATTACCAAGACTCTGTATCTTTTCAAGTACTTAGTAGCGAGGCAAAATATGCTGTTAATATAGCCAAACAAATTATTGAACATCTAAGAAAGCTAGAACAAAAATAAATTTGTTAATTTCAAACACTACTGACAAAAACAGCGCCATAGCAACTTATAATACCGTTTCACTGCGATCGCCACCAATATCATAGGCGGTTGTTTGCTATAGTCTTTTTCGCGTCAGGATCAATAAACTAACACCAAATTTGCACAACTCTACCTTGAAGTTGTTGTCCAAGCCAAGGTGTATTACTAGAAAGTGTGTGAAGGTTTTGCTGCTCTACTTTCCAACTATGTTGGGGATCAAATAAGGTGAGTTCGGCTTTTGCACCGGGAGCTATTTCACTCGTCTTCTGTTGCAAACACATGGCTGGATTGGTACTTAAAGCTTTCCACAATTCACTTGCTGTATATTCCCCAGATTCTACCAGATGCTGCCACAACAAGGGCAAAGCTAACTCAAAACCAATTGCCCCTGGTGGTGCTTCGGCAAAAGCAACAGTTTTTTCTTCGTAACTATAGGGTGCATGATCAATAGCAATGGCATCTATGACACCCGTCTGCACTCCCCGCCGTAACGCTGCCCTATCACTGGGATTACCTAAAGGCGGTTCTAAACGTAGCGCCGTATTATAACTTTTAATTGCTTTTGTGTCAATTAAAAGATGCATCCAAGTAGTGCTGGCAGTAATCGGCAAACCACTAGCTTTGGCGGCGGCGATTAATTCGACACTGCGAGCAGTGGAAACGCGCATGATGTGTACTGGAGTACCCGTAGCAACAACCAATTCCAATAAAGCGGTAATAGCCGAAGTTTCAGCGCTAGGGGGAGTACCTGGTAAACCGAAGCGAATTGAGTCTGTGCCTTCGCGCATGACGCCATTTGCCATTAACTGGCGATCGCAACACCAAAAAGCAACTGGTTTGCGCAAAGGCTGAATATATTCCAACACTCGCCGCACAAGGAGCAAATTTTCCCAAGGTTGACTATCAGTAAAACCAACTACTCCTGCCGCTGCCAAATCTGCCAACTCCGTCATTTGCTTACCAGCAAAATCCTGGGTAAGTGCGCCCCAGATGTGGAGATGAGGGGAGGGAGTGAGGGATCCCCTACTCCCCTGCCCCCCTGCTCCCCTACGAGAAAGCAAGCTTGCTACCACAGCGGGGTTATCGATTGGTGGAGATGTATTGGGTAAAATGTTAACTCGTGTAAAGCCACCAGCGGCAGCAGCCTGCAACAGGGACTTGAGAGTTTCTCGTTCTTCAAACCCTGGTTCCCCGGAGTAACTATACAAATCCACCAAACCCGTTCCTAGTACCATACCGCGACAATCTCTAATTTGAGTGTCATTTGGCACATCATAAATACTATTGGCAACTGATCTGATATAGCCATCAGCAATCAGTACATCAGCAATTTGATCGGTTCCAGAAACAGGGTTAATAACCCTTACTTGTTGTAGTAATTCACTTGTCATAGTTTTGAGCGTTGAGTTATGAGTTAGAGAGTGTGTTAATTTAAAACTCAAAATTTATAACTCATAACTCTTACAATGCTCCTGCTGCTGTTTTATCCAATACGCCTCCACCAAAATGAGAGGTGATATTCATTGTTTGCAAAACTGGCGAACCATTTAATCCCCAAGGGTAGTCAATCACGCTGACTGCGCCATTACCTTGACGGAAATGCCAAAATTGCTTTGCTGATAAACCAAGAATATGACACAGCAAGGTTTTGTTTGTAGCATCATGAGCCACTACTAACCCAGTTTTAACTTGCTTGGATAATGCATCTTGGACAATAGAATCCCAAGCAGCAACGGCACGTTCCCACACCTGCTGTAAATTTTCTCCTTCTGGCATTTGTACCTCATCTGGTACTGTCCGCCAACGGTGCAATTCTCCTGGAAACTCAGTTTCTATTTCTTTCTCTAATTTTCCTTCCCAAAGCCCGTGGCTAATTTCCCTTAAACCATCAAGTAATTCCAAATTTATACCTTGATGGTGCTGTAATATAATTTCTGCTGTTTCTTGAGGACGTAGCATAGAGCTACTCACAGCAAAATCAATCGCCACATCTTTAAGAAACTCGCCACATAAAGCTGCTTGTCGCCTACCATTATCGTTCAGGGGAACATCGATTTGACCTTGAAACCTAGTTTGACGGTTCCATTCTGTTTCCCCATGACGCACTAACAATAATCGTACTCCTTGATGGTCTGGGCGCAAAGAGGGCAGAACTTCCCCCATATGTTGGGTTTGATTCATCGATTCTAGTTGAACTGATTCTCCCAAACCACCAGCAAAATTTAGTACACTAATACCACAATTAGATTGCTGTAGGGAATGGTAACGAGCTGCTGAGATTGACAGTGCAGTGCCAATTAAAGCACGATTAATACCGTTATGCCCCACTATTAGTATGGTTTCGCCTTGATGGCGAGATAAAACTTCTTGCCAAAACTGCTTTGCTTGTTCGTACAAAGCTAATACAGGAAAAAATTCTTTTGTTGAGTCTCCAGTACCAACTTGCATCTGTAGTTGGTGGGGACTTTCGTGCCAAACACGGTAGTCTTCAGGAAACTTCTGCTTAACTTCAGTCGTCAGCATTCCTACCCAAGCACAGAGATCAATTTCCAGCAACAAATCGCTTGTTTGCGGAACAACTTCTCCAGAATAAGTTAGTAGTTCCCGATGAATAATATCTGCTGTATGTTTGGCTCTTTGTAGAGGACTACTATAAATTGCATCAAATTTAATGTTCCTGAGGGCTTTGCCTACTTGAATAGCATCGTTGGAACCTTTATCAGTTAATGTGGACGCATCGGAGCGTCCTTGAATACGCTTTTCGGTATTATAGGTACTTTGACCGTGGCGCACTATGATGACGCGAGTCACTTTTTGCCCTCCTCTATCTAAAGGTCTAATTTTACTGCAAAGTGTTCGCAAAGTAACTTAAGTTAGATAGATTTAGGTGTAAAAAGCGCTCTTAGGGCTGTCACTAAGAGCGCTAATAGTTGTTCTTCATTCATGGAGAGTGCTATTTTGATCTATTCCTACTGTCGTTATTAGCTCCAGTGAGATCAAACTGCACTTGCACTCCGTCATTACCGTTAAAGGATTGATCTGCTTGTGGGAAAAGGATACCATTTGGATCTGTTACTTGTTGGGTAACGCTACGACGTACTTCGAGTTGGTTACCAACTTCCCAGGTTCCTGTGTTGGAAAGAGTATTTTCCCCAGTATTGCTAGTGCTAGTGTTCACAGAACTTTGATTGGGTGAAAAAAATCTATCAAAGTCCTGTTGAGATGTTCTGTTGTTTATGCCAGTGAGTGAATTACCAGATCCGTTATAATTGCTGGTATTTGCTCTGGGCGATTGTGCGTAAACTGGGTTCCCTAAGCCTACAATAGCTGTGGCGATCGCCAAGGCAGCTGTGATTTTACTTTTCATAACTGTGTTCCAAATGGATTTTTTATTTTTCCGCCAGTAAATTCTCTATCTGTACTCTAAGATCTGCCAGAAACAACTTAATCGTCAACAGTTAATAACTACGATGTAGTTAGTGTTGATGAGGGCTGTCGTCTCCTGGCGCTAAAATTCGACTTTTCTTTAAGTTAGTAAATATTTATTACTTTTACCTCTTATTCAGGAACTAAGTCAGAAGACTGAGAACAACCAATTGATTGTAAAAAACCGTATAGCTGTGCCATTTAATACTGAACTACTGCCTCGGATCAATGCCAAATCAGTGCGAGAAAATGGTAAACAATACTATATAGACACTGATGGAAACCGCATTCCCAGTGTGACAACGATACTTGATGCGACTAAACCACAAGCAGAACGAGATAGGCTCAACAACTGGAAAACTCGTGTAGGTATAGAAGAAGCCACTCGTATTTCCACTACCGCTAGTCGGCGCGGAACTCATACTCATAAACAAATTGAACGCTACTTACTGGGCGAAAATCCCGTTTGTTCCGAAGCGACTCGCCCATATTGGGAAAGCATCAAACCTGTTTTAGAAGAAATTGAGACAGTTAGACTCGTGGAAGGCTCTGTTTTTCACTATCAAATGGGTTATTGTGGCAAAGTTGATTGTGTTGCCAGTTATAAAGGCGTGAGTTGTGTTTGCGAATGGAAAACAGCAGACAAACCCAAAGGTACAGTTGAACGATTGTACGAATATCCACTGCAACTAACAGCATATCTAGGTGCAGTGAATGATTATTACCGCGATTATGATATTGACATCAATCATGCTTTGTTAGTTGTAGCCATACCAGAAAGAGAAGCTGAGGTATTTTGGTTTGAACGAACAGTAATGCAAGATTACTGGATGCAATGGGAAAAACGAGTTGCTCAGTATTGGCAACGGAGAAAACTTTGAATAGCGAATATACCCGACTTCTTAAAGCCCACATTCCGCACCCTTAACTGGCACATAGGAGAACGCATCGCCATTTTAGTACATAAGAACTAAAAAAGAAGTAG
>NZ_JACXAE010000134.1 GCF_014698965.1 Iningainema tapete BLCC-T55
TCTACTGGAGGAGCAGCGATGAAAGCGATGATGAAGCAGATTGTTGCTGCTAGGAGGGTGGGGATCATCAATACGCCAAACCAACCGATGTAAAGGCGGTTTTCGGTGCTGGTGATCCAGTTGCAGAACCGCTCCCATACGTTTGCGCTACGTGCGCCTTGTAAAGTTGTGGTCATGTTCTTATGATTGCTTAATACCTTGTGTATTAAATGCTCAGGTAGGTTTTTCTACCCTTACATATCATATCTTAAATTACGTGTGTCTGTTTGTAAAGGATTTTAATAAAAATATAGCTTTGGTTTTAGCTGACACCCAAATAATCAATCTATATGAATAATCGCTTTGTAACTTATAGCCCAGCTTACACGGTAGTTCCCACTTATGAGTGCTTTAATCGCTGTACCTACTGCAACTTTCGCACAGATCCAGGTAAAAGTCCTTGGCTTACACTAACGGCAGCACAAAGCATATTCAAAGCACTGCAAAACCAAAATGTTTGTGAAATATTAATTCTCAGTGGGGAGGTGCATCCCAATTCACCAAGGCGTCAGGCGTGGTTTGAGCGGATTTACGATTTGTGCGAGTTAGCACTTTCAATGGGGTTTTTACCGCACACCAACGTCGGACCATTAAGTTTAGAGGAGATGCAACGGCTGAAGAATGTTAATGTTTCTCTGGGGCTAATGTTGGAGCAGTTGACACCAGCGTTGTTAAAGACTGTGCATCGCCATGCACCTAGTAAGTTACCTCTGGTGCGATCGCAACAATTACAATGGGCAGGAGAATTAAAAATCCCATTTACCACTGGGTTATTGCTGGGAATCGGGGAAACAGAAGATGATTGGTGGGAAACATTAGAAGCGATCGCTCAACTGCATCAGCGCTACCATCATATTCAAGAAGTCATTCTCCAACCCCACAGCCCCGGAAGTCAACAAACCTTTGACGCGCCCCCCTTCAACCCTCATAAACTACCAGAAGTAATTTTCCAAGCAAGGCAAATACTACCTTCAGACATCACCATCCAAATCCCACCTAATTTAGTGAAAGATAGTCAATGGTTACTAGCTTGTTTAGAAGCTGGCGCACGGGATTTAGGCGGAATCGGACCAAAAGATGAAGTCAATCCCGATTATCCGCATCTTCAGGTGCAGGTATTGAAAGAAATATTACAGCCAGCAGGTTGGGAACTAATACCACGCTTGCCAGTGTATCCGCAGTTTGATAATTGGTTGTCGGTGGAATTGCAAACCGCCGTGCAATCATTGGCGCTTCGCCCATAGTAGCCCATTAAATTATCAAAAACGGTTGCCCAACATACGTTCATAGATGCCCCGTCGGGCAAGGAGTTCGGCATGGGTGCCCTCCTCGACGATCTCGCCAGAGTGCATCACAAAAATGCGGTCGCAGTCAAAAGCGGTTTCGAGTCGATGCGTGACCAAGATGATGGTTCGAGAGCGACGTAGACGGTGGAGGGTTTCTATGACCCACTGCTCATGTTTCAAGTCTAGGGCATTCGTAGGCTCGTCGAGGATGAGTATAGGAGCCTTGGTGAGGAGCGCACGGGCAATGGCTAGGCGCTGCCGCTGACCGCCCGAGAGGTTCTGCCCGCCCTCACCGATTATGGTATCATATTGTTGTGGCAAGGTTTCGATGAACTCGACAGCCCCGGATTCGACCGCAGCCGACCGAATCTCATGGAACAAAGCATCCCCACGACCGTAGGCGATATTCTCGGCGATGGTTCCGGGGAAGAGCGGGCTGCCTTGGGTGACGATCGCCATGTGTTTGCGGACGTCATAGAGCTTAAGAGTGCGCAGGTCGATGCCGTCAAGTCGAACGCTCCCCTTAGTCGGGTCGTAGAAGCGCGGCAAGAGATTGAGCAGCGTACTTTTTCCCGTACCGCTAGGACCCAAAAACGCCACCATCTGACCAAACTCGATTCTAGCACTGATATTCCGTAAGACGGGACGCCCCGGACTGTACTCGAAGCTTACGTCGTCAAGGGCTAGTGTGCGCTTTCTTAAGGGCAGCGGTTGCGCGTCAGGCTCGTCTGCGATCGCGGGCGGCTCGTCGATTACCGCAAAGACGCGATCGCATGAGGCGACGAATGTCTGGATCTTGGTAGTGAACCCCAACACCCAACCTAACGGGTCCCAGAGCTGCCCCAGGTACGCCATGAATACGATTAGATCACCGGTAGTCACGCCGTTCGGCACTGGACGCAAGAACTGGTCTCGATAAACCAGGTATCCGCCGTAGCCAAAGATTACCCCGCTCCCCAGAGCGAAGATTACCTGAACGGCTAGCGGATAAAGGGTTTCGAGCCAATGGAGCCGCATGGAAGCAGCAACGCTCCGCTCGACCATCAGACCGAAGCGCCGCGACTCAGTTGCTTCTCGACCGAAAGATTGGATTAGCCCAATCAACTCTATAGCTTGCTGCATGGTAGAAGTCATTAGCGCGTCGGTACGCTTCGACTCTAAAGCTCGCCGCTTAATCTTGCCCTCGAAATACCAATTTGCGAGTATCAGAAGCGGCGTGAAAGAAAGTGCGAACAAAGTGAGAAGGACGTGGCGCGACAGCATGATTACGATCATCGCCGTCAGGGTGACACATGCGGCGGCGGAACCGATAAGCGTATCGATTACTCCCCAAGGTCCAAGGCTATCATAGCTCAATCGGTAAATCGCGTCGCCCTGGGAGCGATCGCCGTGCCAGCCGAGACTGAGCGCCTGCAGTTTGTCGTAGAGTTGGGTCCGAACCCGCATGGTTCCATTGTACTGGATGCGGTAGTTCAACATTTTACGCAGCATCATGACGGTTTCGCCCAGGATCTTGACGATCATCGCGACAAGCGCCATCCCGAAAATTCGGTTCAGCCTGCCAGAGCCAAACGGGGCAAGAAACAGCCTATGAATCCAATTGGGCTGCGGGGTTTGTGCGAGAACCGTATCAACTAGAATCGCCATAGGCCATGCGTTGACAAGACCTAAAACCACCGTTGCCCCAATCAGAAACAAGAGCATGGCTATCTGCCGATACTCCTTGCGGAAGTAGGAGATTGACCGGAGGACGATCTGCATGTGGGGTTTATAAAACATCGCTCTTCTCTATGCATTTACTTGACTTTGCTATTGTTCGACATTTTTGAGCGTTGCTGAATATTAACGATGATGCAACGTCTCTACAACCGAAGTGATTTTCTATAATTCCTATCTTGATTCAGCAACGCCCATTTATGCATAGCGCGTTTTTGTGTTTGGTCAAAATTTTGTTACCTACATATTCATAAAGTTTTTACACGCAAAACATTTTTATTTACATTTTCTTGATAAAGTTTCTAAAATAATCGTTTAAATTATGTCGAAATAAAAATAAATATAAAAATTTTAACTCAACAACCCTATTGAGCTAAATCCTTACAAGTAAACCAAAAACCATATGACAGTAATTAAAGCTCTTGCCAATCAGTACTATCTCTACATCAGACGAGATCAAAAACCAATTCCTTGGTGTTCACCTGGCTGGGTTGGAGAAATATTACTTACACTTCAACTGGTGATCGCTCAAAGAGCAAAACACTCCCATTTACGACATTCCTTTAGAGTATAACAACTCAAAGGATCTACCAATCAAGGATATTCAAGATCGTCTCTATGACACGTATTTTTCTGGGAGTGTAATACACGTACCATATCCAAAATGGTCTTTGAAGTACTGGTTAGGAACGCCAAAAGCCCTTGCCCGAAAACTAATGATATCAAGTGTAAATAAATTTAAGGAAAAAAACCCCCATTTTAAAGTTGAATTATCAATCACAGATAGCTTCCATAGCAGAACTAGTGAAGATGAGCGCAGCTATTGCGAAATAATGATGGACACAAAAATATGTTTGGTTCCAAGAGGCACATCTTTTGAGACAACTCGTTTATTTGAGGCAATGAAATATGGTTGCATTGTAGTAACAGAAGCTTTGCCTTCACGGTGGTATTTAGATGGAGCACCTGTAATTCAAATCAAAGATTGGCGGGATTTGGAAGGGATATTAAGAAAACTGCTCTCAAATCAGCAACTTATGCAAACAATGCACCAGGAATCTTTGAATTGGTGGAAGAAGAAATGTTCCGAAGCGATCGTTGGCAAGTACATTGTTGAAAAATTGAACGCGAGCATCCCACTTGCAAACAAACACGTATAGTAGACATCAGAAACAGAATTGCTTGCCCGCCGTACACCGCAGGCAACCATACCCCTTGTGCATCCCTCGTTCCCAGGCTCAGCCTGGGAATGCCTTTCTGGAGGCTCCGCCTCCCTAACCACTAGTTATACCAGGTATACTCTAGAAATGCGTTCTCAGTCTCTGGTTGGGGAATGAGTAATAAATCCGGACACTAAGCGTAAGGAATGGCATCATTTAAAAAAGATGCATCATCTGGAGAAAATCCACTTGTGAGTTTAATAGCAAACCTATACAACGCCTTTGAGCCACTTCAACCCCTACCTGCGGGAGATCCTGCCTATGTGGATTGCCAAGAGGTGCGAGGGGATTGGGATGTTTTAGAAGATTTGGGGCAAAAAATCATCCTATCACCCCAACCCACTTGCCGACTTTACACTGGACACAGAGGCGTAGGCAAATCCACTGAACTACTGCGGCTACAGGATCATTTGCGCCGCCAAGGGTATTTTGTTGTCTACTTGGCGGCAGATAAAGCAGATATTGAGCCAGAAGATACAGAATATTCCGACATTCTCTTGGCTTGCACTCGTCATGTGCTGGAATCGCTGAAAGATTATGCCAATCCTAGTCCGTTGCTAAATTGGCTAAAATCACGGTGGCAATCACTGAAAGATTTAGCACTGACGGAGCTTTCCTTTGAAGGGTTGGAAGTAGAGGGTCAGATATCTCAATTTGCCAAACTGACAGCGAATTTAAGAGCAGTTCCCAACCTGCGACAAGAAATTCGCAAACAAGTTGACGCTCATACCGTTTCTTTGGTTGATGCTCTGAATCAGTTCATTGAACAAGCTCAAAAAAAACTACCTTCTGGCTTTTCTCAATTAGTTATAGTAGCCGATAACCTGGATCGGATTGTGCCAATTATTCAGGAAAACGGACGTAACAATCACGACGAAATTTTTCTAGATCGCAGTGAACAACTAAAAGCATTAAAGTGCCATGTAATTTACACGGTGCCGATTTCAATGGTGTATTCTCGCCGCTGTACTTTACTAGAAGATAGCTATGGCAAGCCACAGGTATTGCCAATGATTATGGTGCGTAATCCAGAAAATGGTATCTATGCACCTGGTGTAACCAAAATGAAGGAAGTGATTGCTAAACGGGTGGCTACGGTTGATTTCAATGTATCTAAGTTTTTAGAAACCAAAGTATTTGATAGCGCTGAAACTTTAGAGCGACTGTGTTTAATGAGTGGCGGACATGTACGGAATTTAATGTTTTTGATGCAGACGGCAATTGAACGGACTGCAAAGCTACCAATTCCAGCCAGGGCAGTGCAAAGAGCTATTACAGAAGCACGCGATACATATCGCAATACAGTTGAAGAAGAGCAATGGATAACCTTAGCTAAAGTTTCACGTTTTAAGCGGATACCCAATGACGATCGGCATCGAGAACTATTGCTAAATCGCTGTCTTTTAGAATATCGCTACCTTGATGTAGAAGGAGAAATTAAGCGTTGGTATGATGTTCACCCTTTGATTAAAGGCATTGAGCAATTTCAGGAAGCTCTAATACAGATCGAGGGAACATGAAGGAAGACCTGACCGATTGGGACAAAGATTTACCAGCAGATCCAGAAGAAGAGTATCAGGCTTTAGTGCGTTCTCTCTCTTGGAGAAAGGGTTTTGGCTTGGTATTCATAAGATGTTCACCTCATGAAGGTAAGCGATTAATTAGTAAAGTCCGAGAGGATATTCCTGAGAAAACGATTGAAGTATTGCCGTTAGATAACCCTATTGACAATTTGTACCAAATTATTGATAGTCTAACAAACAGAAACCAAATTAATATTCTTTTTATAAACGGTATTGAAAATTCTTTTAAAGAATACATTAAGCCTGGATATGGCGGTCAGGGTGATTATTACAAATTAGATACTGTACCGCCAATACTGAGTCATTTAAATTTACAAAGAGAAAGGTTTAGAGACAATTTTAATATCTGCTTTGTTTTTATTGTACGTCTGTTTGGTCTTAAATATTTTATCCACCGTGCCCCAGATTTTTATGACTGGCGTGCTGGAGTATTTGAATTTGGTGAAAAGCAAGTTTCTGTTACAATAGATATACAAACAAAACTATATCAGCAGTTAAAATTAAGGGCTAAGGCTGACTCGAAGGAAGTACCCGCTGCCGCTGCACAAGCTGTGGCTCTTTACCTAGCTCATCTAGAGGTGGAAGATGAGTAAAGCAGATAAAATAATTAATAGGAAAACAGTAAAGCCTGACTTGGAAAAGGATAGGCTCAGATTTCATCTGTCGCCAGAACTGTACGATCAACTCAAGTTTGTCTCTGATTTTGACTCAGGTGAAATGTCAGCAATTGTTGAGCAGGCAATAACCTCATTATGGGATAATCCGGATGAGGCAGATCTATTTGATACTCACAATCAGCGGATTTATACCTCTGAAGACTACGACAAACTGCTAGAGATTAACCCCAATGATTACAAAGCTTGGTATGGTCGTGGGATTGTACTGAAGAATTTGGGATCTTATGAGGAAGCGATCGCCAGCTTAGACAAAGTGCTATTAATTAAACCTGATTACTATAAAGCTTGGTATGCTCGTGGCAACGCGCTGTATGGCTTGGACTTCTACGAAGAAGCTATCCCAAGTTACGATAAAGCCATTGAGTTTCAACCTGACTATGCCGAAGCTTGGTATTACCGAGGCAAAGCACTGAAGGCATTAGGTTGCTATGAGGAGGCGATCGCTAGCTACGATAAAGTCTTGGAAATTAAGCCTTACACCCAACGTTCAGTACATAGTTACGGTGTTGCACAGCAAAAATTAGGTCAGACTTTAACACAAAAATCAGGTGGATTTAATTCTCAGCACTTCACAGAAAGTAATACTAGCGTCATGACAGATGTCACTTCAGTTGTGGCGCTAAAAGAACTTGTGGCACGGCTTTCTCGAGAACAAAACAAAATTCAAGATTTGTTGAGTTCTCTAGGATTTGCCTTGAGGAGCTTCAACAATTTGAACCAGTTTTTGGAACTGATTCCGCTGATGGCGACAAGAGTAACAGATGCAGATGGAAGCGCTTTATTTCTCTACAAACCCAACGGACAAATCAGGTTAGAACAGCTACACTGGCAAGACAGCCGCCAGCGTAAGAATATACGTAAAGCACTAGAAACAGTTAGTAATCAAATCACATTTGCGCCCAACAATAACCAAATAGCAACCCCCACAAATGTTTTAAATGACCAGATGCATCGCTATTTGGGACCAGATATGCAAGTCTTTGGTACGGCAATTCTCGTCAAGCATACCGAAAGGGGGTGGCTGTGTGTTTTGAGCCGCTCGCCAGAATATACATGGACAGAAACTCGACAAAAGTTAGTTCGTCTAGTGGCAGATCAAACAGCAGTAGCAATTGAAAATGATGAACTTGCTGTAGAATTACGTAAAAAAGAACGTTTAGATCAAGAATTAGAAATTGGCGCAGAAATCCAACGGCGACTTCTGCCCCGGCAATGTCCTTTTATTCCTGGTGTAGCCTTAGCCGCACGTTGCCGACCGGCAAATCGTGTTGGCGGTGACTACTACGACTTTATTCCCACCAGTCATAACCAGAATATTCTACAAAATATTCAAGATAACTCCGAAGAAGGTCGCTGGGGTTTGGTAATTGGCGATGTTATGGGTAAAGGAGTCCCCGCCGGATTGATTATGACGATGATGCGGGGTATGCTGCGTGGAGAAGTACTACACGGGCACTCCCCAGGAAAAATTTTACAAAACTTAAACCGTGTGATGTATGCGGAGTTGGAAAATTCCCACCGCTTTGTCACCATGTTTTACTCAGAATACGATCCGGAAACGAGAATTTTATCGTACAGTAATGCTGCACACAATCCACCTTTTTGGTGGCACGCAGCAACCAAAACCGTGACACGTTTGGACACATTGGGAATGCTGATTGGTTTGGATGCCAACAGCGAATATGAAGATGCCCAAGCACAGTTAGAACCAGGGGACATCATTGTTTATTACACTGATGGTTTTACTGATGCGGCGGCAGCAAGTGGCGATCGCTATGATGAAGAAAACCTGCTATTGGCATTTGATTATGCTTGTAGATATTATAATGAACCGGAGGAAATCCTTGATTACCTGTTTGACCTAGTACAGGAGTTTGTCGGTAGTAATAGGCAAAACGCTGATGACATGACGTTGGTTGCTTTGCAAGTTGTTGAATAGTTATTGTTATAATTACTGTTGATTTTATAAATATTTTGAAAAGGTAACTCAGATGTCAAAAAAAATAGACAATGACAATTGATTTTGACTGGGATAATGAAAAGGCAAAAGTAAATATTAGAAAACATGGTGTTTCATTTACAGATGCGACAACAGTTTTTGACGATCCATTGTCTATTACTCTCGATGACACGTTACATTCGCAAGAGGAAGACCGTTTTTTGATAATTGGCTATTCTCAACAGCAAATGCTGCTAGTTGTAGCATACACTTACAGAGGGAATAACATTCGGATTATCAGCGCTAGAATAGCAACAAGGCGTGAAAGGAAAATTTATGAACAAGGAAATTAGTTATAAACAGGATTCTGAAATGCCAGATGACGAGGAAATGCTAGATGAATATGATTTTAGTAAGGGTGTAAGGGGTAAACATTACCTAGCAAATCTCAGTTCCAATCAGCAGCCTGTAGTAGTGAAAACAAAAAGTGAAGATGGTGACAGATATATAACAACAAGAATCATAGAAGTACAAGCGGTAATCACGCCTGATGGCAAGTTGACAGCGCAGCTACCTTTAGATGTTGTACCAGGAGAACACCGAGTTGTTTTGAGAATTGAACAACCCGTAGACTTACCCACAGTAGATATATCTGCCGAAAAGTACTAGTAGACATAAGTTAAGTAACGTAACATCTATGAGAAGACAGAGTTGGGACACAAAAATGGTGATGTAACATAGGAAGAGATGGATTCGGAGGACCAGTTCACTGGTTACACACGCCTATCGAGACTATCTTTGGTAATCTCCAAGGTTTAAAATCCAGCCAGCTGAAGCAACTACAGCGGCTGTACCACCAGCGCATACCGGGCGATCGCATCACAACGTCCGAGTTTTCCCAGCGACTGGCAGCAATTAGCACAGAACTAAATCAGCCCGTGTGTGCCTACCTCAATCGGCGCGGACAAGTAATTCGCGTCGGGGTAGGCACTCCGCGTCAAACGCAAATTCCACCATTGGAATTGCCCCGTTACGGTGCTGAACGACTTAGCGGTATTCGTTGTATCGCCACTCAGCTAAAGCCAGAACCGCCAAATGAAGCGGCACTGACGGCTATGGCACTACAACGCCTAGATGCCCTGGTTGTGCTAAATATTACTGGCTCTGGCTTCCAACGAAGAGGCGGAGGTGCTACCGGTTATGTCAAAGAAGCATATCTCGCTCACCTAGTATCAAATACGAGGCAACTAGTAGAGACGCCCCGTCGGGACGTCTCCACAGAAGTCAGAAGTCAGGAGTCAGGAGTGTATTACAGTGTATCACAACCGATGAGTGTAGATACGCTGACACAACAAGACTTGGTGGAATTGGTAGAAGAACTGGAAGCAGAATTCCGACGGGAATTCATTGCCCAGGAAGTAGATACCGATCATGATCGAGTCCTGATAGTTGGTGTGATGACTGATGAAGTTACTCCCCAACAATTCCAAGACATCTTGGCAGAAATTGGGCGGTTAGTAGATACCGCCGGGGGACAAGTATTGCAGACGATGCGACAAAAGCGATCGCGCATTCACCCCCAAACGGTAGTCGGCGAAGGTAAAGTGCAAGAAATTGCTCTCACCGCCCAAACCCTGGGAGCAAATCTTGTCGTCTTTGATCGCGATCTTTCACCTGCCCAAATCCGTAACCTGGAAACCCAAATTGGTATTCGGGTAGTTGATCGCACTGAAGTAATTCTCGATATCTTTGCCCAACGCGCCCAATCCCGCGCTGGTAAATTGCAAGTCGAACTGGCACAGTTAGAATATATGATGCCGCGACTGACTGGTAGAGGTCAAGCAATGTCCAGGCTGGGGGGTGGTATTGGTACAAGAGGACCTGGTGAAACTAAACTAGAAACGGAACGCCGTGCGATTGGGCGACGCATTTCTCGACTACAACAAGAAGTAGATCACTTACAAGCACACCGCGAACGATTACGACAGCGACGACAACATCGCGAAGTTCCCTCGATCGCTTTGGTAGGTTACACAAATGCTGGCAAGTCTACGCTGCTGAATACCCTAACTAATGCCGAAGTGTATACAGCAGACCAGTTATTTGCCACCCTCGATCCTACCACACGCCGCCTCGTAGTTCCTCATGCGCTCACCGAGCAACCCCAGGAAATTCTAGTAACAGATACAGTAGGATTTATTCACGAACTACCAGCATCATTAATGGATGCCTTCCGCGCCACCTTGGAGGAAGTTACAGAAGCTGATGCCCTACTGCACTTGGTGGATTTATCTCATCCGGCTTGGTTGAGTCATATTCGCGCAGTTAGGGAAATCTTAGCGCAAATGCCAGTGACTCCAGGTCCGGCGTTGGTTGCTTTTAACAAAATCGACCAAGTTGATAGCGAAACTCTAGCTTTAGCAAGGGAAGAGTTTCCCTTAGCAGTATTTATTTCTGCTAGCAAGCGACTGGGATTAGAAACTTTACGTCAGCGTCTTGGTCAGTTGATTGAATATGCTGTATCATCTCGGTAATTACTTAAAATCAAGACGTTAATATTTTAAAGAGTTATGTTGGGGAAGGTTCGCGCCTTCTCTTTTTTATTTAATGTTTATAAATGCATAATAATCACATGGCATAAACACGGAGTAAATCAATATATCTACGGATAAGCTAAGATTTTAAAGCCGTAAATTAAGCAGCAATGGATATATTGAAAATTAGTAGACGAGAGGTTTTTTCAGAGTTTATTTTTGAGACATAACATTGAAAAATAGAGCGAGTTAGTCAATGTCTGTCAAAAAAATAATCTTTAGCCTATTTGCCTTAACCACAGTTGGTACTTGTTTTTTAGGTGTAACTCCTGCAGCTTCAGCTTTTACTTTTTCCGCCAGCGGCGATAGTGTCACAATTGGCGCTAACGATATTAATCAGTCTTTTGACATTATTTTTGACGGAAATAGCGACACGAAAAATGTTAATGGACTCTCGTCCAAAGCAACTTTTAAATTTCTCGGATTTACACAACTTAGTGGTAAGACAGAAGCAAAATTTGATATTACCTTATTTAACACATCAAGTGGTGGCATCACCTCTAGAACTTCTGCCTTGGGTTTTAACGTTGACAAACCGTTGTTAGGAGTTGGAAGTACTGGTGGTTCTAGTTCTGGGAACACACGAGTATCCGGAATTTTTGGTAACGATAGAAGCGGCTCATTCCCTAATCAATTCGGCAATGTTGACGTATGCTTTACTGATGGTAACAATTGTCAGGGAGGCTCAAATGGTGGTGTTACTACTGGTAATTTTGGTGTTTTCTCACCTATCCTCGCTTTTAATGGGAGTGTTAACAGCTTTACTTTAAGCAACTTAGGTGTACGTTATCAGAGTATTAACGGCAACGGATTTAATGGTGCTAGTGGAACAGGTAAAGGACTTTATCAAGCTCCGCCTGCTCCTCCTGAACCAAAAAAGGTACCTGAGCCTGGTACAATAGCAGCCCTTGGTTTATTTGCCGTGGGTGTCTTGGGACTAACAAAGAAGAGTCAGCAGGTAGTTACACTGTAACCCAGCGGTAAATACTGATAAATTTTTGGGTATTTTTGAGAAAATTATCAGTGCTATCTCTGAGGTAGCTATGATTTTTACTCGCGTATTATCGATACATAACGCAACTAGTGCAAATTGCTAGCATTCGGATGAATAGCCTATTTGTAAAAAAGTAGGCGCACAACCGAATGCTTTATATACACTTATTTAGTGTATATAAAGCACTTATTGTATTGAAGCAAAAGTAATAATTGTTACTTTTTTTCTTGCTAGTTACGATTGTGACCAGAAGCATAAACGGCAATATTGTACCCATAGCCAGCAGCAACATTCTAAAATTAAGAATTAACAGCTAGTTGAGGACATTATGGCTGCAACAGTAGAGATCTACACATGGAGAACTTGCCCGTTTTGCATTCGTGCGAAACACTTACTAACACAAAAGGGAGTTGAATTCACAGAATACAGTATTGATGGTGATGAAGCAGCAAGGAGTAAAATGGCGCAAAGAGCAAATGGGCGTCGTTCTTTACCACAAATATTTATCAACAACCATCACGTTGGTGGCTGTGATGATATTCACGCTTTAGATGCTCAAGGTAAATTGGATGAGCTACTGAAGAAATAATTGATCAAAATTGTATCTCGTAGCTCCTGACGGAGTAATCTTAATTGAATAACCTTGGAATCTCCTGGCAATTGAGGCAGAGTAGCGTGAAACTGGCTTTTATCATTGATCCCATCCATCAGCTTGACCCTTGTCATGATACCAGTGTTGCTCTGATGGAAGCAGCACAAATACTGGGACATGAAGTTTGGATAACTCAAGTAAACCTACTGGCGGTAGTAGAGAGTAAAGCGTGGGCAATTTTAGAACGGGTGGAACTTGTACCAGTACAGTTAGTGGAGGGACGTTATCAGGCGGCAAATCCTTGGTACAAGTTGAGTGAACGCAAATTCGATAGTCTGGAAACAATGGATGCCGTATTCATGCGGACAGATCCACCAGTGACAGTCTCTTACCTGTATGCCACTTATATTCTCGACTACATTGACCAGAAAAAAACTCTGGTAATTAACAGTCCCAATGGTATTCGAGCGGCAAATGAAAAAATGTATGCTCTCCAGTTTACCAAAGCGATCCCAGAAACTATTGTCACAACTGATAAACAGTTAATTCGGCAATTTGTCGAAGCGAAGGGTTCGGCAATACTCAAACCATTGGGAAATAAAGCCGGAGAAGGGATTTTGATTTTACAACCCAGTGATCGCAACTTCAACTCGATCATTGAGCTGAGTACCGAACGTGGTCGAGTCCCCGTTATGGTACAAACGTACTTAAGTGAAGCCAAAGAGGGAGACAAGCGAATCATCTTGCTGAATGGAGAACCAATTGGTGCAGTGAATCGCCTTTCTGCTCAAGGGGAATTTCGTAATAACATGGCGACAGGCGGCACAGTTGCCCAAAGTGAGATTACTCCACAAGAGCGAGAAATTTGCTCTGTGCTCGCCCCCACCCTACGCCAAGACGGCTTAATTTTTGTGGGCATTGATGTGATCGGTGGCTACCTTACCGAAGTCAACGTTACCAGTCCCACAGGAGTACGTGAAATCGACCGACTCAACAACGCCCGTCTTGGTCAACAAGTGATTGAATGGGTACAAGCAAAATAAAGATTGATTGGAGATGCCCCGGTTTTTTCTTTTCGATTTAATTACGTGGACGACGCTTTTGTAAAAAATCAGGAATATCCAATCCTGGTTTTTCCTTGGGTTCCCGCTCTGGAGTTGGCGGATTCACTGTAGGTGGTTGTCCCATTGGTCGTCTGACTGGTGGGGCACCTACTACCCTTGCTCCCGCAACAGTTTGTTGTGGTGCAGCTTGTACTTCACCTGTAAAACCAGTAGCAATCACTGTAAGTCTCACTTCACCCTGAAGTCTGTCATCAATTACTGCGCCAAAAATAATATTCGCGTTGGGGTCAACAACTTCATATATAGTTTCTGCTGCAGCATTGACTTCATGTAATGTTAGGTCACTGCCACCAGTAATGTTAAAGACTACGCCTCTAGCTCCTTCAATGGAAGATTCAAGTAATGGGGAGGAAATTGCGGCGATCGCTGCTTCTCTTGCTCTTGATTTTCCTGAGCCAATCCCGATTCCCATCAGTGCCGATCCCGCATCTGCCATTACAGCTCGTACATCGGCAAAGTCAACGTTGATCAAACCGGGGATCGTGATGATATCAGAAATGCCTTGCACCCCTTGACGCAGCACATCATCTGCATAGCGAAACGCTTCTTGCATCGGCGTTTGCTCTGGGATCACTTCCAATAACTTGTTATTGGGAATAATAATTAGTGTATCTACTCTACTTTTTAAACCCTCTATACCTTGTTCTGCTTGACTAGTACGGCGACGCCCTTCAAATATAAATGGACGTGTCACCACGCCCACCGTCAAAGCGCCCATTTCTTTTGCTACTTCAGCCACAATTGGCGCTGCACCAGTACCAGTTCCACCACCCATTCCAGCGGTGATAAACACTAGATCTGCCCCTTCTAATGCCGTAGCAATTTCGTCTCGTGATTCCTCTGCTGCCTTTTGACCAATAGCAGGATTACCTCCAGCCCCTAAACCCCGTGTCAACTTCTGTCCAATTTGTAATCGACTAGGAGCCGATGCTAGAGTCAACGCTTGAGCATCAGTGTTGATCGACCAAAACTCCACACTAGATACTTCTGACGCGATCATCCTGTTCACGGCATTACTACCACCGCCACCCACGCCAATTACTTTAATGTTGGCGACTCGTCCTGGGACAATATCGCCGATTCTGGAGTCTTCGCGCTCGACCTTCTTGCTGTCATTATTTTGTCCTATATTCAACCCACTATGATTAAAAGGATTTGCCAGCGAGATCCCTGGCTGTCCTGGTGATTGAGAGTTTTTATATGTAAGCCCTTGGTTATTATCCAGTGTCATTGCATTCAGAAGGGTAGATAAACGACTTTTCAAGGTGTTATTCACCTAAGAGTCAACTATAATTTGGCGCTGCCATCATAATTTATGGCTATGGTTTTTTGTTTTAGCACTAACAACCCACTTTTGGATTGAAAGCAAAGTTTGCTATGGCGTTAGCCGCAAAGGCTTTTCGTCACACAGCTAATTCTAGAGAAGTATACCCAGTATTGACTTAAAATAGATTTGTATAACTCCCACCAGATATTAATATCTTCACCGCTATTTAGCTGATTTTGTTCAGTATAGCTTTGGTATTTCCACTAACCTAGTTGTTCTCCTAGTTATTTATACTTATCATTAATTTTACATCTGGAAGTGTTAGTTTTTCGTCTTTCCCCACCATTTATACTGTGGTTTTTTTGTATAATCTTACAAAACTTAACCAAGAAAAACACTGGTACAAGTAATTATTTTAGACTTTTGCACGCTTTTAGCGTAGAAAATTTTTCTGTGTCGAGCGACAAGGATTGAACTAGCAAGACTTCGTTCCACACATCAAATGCACAACTACTGCATGTCTTGTCCAGACACGCGCCTGTGCGTGCTTTATCTGCCAGTGGATGTCAGGGGTAAAAACAAGAACTTTTCATCCCAGATATAAAATTTTACGATTATTCTTTCCATTTTAATGAGAAGTTATCATCAATTTTTATATGATTTGCCAGAAAATCCAAAATACTAAATATATTGATTTGCGAGTCTGTATTTTTTGGACATCAACCATACTAAACGTTTCCACGAGTTTGGGGTTTTACTGTCGGTTTTTTTTGGTTCATTTGTACTAATGGAGCAGCAGGATTGCGCAAATCTATATACTCTATTTGACTAGGATTTACTTGTTGCGGTAAATCACGCAGCATTGCCATTACTTTAATTTGTTCAGACAGATGAGAACTTATTGGACCAAGATGTACTACGCCTAATTCTGTTTTCAAAATTAAATTTGTTGGATCTTGATAATCAATTTCCATCACTTTCACAGCACTCTGGTTGATAACTTGATAAAGTTGAACCCAATAGGGACGGTATTGTTCTGGCGTGCCAATAATTTTGATATCAGGCAATTTTACACTAGTGTTTAATGATATATACTTAGATATAGGCATCCAAACACCATTTTTATCGAGTAACCCCAAAAGTTTTTTGTTGTTAATTTTACCATCTTGTCGTTCTGTACGGTTCTGCGCGATCGCCACAGGCACTCTTTCTTTGACTTGAACTATTAAACCCGGAGGAAACAAGCGACGAGTTACCCTCGCTTGCTCAATCGTTGGTTGTTGCTGTAAAGATTTGGCAAGTCGTTTTGGTTCAATCCGCCATAAAGATTGAGGATATTGTAGTAAGAGCAATGACTGAATTGTAGAGGAGGAAAGTAATTGATTCCCGCTAATCTCAATGTCTTGTTCGGTTCTTAACACCCAAAATGGTTGGAGTGCTATCCACAGCAACCCGCTCAACAAACCGAAGATGGCAATAGTTCGCCAAATAGCCTGAGCTATTTTCAAGATCCTTTTCAGACGTAATCTCTTACGTCGCTCTTGTAAATGTGTGCGTGAAACAGACAAGATCCCAGCCATTCAAACCCCTTCACACTTTCAGTCTAAGTTATCCAATTGGTTTTTTGATCAACACTGTTTGAGTACATCTGGAAAAGCTATCTTAGCTTCTTTACTTTTTTACTCTTAGTAAGAATTTACAGCAACTACAAAATAATTGCGCTCTTAGTATTTATGTACTATAAAATTAGTGGTGAAATTTACTGATCGAGTTTAGCCTTTTTGCGTAAAGGTGTCAGCTATTACTTTATGTATGATTAAAAACAAGTAGTCAAGGAAATTTTTGGTTAAACATTGCAAAAAATTAACTTTGACATATATACTTTAAAAGAGTTGACAAGAAATATGCTAAATGGTAGCTATACCAAGCATATTCCTAAAATTAAGCTTAAACCTCAATCAAGAACGAGAAAATCTTTACCACTACATAGTAAGAAAGCTGACACAAAAATTATCTTCCCAAAATGCTGCCCCCTGCTAAATTACACTCGCGTAGAGTTGCTGATAGGGTAGCTTTGCTGGAACGCAACGTGTTGGTTAAATCTTCAGCACAGTTATTTGCTTCTCACAACTAGCAACTTTATTTTGTGCCTAACTATCTAGGTAGAGATTATTTGTATATTTTCATACAAATAAATCTGCATCTACATGAAAACAACATTGAATTTATCACGCTTCTTTAAAGCCTGTAACCCAAGCAGAACCTTGATTATGGGCGACGTATCTGACAGAAAATACTACATAGACTTTTCTGATGTACGTGGTTGTAAAATTGTCGAAGAATTACAACGGACAATCATCCGTATTTCTCCTGACGAGCCAACATGTCAATTATTTACAGGTCATATTGGCTGCGGTAAGTCAACAGAGTTGCAGCGCCTGAAAGCAGAATTGGAACTAGCTGGATTTCATGTAGTTTATTTTGAATCCAGTCAAGACTTAGACATGGCGGATATAGATGTGAGCGATATCTTGCTCAGTGTAGCTCGTCAAGTTGGTGTTAGTTTAGAAGGAATTGGCATTAAACTTAAACCAGGTTACTTTAGCAATCTGTTTAAAGAAATTGGCGATTTTTTGCAAACCCCGGTAGAACTATCTGGACAAGCAGAGTTATCTCTTGGGATAGCTAAAATTACAGCCAAAACCAAAGATAGTCCGCAAATGCGTACTCAACTGAGACAATACCTAGAACCACGCACTAACAGTATTTTACAAGCTATTAACGAAGAGGTATTGGACAAGGCAGTTGAACAGCTAAAACTTAGGGGTCAAAAAGGATTGGTTGTCATTATCGATAACTTAGATCGTGTTGATATGCGTCCTCTTGCATCTGGGAGATCGCAACCAGAATATCTGTTTATTGATCGTGGCGAACAGTTACGCCGACTCAAATGCCACGTAGTTTACACTATTCCCCTAGCACTAATATTTTCTAACGAGTACGAAACATTAAAAAATCGCTTGGGTGGTGGAATTGCTCCTAAAGTTTTACCGATGGTATTGGTAAGACAAAGAGATGGCAATGACTACGAACCAGGAATGTCTTTGTTGCGCCAACTAGTATTAGCAAGAGCTTTTCCAGAAGTTGCACCAGAAAACAGACATTCATTAATTTCAGAAGTATTCGAGCAAAGTGAAACTTTAGACAGACTTTGCCGAGTTAGTGGTGGTCATATCCGTAATTTGTTGGGACTATTATACAGTTGCTTACAAAGGCAAGATCCACCTTTTGCTGTAGAATGTTTAGAATCCGTAATTAAGGACTACCGTGATGATTTACTATTAGCAATTGATGAACAAGAGTGGGAACTACTTTATGAAGTAGTCAATCAACAAAGTGTGAGAGGTGAATCTGAATACCAAAGACTACTGCGCAGTATGTTTATCTTTGAATACCGCGACAGAGTGGGACGTTGGTTTGGAATTAGTCCCGCATTGGCAGAAACAGAAAAAGTCATGGCATGGCAACAAAATAGGTAGATTGAGGTCGTCATTAGTCATTAGTAGAGACGCTCCGCCGGAGCGTCTGTACAGGAATCACGGTAGCGCCGGAGCGTCTGTTAACAATTAACAACTATTGACTAATCACAGCCTCAACTAAAAAACATGATTCAAAATCAGAATCGAGAGATTAACTATTAAAAATAAATAGCCCTGTTTTTAGTTATGATAGAGTGGCAATTCATGGCAGAACTGTCTGCTTCAAATCAACATTCTCTCTCTAGACTGCTGCGGGCGATCGCACTATCCAAAGGTCAATTTGCGCTAATTTTGGTTCGGTGTAATTATGAGCAGTTAAGTGCGCAAATATTGTCCAGTCTTCGTGCTTATTCTGGGGAAATAAATTTACGAGAACTAGTTATTTCACCATCAACTACTGCTCTACACACAAACATTATCACAGAACTGTACTTAGATCATCCTGTTGTCGCCACAGATAGTTTACCTTCATCTGTGATCGTGTTTGGTTTTGAGTCAAATTTAGCTCTGGAAGACTTAATCACTGGTTTGAATCAAGCCAGAGATATTTATGCCGATCGCTTTCCCTTTCCTGTAGTACTGTGGCTACAGGATGAAGTGGCAACAACGCTTTCTCGGTTAGCCCCAGATTTTAAAAGTTGGGCTGCTACCACGATTAAATTTGAAATGGCATTAGAAGATTTAATTGCTTTAGTAAGACTAAAAACAGAATCTTTATTTGCCCAAGTTTTAGCAGCAGATGCTTTCATGTTTTTAGCGGCTGAAGAATTATCTGCGCCTAAAACTCAACAAAGTCGAGAAATCGAATCAGCTCGTCATGATTTACTGCGCCTATACAATTTCAAATTAGAACCAGAATTAGAAGCAAGTCTCGAATTTGTACTAGGATACCATCATTACATCAACAACCAAATTGATGATGCTAAATCCCATTTTCAGCAGAGTTTGGCGCTTTGGGAAAGGGGTGAGGGAATCCCTACTCCCCTACTTTCACAAGAGCGTTTGGGTATTACACTTTTCTACCTTGGATTATGTTACCGCCGTCTGGCAGATTTACACCCCGTAGATCGTATAAATTATTGGCAAAATGCTCTGGCTTGGTTTGAGCGATGTCTTGAAGTATTAGAAGCAGTACAAAGAAACGACTTGGTTGCTAAATTTATTTTGGCTAATTGTGAAATGCTTTACCGCTTAGAAGCCTGGGAAGATTTGCAAGAATTAGCACAAAAATCATTAATTTTACATCAAAGTTATGAGATGCGTATACAGGTGGCTCAAGATTATGGCTTTTTAAGTACCTGCGCTGCATCTTCGTGTTGGTGGCTCAAAGCTTATGAATTAGCAAATACGGCGCTTTCCATTACAGAAGTTGTCTCATCACAAGTGTCAAGACAGCAGGAAAGTTGGTATTTGCTTCTACTTGCACGCACTCAGCGGCATTTGGGTGAATCAGAAGAAGCTATTAATAACCTGGAGTGGGCAAAAGTAGTTTGTGAGCTACAATATGAGCCTTCTTTATATTTAGAGATTATCGAGGAATTGCGATCGCTCTACTTTATTGAACGTCATGACTACCAAGAAGCCTTTTACCTCAAGCAAGAAAAAATTCAAATAGAGCATCAGTATGGGTTTCGTGCTTTTATTGGGGCTAGTCAGCTACAACCTCAACGCTATAAAATTAATACAGTTCACAATTCGCCCAACACTCCATTACCTCCCATTGAAGTTGCCCAAGAGATAGCAACTTCTATTCGGCAAAAAGATGTCAATCGTCTACTCGAAAGAATTAGCCGCGCTGACTGCAAACTTACAGTAATTCACGGGCATAGTGGTGTAGGTAAAAGTTCAACCCTTAAAGCTGGTTTAGTTCCAGCTTTGAAACAAAAAGTTATTGGTGAACGTCTACCTTTGCCTGTTGTTTTATCTGTCTACACAGATTGGATTAGCGGCACATATCATAGTCTAAATTCGGTAACAATTAATGCAACAGGAGAGGAAGAATGTTCTCCTAGTACCATAATTGAAAAAATCAGATTGCTTACGGAATCGAATTACATAGTTATTCTCATTCTTGACCAGTTTGAAGAATTTTTCTTTGTCACAAATAGTCAATTACAGAGAGTTGAATTATATAAATTTTTGAGTTTATGCTTAAATATTCCCTTTGTCAAAGTAATTCTTTCTTTACGAGAAGATTACTTGCATTACTTATTAGAATGGGAGCATTTAGGGACAAATCAAAGTGAATATGATTTGAGTGTAATCAATAAAAATATACTAGACAAAGATATTCGCTATTACCTGGGAAAATTCTCAAATGCTGAGGCAATTAGTATTATAAAATCTCTGACTCAACGCTCTCACTATGAGGCACAAAATGAACTGATAACTCAATTAGTAGAAGATTTAGCAGGAGAAATTGACGAAGTACATCCGATAGAATTACAAATAGTCGGCGCTCAATTGCAAACAGAAAAAATTACTACTCTTGAGGAATATCAGCGCTGCGGTGGTTCAAAAAAACTTGTGCAGCGCTGGCTTAAGGAAGTGATCAAAGATTGTGGTGAGGAAAACGAACCTCTAAGTTGGAAGTTACTATTCGAGTTAACAAATGAAAAAGGCACACGTCCGCTGAAGACAAAAGCTGATTTATTAGTAGCAACAAAACAGGAACAATTAGAATTGATTCTCAATATTCTTACAGGTAGTGGATTGGTAGTGCGAGTCAGGGAAGAGTCAGGCGATCGCTACCAGTTAGTGCATGATTATTTAGTTGAACCGATTCGTAAAAAAAACAATGGAGGTATAGTCGCTGAATTAGAAAAAGTCAGAATTGAAAAAACAAAAGCGGAAGTTGCTCAAAAATTCTCCCAACAGAAACTTAACTTAGTTTTACAACAACGACTTAAAGAAGCTCGTGTCGTAGGTGTAGTGCTGGCAATTATGGTAGCAATAATTGGAGGATTATGGTGGCAAGCTGACTTACAAAAAACAGCAGCAATTCATCAAACAATCAGGGCTGAACGTAGCGAAACAAACTTGAACATTAGTGCCATAACTGCTGCAAGCGAAGCATTGTTTGCCTCTAATAAAGAATTTGATGCTTTGTTGGAAAGTTTAAGAGCATTTCGCCAACTCAAACAGGCTACTTCCGTGCAGCCAGACACCCAGATGCGGGTAGTAACTGCATTACAGCAGGCTGTATACGGAGTAACAGAAGTTAACCGTATGTCCGGACATACGGATATTGTCTGGGGTGTAGCTTTCAGCCCTGATGGTAAATTACTAGCGTCGGGCAGTACAGACCGGACTGTAAAACTATGGCGTCCTGATGGTGTTTTACTTCAAACCCTCAAAGGTCACAGTGATGCGATTACGAGCGTGAGTTTTCGTCCGGATGGTCAGACTTTAGCCTCTGCAAGTCTTGACAAAACTATCAAAATATGGAATAGAAACCCAGAAACAGGCTTATTTGATTTGTTACTTGATAAAAAAGCAGCACACGCAGACAGCGTTTATAGCATTAATTTCAGTCCTGATGGTGAATTACTAGCTTCCGGTGGCAAGGATGGGACTGTAAAAATTTGGCGTCCAGATGGTAGCTTGGTAAATACACTACGGGAACATCAAGGTTGGGTTAACTGGGTGAGCTTTAGTCCTGATGGTCAATATCTTGCTTCGGCTAGTGATGACAAGACAGTAAAAATTTGGCGACGAGATGGTACAAGCGTAGAAACTTTGTTGGGACATTTGAAAGGCGTGACAGGGGTAGCGTTTAGTCCCGACGGTCAAATTTTGGCATCTGGTGGTCGAGATAATTTAGTCAAACTTTGGCGGCGAGAATTTAACAGTAGTGGTGATGTTGTCTTTCGTCTTGATAAAACTTTACAGCAGCATACCAGCACAGTTTGGAGTCTCAACTTCAGTTCGGATGGTAAGCTTTTGGCTTCAGCAGGTGATGACAACATCATTCACATCTGGAATGTGAATGGAACGTTATTAAAAACGTTTAAAGGTCATAATGATGCTGTTGCTAGCGTAGCTTTCAGCCCAGATAACAAGCTATTGGCATCGGGAAGTTACGATAAAAGTGTGAAAATGTGGAGTATGAATGCTCCGACACTGCTCATTCTTAAGGGTCATGAGGATAGAGTTTTAAGTGTCGCTTGGAGTCGGGATGGTACAATGCTAGCTTCTGGTAGCCGCGACCATACAGTAAAACTTTGGCAAAGATCTGTTATTGGTACACAGGTAAAAACCCAACTTTATAAAACTTTGATTGGACACACAGATCAAGTTAAAAGTGTCAGTTTTGATCCTAGAGGTGAGATGCTTGCCTCGGCAAGCTATGACAAAACTGTGAAACTTTGGCGTCGCGATGGTATTTTGATCAAAACTCTCCAAGGACACAGCGATAGTGTGATGAGCGTTAGTTTTAGCCCAGATGGCGAGTTGTTGGCATCAGCAGGTAAAGATAAGACTGTGAAAATTTGGAACCGTGAGGGGGGCTTGGTGAAAACTTTAATCGGACATCAAGGTTGGGTGAATAGTGTTAGTTTCAGCCAAGATGGTGAGGCTTTCGCCACCGGCAGTGATGACCAAACTGTAAAACTTTGGCGGCGGGATGGTACTTTGTTAAAAACTTTTTCTGCTCACGAAGGTTGGGTATTGGGTGTGAGCTTCAGTCCAAACCCCCCAACAAAGCGAAATTCGGAGAGCGTTGGGGGGTTGCTGGCGTCTGCTAGTTGGGACAACACCATTAAGCTGTGGCGCTGGGATGGAACGTTGTTAAAAACTTTGTTAAAGGGATATAGTGATAGTGTTAATGCTGTTACTTTTAGTCCTAATGGTCAAGTTCTGGCTGCCGCTAGTTGGGACAGTGGAGTAAAACTCTGGAGCAAAGATGGTAAGTTGATTAAGACTCTCAACGGACATCATGCCCCAGTGTTAAGTGTCAGCTTTAGTCCTGATGGTCAAACACTAGCATCTGCCAGTGATGACAACACGATCATTTTGTGGAATTTGGACTTGAATGACTTACTTGTACGTGGTTGCACTTGGGTGAATGATTATCTCCAGCACAATCGTAATGTAGAAAATAGCGATCGCTCTGTTTGTAACGCGGTAAGTAGCAAGCTTTAAATTGAAGCTGGGCTAATTGATAATTGATCATTGCTAATTGATAATGGCTATTAGCCATTAGCCATTAGCCATTAGCAGTTACCACTCTAAGGTACGATCACCTTGAGCTAAGTCATTACTTTTTTCGTCACTATTTTCTTCGGGCATATTTGCTAACAAGGCTTGTAGTCTCATTCGTTCAATATAGGGCCATCCTCCACAAGATTCAATATTTTTTAGTAGTGAATAGAGTGCCTGACGGTTATCAGGTAGACTCTGTTGAAAAGCTTCATCGCGGATCTCCCGGTGTAGTTGCTCCAATTGTCGTAGTAACGCCAAAAGAGTCATGGCATCCCCTTGACAATGTTGCACTGCATCATGTACTGCATCGGCGATCGCCTGCAGTTGATGGACTAACTTGTCTGACTGAATAATCTTGCCGTTGCTCATGCCTTGAAAGTACCTGTAAATAAGGTCATTTCAAATTTACCTTTATATTTTTGTGTTCCATCGTGAGTACGCAAGAAATAAATTTCTGGGCAATTGATTTACATCATATTACAGAAGTATAATATTTATCAATTTTATACCATATGCACGCTAATTTGGGGTATTTACGATGGAGACGCTCCGGTGGAGCGTCTCTACTTTTTTCGTGTGGCGAATCATAAAATGCTTTGATTTTGAACCTCAAAAAATCGTATGATCTGGCTGCAAACCATATAAGGCAATAGGCTATATGTAGTAGCGAGTACACAACACATAAAAACTTGTTTGTGGATTGCTACTGAGAAGCTTTTTGCACTGCGTTCCTCGATACTCACTTATACTGCTGTGTGTCAAGGCGTGTTGATATTAGTTGAGAATTTTTGTGATTGAGGTTGACCAATGAGGTATCGCGCTTTAATTGTTGCATTTTTGGCTGTGTGTTTAGGATTATTAACTGCTTGTAGTGATGGTCCTGCTACTGCTACAACTGCTTTAACCTACGAGCAAATTAGAGGTACTGGTTTAGCTAACAAATGTCCGCAACTTGCAGAAACAAGACGCGGTTCCATCCCCATCGACTCTAGCCAGTCTTACACCATAAAAGAACTTTGTTTAGAACCAACCAATTTCTTTGTGAAAGAAGAACCAACCAATAAACGGCAAGAAGCAGAGTTTGTTGCTGGCAAATTGTTAACTCGTCGCACCTCCTCTCTAGATCAGATTCAAGGTAAGCTCAAAATCAATTCCGATGGCAGCTATACCTTTTTGGAGCAAGAAGGTTTTGATTTCCAACCCATTACCGTGCAACTTCCTGGTGGTGAACGAGTACCTTTTTTCTTCACTATTAAAGGTTTGGAAGCTCAAACACAACCAGGTTTATCTAGCATTAACACCTCCACAGATTTTGAAGGTGAGTTCAAAGTTCCCTCCTATCGTGGTGCTACTTTCTTAGATCCAAAAGGACGTGGTGTCGCTAGTGGGTATGATAACGCGGTGGCTCTCCCCGCTCA
Organism: Iningainema tapete BLCC-T55; assembly: GCF_014698965.1. GTDB lineage: Bacteria > Cyanobacteriota > Cyanobacteriia > Cyanobacteriales > Nostocaceae > Iningainema > Iningainema tapete. Next base: position 25,191 of record NZ_JACXAE010000134.1, read on the forward strand.
AGCAGATGACCGAGAACTAAACCGCACTAACGTCAAGCGTGTTGATGTTCTCAAAGGTAAGGTTTCTTTGCAAGTTGCAAAAGTAGATAGCGCTACTGGTGAAATTGCGGGAACTTTTGAGAGCGAACAGCCCTCTGATACTGATTTAGGTGCTGCTGAACCTAAAGAGGTAAAGGTACGTGGTCTGTTTTATGCAAGAGTTGAACCGTCTCGTGCATAATTTTCCTTAAGTTTAAGCTATTTGTAGCCCGACTTCGTAAAAGTTGTCGGGCTACTGTTTTTAAAACAAGTATTTTCCCTGATAGAACTAGATTGTAAACACCGTAAAATATTTGTAGTTATAGGTTTCTCTCCATACTTGAACTTCATTATTAATTATATTAATTCAGTACAATTTCGGTTCTGATTTGGGTGAAAAATTTTATATTTTATTGTTATGGAAGGCAGAAGTTAAAAGTCAGAATTTATTTATTGCATATAAAGTTTTGAAGTAAAACTTTTGCCTGCAAACCAATATGGAAAATATTAAATATTTTTCCTAATAAATTCCTCGCATTTATGCAAGGGATAAATAGCTGCTATCTGCCACCTGCCTTTCTTAATGGTAAATACGGTGCTATGCCAACCACAGTCAGCAACGAATTAAAGCAAGAAATATGGCAGTTATTGCGAGAATATCAGCAATCTCGTGATTCTGATATCCGCAATCAATTAGTGAAAGTCAATTTTGGACTTGTTAGAAAAGAAGCTCACTACTGGATAAATCAGTGTCATGAAAGCTATGAGGACTTGCTCCAAGTAGGCTGTTTGGGCTTAATCAGGGCAATTGAAAGATTTGAAATTTCCAAAGGACATGCCTTCAGTTCTTTTGCTATTCCTTACATTCGGGGTGAAATTCAACATTACCTTCGAGATAAAGGTGTTACAGTGCGAATTCCTCGGCGCTACCTAGCACTGCAACAACAAGCAATTGGTGTTTCGCGTTCTTTGCGGGCAAAATATAACCGCCAACCAACTGACTCGGAATTAGCAGCAGCACTGGAAATTTCTTTGCAGGAATGGCTGGAAATTAAATTAGCCTGGGTTAATCGTGCCCCCTTGAGTCTGGATGTACCAGTTAACGATAGTGAAGAAGGCGCTACTTCACTAGGGGAATTGGTTCCGGATCATAACTACCGTAGCTTTCAACTAGCGCAAGAAGATCAAATCCGTCTGCAACAAGCACTAGTGCAGTTAGAAAAACGTACCCGTGAAGTTTTAGAGTGTGTTTTTTTGCACGATTTAACGCAAAAACAAGTGGCAGAACTCATGGGTATTAGTGTAGTTACGGTTTCTCGTAGAGTCAAGAAAGGATTGGGAACGCTTAAGGACTTGATGACTGTGACGGATAGTTAATTATAATTAGTCTCCCGCAGTTTTACGAAAAACTATAGTGTTTAAAAAAACCCTTGCCATAGGAAAAATTAGGTTATAAATGTATCAGATTTCGCCAAGCAAGATCCTCATTGCAACAGGTGCATTTCCACACGCAAATTTTCCTATGGTTTTTGAAAACGGCAAATGGGCAGAAATTTAAAACTTTTATTAGCAGCTACTTTAGCATTGGCGATCGCCGCCTGTAGTTCGGAACAACAACAATCGAGTAATCCGACTCCAACAGCAGGACCTGCTGTTACCAAAAAACCTCAACCCTTTAATAACCCAGTTGTACCACCCAAACCAACTCCAGAAGTTAATACTACTGCTAACTTAATTCCGCCAACCGATCCTAATCAACGCGTAGAAGCAGTGTTAAAAGGGCGAGTAGATCCATTTGCCCAAATTGTCGGGCAGTACCCTACACCAGGCCAAACAAATACTGTCGTCACCAAAACTGTTCCTACTCTACCGCCTCTGCGTCCTTCTATTACGCCTAGACGTGTTGTCGCAAATAGAACCAGAATACCTACCAGAGCTGTAAAACCTCCAGTACGAATCACAGCCAGAAAAAATTCTTTCCAACTCCAAAAAAATAAAATAGCACTGGTACAAAAAAAAGCTAAGCCCCCTCGTGTCTTGACTCCTGTTTTGCCCAAGGCATTACCTCCAGTTATCCCCAATCCAACTCTTGCATCTGTGTTACCACCACCACCACAACCAGAATTAGCCAAAGCAATTTTGGTTTCGGGTGTAGTTTTGATTGGTAGAGAACCCCAAGCAATTATTAAAGTACCAAATGAACCCACAAGTCGTTACGTGCAAGCAGGGTTGCGACTGGCAAACGGAGTGCTAGTTAAACGAATTGAAATGAATGAAGGCTCCAATCCGGTCTTAATTCTGGAACAATATGGTATTGAAGTTGCCAGAACAGTAGGAGAGGCACCCAGTAGCTCAACTCCTACAAAAGCTGCGGTAACATCACCACCGTCCAACCCTGTTCCTACCGGAGCATCATAATATATGGAGAGAAAAGAAATAGAATTTGCTGTGCCTTTAGCAGTATATCGGGAATTAGCAGCACATTTGTGCCAAGTTGAAGGGGTAGAAGTTGGTTTAATTCCCCAGACATCCCAAAATTTTGATTACAATCAAAGTCAAATTGGTGGCTTATGGATTGAGTACACCCCTAACTCTCATCCCCAAAGTCAGCAACGGGTAGAACAAATTTTGGCTTATTATCAAAACCGCTACTGTGCCTCGTAGTCTCGTTCCCAGTCTCGGCAGTCTCGTTCCCAGTCGGAGACTGGGAATGCATTCTGTGAGGCTCAGCCTCGAAATCAACACCCTCACCCGCCTAGAAATGAAAGATGCTGTTGGCGAATCATAGGTATCGCCCCTCACACAAAGATTTTTCGTTATTTCACACGATTGTAGAGACTTTCCGCCGGAACGTCTCTACGAATAATTTGAAACATTGTTATTACAAATCTAATACAGTGTTAAAACTCCCAAATTTGAGTCTTTTTCAAAAGCTTGGATCTCCTATAGATGCGATCGCAAAATTCCTTCAATTTGGCTAGTTGAACAATTACCACGACGAATCCAAATTATTTTAGGTGGAAATCCTTGCAGTATGCTCAAACAGTAATTTCATGCTGGTATTGTCAGCATTTGGTGTTCTCGATCAGCCGCATAACTAAGGCAAGCCAAAATATCCTCTTGCGTTAAATAAGGAAAGTCATCAAGCACTTCCTCGTATGTCATGCCAGAGGCAAGATATGATAAAACATCATATACAGTTATTCGCATTCCTCGAATACAAGGCTTACCACCTCGTTTTCCTGGTTCAATCGTAATAATGTTTTGGTACGGTACAGCCATAGAACTGAATAGATTTAGTTACCTCAAGAGCTTTTAATACTTCCTAAGTTAGCACTACTTGAACTCAAACTTCAGCCATTGCTCTTGTAGCATCTGCTCCAATAGCGAGTCATACAACTGCAAAAGCCAGTATTCTGTGTAAATGTATAATTAATTCTTTATCTTGTAAAGTTCTTGATTAATGCTCACTTCTATATCTTAGTATAATCTCGTATCAATTATAATATAAGCGCTAGTAGGGTGCGTTGGTACAAAATATATCTTTTGTATCCGATCCAAATCGCTATGGCACAGACATTCAAAAAGCAGAGTTAACTATTTATCAAGCTATTGCTCAGATCAATCAAAATCGCCTACAGCACAATCAACCAATCAAGCCACAGTCAATTATTTGGCTTACTGATGCACCGCTATTTACTCAACCAGGAATTACTTCTCAAGTATGGGTTGAAACTCCCGCTTATAGTTCTTTTCGGATAGCAGTATCTCCAGAAAGTCAACAGCGACAAGCTTGGATGCAAGCTTTGCCATTACATAAGCGATCGCTACCAATCAAAACCAAAAAAAACAAAGAATATAAACTCACTGTAGTTGACATTGCACCTACAGTACAGGAATTTTGTACACCAGCACCAGGCGGTAAAGAAACCTGTTTAGTCACTCCTTATTTAATTAAACAGTTATGGCTACCTGGGTTAATTTCTCTGTTAATCTTTGCAGCTTTGGTTTTTGGGTTAATCAAATTCTTGCGCAGGCAAAACAAGTGGGAATTGGTAGTTGACTCCGAGGAAACAGATAATCAAGAAGAGCAAAGATGCAGATTACCAAATAACAAACGGATTGCCATTGGTGAAGGTGAATATGATTCTACTTGTGTAGGTTCTATTGAATGTCCGGGCGCAGAAATCAGAGCTTATTTTGAACGCCAAGGTGAGAAATTTTATTTAATCCCGACTAATTCAGCACCAATTTATTACAACGGACACCAAATTACGTCGCGTACTTCCATAGCTAGTTCTCGGTTTAGGATAAATTGTCCTGATACTCGTAACCGCGAATACGAGATAGTTATTCAAATAAAAAAATAGTATTTAAGGAATTATAGCATGACTTACGACGGGGAAAATGAACTTCAGTATCGCGGTATTAATCGCACAATTTGTATAGGATTAGGCGGAACTGGACGGGATGTTTTGATGCGAATTCGGCGGTTAATTGTAGACCGCTATGGCGATTTAAATCAATTACCAATTGTTAGTTTTGTCCACATTGATACAGACAAAGCCGCAACGCAAGTGGCTGGTATTCGTACAGGAAGTACCTATCATGGCGTTGATCTTAGCTTTAAGGAAGCAGAGAAAATCGGTGCTACAATGTCCTCTCCTGAAGTCACTATGTTTGTGCAAGGATTAGAGCGTCGGTCAGAGTACACTCATCACGGTCCTTATGACCATATTGGCATCTGGTTCCCTCCACAATTATTGCGAAATATTAAAGCAGTGGAAGAAGGTGCAAAAGGAATTAGACCTGTAGGTAGACTAGCTTTTTTCCACAACTACCAAAAGGTAAAAAATGCAATTGAAACTGCAGAAAAGCGCACAAGAGGACATGATGCTTTACTACTGAAAGCAGGTTTAAGAGTCGAAGCTGGATTGAATATTTTTGTTGTGGGTTCTCTTTGCGGTGGAACCGGAAGCGGGATGTTTTTGGACGTTGCTTATAGTCTCAGGCATCTTTATGGTAGTCAAAGCGCTCGAATTGTTGGCTATTTAGTTATTAGTCCAGAACTGTACGGTAACACCCCTAGTATGTGTGCCAATACTTACGCTGCCCTCAAAGAATTAAATTATTACAGCACTCCCGGCACAAAATTTGAAGCCTGTTATGACATCCAAAATGTAGTGTTTGTGCAAGAACAGCGCCCACCATTTGACTACACTTATTTAGTTTCTAGTCAGACAGGAGGTGAATACGAAATCCTGGCACAAGGTAAGCTGTGTAATGTTATTGCACATAAAATAGCTTTGGACTTCTCTGGAGAATTAGCACCAGTTGTTAAAGGTAACAGAGACAATTTTCTGCAACACATGATTCAGTGGGATAAGCACCCCCGTCCGAATGTGCAGCGTTATTTAACATTTGGACTGGCGGCGATTTATTTTCCCCGCGATACCATTGTCCAAATCGCCCTAAATCGCGTTAGTTTAGAATTGGTAACATTCTGGTTAAATGGGGAAGGTCAAAGTCCTGACCCTGTTACCTTACTCGAAAAATTCTTAATTCAGTATCGTTGGCACACCGATCTTGCCAAAAAAGACGGTTTAACTACTAGAATAGCAGAGGCTGTACAAGAATCGAACAAGAATTTTATTAATACAATTAACACCTGGAGAAGTAAATTAGATCGGTCAATTGCTGAATGCAAAAGTAGAGATGACCGCAATGCAATCTGCCAACAGTTGCCCAGAGAGTTTCGAGAGCAATTCCGTAAAACTCAACCGAGTGAAACTGAGAGTAACAGAGGAATTTGGTTAACAAAGCTACAACAGATTTCTCCAAATATTACCAAAGAACTCCAATCAAATATTGATGATTTTATCATCCTGTTACTTACCCCTAGTGAGCCAAATTTCTCTATTAAAAGTACCCGTGACTGGCTTGATGCTTTGCACCACGAACTCCATAACTATCAACGCAATCTTCAAGAGGAAATCGCCAATTTTGGTCGGATGCGAAACTTGGAAGATTTAGAGAAAAAATGGCGAGATTCTGAACAATTGATTCAAGACATTGAGCAGAAAGCTGGTCTTCCCTTTTTCGACAATAAGAATAGCCCAGTACAAACTGAAGCAAAAAAAGTAGTACGGGAAGTCTATGACCTGATCAAGCATAACTTTCAGTTTGCAGTTTTGCAGGAGGCTCTAAAAATTGTTGATGCTTTACAAAAGTATGTTCAAGCTAGATCGAATCAAGTCGCGGCTTTTAGTACAAACGTGGAAAATTTAAAAAGTGCCTATGAGAAACAGGAAAGAAACCTAAAACAACTTAATTTTGATGAAATGAGCGGTGAGGCAATCATTAATAATGAAGATATTGACCGCTGTTACCGAACTATATTGCCTGTAGATGACTTTCGCCGCCAGTTGGTGTTGGTGACTGCAATTACAGAACCGACTGGACGAGGACAGTCTTTGGCAAGTTTTATAGATCAGGAACATACAACAACCCATCAGCTACAAAAAGAAATTAACCTCAAGGTTGACAGCTTATTTGCTTCTCGCGGTATGAATATTGTCAACTCTGTACTCCCAGTTCGCCCATTTTTTTGGGAGTTAGAAGAAAGACTACTCAGGAGTAAAAGATTGACCATCAAGTTGAGTGTAAATACTGATGGGAAAGCCCAGTAAAGCAAGAATACGCTTCTGCAAAGGTGAAAGAGCCGTCAAGTGAGCGTAAATTTCGTTTTTCACCTCAATCAATAGCAGTGTAATCTCTTTAAATGCAGCAAGAATTATTTCTGCGCCCTTGTCTTGCAGTTTCTCGCTTCGGATTGCCAACATAAAGACCAGCAAGTTTTTCTTTCTCTTTTTCTAGATTGTGGCGAATCTGGAATTCTAAAAGGTTTAAAACTCGCAAACCAATAGAGAGTAGTCTTATTAAACCAGTAATATGGTCTTCACGTTGTAAATACATCGGAGTCAACGAGAGAGGAAAGTTTTTCAGCCTCGCAAATCCTCGTTCCATTAAGTACTCATCTCTATAAGCACGAACGGCTTGTTTTAAACTAAATTCAGTTTGATTTTTATTTGTAACGTAAACCCGCCAGCCTAACATTTGAATTTGTTGTTTAACTGCGGATTCGTCAATCTTAAAACTTAGGTCAAAAGAGACTTCTTCTACTATTCTAGCTTGGCGGTTTCGGTATCTTTTTTGAACTTTTTTAACTCTTTTTGTTTGAATGTCAACTTGAAATAATCCACTGGTTTTATATCGGTTGAGAATAGCTTCACATGTTTCTAACCATTCAAAGTGTGAAGTGAGCTTTTTCTTGCCACGTCGAGGCACTTTAAGTTGTTCTAGAGCATAAAGCTGTTTTCTGTATTCGTTCATGTAGATGTTTTTCTGCTGTTTTTTGAATCGCGAATGAGCGCACAATTAATTGTCGTTCCGACCAAGATATTTCTTGCCCATCAATCTCTATTTCATGGATAATCTCTCTTTCAAAGCCATCAGCTATGTTTTTTGTTTTTCCATCTGCATACTCGTAATCTATAGTTGTTAGTTCTTGTTGACCATCCCAAACTGGTTGAAGATATTTGCTTAGTTCTTCGTTAGATACTTGCTTGGTTGTTAAAGGACATAAGTAAAAATCTCCGCCCAATACTATATGAGTTCTTGTCTTTATTGATGACATTTTACAGTCACCAATATATAACAATCCTGGCTTTTTTAGTGTTGAACGTACTTTATCTATTGCTGGAATATATAATGGGTCATCTGCTTTTTCTCCTGACAATATTTCCGTCGCTATTGGCATTCCTAATGGGTCTAATGTCGATAACATTATTTTCACTTGCGCCAAATCCGGACGATTGTCTTTGCTGTGACCCCATTAATTGCGCCTTCTGGGTTAACTCCACAATGACTTGAAGCAGTTGTACTATCTAAACGTACCTGTTCTGGGACAATATCGTACACCCGCAGCAAACTACTTCCTAGTTCCGACTCAAATGAAAACCAGTTTGCATCAATAGAAAGGTAACGTAATACTGCTTGCAGACGGTCATCTGCTAAATCGAGTGAGCGTAAAGATTCGTCCGTAAAGCTTTTTAACGTTTCTAACCGCTTACTAACCCAAGCTTGAACGTGGTTCAAACGGTGGTCTGCTTGCGATAATATGTGTGTTAACCAAATTACCACCACACTACCTAGGTTTAGTCCTTGCCAGTTTCCGTGACATGGAAAATGTTTATCGATTAGTTGTTCTACTCCCATATGCTCCAGTTGTGTTAGCAGTAAGGGTATGTCATCAACTCGTTCGTTTGTAATTATGGGTTCAGTAGTCATAAACCCGAACTTATACCTACTTAGTTCTTTTGGGAATATGTCTTTCGGTATACTTTTTTGGCTAACTCAGAAAAAAATGGGCGAACCGGGAGTCTGTAATCAAGCGCTTCATACAAAACTACTCCCTCACAGCGCGTTCAACTCGCTTGGCACAGATTATACAAGAAGCTGAACCCCTGCTACGTCTTAATTTAACAGATCCATACTTCCATGATGATCCTGCTAAAAGTAGTAAATTAGTCGGTTTTAAAGACACAGATGAGTTAGAAGTACAACAGTTTAAAACTTTGCTGACGCAGGATTTAGGAATTGCTACAAGTGTACTCAAACCAACCCAAGCTGATGACGAAATTTTAATTGTAAACGAGTATGCTGGTTTTCCTCTGAGATTGATTGGTTCTCTAGAAAGGATGAGAAATCCTTACATGCGGGAACAGAATTCCGCTACATCTTTTCTCCATAATGACTATCGCATAACATTTCCTGACCTCATTCCTCCTGATGCAAGAACAATAGAGGAATTGGAAGATGTTTTCTATCCTTGTCTAGCGTTTGGGTTGCTACAAGAAAACCTGCAAAATCACGAGTTGGAATTTCAATATTATGATTCATTGCGGGACTGTTATTACACAGCTTCTTTAAGTCCACAATGGACTCAAGCTTTGGAGGAACTTGCTAACCGCAAGGACATGGCTGTAGCTTTGCAACAAATTCTGAATGAAGAAATTGCTCAAATAGAAAGACAACCCGAACTTTGGGAAAGTGAACACTTGCCTAAACTGCGACAGTTTGTAAAGACAGTAGATGAATTACCAGAACACAGTCCCAATTATCCCTATAAAGCAACAGTAGTTGGAACTTCTGCAAGCACTGATCCCACAGCTAAAGAAGGAATTATCAATCGCTTTCGTAAAAAGATGGAGCCGCGATTTAGAGCACCTCAAAATCGAATGGCATTAAGCAGCAATACACGAAATCCTAGAGATATTCCTGGGCAGATAGTTGTAGCAACTCATGTAAATGAGGACAACAGAGTAAAACGACGGTTAGAATTGGAGCAACTACAGCAGGATTTTGTTGACGGTTTTATAACTGAAGAAGAACGCGATCGCGAACGGCAAAAAATCTTCGATAAGTACCCGATATAACATCATTTCAAGGCTTACGCCAGGTTTGGGAGAAAAAGTAGGCTGCCTCTCTTAAGAATGCCGGAGGCAGAGCCTCCTCCTTTACGGCATTCCCAGGTAGAACCTGGGAACGAGGGAACGAGAGACGAGAGAAACGAGAAATATACTCTTAAATAATCAAGGGTGTTTTGATGCCACCAATACCAGCACAATTAATTGTTTTAACTCTTGTATTAGTTGTTATACCATCTGTAGCCGCTATTTTCTTACGCTTTATTCTCTATCGACATCTGATATTTTTGCTTCTTAGGGTAAGAAGGCTAATTAAAAAACAGCCTAGTGGACAAAAGCCAAGGATTTTAGAAGAATTAGAAAAAAGATTTGCAGATGCTAGCAAACACTTAGAACAGGTAAATACAGCAGCATTAGTAGATCAAGTTTACAGCCAAGAAAAGGTTTGGTTGTTCTCTTGTGAAGAAATTGATTATTTTTGCCGCCTTTTGCCTAATTTACTGCTAGCCTTCGGATTACTAGGTACTTTTCTTGGTATCACTCTTAATTTGTCAGCACTCAGTCAAACAATTAATCAAACTCCAGCTAGCAATTTAGTGGCTCAATTAGAAAAACCGCTACAAGGCATGAGCATTGCCTTTACTACTAGCTTGGCTGGATTATTTTTCAGTGCTTTGTTAACAGCAGTTAACTTACTCAGAAATACTAGCATAGTCAAGTATCGACTTATTAGTTCTCTCGAAGATTACCTGGACAATGTTTATCAACCCCAAATACAAGGTGATACTCGCTTAGACAAAATAGTTAATAAAATGGTATCCCGGCAAGATGAATTTTTAACTAGATTTGGTGATACCGTTCGGGATGTAGTTGAGAAATCTTTAGGCGGTGTGGCAAGAGAAATTGCTCAAGGAAATAAAGAAGCTGCTGATTTAGCCAAGCAAGTTTACGAGAGATTTAGCGAGGCTGCTGGTATTATTTCCGCTGCTGCTACTGAATTTGAACATACGGTTGCAGAACTGAAGGCAAAAGCTGAGATATTTAAACAAGCTGGTGAAACATTTGAGCAAAGTCAGTTTCCTCAGAAATTATCACTAGCTACAGCAGATTTGGTTTCTATGCAAGAGAAATTTTCCCAATCTACTGTAAGTTTAGCCCAGACAGTGCAATTTATTGCAAATGCAGTAAGTGAAGTTCAGTGCTGTAGTCAGGAAATAATAAAACTGGGAGCAGAAATTAAGAGTATTAATCACACTTCAATGCAAGTATTAGAGTTGCATCAGACTAACCAAAACTCTTTTGGTGAAATTATTCCTCAAATTAAACAAGGTGCTAACAGTTTCAGAAAAGCGGTTACAAGATTTGATAAATTAGAGAAAAGAATTGTGGATAAAGCCAATAGCCTCAATGGGGTGGAAGTTACTTTAACACAATTGTTGGAAAATTTTAAAAATTACTCACAACAGGTTAATTTATCAATAGATTCTTTAGGTGATGAATATAAAAGTGTAGGCGATCGCTTATTCGAAGGAATGAAACAAGAAGTTGAAATGAATATCAAAGCTGCTCAGTTTTTAGCAGTAAAAATTCAAGAATGTAGCAAACATCTTACAGAAATAAAGCAGGAAATTTATCAACAGAGAGTTGTAAAAAAAGCCTAATAAAAAATTCATTTTTAATGATTTTCATATAGATTATGAATCGTCGTCGAGCTAATAATGATGACCATGAAGACCTAAATATTTGGCCTGCATTCACGGACTTAATGTCTAATGCCTTCATGATACTTCTCTTAGTTTTGTTAATAGCGATAGTCAAGTCCGCACTTACGCAAAAAAACTTAGAGCTAACGCTTACTAATTTAGTTAATAATAAAGACAAAGCAGTTGAATTTGCCAAAAAAATTCCACCTGTAAATTTTTCTGTGGTCAAGCAATCACAGACTCTAGCCCCCAAATATGCTGCCATTGACCATTGAGTTCAACAACTTTTAAAATAGCCAAAGCTTTACTGCCCACTGTCCGCCAACTCATACCCTTTTTCTTCTGGCGATGTCCAACAACTAAATCAACACCTTTTTCGACACGACCACTACCAATTGTTGTCCCAGCAGCGGCACGCCGTTCATAGTTAATAATTTCCGACTGATGTTTTTCTAGATAGCCAATCAGTTCAAGTAACTTCTTCTTGTTTTTAGCAACAACTTGATTGCTAAGATATTCAATTGCTTGAGTTGTTTGACCGCGCCACAATCGTGAAAATAAAAATTTCAAGTGTTCTGATTTCTCTTGTTTATTCCTAGCAATCATCGACATGAGTTCTCGGAGCTTTTTTCCTAAATGATACCAGTCCAAAATAATCGTTATAGGTTGTGAAAATAAACTCAATAATCTTTGTCGAATCACCTTCGCTCCATCAGTAATTGCTACCAGATTTAGTGGAGTGTTTTGCTGCCCATATTCTTGAATTATTTTGGCTTTAACTACCAAAGCTAAGCTCATACTTTCTTGATCTTCATCCCGTGGTAGAGAAGCAGTAATATACTCAAACTCACCTCTAGATGTTTGCAGAATCACTACATCAGTATTAACTGCTGGAGTCGATGTTTTATTTAGCTCTTGACCATCAGTCTTATCTAATTTAATAGTAGATTTTTCGCGTTTTGATTTCTGTGCCTTGACTTGAATAGCATCATCAAATAACAGAATGGACGGTGAATCAGGTTCGTATATCTCTACATTTTGGTTGACAATTAGTGGCTGTTCAACAGATGCAGAGAGCGTAGATTCCACTCCTCTGACTAGCTGTTCACTGATATCAGTGGCTTTATTAATGACTATCTGACGACAAGTTTGGTCTGAAAGTAGTTTATCACCTGTTGTTCTGATGATTAAATTCTCCACCTCTGTGTAACTCAATCGATTGCTATAATAAGCAGTAAACTCGAGAAGTCTATTACTAATATAGCCAGAGGGAAATTGATTAGTTAGCTCAAAATAGTTGACATCCAATCCTTGGTACTTATAGCGTTGCAACTCAAATGTAAATTTTCCATGCAACGTTTTGATATTTACTGGTGTTGTACCATTACATATTATTTGACTGTTTTTTTTTTCGACTCCGTAAACTGTGCTTGAGCCGCTTCAAGTAACTTTCTCTCAATATCTGGAAGTACAATTTGTTTCCAATTTTCTACGGCTCCTTCTATTTCATCTAATGTCTCTGAACCTAAGTTCAAGGTATGTGTCATGGTCGTGGTACTTTGTAAGATATTGCCATTATCGTCTCTGATGATCAATTCGATAGAAGCCATACTTCTGTTTTGGGGGTAAGGAAGTTGTTAGGGTTTGTTTACACTTAAAAGTATCACAGTTTTAACAGTTTTTTTTACAAACTACTACTTACCCAAGAGTGCCTCTGTCTACTTCTTGCTCATCATGCTCATAAACTGATGTGTATTCAATTTGCGCTCCGAAGCGATAGCTTAATGCACCAAAACCTTTAGTAGTGATGCCTTACTCTACGCTTCACGCACCCAAAGTTGTGCAATTTAAATGACGATTAGCTTACTGATGCCAAAAGTTCCCATCACAGAAAAATTTACAGGTGGAAAAAATTGAAGCTTTACAAGCCAAGGCAAATAAGACTGATGAACTAGAGCAGCGGGTTGCAGCTTTACAAAGAAAACTCAAGTCAGTTAAACAATTAACAGACGCACCACCAATTATCTTGATTAAAGATGAAGGTGCTTACCGCTTTGCTTCTGGTAGTGCTGAACTACCACAGCCAATGAACCAATACATCTGGACAAAAATCGTTCCGGAAATTGAACTCTACACAAAAGAATACAACATTAATACGGTAGAAATAATCGGTCATACTGATGGTCAAGCTAATGGTAAGGTGGGAAGCAATCTAGATCAGACTTTAGAAAGTGTAGCTAATAATGGTCTTCCCATCTCTAATCTTAAAGCAGGCTCTAATGCTGATTTAGGATTGATGCGATCGCTTGCATTAGTAAGAGTGCTACGTTACATCCAGACAAAAGAGGGTAGGCTACAAGGATTGAAATTTCGCGCATATTCAGCCGCACAGCTACTATTACCCAATGGTGAGTTTGCGCCGCCGTCGGTTGCTCGTCAAGAAGATTCCACACGGCGACGCATTGAAATTCGCTTCACGCGCTTGGGAGAAGTGACACAAATTAAGTAAATACGTAACTCTTTTAGTCCGTTAAAAGGGACTTGAGCTATTAGCCCTTACATAAGTCAAGGCGTATTCAAAGCAGTGAAGTTATTATTAATTAAAACAGCGATCGCCCGCGCATATTGAGGATCGTTCCGAGTACCAACTAATGTAGGATTTGCCGCCAGTTGCTGAATTTGTGCCCGTGTTAAATCTATTTTGACATCAGGCTTAATTCCTTTATGGTTAATATCCGTTCCATTTGGTGTGAAGTAACGCTCAATTGTTACTGCTAAACCGGAACCATCTGGGAGTTTATGCAGCAACTGAACTAAGCCCTTTCCAAAAGTTTGACTGCCAACAATTACTGCTCTTTTATTATCTTTAAGAGCGCCTGTGAGAATTTCACTTGCACTTGCCGAATTACCATCAACTAGAACTACCAAAGGTTTTTCAGTCATTGCTGTTTTATTAGCTTTGATTTCATCGCGGGTGCCTTTGCGGTTTTCTGTACGGACTATTGCACCATTATCCAACCACATTCGTGCAATTTCCACACTAGAACTTACCAACCCGCCGCCATTTCCGCGTAAATCTAACACAAACCCATCTACTTGTTTAGTTTTCAGATTCTGGATTGCCCGACGCATTTGCTGGGGTGCAGTAGCACTGAATTCTGCTAAGCGAATATAACCAACACGCCTAGAGCCTTCTTGCTTGAAGGTGTAACTTACCTTTGGTACTTCTATATTCCCGCGTGTGATTTTCACATTAAAGCTTCTCTTGCCCAGACGCTCTATTTTCAGAGTAACTGGTGTACCTAGCTTGCCACGAATCAATTTGGAAGCATCTTCTACTTTCAATCCTTGAGTTGGTTTACCGTCAATTGCCAAAATCTTATCTCCAGCTTTAATGCCTGCTTTGAGTGCTGGAGAATTTTCTATTGCTTCGGCGACAACTAGTTGGTTGGTTTTGGGATTTTGTTGTATCTGAATACCAATTCCAGATAATTGCCCAATGATTGATTGTTCTGTCAGAGCTTGATATTGTTTGGGTTCCAAAAATCTAGTGTAAGGATCTCCCAGCTGTTTGAGCGCTTCTTGAATAGCGGCGTAAGCTTGTTCTTTAGAGGTGTAGTTTTGGTTCAATAGGCTTTGTCGAGTTGCTTGCCAGTCAACATAGTTAAATGTGCCATCCACATATTCACTGTTGACAAGTTGCCATACTTGATCTACCAAAACTTTAGGGCTATCCTTTAACTCGGCACGAACGGAACGACACCCAACCGGACTCAAAGTAGCTGTCGTGGCGATCGCCCCACTGATGAAGGCTACTTGGAGCAGTGAGAAGCTTTTGGAGAATTGGTGCATTATTGTTGATCGCTCCTGTAGTTGGATTGCTAAGATTTTGTGATTGTAAGCGCGATGGTATTTAATATATACGTACTTAATTATTATGAACCCGTAATAAATCTTTAATTTTATGTTTAGTTTTTGACCCTATGGGATGATTTTAGATGAAAAAACTAGTTTTTACAAGAATTCTATTTACTGGAGTAAACTGGCTTTCAAGATCATGCAAATATTACACTATCAAGCTTGAACAGGGTCTTGGGCAGCACGGACAATGGAACACTGGCAATTTCTGATACAGCAACAGGGCGATCGCATTTGGCGTCCTTTGGAATCGCCAACTCTGGAAATCGAATCCGGGATATACAGAGTAGTGGCTCGGTTTAATCGCGCTAACACCGATGTGGAAGTGCGGGTAACCCATTCCTCAAAAGAGGAATCTCCACCAAAACGGCGAGTATATTCGCGCTCTCGGCGCACAAACTCGGAAGGTTTAATGGCGGTGATTCCCTTTACCCATCTAAATCCAGGAATTTGGGAACTGCGATGTTCGGGTGATTTGATGTCAGATATGCTTGGTAAATCCTGGCAATACACAATTTATTTACAAGTTTTGCCTCATAAACAACAAGAGCAGTTTGTTAGCAGCAAGACAGAAGCCTTAAGCATAAAATCTCCCTCCCATTCCCCCACTCACAAACTCCCCCACAGCCCCCAACCCCAAAGGGGATCCCTTGCCCCCACTCACAAACTCACAAACTCCCCTACTTCTTTTGACGAACCCGCATCCCCAGTTTGGCTGAAAGCAGAGACAGCAGAGCAGATTTTAAAAAACTTAGTGGAGATAGCATTGCCAAGCGCTCAAACGCCACTGACAGATGAAACAACAGTAGACGATACACAAGTAGCCCTGCCCGATTTACCACTACTGTTAACTTTAGATCAACAAACTTATATTGCTCATTGGGGAGAGACTCTTACTGTTAATGGGCATGTGGAATTAAAACAAACTTCTTTAAATATTAGTGACAAATTAGAAATTGGTGAGGGTGAACTACAAATAGAACTGCGTTCACCTCAAACATCACAAATAATTACCCAAACTCGACAAGCAATAGGAGAAAAGTCACTGCCATTTAAAATCAAATGCTCTTTAGAGATTCCCAGTGAATGTGAGTCTAAGTTGATTTTGGCAGACATTAGTCTATATAGTAAAGTTGCTTTTTCAAATGATGTAATACTCTTAGCCAGCCAATCCTTCACAATTACAGCTTCGGTAACACAATTACTGGCTATCAGTTTAGCAAAAACGACTCACGAACCAAGTGCAGTAGATAACCTACCACAATTAGACGCAGCCGTATCGCCATCAGTACCCTTAGATTTAGAACTATTTAATCTGGTAAAAACAGCAAAAACATACCCATCTTTGCTGATGAAGCGATCGCCAAAAAAATCTCTACCACCGCAACTTATATCCAGAACAGATCGTCAATTAGCAACTTCCCCACCTGAACTACCAACACTTCCAGGGCAAAAAACTCAGACACTCTTCGCTGCTAGTGTCGTTGCGCAATTAAAAAAACTGGGGAATTTAGACAAGAATAATGTCATCAATACTAGCAAATTATTGCCCATAGAAGCGAATCTTCCGTACTTAAAAAGAATCAAAGCTTTGGCAAGTGATATACAAAAAGTACAAAGTGATGTATCACTATCCACTCCTGTTATTCAAAACCCAGAGGAATTAGAACACAAAGACATAAATGAAGCGGATGAAGAAACATCTGCTGAAATAGTAGTATATAATCCACAATTTCAAAACAAATCAGATTTAGTTGCGCCTAGCGATCAAATTATAGACACAACCAACCCTCAAATATCACCCTTATTAAGAAAATGGGTACACAGCCAAGGATACTCCTTATCTCAACCCATCACTTTGCTATACCAAGACGATGATGAAGAAGACAAAAATATCATCTTATACGGAGATGATAAAAATAAAACTTATACTTTAAACACTGAAGAAAAAGAAGATCAGCAAGAATACTCCCTCACTCACAAACTCCCCCACTCACAAACTCCCCCACTCCTCCACTCACAAACTCCCCCACTCCCCCACAGCCCCCACTCCCCCACTCCTCCTCGGAGCGGACAAGAAGTTGTATTAGATGATACATGTATTGAAACTGAAGCTTTGAAAAAAGGCACATCTGATAATACTTTGACAGCATCAAAGTCCGAAATTTCTTCACAATTAATAGTTCTGAGAAACACAGAACCTTTACCAGTACCACAACTACATCTACATGATGGCGAACTAATTTCTGGAAACTCAGTTAGACTGATTGTCAAAATAACTGAGCAATGCCCTCAAGTTGCTGTAAAGTTATGGGTTGAGGACTGCCAAACTCGTTGGTTGCTTGATGGTCCCCGTCTGTTAAGATTGCTACCTAACTCTTTTGGTGGATGGGAAGTTATGTCCCAGATCAACGTTCCATTTGGCTGCTTAAAAATTAGGATAGAAGCTATTGCTGTAGATATGGCGACTCAGCAAGAAAGCCACAAAGTCACCGTAGTTAGAAACGTGGTTCCGCCAAACTTACCAACTTTACAGCTAAATGAATTATTGGGTATATGATAACCCGGTACAGACGCTGCGGCGGAGCGTCTCTAGTGTTAAAAATCTTGATAATTTGAAAAATTAGGCAAAAATTGCAGTAAGCTCATTTTGAATTGTCCTGTGGTTTAATAGGAATATTTACTATGGCAACATCATTTTTGCCTTTCCTCTTCGTACCTCTTACTGCTTATGCAGCTTCATTTGTGCCTTCTTTGTTAGTACCCCTAACTGGTTTAGTTATTCCTGCTGTAACATTCGCGTTTATGTTGTTGTACATTGAGCGTGATGAGATCGGCTAATAGCTAATTGTGAATAGAAAAAATTGACTATTAGCAATTAGTGGGAAACAAGAAGCCCGGTTTCTTTAAGAAACCGGGCTTCTTTAGCTACTCAGTCTAAGTCCATGTTAGATGGAAGAACCAAGTCCAGCATAAGCTCCATAAAAGAAAATACCTAAAACGGTAATTACGCCTAAACCTGCGATTGTTGCTACAATCCACAGAGGAATTCTGCCACTTCCAGACACAGTTTTATCTCCTCTTTTAACCAAAAATTAACAAGTTAGATTCAATCCACAGCCTTTGCTGTTGTTCCAGTTAGTTAAAGAAGTAACTGGAAAACAGAATACCCAATACAAAAACTAGAAGTAGTCCTAAGTAGAGCGAAGTGCGGTTAAGTTCAACCGGCTGATTATTAGGATTAGTGTTTCTTTCCATGATTTTCTCTTAGCGTTGAATAAACTGCATTGAGGCGATCGCGCCTAAAAAGAATACAGTTGGTACAGCTAGAGTGTGAACTGCAAGCCATCTAACTGTAAAAATCGGATAGGAGACGGGTTGGTTGATGTTATTGCCACTAGTCATGATGTCAAATTAATTTTGTTTACTAAATTCGCCAACTTGTTCTTTTGCTTGATAACGGTTGTTTACGATGGGCAATTCTTGCCGTGTTTGAGTGTAGTACTCATTAGGGCGAGGTGTGCCAAACACATCGTATGCCAAGCCAGTACTAACAAACAACCAACCAGCAATAAATAATGCTGGGATGGTGATGCTGTGAATCACCCAGTAACGAATGCTGGTAATAATGTCCCCAAATGGACGTTCTCCGGTGGTACCTGACACAATTTTGCTCCCTTCACAACAATTGCTATTGAGTTTATTATCCTACAAACTTTAGAAAGAGTTACAAGTTGCAACGCTTTTCTCATAAATAGGAATTAATACCTAATCATAGTATTTACTGACACTAAGCTGCCTCTGGCTGAGAAGCTGCTTCAACAGTAGGTTGATATTTCAGCAAAATACCATGATCGCCGATAATAAATCCCTTGTCTTGGTTGAGAAAAACAATCTTGTAGAAATTAGCCGGAACGGCTTCCACATCACGGTCTTTTTCCCAAGTTTTACCACCATCACCACTACGGAGCAAGTTACCACTACCGCCACCGAGCCAAACTTCCTCTGGTGTACGATAAGCCATATCAAGCAAGCCCCAACTGGTAGCAAATTCTGGAAATTCAGCTTTTTGCCACTCTTCTGGTTTAGCAGGATCACTAAACTGTATTTGACCGCCTCGTGCTAACATCCACATTTGTCCTGCTCCTGTAAATCCCATATTTTCTACACGGCGCGAACTATTGCGGTTATGAGGAACCCAAGCATTTTGTCCCGGTTCCCATGTAGAGTAGAAATTACCTTTAGCAGAAACGGCAACATATTTACCATCACTGGAACGTTTCAAGTTACGAACCACACCAACGGCTTGTTCTACCTGTGCTTTCCAGTTTTTACCACCATCTGTAGTTTTGTAAATTGCGCCCACATCTGTCGCCATCTCGGCGGAATTTTTTCCTAGCGCTACAATGCTAATAGGGTTTCCGGGTAGCTTTTCACTCAAGAGAACACGAGTCCAAGAATGACCTTCATCATTACTTAGCAACATTAAAGAAGGTTCCCCGACTATCCACCCTTGTTTACCGACAAAACTAATTGAGTTAAAGCGGTATTTTTGCTCATTTAATCCCAGTTCAACAGGTTTCCAAGTTGCGCCACCATCTTGAGTTTCCAAAAGGGTGGAGTTGCTGCCTACTATGTAGCCATGTTTGGGGTCATCAGTAAAGGAAATATCGAACAATTTTGCGTCTGTGGGCAGAGAAATCACTTCCCAAGGGTTAGAGCTTGTGGAAGGAACATTGCTACAACCGAAGCAGATTAAGGCGATCGCCAATAAGGCAAATATTCTTTGCCAAATTCTCAAACTTGAAAACATTTGTGGCTATTAGTTTTTTTGTGAATTTGTGTAAGGTTTGTAAAATACCTTGAGGGCATCCACTGAGGAGCGGTGCTGGGAAGGTAAGTATCATCGTAAGCCGTAAAGACTCATAAAAAACAAGAAAGCAAGAGCCAAAGCACCAAAAATGAGGATATTTTTCTGTCCTGGTGTCATTTTGTTTACACCAAGACCATATCCGAGATTTTCTTGGAAGCCGGAAGCTGTACCTTCAGGACCAATGTTTGTAAAAGCGTTCTTTTTGGCACCACACACAGGGCAGCGCCAAATTAATGGCAGTTCTGCAAAAGGTGTACCTGGGACAATGTCACTCTTGCTGTCTCCCTTAGAGGGTTCATAAACGTAACCACACGCACGGCACTCGTGACGGTCTAATACATTTGTATCAACAGCTTGTTCGCTCATGGTAGCATCGGTAAGAGGCGAATCTTAAATATACGTTAAAAATTATGACACACCTGTTAGTTCTTTCTATCAAAAGCAAAAACGAATCAAATCATCTCTGGCTTTGTTTTTAAGGATTTAAAAAAGCCAAAACGATATAATAATGTAAAAGAACGTAACAGAGTTATTTCCACCACAAGCGGTAGTTATTTATTGTGTTTGTCCTTAGCGGTTATGAGTACCTTCTAGGCTTCTTACTAATGTGTAGCCTAGTGCCAGCCCTAGCTCTATCAGCGTCCAAGCTTTTGCGACCCAGTGGTCGCAACCCAGAAAGGCGCACCACGTATGAATCCGGTATGGAACCTATTGGCGGAGCCTGGATTCAGTTCAACATTCGCTACTACATGTTTGCCCTAGTCTTTGTCGTCTTTGATGTGGAGACGGTGTTTTTGTATCCTTGGGCAGTAGCTTTCCACAGTTTAGGACTATTGGCATTTATTGAAGCACTAATTTTTATCGCAATTCTTGTAGTTGCCCTAGTTTACGCATGGCGTAAAGGAGCTTTGGAATGGTCTTAGATACAAAGAGCGCGCAGCAAAAAGAGCGCATTCTCAACCCGATTGAGCGCCCTACAGTTACTCAAGATTTGTCAGAAAACGTCATCCTCACTACGGTTGATGACCTCTACAACTGGGCGCGGCTTTCTAGTCTGTGGCCTTTGCTGTTCGGTACTGCTTGCTGCTTTATTGAGTTTGCAGCTTTGATTGGTTCTCGATTCGATTTTGACCGCTTTGGTTTGATTCCTCGTTCTAGTCCCCGCCAAGCTGACTTAATTATTACAGCTGGTACAATCACCATGAAGATGGGACCTCAGTTAGTACGTCTTTATGAACAAATGCCAGAACCCAAGTACGTGATCGCTATGGGTGCTTGCACGATTACCGGCGGGATGTTCAGTGTGGATTCTCCTACTGCTGTACGCGGAGTTGATAAACTGATACCAGTGGATGTGTACCTACCTGGTTGTCCTCCACGTCCAGAAGCAATTATTGACGCCATCATCAAGCTGCGTAAGAAAATTGCTAATGATTCGATGCAAGAGCGGGATGTGATTAAGCAAACCCACCGCTATTACAGCACGACTCACAATATGAAGCAAGTAGAGCAAATCTTGACAGGTAAGTATATGCAGTCAGAAACTCGCTCTACACCACCGAAGGAATTGGCGGAGGCGATCGGTATGCCAGTACCACCTGCTCTGTTGACAGCACAAGCGCAGAAGGAGGAAGCTAACCGTGGCTGAAGAAGAATCGAAACCAGTACCTGCTGCTGAAAAATCTCCGGTTCAAGCAGGTAAAGTTTCTCAGTGGTTGACCGAAAATGGCTTTGCTCATGAGTTCTTAGCACCCGATCATCAAGGAGTAGAAATTCTGAAGGTAGAGCCGGATGTCTTGCTACCAATCTCTACTGCCCTGTATGCCTACGGGTTTAATTGTCTTCAGTGTCAAGCTGGTATTGACCTTGGACCAGGACAGGAGTTGGTGAGCATGTATCACTTGATTAAACTCAGTGATAATCCTGAGCGTGCTGAGGAAGTACGTATCAAAGTATTCCTACCCAGGGAAAATCCCAGAGTACCTTCCGTGTACTGGATTTGGAAGGCAGCAGATTGGCAAGAGCGTGAATCCTTTGACATGTTCGGTATTATCTACGAAGGACACCCGAATTTGAAGCGGCTTCTTATGCCCGAAGATTGGGTTGGCTATCCTTTGCGTAAGGATTACATCTCCCCCGATTTCTACGAGTTACAAGACGCTTATTAAAGCTAATTTAGTGTATTAGGTACGAAGTTGCTAAGAGCGCTCTTAGCAACTTCGTACCTTTCTCGTTACCAGGCTCAGCCTGGTAATGCATTCTAGAAGGCAGAGCCTTCCTTCCTTAAATGTGAGGCAGAGCCTATTTGAAGGCATTCCCAGTCGGAGACTGGTAACGAGGGAGGCGAGGGAGGGGAAGGCGATCGCGCTTTGGGTGCAAATCATCCTCGTACTATCGTTATCCGTGAAAATCTGGAAAAACTTCGTGCTGAAATGTTAGGGCGATTAGAGTCGTAATTAGAAGTAGCCAATATCTGCCGAAGTGCGATGTCTGGCGACAAGCTGCTTCCCTTCGGGACGCTGCGCGAACGCGTCTACGCACCGCTTTTTACTTACATCAGTATATTGACCATCAACATGTGTATAAATTATAATCATACCATGTTTGATTAAATTAAAAACGTGCGCACTGACAAAATATTCTATCGCTTATTTAAAAATTTTCCCAGCTTATTTTTTGCCATCATTGGGGATAAAACTGTCAATCCTGACACCTACAAATTCCTCTCAGTTGAACTTAAGGAAACAGCCTTTCGCATTGATGGCGTGTTCATCCCAACCAATGAAACTACAGATCAACCAGTTTACTTTGTCGAAGTTCAGTTCCAACTAGACAAAACTTTTTATCGACGCTTCTTTGCAGAAATATATCTTTACCTGCGTCAAAATGAGTTAGTCAATCATTGGTATGCAGTTGTAATCTATCCCACACGGAATTTAGAATCAAACGACCAACAGCCATATCGGTTGCAGCTAGATAGTCCACAGGTGCAGCGCCTTTATTTAGATGAATTAGGTACAGCAGAAGACTCGCTTCAACTAGCAGTTTTACAGTTGGTTGTAGAAAATGAAGAGACAGCAGTTGACCGTGGTAAAGAATTGATTTTGCAAGCCAGACAGCAACTGGCAGATGAAGCAACGAGAAAGAAAATTGTAGAATTGATAGAAACTATCCTTTTGTACAAGTTTACCCAGTTAAGTAGAGAGGAGTTAGCAGCGATGTTGGACATAGACGACGAGTTCAAGAATACAAGGATGTATCAGTCAATGATGCAGGATGCGAAGCAGGATGCAAAGCAGGATGCGAAGCAGGAAGTGAAGGAAGAAGCTGTACCTCGATTGTTGGCATTGGGATTGACTGTTGAACAAGTAGCACAGGCTCTAGATTTGACTGTGGAGCAAGTGCAGCAAGCAGCACAAAATAATAGCTAAATTTTGGTATTCCTATCATTAGAAAATCCCCCGGTGCTATCAATTCGGATTGCGAGCGAGGGGTGATTTTTTTTGAATAACGCAAAGGAACTTGGAGAGCGTGCTATCGGGGTTTCTCGACAGTGCGGATGCCCGTCGCAAAGGCGCTAAAAGGTAAAGGGAGCGTTGCGATCGCTTAAAGGTGTTTCCTAGTTCTATTCGGGAACGAGAAATTACGAAAGAAAACTAATAAACTTAAATTGTTACTTTTGGGAAATTTGAGGGAAATCTATAAATATAGCCTTACAAGAGTTTACAATCACCCTTTATTGCTAGCTCAAGTTAACAATACTGTAAGTAAAGATATTGGAGGCAAAACTTTCTGAGTCAATAATTCTAAGATGTTATTAGAAAACATCAAACTTTCTGAACTGCCATCAGTTTATCTATTAGAAAAAGACAAGCTCCCTAATTCGGCAGCTATATATTTCGTATCTGACAGTAAAGGTCAGATTCTTTATATCGGTAGAACAGTCAATTTGGTTGAGCGGTGGAGAGATCATCATAGATTTAATCAGTTAAAAAGATTTAATCGAAAAGACCGTTTAAGTATTAGCTGGATGACTTGCAGCAATGATATAAATACTCTCTCAAATCTCGAAAATCAGTTGATAAATTTATACAAACCACCGCTGAACTGGTCAAAAGTAGTAACGCCAGTTAGAAAAATAACTCCAGCCGAGACAGCATTACAGCAGAGCCTTCAGCAGCTTGCCAAGTTAAACACCATGATATTTGGGTTTGACCCAATCGCAGACGAAGAACCGCCAACAATATACTTGGTGTACCCCGTATATGGCAAGCGCGGTTTATCGGGTAGTATACGGATGACATTAAAAAATATCAATAAAAAGGCTAGCTCACTGAAGTGGAAAGAGTACCATACAGATCCTAAGTCTTCAGGTAAATTTGGTTATTGGGAGACTGAGTACAAAGGTATAAGAATAGACTTAGCTCCAATTCAGGGCTTAGTTTATTTTATGCATGATTCGACTCGTCAAACTTTGGCTGGGGTAGAACTGATGGCTTTTAGCCGTCAGCAGCTAGAAACACTCTTAGAAAATACACCAGAGAAGGAGAACATTTCAGGTTTAGATGCATTAGAGGATGACCCTATTCCAATGGAGCTTATTAATAAACATAATCCTTAACGTGTAGACTGGAAATGGTAAATTTTATCACAATAATCGAAAATTAACATAACGCAAATGGGACTAACCATTCATTATCAATTGAGTCTAAAGAATGCCAGTCTTGCCCAAGTCAGAGACAAAATTATCGCTTTACGTAATGTGGCACTTCAACTTCCCTGTGTCCGAATCAATGAACTGACTGAACTTCAAGGAGAGGCTTGTTATTTCGATCAAGAGAACCTTGACGATACCCATATTTTCCTGAAACTTCGTGCTTTAGATCTTATAGAAGTTGCCATTAAGGGCTTTTCTTCGACTAATCCTAAATACATTATTGGCTTTGCTATCCTTCCTGGTAAAGGTAGTGAAAGTGCTGCCTTTGGTTTAGCAACTCATACCGAAATCACAGATGAAAATGATTGGATGTGGATGGGTTTTTGTAAAACTCAGTATGCTAGCAATCCTGAATATGGGGGTTTAGAAAATTTCCTCAAGTGTCATTTGATGATTGTTAAGATGCTAGATGAAGCCCAAAAATTAGGTATTACTTGTGAAGTTACTGATGAAAGTGGCTACTGGGATAACAGAAATATAGAAGAGTTAGCAGGGGTTATTGACAAACACAATATGTTAATGGCTGCTTTTACTGGTAAAGTTACAGACGATTTGGAAAAATCGGGAATAAATTCCGTCCAAGCGCCAATTTTTGATTATCCTAATTTTGAATATTTAGAAGCTAAAGGTAATCAGGTACAGGATTTATAGCTGTTTGATTATCCTGATAACAAATCTGGTTTTTATAACCTCATCTCATGTAGAGACGTTACATGTAACGTCTCTACATTTAGACGTTATATATAACGTCTCTACATTAATCCTACATCTTACCGTTTTGCATTACTTGTTGAAGGTGGTGGCGAATTTCTTGTGCATGTTCGATATCAGCTTGCCGTAACTTTTGGAACAATTCTACACAAGGCTGAGAATTTGCTTGCTGTGCATCTTGAATGTAAGTATCGTAAGCCTTGATTGCTTCAGCTTTGTTGTGCAAAACGGTAAGAAAGTCGTATTCTAAGTTGCTTACGGGGTTTTGAGTACCTTTTACTGCGCTTTGAGTCATTGAATTACCCTCCTGATTGTTCTATTTAACTTCTACTTGCCGGGAAAGAGGGGTTCATCTGTCTAAAAGCGTAGTCTGAAGTGACTTTTTTCTCTAGCTATGAGAGGCGCAGCCTCTGGGAATGCATTCCCAGGTGGAACCAGGGAACGAGAGGAGAGAGGAATGAGACATACCTATGTTGATGCAATTAACTAATCTCTTCTAAGTGACATGAGTGCTGAAATTCACGCTCTAATTCTTCTTTTCTATCATCATTAGACATTGCAGGGCAAAAGCGAGTGTTTGCACTCATGCAATCCATATGTGGCGTTTTGGCACAAACAACTAATAGTCCACCCAGAACAAATAATAAACCACAAATTGCTGCAGTTTGAACCCAAGAAATTTCTAGCGCTCCGTGAACAACTACTTCGCGCAAAACAGATACAATTGCTACCTCGACTGCTACCCCAACAGCAATGCTATGCTCTTGTAAATATACCATTAGTAATCGAAATAACTCGACCAAAATCAATATGAATAGTATTTTGGCGGTTACTTGTTTAAAATCTACAGGTAGCTCTAGGGTGGTAAACAATACCCATAGTTGTGCAACCATTATGGCAAATAAACCTAAACATAAGACAATCACAATTAAATCTTGGAAAGCCTCCATGTTGCGTACAACCCAGTGCCGATCAAGCCAGCGATTAGCAAACAAATATTGACCCTTGTGGCGCTTTTTCATGAGAATTTCCATTCCTATTGAGACAACTTCACACTACACCAGCCTATTCAGCAAATAATATTATTGTCTCTTATTTACGCCTTTACTTATCGTATTTGGTAATTCAAATTCGCTAATTGTTGTAATAGGTTTTGCGCTAGGCTTGCCCACTGAGGATTGCGCTGAGCATTGTATAAATCTCTAGCATATTGTAATACTTGTGCTGCTTCGTTATATTGTTTTAATTGTATAAAAACTAGTCCGGCTCCGTAGTAGGCGTTGGGGTAATTGGAGTTAGCTTCTGCTGATTTTCTAAAGGCTTCTAATGCATCTTTTAACTTACCTTGATTGAATAAAATTGAACCGAGATTGTAGTGAGCTTCGGGATATTTAGGATTAATTTTTATCGCAGCACGAAATGCATCTTTGGCTTTATCAAGTTTTTTTTGTTGCAGATAACATATGCCTAAATGATAGGCTGATTCTGGTGCTTTTTTGCTATATTCCATCGCTTTTTTAAAAGAGGCGATCGCTCTTTCCCAATCTCGTTGTTGCTGTCGTAATATCCCCAAGTTATAGTGAGCAAATCCCAGTTTTGGCTCAAGTTCCACAGCTTTTTGTAAGTAATCATTTGCCTGCTGTAAATTATTCCCTTCTAACAACGCCCCACCCAAATTCGCATAGGCTAGGGCAAACTTAGGATCGGCTTGTGTCGCTCGGTAAAATGCGTCTGCGGCTGGTTGTAATTGCCCTACTTGTCGCAGTGCCAGCCCTAGATTGTAATGTGCTGGTGCTAAAGAAGAATCTAATTCGGTGGCTTTGCGAAAGGCGGCTATACCTTGTTGTACTCTACCTGTACTAATTGCCTGTAACCCTTCGTTTAAAAAATCCTGTGCGCTTTTGCCTACGTATTGCGCCAGAATTACGGTAGAGACGTTCCGCCGGAACGTCTCTACAGGGACACCCCGCCGAAACGTCTTTACAGGGGTGTTCTGTCGGAACGTCTGTACGGAAGCGAAGGAAGATGAAAATGGGGAGAGTATGGTGATACCTATCGCTAAAGCTAGCAGGAGACGGGGGTGGTATTGATTGAGTGATATTCGCATTGATTCCAATAGAGAGCAAGATTGTTGAGTTACGTTTACTAGACAAAGATTTTGTGACAACTATGGCATATATTTACAAAAGTTTAATTTCTTATATCAATCTTTGTAAGCAGTAATTTTTCTTAAACTAAATCTTACAACAAAATACGATTTTTAACTGCCGTAATCAAAGAGAGATAACCTCAACTTAAAGAGGAGATAATTTTGTGAATACCTAACTTTCATTCGCTCATAACTTAAAATAACGCGGCGGTGAAGAATAAGCCGCAAAGGAGGTTTTATGCACGAAAAAGTGGAATCGGGTACGCGAAATATCGCAATTGTCGGTCCCTATTTAAGTGGGAAAACCACATTACTAGAAAGTTTACTATTCGTTACAGGAGCAATTCACCGCAAAGGCAGCGTTAAAGATGGCAACACAGTAGGAGATAGTGCTGTTGAATCACGCGACCGCCACATGAGTGTAGAAATCAGCGCTGCTAGCACTGAGTATAACGACATTCACTTCACATTTATTGACTGTCCTGGTTCGGTGGAATTTGCCCAAGAAACTTACAACGCGCTCATCGGAGTAGATGCGGCAATTGTAGTCACAGAACCCATAACAGATAGAGTTCTCACCCTCGCCCCTCTATTTAAATTCCTTGACGACTGGGAAATTCCCCACCTCGTCTTTGTCAACAAAATGGATCGGGCAAACATTAACGTCTTAGACACCCTACACGCCCTCAAAGCCGTCTCCAGCCGTCCCTTGGTAGCACATCAATATCCCATCATGCAAGGGGAACAGCTAATTGGCTTTATCGATTTAGTCAGCGAACAAGCATACAAATATCACAAAGGTGCGGCTGCAGATCCCATTCCCTTCCCAGAGAACCTTAAAGAAGAAGAACATATTGCCCGAGCAGAAATGCTCGAAACTTTAGCAGACTTTGACGATCATTTACTTGAAGAACTTTTAGAAGACATCGAACCACCCCAAGAGGAAATCCTCAAAGATTTAAAATTAGAACTAGGGGCAGATTTAGTCGTACCAGTTTTCTTTGGTGTTGCTGAACAAGATTATGGTGTACGCCCTCTACTCGAAGCAATTGTCAAAGAAGCCCCAGAATCTGAAACTACAGCACAACGTCGTTTAAGTACAAAGAGCGATACCTCTGTAGCGCAAGTGCTAAAAACTTACTACACCCCTCAAGGAGGCAAACTTTCCTTGGTGAGAGTTTGGCAGGGCAAGTTAACCGAAGGTATTGTCCTCAATGGTGTTCGCGCTGGAGGAATTTATCGCTTAATGGGGCAACAACAGCAACAGCTGCAAGTAGCTTGTGCAGGTGAAATAGTTGCTTTAAGCCGTTTGGAAGGTATCAAGACAGGAGATACACTTTCCATTCAGCAGGTACAAGCATTACCCAAACCCGAACGGTTAGTACCCGTTTATGCCTTAGCAATTACTCCGGAAAAGCGCAACGATGAAGTTAAGCTAAGTGGTGCGATTACCAAACTATTAGAAGAAGACTGTTCTCTGGCTTGGGAACAACATGGCGATACTCACGAAGTTATCCTCTGGGGACAAGGGGAAATTCATCTCCAAGTTGCCCTCGATCGCCTGCGTCGGAAATATAATTTACCGATGACTACGCATTTACCACAAGTACCTTACAAAGAAACTATTCGTAAAGGCGCAGCATCAATTCACGGGCGCTACAAACACCAAAGTGGTGGACATGGACAGTTTGGCGATGTTTACCTCGACATCACACCTTTAGCACGAGGTGAAGGATTTAACTTCAAAGAAACTATTGTTGGTGGTGTAGTTCCCAGACAGTACATTCCTGGGGTAGAAATGGGTGTGCGAGAGTTTCTTACTCATGGTCCCTTGGGTTTTCCAGTAGTGGATGTGGCGGTAACTCTGACAAATGGTTCCTACCACAGCGTAGATAGTTCCGAACAAGCATTTAAACAAGCTGCCCGCTTGGCGATGCAAACAGGAATTTCTAAGTGTGAACCTACTCTTCTAGAACCGATTGTCCGTTTAGAAGTGACTACTCCGAGTGAATTTACTTCTAAGGTGCTGCAACTGGTAAGTGGTAGACGTGGACAAATTTTGGGTTATGAAGGAATTGGCAACTGGCAAGGTTGGGATAATGTCATAGCCTACTTGCCCCAAGCAGAAATGCACAACTTTATTGTGGAATTGCGATCGCTTACCCTTGGCGTCGGTTCTTTCCACTGGGAATACGACCATCTCCAAGAAGTACCAGACAAAGTTGCCTCTAGCATCCGTGCTTCCTGCAATGGTAATGGTGGTAACGGCAACCATAAGTGACATCCTCCCCCGCTAAATCTTCCGATCTAGTTCCTCTGGTTCCCAGGCTCTGCCTGGGAACCAGTTCTTTGAGGCTCTGCCTCGTCTTCATAGAATGCAACCTTGTATTTTAAAAGATACGATAGTTCATATTGGCTTCTTTTGAGCTACAAACTTGATATTTTAGAGGTTAAAATGGTAACACTTCAATTGCGGCAATTAAGTGTTCCACCCGGACACAGAGTTCTGTTTCATGACGTTAGCTGGCAAGAATTCGAGGCAATTCTAGAAGAGCTTGGCGATCGCCGATCTGCTCGATTAGCTTACAGTCTGGGAACCTTGGAGATCACAATACCATTACCGAAGCATGAAAAAGCCAAAGTCATCATTGGGGATTTGCTAAAAATTTTGCTAGAGGAGTTAGAAATTGATTGTGAACCTTTTGGTTCAACCACCTTTAAACGTGAGGATATGGCTCAAGGTGTAGAACCAGATGACTCTTTCTACATTCAAAATCATGCTCGGATGATTGGTAAAGAGCGAATAGATTTGAAAGTTGATCCACCACCTGATTTAGCGATTGAAGTTGATGTGACTTCCAAAACTCAACTGGATGCTTATGAGGCACTTGGTGTCCCTGAACTGTGGCGATATGAAGATGGCAAGTTACAAATTAATATTCTTCGCAATGGCAAATACATTGAGTCAGAAATTAGCCCCACTTTTCCCAACTTGCCGATTTTGGAAGTTATTCCCCAGTTTGTTGAACAAAGCCGAACAGCAGGCACAAGCCCAACACTTAGAGCGTTTCGGCAGTGGATTAGAGCGCAAAGGTACCGCGCCAGTTAATATGATATTTTCAAGGCGTTGAATAAATTATTTTGGCTCAATTAAAATTATATGTCAGATACACAAAATTGGTATGTTGTCAAGCGTCCGGCAGGTAATTGTGAAATAGTCCCCAACGACCAAGTAGTTGAGGACGATCCAGAAATTGTAGAGAAGTGGGGACCTTTTGATGCACAAGGGGAAGCGATCGCCCGCCGAGTGGGATTAATTCGGTCAGGCAAATGCCAACCCGTCTAAAGGCAAAAGAAATTTCTTTTTACCTTTGACTTCTTTGTGCCCTAGTATTGCCTCTAGAAGCAATTTCTTTGCCCAAAACTTCCACACCTTTAGCAAATTGAGGATCTGCTAGAGTACCAATCTTTTCCCGTTCTTTGAGCCACAATTCCTGACGTTGCTTATCTGACAATTCCACCTTCACATCAGGGTCAATACCGTGTTTATTAATATCACGGTTGTTTGGGGTAAAGTATTTAGCAATTGTCACTGCCATGCCTGAGCCATCGTCTAGGGGACGTACCGATTGCACCAAACCCTTACCAAAGGTTTGACTACCTACTATAACGGCTCGTTTGTTATCTTGCAAAGCTCCGGAGAGGATTTCACTAGCACTTGCTGAACCTTTGTCTACTAATACAACTAACGCTTTATTAGTCAAAGCTCGTCCTCTTGCCACTTCCCGCTCTGCTATACCTTGTCGATCTTTAGTGGAGACAATTGTGCCTTTATCCATCCACATTTGGGCAATTTCGACACTTGAGAATAGTAAGCCGCCCGGATTATTACGTAAATCCAGAACATACCCAACTACCTGCTTCTGTTCTAAATTTTTGATCGCTGTTTGCATTTCTTTAGAGGCATTGGCGCTGAATTGCTTCAAGCGAATGTAACCAACGTTACCTACAGGAGTTTGTTTCTGAGAATACTCAACCGGATGGATTTCAATTTTTGCCCGTGTGATTTTATATTCTTTTTGTTGACCGGAACGGTCAATTGTGATGTTAACTGACGTACCGGGTTCGCCGCGAATGAGAGATACTGCTTGGTTAGTATCCATTCCCTCGGTGCTCTTCCCATTAATTTTGGTAATTACATCTTTTGCCAAGATACCTGCCTTAAATGCGGGTGTATCCTCAATTGGCGCAATTACAGTCAACTTTTTAGTTTTTTCATCTAAACCAATTTGAATACCAATACCCGTAAGCTCACCCGAAGTGTCCACTTGCAAACTCTTGAACTCCTCTGGATCCATAAACCGGGTGTAAGGATCGTTGAGCTTCTTGAGCATTTCCCGGATGGACTTGTACGCTTCCTGCCTATTGCTATAGGTCTTGTTTCTTACGTATTCTTGACGAACAGCCTGCCAATCTTGTTGATTGAAAGTACCGTCTACATATTGGCGATTAATAATTTGCCAAACTTCATCTACTAATTCCTTCGGACTTTCTTTAAATAAAGCTTGTCCCTGTGAGTGAATACCTAGACCAGTAACTGCTATTGTTGAGAGCGTCACTGCCGTAGCACCCAAAACAGCAAGCCCATTTTTTGTTATTACCATAATGACAGTTGCGCCAGACGGAGATATTGATGGTCAGTATGCTCAATCTAACACAGCATAATACTGTACAGATCGAGCATATTTTTTTATTTCATGAAAATTACTTTGTGATCCGGTGATCTTATTATTTGCCAGTACAGAACTTATTGAAAATTTTAAGGTTCTACCCAGCGTCCATCGGTCTTAATTAAATTTATCAACTCCTCTACTCCTTTTTCTTCGGGGACTTTTTTTATTTCTTCTCTCCCGCGATAGAGAGAAATATAACCTGGTGTCTTACCTACGTACCCATAATCTGCATCCGCCATTTCTCCGGGTCCATTGACAATACAGCCCATTACTGCTATGTCCAAGCCAGTTAAATGCTTGGTAGCTTCTCGCACTTTATGAAGCACTTCTTCAAGATTGAATAAAGTTCTTCCACAAGAAGGACACGCCACATACTCCACCATTGTTTTTCTTAATCCCAAAGCTTGCAAAATGCTGTAGCAGACGGGAATTTCTTTTTCTGGTGGTTCTGTCAGTGACACGCGAATTGTATCGCCAATGCCATCAGCCAGCAAGGTAGCAATCCCAGCAGTGGATTTAATTCGTCCGTATTCTCCATCACCCGCTTCGGTAACACCCAAATGTAGAGGGTAATCCATTCCATTTTCATCCATCCGCTGTACCATTAAGCGGTAAGCAGCAACCATTACTGGTACTCTGGAGGCTTTCATGGAAATGACTATGTTGCGGAAATCTAAGGATTCACAAATCCGAATGAATTCTAAAGCCGATTGCACCATCCCTTCCGGTGTGTCACCGTAGGTGAACAGCATTCTTTCTGCCAAGGAGCCGTGGTTAACCCCGATCCGCATGGATTTACCTTGATCTCGCAGAGAAATTACCAAAGGTTCTAGGGTTTCACGGACTTTTTCCCCAATTTCATTAAATTCTGCTTGAGTATACTCGGTTCTGTTCGAGTTGGGCTTTTCAAATACGTATAATCCCGGATTAATTCGTACTTTTTCGATATGCTTGGCGACTTCCAAAGCAATTTTCATACCATTGTGATGCACATCGGCAACGATTGGCACGTCTTGGTAAGTTTTTAATAATTTTTGTTTAATTTCTGCTAAAGCTTTGGCATGTGCCATACTTGGCACGGTAACACGGACAATTTCGCAGCCAATCTCGTGTAAACGACGAATAGCGGCAACGGAACCTTCTATATCTAGAGTGTCTTCGTTAATCATTGACTGCACTACCACTGGTTGTCCACCGCCAATGGTGACGTTTCCCACTTCCACCGGACGGGTTTTGCGTCGCTTGATTGTAGTATCAAAGGTGGGTTGAGTGTATATGGGATTTGGTGTTGTTAGTGTCGGTAGGGTTTGCATATCTTTTTGGGTAAATTTTTGGCGATCGCTGATACTAAATTTGAAACGTTATTTCTGTGTTGAGTGTGCCACAAGAATGGCATGATTGATGATCAAGTTGGAGAAATTTGCCTCTTGGGCTAGTAAAGGCAAGGTAAATAGGTAAAAGTAACTAATTTTGCCGGGGAAATCAAACGAACAAAATTTTAAGTTATTGAATTATTTATAACCACAGATGCACACAGATAAACACAGATAATTAATCAGTGTGCATCTGTGTTGATCTTTGGTTTAATTGTCAGTAAAGTCCATTTTGTCTTTGAATCAGGGATTATGCCGCAATACTTCGGACAACTGCACACCAACGAGCAACCTTGGTCAACTCTTGGAGCAGTACAAACTATACAACAGGATGAGCGCCATGTTCTCTTCAAGTGTGGCGATCCTTGTCTAAAAATTAGTGTGCTAGCACCGAACTTAATTCGGGTAAGGATGACGCCAAGCGGTGAATTTTTGCCCCGTCGTTCATGGGCAGTGGCGCAGGCGGATGAAGAATGGGCTGCTGTGCCATTTGAGGTGCGAGAAACGGCAGATGCTGTAGAAATTAAGACTCAACAGCTTCGCGTCCTTGTTCACCGGAACCCGTGTCGGCTCGAATGTTTCGACGAATCCGGACAACCCTTGGCTCAGGATGCAGAGACAGCAATGGGTTGGCGGAGTGGTGCTATTGCTGGGTGGAAAAGAATTGAAACTGACGAACATTTCTATGGCTTTGGTGAACCTACTGGTTTGCTCGATCAGCGCTCTAAAGTGAGAACCAACTGGACAACTGATGCATTAGATTATGGCATCCTGACAGATAGCATGTACCAAGCGATACCCTTTTTCATCGCGTTGCGTCCAGGAGTGGGGTACGGAATTTTCTTCAATACCACTTTTTGGAGCCAGTTCGATCTGGGCGCAAAGCAGCCCGGTATCTGGCAGATGGAGACACAGGGAAGCGAACTAGATTATTACATTATTTACGGTCCCGAACCCGCAAAAATTATCGCTACCTACACCCAGCTAACCGGACGGATGCCCATGCCGCCCCGATGGTCGCTAGGATACCAACAGTGTCGGTGGAGTTACGAGTCACAAGAGGTTATACGCAAATTGGCTCACGAATTTCGTCAGCGCCGCATTCCCTGCGATGTCATCTATCTAGATATTGACTATATGAACGGGTATCGGATTTTTACCTGGAGTCCTAAGCGCTTCGCTCACCCCAAAGAATTCATCCAAGACCTCAAACAAGATGGCTTCAAGGTAGTGCCAATTTCTGAGCCTGGGGTGAAGTATGACCCAGAAGCAGATTATCAAACCTTCGACGAGGGAATCCAAAACGACTATTTTATCCGCAAAAGTAACGGTCAATTGTTTCACGGCTATGTTTGGCCAGATAAAGCGGTTTTTCCCGATTTTATACGCCCGGAAGTTAGAGATTGGTGGGGAAATTGGCAAAAAAGCCTCACTGATGTCGGTGTAGCTGGATTCTGGAACGACATGAATGAACCTGCACTTGATGACCGACCATTTGGCGATCCTGGTAACAAGATTTCGTTTCCCCTGGATGCAGAGCAGGGACCTGCTGGTGAGAAAACAAACCATGCGGAAACTCACAACCTTTACGGGTTGATGATGGCACAAGCATCCTATCAAGGAGTAGAAAAGTCACGTCCAACAGAGCGTTCTTTCTTCCTCACACGCGCTGGTTTCGCTGGCATTCAACGCTGGTCTGCTGTGTGGACGGGTGATAATCAATCTCTGTGGGAACACTTAGAAATGTCTATACCGATGCTCTGTAATTTGGGTTTATCAGGTGTCGCCTTTGTAGGTGCAGATATTGGCGGGTTTGCAGGTAACGCCACTGCTGAACTATTTGCTCGTTGGATGCAATTAGGAATGCTTTACCCTTTGATGCGGGGACACTCGGCACTCTCTACAGCACAACATGAGCCTTGGACGTTTGGCGACAAGGTTGAGAAAATTTGCCGCGAGTACATTGAACTGCGTTACCAATTGCTGCCTTACATTTACAGCTTATTTTGGCAAGCAGCAACCACTGGCGCACCAATTCTACGTCCCCTGCTCTATCATTTCCCTAACGATCCAAAAACCTTCACCCTTGGCGATCAGGTAATGCTCGGTT
Source organism: Iningainema tapete BLCC-T55 (assembly GCF_014698965.1). Classification (GTDB taxonomy): domain Bacteria; phylum Cyanobacteriota; class Cyanobacteriia; order Cyanobacteriales; family Nostocaceae; genus Iningainema; species Iningainema tapete. Next base: position 60,984 of record NZ_JACXAE010000134.1, read on the forward strand.
CCTCATTACTCGCAGCACCAATTTACCGTCCTGGGATTGAACACCGTGTAGTGTACTTACCTGAAGGTTGTTGGTACGACTGGTGGAGTGGCGAGAGATTTGAAGGTCAAACCCATATTCTCGCACACGCCCCTCTTGAGCGAATGCCATTATACGTCCGTGGTGGCTCGATTATTCCCATGGCATCAGTTACGCAATACGTAGACGAACGTCCTTTAGACCAACTCAGGCTGAGGATGTGGATGGGTACAGGCGAGTTTACACTTTATGAGGATGATGGTCATTCCTTTGAGTACAAAACGGGAGCCTCTTGCACCACAACTTACCGTATTTCCACAGAAGGGGAACGAACTATTGTTGACATTGGCGCACGAGAGGGTCAGTTTTCACCAGCAGCGCGTGAAACTATTATGGAATTGGTTGGCGTTGGTGAACACCGCTTTGTTGATGATGGTACAGCACGTCAGTTAACTTTTTCAACCTAACAATGAACAAGAGTGATGAATCAAGCAATTATGGCGCTCAACGCCGGTTACCGATCGCAAGCAGAAGACACAAACATTGAAGCCGATGTCTATTTATTCAATAGATTGCGATCGCTTTCCCTAAAACAACGAATAGAACAAACGGTTGCACATAACAGAGGGGTGAAAAAACTTTGTCTTGCTGGTATCAAATCACGATATCCAAATGCACCCTTAGAGGAAATTTGTTTATACTTTGCCCGTGCGGTACTAGCAGAAAAGTTTCCTTCTGATTTCCAACCAACTGTTATTAATGAAAAAATGTGGATTCAAGATTCAATCACGTTAGCTCAAGAACTTCATCAGCTTTTAGAGTCAGTTAATATCCCTTATTATGTTAGTAGAGGTGTTGCCAGTACAATTCATGGTGAACCTCGTTCAACTCGTGATTTAGACTTAGTCATTGAGATTCAACAAGATCAAATTGATATTTTAGTGAGAACATTAGAAGCTGCTTCATTTTACTGTCCTCAAGGAGCAGTAGAAGACTTGAAATCTGGGCGGAATCAAGTACTAAACATTACTCATACCGAGACAATAGCTAATGCGGATATCTACGTTATGGATCGTTCGAGCTTTGCCGTGTCTCAAATGTTACGTAAGAAATTAATAGACATTGATGATACTCGGTTTTGGATTGCATCGCCAGAAGACACTATTCTACAAAAATTACTTTGGGGCAGTAAAAGCAAATCTCAGAAACAATGGCGTGATGTTTTGGGAATACTAAAATTACAAAGTACTAACTTAGATTACGACTATCTGATGGAGTGGGCTAGACGTTTAGCACTTGTAGACTTTTTGACTCAAGCAATGACTGAAGCTGGAATAGAGAGTTAAAGCTAAAGTAGACGTATCACTAAATTGATTGACGAACATGAGCGAAAAAACATCGACATTCGAGCAAGCGATCGTAGCAGTAGAAGCACTCGATCCAGAAGCTCAGGCTATTCTCGTAGATCTTATCCAAAAGCGTCTCAAACAACAAGGGCGGGATGAATTATTAAAAGAAATTGCGCAAGCAGAGAGTGACTATGCTCAGGGTAATGTGCGACGAGGTTCAGTTGCTGATTTGATGGCGGAGTTAGACGATTGAAAAATTTAGTATGGAGTCCCACATTTGTTCGCGCTTTTAAGCGTCTAGTCCGTAAAAATCCTGAATTACGTTCACCAATTAAGAAAGTATTGCAACAGCTATCTGAAGATCCATTTCAACAAAGTTTACGTAGTCACAAGTTGAAAGGAGATTTAACGGGGAGATGGTCGTGTTCTGTTGACTATAATAATCGTATTTTATTTAAATTTGTTACAAATCCCGATTCAGGAGAGGAAGAAATTTTCTTATTAACTTTAGGTTCTCACGATGACGTTTATTAAGGTAAGTGCTTTTTTATTACTCAATGGCAATTCCAAAATTATTTATGAATGCCCAACCATTAACCCAATTACCCATTCCTCCTCACTTTAACCCCGAAAAAGTCGGTGAAGTATGGCGCGTACCATACCAGCAACGTGCAGAAGAAGCACAAGCATGGGCAAAAAAGCATAACATCAAACCAGCATCTGAAGACGAAACCCGAATTTGCTTATTATTAATTGATATTCAAAACACTTTTTGCATTCCCGGATTTGAATTATTTGTCGGAGGAAAATCCGGTACTGGGGCGGTGGATGATAACAAACGTTTGTGTGAGTTTATTTATCGTAATTTGGGGATGATTACTAAAATCGTTCCTACGCTGGATACTCACACGGCAATGCAAATTTTTCATCCAATATTCTGGGTTAATGCCACAGGAGAACATCCTACTCCAGTTGCTACCAATATTACGTTAAAAGATATTGAACAAGGTGTTTGGAAAGTAAACCCAGCGATTGCTTATAGTTTAGGATATGATTATGAATTCCTAGAAAAACACGCTTACCATTACGTTAAAAAGCTCAGTCAAGATGGTAAATACCCCCTCACAGTTTGGTTCTATCATTCCATGTTAGGGGGAATAGGTCATGCTTTAGTTTCTGCTGTGGAAGAAGCTGTATTTTTCCACTGCATTGCCCGTGATAGTCAAACACAATTTGAACTCAAAGGTAATCACCCTTTAACAGAAAACTATTCAGTTTTAAGTCCAGAAGTTGTTTCAGGTTTTGATCATCGTCCAATTGCGCCAAAGAATATAGGCTTGATTCAGCAACTTTTAGATTTTGATGTTGTACTAATTGCTGGGCAAGCTAAAAGCCACTGCGTTGCTTGGACTATTGATGATTTGTTAACAGAAATTCAGAGTTTAGATGCTAACTTGGCGAAAAAAGTCTATTTGCTGGAAGATTGTACTTCCCCCGTTGTTGTCAAGGGAGTTGTGGATTACAGCGAAGCAGCTGATGCCGCCTTTGCGCGATTTGAGAAAGCGGGGATGCATTTAGTTAAATCGACTGAACAAATCTTTACCTAAATAGACTTTCTTTAGAGAACCACAGATGAACTTTGTATAGCGAACAGTGAGCTATAAATCAATACAACTTTACCAGTACATTACTAAAAAAAGTATAAATATGTTTTTAATTCCCAATTTCATTGAGAATGTTAGCCCAAAGTTTCCTGTGTTCATCCTTTACATCTAAATCAGTCTCTATCTGTTCAGTATAATTTTTTAAGAATTGAGTGGGATCTGAAACTAAACGTAGGTAATAGTGTAAACTTTGGTTTAAACCATTAACAATTACTTGGCAACCTGTTTGTTGACGTACCTGCTCTACTATTTGCAGAATCTCTTGTTTTTCATCCTCACTAATGTAAGGTTCTGCTGTAGATAGAATGTAATACCTATCTACAGTATACCCAGCAAATTTATGAGGCAGTAGGCTTACCATATCACTCGTAATCTTGCGCTCCGATTTGACTTCAACTGCTTCAAAAGGTGTCTCATCTAATCTGTCTATTTGTACATCACCTATCCAACCATCTTTATCATTTGCAGTATGCCTGTTTGGTGGATTTCTCAGAGTTTTATCTTGATATCTTACAAGTTCAGCTACTAAACATTTATATACAGCTTGAATAGCAAGTACAGGAAGCCTCGCACGTCCATTTCCTTTGCTTGTTTGATGATGCTGAATTACAGCATCAAAAATTTGTTGTATTGTAAGTCCTTGCGGTTGAGGATATTCATAAATTACCTGCTGCTTATTCTTTAAGTCCAATGCTATCAACAAAACAATGCAAGGAAAAGGATCTACACCTTCCACTTGAACAGCGTGTAATATACCTAGAAATACTTCTCTGTTATTATGCCCACGAGGTTTTCCTACATAACCTAGAGTATAAGGGTAAGGTCTTTCAAAATTTCTGCCACTTTCAGCACCACTTGCAGCACAAGCCGTTAGCCCATGACGTTTCAAAAAAGGAGTCACATGGATTTGATCGGTTGAACGGTTGGAATAGCCTCCTGCAAGTTCTGTTTGAGCATAGCGAATATCCTGGTTCGGATGTACTATTTTTTCTACTAAACTTGTGATTAGTATGCTATACAAATACTTATTTTGGTTAAAGTTGTTGATGATAATTTCTATTCCTTCAGCCACAGTTTTGTTAAGCATAACCTCTTTTCCGTTTTGTTCCATCTTCAACGGATGGTTAAGAGCGGAACTTTGTGCATAATTTACTATTGCCTCATCTATATTTTGAGAGTTGACTATTACCTCAGCTTGATTGAATGCCTGGGATAAAATAATATTGTATTGACTCAGGGCTGACATATACATTTATTTACTAATATTGACTTAGCTTTTCCACTTTACAGATACCTGCTTATTAATGTTAAGTGTGAATGGGTAACAGCAGCGAAAGTATCCAGGTGGGATTGTTCTATTTGTTTCATGGACTCGAACATCAAAACGTAATTCTCTCAACTCACTAACAACTTTAGGTAATTCAAAGTTTTTGTCTGAACCATACATACTTTTTAGAAATTCTTCTGGTAGGATTTTTTTAGTAGATTCAAATCTGCTGAATTCTCTAGCAAATCGTAGAAGAAATGAATACTCTTTAGATAAAACATCTAAACTAAGAGAAAAAATTGGATGAGGTTCTGTAAAATGTCCATATACATCCATCATCGTTTGGTATCCTGAACTGCGGCTCAAACAATCCTCAATTGCATCCCAAGCTATAGGTATATCTTGAGCAGTATCTGATAAAAGTGTACAAATAATCTTTCTCAGACCATCACCAATAGGATGATGAAATTTTACTTGATACTGTAACAGTGGTGTATTTATAAAACTTCCATTGTGCTCACGTGATACATAGATTGAGCATATTTCCTCAACACGTTGGAAGTGTAATTTATAAATACTTCCAGTATGGGAACTAGTCAGTTGTGTGAGCCGAGTTCTTAATTTTGGTGATAAATAATGGAAATAAATAGTTTCATCGTACTTAACTGAATTTGATAAAGTAGGGATTTTGCTTGTGCCAATACGTTCTGGGACAGATTCCAACAAGTTAAGTTGTATACATTCAGTATTACTAAGACGCTTAACTCGTGTTGATTTTGCTCGTTGAGACTTTTTAGAATCGAAAGATAGTTGTTCTTTTTCATCAAGTAAATTTACACCTAAATTAATGGCAAATACTTGTTGTAAAACAGCCATTGCTAATTTTTCTGCAAATATAGGAGGAACTGAATTACCAATCTGCTTAAGAACTGAATTACAACTACCAGCAAATTCATAATCATCTGGAAATGATTGTAAACGCTTGAATTCCTGTAATGTAAACTTTCTATTTTTCCAATGGAAAGGACCTGAGTATGCACCAAGCTGTGCTACTATTGTGCGCACAGGTTTATTTGGTTCAGCCTTGTATAAAAAGTCAGAAAATCTAGAACGCCAAGCAAAGATGGGGTTTGGATATCCCATTTCTTTTGTAAAATAGTGATAATTCATGCCCGGAGGCACTTCTGATAAAAGGTGTCCATATTTCCCTGGGTATTTATGTTCTGGTTCTAAAGGATCTTGAAGATCAGCTATTGCTTGTAATGCAGTGATATGAGGATGATGATTGGTTGAGTCTGAACCATGTGTTGGTCTAGGAAACTTGAAATTACCATCCCGAAGACCTACCATAATTAAGCGTTCTCTATGCTGGGGAACTCCATAATCTGCACAATCAAGAACACGATAGTAAAGTTTGTATCCAATGCTTTCAAATGCATTGGTTATGATCTGCCAATCTTTTCCCTTATTTGCACCTAATATTCCTCGAACATTTTCAAAAAGAAATCCTTTCGATTTGTAATAGTTAAGTAATCGACAATAATGCTCAAATAAACTTCCTCTTTCATCTTGAATTCCATCTATACCACCTGCACGTCTACCAATTGCTGAAAAACTTTGACAGGGTGGACCACCGATAATAAAATCCACTTGGGAAACAGAAATTTCTTTGGGTTCAAACTCTCGAATATCACGGTGTAAAACTTGGCAATTACCTTGGGAATATCTACCTAAATTCATTTCCAGAGTTTTACAACAAATTTCTTCTTTTTCAACACAAGCTGCTATTTGAAAACCAGCTTTGTGAAACCCAATATCAAGTCCACCAGCACCAGAGAAAAGAGAGAGTATTGTTGGTTGATACATTTGATTAAAAAATAACACATGCTTAATTCAACAACTGAGTGAGGCTGAGCTTCACTGTAGCTATTATTCCCAAGCTGAGCCTGAGAACGAGTGATGGGGGGATTTTAGCGTTGCAGATAGTTTTTCGGATCTTGAGCTACCCAACCTAATGATGAACTGGAACGTACTTCAAAGTGAAGATGGGGTTGATTAGAAGTAGGTTTACCTGTTGTACCTACAGTTCCTACTGCGTCTCCTTTGTTTACTTGTTGTCCACGGGAGACTGCAATACTATCAAGTTGGGCATAGCGGCTTTGTAATCCCCCAGCATGATTAATTATGACTAATTTGCCGTAAGTACCAAGATCTTCAGCAAAAGCTACTTTCCCTGCTCCGATCGCCTGTACTGGTGTTCCTTTTGCTGCTAACAAATCTATCCCACTGTGGAAGAACACTTCTCCTGTATTTGTATTTGTTTGCCAACCATAGGGTAATATTTCCTTCGCTAATTCTGCCAAGGGATATCCTACTGTGGAGACGCTCCGCCGGAGCGTCTCTACGTTGGTGGGGGTAGAGACGCTTTGCTGTGGCGTTTTTACAGATTGGTTGATTTTGGGGATAAATACGAGTTGAGGATTTGGTTGACAACCATTGACTTCAAACAAGACATCGGGACGGATTTTGTATTTTGCTGCTAGTTGTCGCCAAGTTTGACCATTGGGTACTTCAACTACAATTCCGTTATAAGGAGGAATTTGAATTTCGCCACCAACTGTAACTCTACCATTTTTCAGTGCCGGATTCATGGCAACAATAGTTTCTCGATTGAGGTTGTAGCGCTGCGCTATGCTCTCCAAAGTTTCACCTGGTAAGACTTTGTGGCGCGTAAAGCGCTCCAGTGCTGAAGTTGGGCAAGCTGAAACTGAGGGTTGTGCTTGTACGCTTGGGAATGTATATAATAATCCGAAAGTGCCGACAAAACTACAGAGAAACAGTAGGCGATCGCGAAAATTCATTTATCCAATTCAAGGATGGAGTTACCTTAAATTTTATATTAGGTATCTAAAGTGTTAAATTAACGTGTCAACTTGCTATCAGGTTGACTAAACTTAGAAACAGCGCATTTGCCATGCTGTCCCTATGTCGTATGAATATGAAGTTTTCTTTAAAACAACTGACCGTTTATCTCTCCTTACTGGTGATTGGCGGCAGTGCAGGCTTACTCTACAGTCGCTATATTTTGCCACAAACTCGGTCATTCCAAGAGTTAAGAAATGTAACAATAACACCGCCAGAAACCATTATCCCTAATCCCAGTAGAGAACAGATTGGCTCTGGCGGGGGCGATAACGTCAATTTTATTGCTAGTGCTGTGCAAAAAACTGGTTCAGCAGTAGTACGTATTAATGCGACGCGCAAAGTAGCAAATCCGATCTCAGACGCGATGAAAAGTCCTTTTTTACGGCGATTCTTTGGTGAGGATGAGCAACCAATTCCCCAAGAGCGGATTGAGCGTGGTACTGGTTCTGGATTTATCTTGAGTAATGATGGGCGATTATTAACTAATGCTCATGTGGTGGCGGATACGGATACTGTACAAGTTACCCTCAAAGATGGAAGAACTTTTGAAGGAAAGGTTGTAGGAGTAGATGCGATCACAGATGTAGCAGTAGTCAAAATTTCGGCAGATCAATTGCCGACAGTCAAATTGGGCAATTCACAAAACTTAATTCCGGGGCAGTGGGCGATCGCCATTGGTAATCCTTTAGGGTTAGACAATACCGTTACTATTGGTATTATTAGCGCCACTGATCGCACTAGCGCTCAAGTTGGTGTTCCCGACAAGCGAGTTAGCTTTATCCAAACTGATGCGGCAATTAACCCAGGTAACTCTGGGGGACCTTTATTAAACGCTAATGGCGAAGTAATTGGTGTTAACACTGCGATTCGTGCTGATGCTCAAGGACTTGGTTTTGCCATCCCCATTGAGACAGCAGCACGCATTGCCAATGAACTTTTTACCAAAGGGCGTGTGGAACATCCCTTTTTGGGAATAGATATGACAGATCTTAATCCAGCAAAAAGACAACAAATTAACCTTGAATACAATCTCAACATCCAACAGGACACCGGAATTGCGATTAAAAGCGTGATTGAAAAATCGCCGGCACAAAGAGCAGGACTGCGTCCTGGTGACATTATTGCCAAAATTAAAGCTAAACCTGTCAAAACATCAGCCCAAGTGCAGAAGCAGGTGGAGTCTAGTGCTGTGGGCGATATTTTGCCAATTGAAGTTAATCGTCAAGGAAGAATCCAAACCTTTGAGGTACAACTAGGGGCTTATCCCAAAAAGCAGCCATTATAATTCGGATTATGAATGACTAATGATTATTGCTCAGATGATCTAACTGCATCCTTTGCTCCATCTGGCGTAAGAAATACCCTGTCATCATCGCTGATGCTAATAAACCAGCTAGGTTATCCCTATCTGTGGTGATTTGCACGTTGAAGTTTTCTGCTGGTAGCATCCCCACTAGCCCTTGGACGTTTTGCGAAATAATCTGCTTAATTTCGGGGCTAACGGATTGAGCGACACGGGATAAAACTTCTGGAGACTGATGCTGCAGATATTTGAGCAACTGATTGGGATGTTCCTCCTCGTGATCGGAAAGAAGCTGATTAGGGTGTTCCTCAAAGTTATCATTCAAAAAATCGGGATCAAACACCATTTGCAGTTTTTTTAGCTGAGTGGCTAATTCTACTCTAAACCATAGTAGAAGATAGAAGCATATTTCCTCTGTCGCGAGTACGAACAAAGAACTCTCATTCTGGTTCTGATGCTAGTTCTAGTTGTAGTTGTCGTGGAGAGGGAGTTGAAAAGGGTTGAGGGAGTTGCTCGATTTGGAAATACTGATGAAACTTGGGAGTAACTTGTAACGAGTAGGAACGAGAATCACTGTCGCGGCGCTTCCGCACAAAACCAAGCTCGACTAGCTCTTGAACTTGTTGATATGCACCAGAACCGCGTACATTAATCAAGTCGCTTTGTAAGATCGGGCTATTAAGAGCGATCGCTGCTAATGTCCGTAAGGCTCCCACGCCCAATTCCACTGGGATCAAAGTTTGCACTAAGTCATGAAAATCTGGCCTTAGTTGCATGGTGTACCCATCTGGAGTTTCTACCACTTCTAGGGCGCTTTCCCTGCGAGCATAATCGTCAATTAGCTCGATTATGCCAGATTCTACCGTAGCGCGATCGCACGCGGCGTACTCGGCTATTTCGCCGATGGAAAGGGGTTTTCCCTTCAAATACAGAATCGCTTCTATCTTTGTCGCTGCATTCATGGGCATAGTCATCTGTCATTAGTCATTAGTCATTAATCGCTTGTGCTTGTGCCCAATGACCAAAGACTATTTGCAAATGGAATGGATATTATCATACTCTGAACAAAAAGTCAAGTTCTAAGAGCGATTGCCTAATCTAGTTTGCAAGATAAACTCGGCGATCGCTAAATCTTGTGGAGTGGTTACCTTGAGATTAGTCTCCTCACCTTGAACAATTTTCACTTCATAGCCACACTTCTCAAACAAAGCGGCATCGTCAGTTACTTCCCACCCCTGTTGAATACCTTGAGCATGACACTGTTTGAGCAATTGAACATCAAATCCTTGGGGTGTTTGTGCCGCCCACAGTCGCCTTCGGTCGGGTGTACTTTGAATTATGCCATTTTCATCGACGACTTTAATCGTGTCTTTAACTGGTACTGCGGCAATTAAACCAGAACATTGCAAAAGCGTCTGGGCACAAGAGTCGAGTAAATTTGGTGTAGCAAGACATCTAGCACCATCATGAATCAATACATGACGACAAGATTCAGGTAAAGCCTGTAGACCATTGTAAACAGATTCTTGACGGGTTGAACCACCTTTAATTAACTCCACAGGTTTCGTTAGCGGCAAATCGGCTAATATAGCCTTGAGGTCTTGCCAGTCAGATGGTTGGGAAATGATGCCAATCCAACTGATTTGCTGTGCAGCTATTGCTGCGGTGAGTGTCCAACTGATAATTGGTTGGTTACGCACCATTAAAAGGATTTTATTGCGGTTACTCCCCATCCTTCGTCCCATTCCCGCTGCTGGAATTAATAAATACACAGTCTCCCTCTATCTTGAAAATAGCTGATGGCTAATGGTCACAATGAACAATTAGCTTTTAACAATTCCCCTGCACTATCTTCCCCTAAAATAGGGGACGAGTAGGCGTAAATAAATATTATGCGAATAGTAGCCCTTGTTCCTGGCGGAATTGGCGACCAAATTCTTTTCTTCCCGACTTTAGACGATTTAAAGCGATATTACCCCAACTCTCAAGTAGATGTCGTTGTTGAACCCCGTACCAAGGCTGCTTACCGAGTAAGCAAGTCAGTCAACGAGGTATTGACATTCGACTTTAAAGATCGTAATAGTTTGGCAGATTGGGCCAATCTGGTGGGCATAATTCGCGATCGCGAGTACGATGTAGCTATTGCTGTGGGGCAAAGTTGGGTCATAAATCTTGTACTGTGGTTAACTGGAATCCCTACACGCATTGGCTATCAAGGTAAGGGAAATGCTTTTCTCACCAACAAAGTACCTTTAAAAACACAGCAGTATCCTGCTACTGTGTACCATGACTTGTTACAAGGGTTTGGGATTGACTCAGCATGTCCAGAGTTAACAATTAACCTGCCCAAACCAGACATTGATTGGGCTAACAAAGAACAACAACGACTGGGAGTTAAGGAAACTGGTTACATTTTGATTTATAACGGCTTGAGCGAGTTAACTCTACGTGCTGGCAAAGAGCAAATCTACCCAGTTGAAAATTGGCAGTCAATTATTCAAGATTTTCAGCATAAGCAGCCAGATATGCCTATAGTGGTTGTTTCTAACCCCAATACTCCAAATGTAGGTATTCTAAAGCAATCTGTACCCGGTATTAAGGTGACATCTCCAGGAGATGTCGGCAAACTAGCGGCAATGATTGCTTTGGCAAATTTGGTTGTGTGTACTGAGAGTGCCTCAATGTACTTAAGTATAGCGGTACAAACCTACACCATAGCCTTATTCGGTTCCAGCGAATCGGCGTCTAAGCTACCTCAAAATGAAAAATTCCTAGCGATTATATCTCCCACAGGTGATGTGAAAGATATTTCACCTAAAACTGTATTGGAGAAGATTTGGGGTGGTTAAGGTAGTACCTTTGAATTAGTGACCGAAGAAAGAACTCACCAAGAAAGTACTTAGAACTCAGTCTACTGAGTTCTTCTCTTCATCAATTTTTGTAAAGGTTTTTCAAACTTAACAACTCTATTTTTGGGGAAAAAACTGTATTCAAGCCAAATTTAATAAATTTTGGGCGTAAAAAAATAATTTTTGCAAAAAGCTGCGTAATAGCTGTTATTTTGTCTAAGTTTCTGGGAAAGATACATATGAGATAAAACTAATTAACTCTAACCAAAAAATTTAGGTTAGAACAAAGATTAGTGACCTCAGTACAGCAAGACTGAGGATTTTTGGCGTTTTGGTGACTACTGGTTGCCAATGTTACCTAAATGGATCGTTTTCGGGTGGATCTGACGCGCCATGTTCCGTGTTCCTTCACTTCCCTCTTGCTGAAAGGCTAGTGCATCTACAAAGAACGTGATGAACTCTCAAAAGGAAAAACAAATGGCGATTTGTTTACATGGCTTTATTAGTAACGCAAAACGTTACGTCCAAGTAGAAAGCCAACCACATCATCTCACTAGCATTTTTAGACAAATTATGCGCTCAAATACGCTACCTTACTCTAAATTTAATCAGGTACAAAGCGCATACGAACAGTGCGAAGAAGATGGAACAATTACTTTCTACCAGGTTGACAAAATTGATGTAAATAATTCAGGGATTTGGACTTATCTTGTGTATGAATGTCCCCCAGGTGAAGAACATGTATTCCGTGACTCATCTATCGATACTAGTACAAATCCTTTGGAGGAATTATTTTGTGGAAAAAAACTAGTTCAAGTTGCTGTAGATATTAATGAATATCTTGAATGTCAATGTCATCCAGACGAGTATTTAGATGTTTTACTTCCTCGCAGTTGGCATTGTGCAGATGCTCAACAGATTGCCAGTCTTCTGTTGGAAGAATTTAAGGCATTTAAATCCTCATCAGTTTTTGCAGAAGGTGTTGGCAAAGAATACATGCAAGTAGTACTTGATGGATTTATTCAAGCCGCACGAGAAGTTATGGAAAATGGTGGGAGTTTAAAAGATTTTGAATCAGCCCAATATGATGTACTACACAAAGTTAGGATAGATGAATTAGCCAATTTCATACTGGAATACAACGATTACCGCATTTGGCTATCTGCTTTACCTAGTAAATCTAAAGCGGTTGAACATGCTTTTAATACTGCTTTAAATTTAATCTGCCGGATTCGGTGATAAATGTAGAGACGCCCCGACGGGGCGTCTCTATAGTTAACCGTCAACTATCATCTCGAATAAGGCATCCTCTAATTCATAACCAAGCAGTTGTGCCATTGATTGAATCCTAAACTGACTAGGAATTCCCTGCTGTTTTAGCCAATCAGTTAAAACAAATAACTTGTGCATTAAAAAGATTTCTAATGCTTCGAGATTATATTGAATGCCTTCTTTAGCACTGAATTGGTGGGGTACAAGCATGGCGGCGTAACGGACAAATTCTCCAGATTTCCAATTCAGCAAAAATGGTAGCCAAGGGTAGCGAGCATCCAAGCGCACAAACCATAGCCTTAATTCTGGGATTTCGGCAAGTTCCCGTGGATCGCCTGGTTCCAACTCATAGTTAATATCAAATTTTAGTTCTTGTTCGTGGGATGCTATCGCCCCATCTTGCAGCAGTTTTTCAATCACTGTGGTTACAGGGGAAAGATCTAAGGAGTTAATGGTGTTAGTGTTGAGTGCGATCGTGATTGTCATGGAAACAGTAGCTACGAGGTGAGCAACAAGAGTGCGATCGACAATCTACATTAGCAGCTTTCTGGGATTGTCGCTACATTTATTGATGACAACGGCACGCGCATCAACTTGTCATCAGTACATATTTATCATAGTACACAAATACTAAATTTTTTGCTAATTATAAAGTTATAGGTTTTTAAATATCAAGGTATTGTTGATGTGGTTGAAATATGGCGTGGATAAAATGGGGACATTAGTAAGTATAGAAGATGTTCCCAAAGGCAAAACCACGCTTAAATGTCCGTATTGTAGCGGTGGACTAACGGCGAAAAAAGGCAAGATAAAAGAGCATCACTTTGCTCATACAGAAGTTACCTGCCATCGGGTAGCAAACCGTGAGTTTCCCGTTCTGCCACTATATGATAACTTCAACATACAGTTATCAGGCAAAGATTTGAAGCAATTAAAACTACTTTGGAAAGAGTATGGTTCTAAAAACTACTCTATTTGTTCTGACTTAGTTTCTTCAGAATTGATCAAAACTGGTTTGTTGCGAAAAAATGTCTATACTATCCCTCCAGAATACGAATTTACAAATTTAGGTAAAATTCCTGTAGGAGCGTTAGAGTTAACATTATTTAATGAAGTTCAGGAACCATTATTACTCAAAAAGCTATTGAAACTAGAGCTAGCTGTTGAACACGCTCTACATAAAAATGCCCTTGACTTACAATACAGAATTACAGATTTGGAACTGTACCGCGCTCAACTTAAACGCATCCTATCATGTAAATTATATTTTCTCAAAATTCAAACAAATTTAGGAACTATTTATAAGATAGGAGTAACTCAAAGACCTATCGAGGAGAGACAGAAAGAAGTAGAAAGGGATTTACGCGCACATTATCAAACTATTACTATTGAAGTGCTAGGAACTTGGGAGAACCGAGGGAATGTAGAACTGTATTTCAAGCACCGCTATCGAGAATTTAATTATCCTATTGGAAGTTTGACAGAATATTACACATTGAGTAATGAGGACGCTAAAGTTGTGGTGTGTGACTTACAACAGATGCATCCCAAAGTACTATCTTCAGTTGATATATCTATTTTAGAGGACGAAGCGATCTCAATTCAAGTTGCTAGTTAGACAGAATAATTAAGCCTAGACAGCGCCTAAGAGTTGTACGTAGTTCTTTCTTAGTTGGCGATCGCTCTTTGATGACAACGGCGTAACATCTCGAAGAAACGCGCCTGTTAAAGAAATGATCGCTAATCACTACAAAACTTCTCGCTTCATTTCCTCTAGTGACAGTTTTTTCCCTGCTTTAAACTCTTGTCTTGCCTTTTGGATAATTGCCATAAACTCTGGATTCATGCTGAGAGATAAGGATTCTGGATCAAGCTCTTTGAGAGAAACAACCGCAGCGATCGCTTTACCGTGCATCGTCAAAACAATCATCTCATCATCGAACTCCTGTGCATAAGCGGATAAGGACTGTGATGCTGTAGAAAGTTCAATTGTTTTCATTCTAGTTCCACCTGTTGACTTGAAATAGTTAGTTTGTTTCCTTCTTTTCGACCTACTGCGAGTACCCTTACTACATCTGGCTCCTCTGACGCAACCTCATAGAAAACACGCAGATCGCCTATTCGTAATTCCCAAGGTGCAATTGGGTTTGGGCGCAGCAACTTACGATTACGGGTTTCGGTTAAAGGTTCATATACCAGTTGCTCCTCAATAGACTCTATTACTATAGTTCGCTAGGAGTGCAGATAAAGTCCTGAGTTGCTCTTTGACGGACTCAGCAAATTCAATAACATACGCCATTATCTTAGCTTACTGTGGATTTTCTGTTGTATGAGTAGTCAAAGTGCGATCGCTCCATCTTGCCGCAGTTTTTCAATCACTGTTATGCTTTCCGAACTATTTCGTACAAATCGTGTTTATTCGGAGTCATGGTCTGATTATTTCAGCCGTGCAGGGCAAGCTCCTCAAACTCGTTGTCAAAAGGTATCGGAAAGATTTCAAACCTTGTATGACAAAGGGTTTTTGAACTATATCACGAGCGATCGCCTCAATGGTGAAAATGTAGTCTGTGTTGCTCCTGACGAAAAATCGCCTTGCATTGATAATGGGCTGTTGTTCACTCTCAAACCGGATGAAAAACCTGCGGAGGTGGTTCAACATATCTTTGATATCCGAGATGACAAGACTAAAAAGCCATTGGAGGAAACTGAACGAATATATATTAATGTGAAACAACACTTAGACACAGATTCAGTTGAGCCTCAAAGGAATTGGTAGATGAGATTTTCAAAGAAAATACTGAGTTTGTTGCTCGGTGTGTTGATGATTGCTGGGGCTGGCTGTGTACCGTTTCAATCGCAACAGCCATCTGATCAAGAGCCGCCACAAGCAAAGACACCACTAACGGTGGAGCAAATTGACAAAATTGCTGAAGAAATTACGGTTAGAATCGATAGCGCAAGTTCTGGCTCAGGGATGACCGAGGAGATTTCCGTCTTATTTTAAAAGATAAGCAGGGAGCGATTGACGATTACAACCAAGCCTTAAAGTATGAACTAAATGCTCAAATATCTGCTAATATTTATTTGAAGCGTGGTCAAAACTATCTTGATACAGGAAATAAAGATAAAGCTATTAAAGACTTCCTAACAGCTTCACAACTATATATAAAAGTAGGAGATATGAAGGAAGTAATCACATCTCTTGATAAATTATTAAAAATTGCTCCCACCAATTCTGAAGCATACAATGAGCGAGGAATTGCCAAATCTAATCTCAATGATTACGAAGGAGCAATTAAAGATTTTGACCAAGCAATTCGTCTCAAGCCTAACTTTGCTCTAGCATACTTAAATCGGGGTATTACCCGCTTTAGTATGAGTAGATTTCTAGAAATTAGAGAGAAAAATAAAATTTTTTATGTTTTTCGGGATGATGGTCATGACATAATCCAGGATTTACAGCAAGCAGTGCTACTCTTTAATCAACAAAAGGATGAGGTTGGTCAAAAACGAGTACGGGAAGTTGCTAAAAAGATTCAAGAGACTTTTAGTAAAGCTATAATATTATATGATGATGACCAACGAAAAATTCAAGATGCTCTTAATAAACTTCAGCAGCCTCCTAATGTTCCTTAGCGATGGCTGAAATTTTTTACTTATCAGGCTTAAGTGCTTAATTGACAGACTTCTGCTACCCCTGTTATTCTCCAACCTTATTCAAAGACTCTTGATAAACCAAATTACTTAAACGAAACTTTCCCTGATTTTGCAAAGCATCAAGTTGTTCTTTTAGACTAGGTATGAGTCCAGTTTGTTTAGCCCAGATTAGAATACCTACTGTACCTAAAATTGGTAAACAGAGTCGCCGAGCCACTCGACGAGCATTCTTTTCATCCAGCAAAATCGCATCCACTGGTTCTTCATTGAAGAGGGCTATAGCTTCAGCTTCACCTGCATCCAACTCTATCCGCAACAGCGAAACCAGAGACTCATTGGCTACTTTATTTACTGTAAACCCTGTAGCCGAAGCTACTTCCTCGGCTCCTGGTTGACCAGATCCAGACATCACCACTTCGTGCCAAACTGCTTCAGGTAGCAATACTCCTTGTGGAAATCTCTCGTTCAACAGCGAAAGTTGCCCAATCCTACTCAAGGCAATTAAAACAGAAGAATTGGATATTGCCTTCAACTTAAAGACTCCAATGTTGCTAAATCAGCTTCTAATTCCTCTAAATCATAATTGCGAACTACACCTTCAGTACCCAACAATTCATGAAATGCCCATTTACTCATTTGAGCTAACTCACGAGCTTTGCCAAAGGAAAGTAGACCTTTTTGATATAATCGCAGGGCAAGCTCTTGACGCACACGAGAAAGGCGCTCATCAGGCGGTACTCGCAACGCATCCGCTAAGTCTTCAGGAATTTCTAATACTAGCTTGCTCATCCCTTTCACACGTATTTTGGAGGATGCTTCAATTTTACTACTTACTTTTTGCTGAAAAATTACTAAATTTATGAGGATTCCCCGCTACACCTACAAAGGTTAGCGGGGAAGATGTCAAATACTCTGTTGATGATTTGAATCAACCAAACCACTTGCGATACACAGCGTTATCGCCACCAATCACAAAAGTATCGATACGGTTGAGTCCCCAAGAAACAGCGCCGGGAGCAGAAACGCATGTGCCACCTAAGTTTTCCCAAGTACTCCAAGATGTACCATCCCAGTACTTACGATACAAGGCGTTATCAGTACCAACAGCAAACACATCTAATCGATTCGCACCCCAAGAAGTGACGGCGGGAGAATAGAACCACAAACCCCCTAAGTTTTCCCAGTTGCTGCTCCAAGATGTACCATCCCAGTACTTCCGGTATATACTACGATCGCCACCAATCACAAACAAATCAATGCGGTTTTCTCCCCAAGACACAGCCGCAGGAGCAGATAAGCAAAAACCGCCTAAACTTTGCCATTCACTCCAAACAGTGCCATTCCAAAACTTGTGCCACACAGCGTTGTCAGCACTGATGGTAAATACATCAAGTCTCAAAGCACCCCAAGAGGAAACAGCTACACCCTGTTTGCACAAACCGCCTAAGTTTTCCCAATCACTCCAAGCCTTACCATCCCACGACTTACGCAGTACTTGGCGTTGTTGACCAATAATAAATGTATCGATCCGGTTTGTGGAAGCAAAAGCCGCAGGGGCAGACAAGCTAAAGCCGCCTAAACTTTGCCATTCACTCCAAACATTACCATCCCATGATTTCTGATATACAGCACTGTCAGCAGCGATCGCAAAAACATCAAGGCGATTTTTTCCCCAAGAAGCAGCCGCAGGCGCAGAAAAACTGTTACCACCTAAATTCTCCCACCCATGCCATACTGGTAACTGCGGTACTATTAAGTCTAGAGCAGCTTTGGGCTGAATAATGCCAGCACCGGAATGTTGATCAAAACCAACAGGACCAATATCTTTAGCTGTTTTCTTAAGAACGTCCTTTAATTCCTCTTGAGTAAGAGTTGGTTTAGCTTGCTTGAACAACGCTGCTACACCAGCAGCAATGGGAGTAGCAGCAGAAGTGCCATTGTCACTACCAAAGTAACCCCGGAAATGAGTAATTGAACAAAAGTCAGGCTTGTTAGGATCTAACGCTGCAGGTCCTTGACTACTATAACCAACAAACTGCTCATCTTTGTTGACAGCACCCACTGTAATCACTAACGGATGTCCGTTAGCTCCCCAAATACTTTTACCAGGTCCGGCATCACCGCCACATCTACCACTCGGACAAGCTCCGCCACAGTTACCCGCAGCAAATAACACCAAAATACCTTCGTTAATAGCTTCTACTACTTTGCGGGTGAAGGGATGATCGGGATTTGTGGCATAATAGTCATCCCAACTTTTTTGATATATACCCCAACTATTAGTCAGAATTTGGGGAGTGCCATCGGTTCTATGCTGGTTGATTGCCCATTCAAATACTTTCAAAGCATTGGATATGGAATTGCCACCGGAAATTCGACAATCATATATTTTGGCTTCCGGAGCCATACCTAGAACATCAGTGGCACACATGTTACCATGTTCATTCCAAGCTTTTGCTTTTGTCCCCCAGTCAAATGCGGGACCACCAATGACGTTGGGAATGCGGCGAATCGTTTCACCAACAGCCACTTCGCGACCTTCAGCCGTAATTCCACCATCCACCACGCCAACAACTATACCTTGACCTTTGTAGCCAGCCGCCCAGATTTGATCTACACCAAAATATTTGGCAACATCAGCGATCGCTCCTTTCGGTGTTGTAGGCGAACAATCACAAGTACCAATTGGACAATTACCAGCTTCATCCATTGGCATGACCAAATCTTGATCAACTACCTCTGAATCGAAGGGAGCAATTGGCGTATCTTTATAAACTTTTACTACGTTTGACTGTGCCTCCAAGTCTGGGATTTGACTTTCTTCAATCACCCCACGCACAATCATAGTCTCTTCATTGCTACCCATCAAACTTGGTGCTTGCTCACTAGCAGAACTGACTGGTACGGGTTCGTAACTAGTATCTAATTGAAAGCTAGTAACATTCATCTCAGAAATCACCCCAGATGCGCCCATTGCGCCTTGAGTTTTGGGTACACGTATTTCGACAAGCACGTTTTGCATCTGCCCTACACCACTGGAGTTCATCTCGCTGCTGGGCATTTCACTTGTACGGGGTGGTGTGTCCATGTTTATGGATGGCATTTCTGGTTGTGTTCTTCCAGTGGACATGTTATTATTATTGCCAGTGTTCATATTTTTGTCCTTTTTATCGGTTTTTAGGTATATTTACATACAATGCGCTAAATTACCAGCAGATATCAAGCTTGAAGTGAAGCTTGCTGGTATGTCTGATGATTTCTACTATCTTAAGTTTTGATTTTTCGGATTTTTTCTCCCAATCTTATGTAAAGATACAAAAACTTTTCAATTAAGTGAATATACTGAAGTCTACAATTGCTTCATCTTACAAGTTATTTGTAAAGACACAACATTCTCTGGAGGGGTTGGTTAGAATTACATGACCTCTCTGAGGGTTGGTATGTTGCTAAAGAACCTGGAGGGAAAAGTCAAGACATAATATTTACAGGAAAAAAATCTTAAAAGTATATAAAGAACAGCATTTTTGATGCTGATTTACTGTACTTTAGAAAATTGAATTCAAAAATAACAGGGAGTCCAGACTAGAAAGTGTGGAATTGAAACTTGGAAGTTATTTTTCCGAAGCGCCCCGCGTCTCATTCGAGCAGTTTGCCTTCTTACGGCATAAAAATCTTTTTTGTAAATTGTCTTGAAACAGAGAAACCAAGCTCTAAAAAAATGGGAACCTTAATAACAAATTTAAAATTTGTATTAAAGGATAACCAGACCTAAAAAGGTTACTCAATTATAGCCGATAACGCGCATTTTCTTTACGGAAAACAAAGAACAGAGAATCTCTGTTACCTGTTACCCGTTGCATTTTTTTGTAATGAAAACACAATTCTACACCATTACATTCTCCATAAGAATTAAAAACAATGACAACTGCAAATCAATCAACAACTCAAACAACTAATATTACAGATTTAGTGGTTAACAGTAAAAAGAACTGCTACCACCTCTTTTCTCAGCGTATGACTGAGATTCAAAACACAGGAGTTAACACAGAACTAAAGCCAGGGATTCACGTTATCAGAATTCGCAAAGGTTCTTTTGATTACGTTAAAGGCGATGTTCAGAAGGGTGAACCCATAGTAATGCTCTGGATTTATGGTGGTAAGTTCAAGAATCTAAAAACTAATATAGAGGTTCCTGCAGGCTGGTCAACTTTGAATGGTTATGACGATACCTTGACCTTAGCAGTATCAGAAACCTCAACACTGTGTGCCTTCTTTTTTGATGTTGAAGTTGGGGATAACGATGGAGATGTGACAGTTTCAGTGATAAAAGTTGGTGAACTTAATGATTTAGATTAAGTTGTTTACTTGACTGGATCGCAAAAGACAGTCATTCATAAAATTATGACATTAAGGGGTATGAAGAGGCTACCGATGGTGGTTTCTTCATACCCCGTCGGATAAATATTAAGAAACACTTTGCGATTCCAGTTGCATAAGTCTTGCATTTTTTGATATGTAAACTTTCTTTAATGAAAGTATCTTAGATTATAGTGATTTGTGCTAATATCTTAAACAAGAGATTTAAAAAGTTTACATTCAACAGGAACAAAATAGATGAGCGAACAAAATTATACAAATTCGGATTCAGGCAAATTGGCTTCGTTGAATATCGAGTCTTTAAGTTTCGATAGTTTTGCACGCAACCCAGGAAACGACATCGTTTGTGTGGCTCCAGTCCGTACCATTGTTAGACGAGAAGAAGAGATTGTTCTGATTCGTCGAGTTCGTAAGGTTGAAGAGATAGATGCAAGTCCAGCTTGTCCAGTGAACACAACTCAGTTGAGTTAGGTTCAACTAGAGGGTGCACCAACCTAATCAAACTCAATGATCTGAAGCAACTACAAAAAAGAGATTTATGAGTGCTCAAAATTTTGATTCAGGCAAATTAGTTTCGCTAAATATCGAGTCTTTAAGTTTCGATGATTTTGGTCGCAATTCAGGAAGCGACATTGTTTGCGTCGCTCCAGTCCGCACCATTGTCAGACGAGAAGAAGAGATTGTTTTGATTCGCCGGGTTCGTAAGGTGGAAGAAATAGATGCAAGTCCAGCTTGTCCAGTGAACACCACTCAGCTGAGCCAGGTTCAACTAGAAGGTGCACCAGCCGAACAACAAAGAGCAGGAATTGGCTTGTGAAAACCAGAAAGCAAGAGTTAAGCCGAAACAAGAGTTGAACTATCTAGCCTGCTTAGAGAATGTGCATCAGTTGTTCAAAGTCACACTAGTCATTTAGGAGTTGATGATGTACACAACTGGTGCATCTTTAGAAAAAAGTTAAAATTATTTTACTTAATAAGTTAATATAGTAAAGAAACAGAGCGATGAGTGATCACCCTGATAAAATAACTATCAATGCGATCGTTCGAGACTTTCGAGCCGACCATCCTGATTTTGAGACAGACCGTTTCACACTGTGGAATCGAGATGATCTACGCAAGCCGGACAAAGAGATCGTGCAAGTCCAGTTAAGTGCTGACAATAAGCCAATTTATAATTCTCAGCATTACCATCTATCAACCTCAGGTCAAGCAAAATATTTCGATCAGTGGTATAGAGATGTTCCCGGTGTAAATAAATCATTTAAGTATCCACTGGTATTAGAACATACTGGTAATGGCAACTATAAATTTGAGAGTTACTCGTTTTTTCCCCTAGATGGGCAGCAAGAAATATTTGGTACTCTATATGAGGAAATTTTGGATAGTCAGCACCAATTAACTCCAATTGGTCGCAAAGTAATAGAAAAAAATGAGGGTGTTCTGAAGCATGAGGATGGAAGACCCTTTAGTAGGGAAGATGTGGAAGGAAGGTTTCGTTTTGATCAACGCTCAAAACAACATAATTACCATTTCACTCTTGAGGCAGTCACAAGTTTTACTTATCAGGGCACAGAATATTTTAAATTTTTTGGGGATGATGACCTGTGGATTTTCATTGATGGCAAATTGGTTATTGATCTCGGGGGACTTCATGAAGCAGCAGAGCAAGAGATTGATTTGAGACTGACAAACCCGAAAAACCGCGCTGGAAATAAATCAACTACGTTGGCACTGAGAGTTAGAGATGATTTAGGTATTCAGCATGCCGACGAAAATCTAGAACTGGTTCTGCAAGTTGGGCAACAGTATGACCTGAGAATATTCTATGCAGAGCGGCATACCTTCGACTCCAACTGTTGTTTCTATACCTCACTACAGTTGAAATCAGAAACACCAGAAAAAACGCCTGATACTCCACTTAGTCCAATACCAAACACCTCAAAACCATCCCAACTTATACCATCATTTATAGATGCAATAACCTTCGACTCATTTGAACGCAATCCCGAAAGGGATATTGTCTGCGTCACACCCATCCGCAGTATTATCCGTCGAGAAGAAGAAATTACGATTATTCGCAGAGTTCGTAAGGTAGAAGAAATTGAAGCAAGTCCAGCTTGTCCAGTCAACACCACTCAGTTGAGTTAGGTTCAACAAGAGGACAAATGTAGTCTTGAAGAGAAAATTTCAGGTTTTCTCTGTCTAAAAATAAAATGTTTATGGAGAAATTTATGAGTTCTCAAAATTCGGATTTTGGCAAACTTATTTCACTAAACCTTGAGTCCCTAAGCTTCGATAGTTTTGGACGTAACCCTGGAAATGACATCGTTTGCGTTGCTCCAGTCCGTACCATTGTCAGACGCGAAGAGGAGATTGTTCTGATTCGTCGGGTTCGCAAAGTAGAGGAAATTGATGCCAGTCCTGCTTGTCCCGTTAATACAATTCAGATTGGAAGTTATAAACTCACTGTTTATGCAAACGCTGGTTTACAAAATAGTGAGGATACAATCACTGATAGAAAGGAATTTGTTCGCACACTTTGGAATAACGGCAAGTTACCTTATATTGCTAACGATCAAGACAAACCGATTAAAGTAAAACTTGATATTAAGGGCAAGTGGAATTATGGTCCTAATGAGTTTAATGCGCTTGTAGGTAGTGAAGGCAATCAAAGCATGACCTCTAAAGAGACAGCAGAGGGAGATATGCTCTTTACAGAACCCGAAATTCGCCCAGCAATGCTAGTTGCGTTCAAAATTGAAAATCAGGGGGGCGAATTTAAGTACAAGCCTGTTGCTTATGGTGAGCAGTTAAAGCGGGAAATTACTTTGCAACCAGGCGAAAGATTGTACTTTATCAACAACGACCAACCAGGTTACTACAAGGACAATGATAAAGAACTCACTGTTGAATGGACGATAGTTTCATAGTTTGAAAACTCAGGAAAGTTAAGGTTCTTGATGCAAGTCTGGCTTAGGCAATAATTACGGCTCCAGAGTCGTAACGGCAAGAGAAATAACCTCCATTTAGCTGAATGTCACAGGGCTAGGGATTTGCTAACAGGGAAGGTTAGCTTTCTTAGTCCTGTTGTTTATTTATAAAACCCAAATATTTTATTATATTTCATGACAATGACCGGAAATGATTAAATCAGTTGTTTCACTGGACGGAAATTATTTTTCCAGGATAAACTTTACTATGGTTAGTTTTTTTATTGTCTTCACTGTTTTGTTTTTACTATTATTTTCAGTTTTGATATTTAAACGACGGTATAATTCTCAATCTCAACAACAAAAATTAAAAAATATTCAAAAGGAATACAACCAAGAAACTTTGGAAAGGCAAAATTTCACAAATATGAATGATTCTCAGTTGGAAACACAGGTTTCACAAGAACTCAAAGAAAGGCAAAATTTTACAAATATGAATGATTCTCAGTTGGAAACACAGGCATCACAGGAACTCACAGAAAATCATAATCAAGAAAATTTGGCAGAGCTTGAAAGCCAAAGTGTCATCTCTCAAAATGATTTTCAGTCGGAGCAAAATTATTACAATTTAGGAAATCAGTTTTTCCATCAAAAAGATTATCAAAAAGCAATTGAAGCTTATACTAAAGCGATTCATTTAAAGCCTGATTATGCTGAAGTATATAATAATATTGGCAATGTTTATTATCAGCTAGGCAATTATGAACAAGCTATTGACGAATATACCAAAGCTATTGATATTAATCCTGAATATACAAAGGCTTATTATAATCGCGGCAATGCCTATCATGCATTGCAACAATATCAACAGGCGATCGCCGATTACGATCAAGCCATTAATCTAAATCCAAAATATGCTGAAGCTTATAACAATAGAGGAAGTATTTATTGTACTATAAAAGATTATCAACAAGCAATTGAAGATTATGATACAGCAATTGAGATTAACCCTGAATTTGCTGAGGTTTACAATAATATAGGCAATCTTTATTATCAGCTAAAGAAATACGAAGAAGCCATCGAAAATTATAATCAATCCTTAGAGATTTTGCCCCAACAACCCGAAGCATTTAACAATCGAGGGAATGCTTATTATGCTCTAGAACAATATCAAGACGCAATTAAAGATTACGACCAAGCCTTGACAATGCAGCCTAGTTATCCTGAACCTTACTACAATCGAGGGCTTGCCTATAAAAGGTTAGGGAACAATGAAATAGCCAGAAATGACCTACAAAAGGCACTTAGCTTAGCGCAACAACAAGGAAATACAATTCTTCTTAAAGAATTACAAATAGCCATGCAAAATTAAAGTATAAACAAGGGAGATGTGATTTCCCTCGTCAAAGTTGGCAAACGGAGCGTGCTAGTATAATTTGTATAATTTTTTTTAGTTTTCCCTATCAGTACAATTCAGAGCAAGCATGAGTATTAAAAAACAATTTTCCAACTTTCAAGAACTGATCGCAAACACAAATACTCCTGTGTTAGTTAGTTTCTATGCAACTTGGTGTGGCTACTGTAAGACGTTGGCACCGATACTAGATCAAGTCAAAGCACAGATGGGCTCGCGCATCCAAGTGGTCAAAATTGATTCAGAGAAATATCCTCAATTAGCGTCTCAATACCAAGTTCAGGCTTTACCGACGACACTTGTTTTTGTGGATGGGGAACTTGCTAGTCGGATCAAGGGTGTCATGCAAGCCTCCGATCTGATGCAACACTTGACAAAATTTCTTTAATCATTTGATAAAACTAAATTAAATATTTAGCTATGTCAACCTAAGTTAAGATTCTTGTGGGGCAGGCATCCTGCCTGCTCAGAAAATTCACTCTTACGGGCAAGATGCCCATCCCACAAGCAGACAAAATTCATACTGCACTCTATGTAAGGCCTAGTGTTGCCATATAAAAAAACTCTGAGCGATCGCTCCCCTCTACAGCATATCAACTCTCTCCTTTTCAGTGTAATGAGATTTCAGAAACTGCTCAAATTCTGCTTCCGTTAAATCTTCCATTTCAGTGTCTTTCAAATGGCTGAATACACGAGGATATTTTTGGCGATATTCTCGCTCTCTTGCTAAGAGGGTATTTTCATTTGCATTTGGATAATGAAATACTTTCACTTTGTAATCTACCAAAGGAATTTTCAAGTGAGTCAGACATAATCGATGCTCCCTAATCCGTCTGGGAATATCAATTGCCTTTCCAACATATACGCGATTTTGCTTATGAAAAATTACATATATGCCCCGTTGCCATCTCATCTTCTTAATTTTGTTTGGAGCATCCTTAAGCGGTATGAGATCAGTTTCTCCAGCGGCTCCAACCATATGTTCAATTTCTCGCAAGGAGGGTTCCATTCCCTGTTCAAAATTGTCAACTTCCAACAGTTGCTGTAGTTCTGCCTCTGTCTCGCGCTGATGCGGTGGTGCAGTCGGTATCATCGGTGGTACTTTGTCTCCTTGTGCCAACGTAGTGATCAACACAATCCGATTACCGTTTTCACCCCCTGGTCGATAGACAATGGGAACACCGCGTACAATAGTAAAGCGCTTATTGTAACTTGATCGCGTTTGTCGATAGTGTTTAGCCTTTAAGAACTCGCTTTTGAACGTGCTTGGATCAAACCGAACACCCCTAGACAAAACACGTTTCAAGAACCGTTGAGCAAAATGTGAAGTTGGTAAAAAGCCTTGTCGCTTGAGGTACGCAGCAAACTTTTGTGCAGGGTTACGTCCTGCTTGTCCCCTTCTGTTGAACTCATCCTCATCCTCGAATTCCGAGGATTCAAATAGCTCCTGGTCAAGTAGGTAACTCATATTTGGTTTCTAGTAATAAAGATACAATGTCTAGCCCTGTCCCGCACTCCTCAAACCTCTATGACCATTGTTACGAGGTTCAAAAGGAACTACCCTTTGCGTATGACCACGGAAAGCAATACCCAAAGTTTCCGCACTGGTGAGCCATTCTTCGGCAACATCAGCAATTTCTCGTAGTAAGGCTTCAAACTCAGCGCGTGAAGTATTGAGGATATATTTTTGCGCTAACCAACGAATAATTGCACGCCCAGCAACTGCCATGCGATGGCGTTGAGAAGCATTTACATCTTCTTTGAAGTAGCGCAGCATGATTTCTTCTACTACATCCCAAGCATTATCTGCACCAAAGATTCTCTTAACATCATCTGCACCCAAGATTTTGAAGGCTTCTTCCAGTAGTTGCAGTACTTCTACCCGCAACACGGTAACATGACCGTAGGAAGACCACTTGAGGTTATTACGTAAGTCTAAACCGCCACGGCGTACAGTGGCAATACTACCAAAACTGGGATCATACGCACGTTCACGGATGACATCCGAGATTCTTTTATCACGCCAGAACTCAGCTACATTGTTAATGAAATTAGTGAACAACGTGTGAAATTGCGTATTTGGTTTGGCGTTGAGCATGGGCGGGACAGTGGTATAACCTAATACTCTGCGATAGGTTTGCATCCGCTCTTTTTGGGTGTAGCGTAAAACGCTACGTCGATCAAAACGATACAAACCGTAAGCACCATCACCGTTAGATAATCTGACTGCGCCAGCGTTGAAAAGTTCTTGCAGTTTGCGCACGGCACGAAATACACCGACTTTCTCATGTTGGTAGAGATAGTATAAATCGGCAACTGCGAGAATGCGATCGCTTGCTACTTGCTCGTCGTAATCTTCAACGCCTTGGGGTAGGCGAGTTGCTGTTACTTTTCTAGCAGCGTCTTTACCGATACCAATTAACTCGGCTAATCCTCCATCTGGTGGTGGCGCAATTTGTGCTTGGCTTGCTAACACCTGAGAGAGCATATCCTCAATTTGCTGAGTTAGTGCATCAGCTAATTGTGGGTTCTGGATTAGTTGCGGCGCGAGTCTGTCTGCAAGGGTTTCTTTTAAAGCCGCTAAGCGATCGTATAAATCTTGGTTTTCTCCTGTCGTTGACATAATCAGTCTCCTAGCTGTTAGTTATTAGTTATTAGTCGTTAGTTGTGTGTTATGAACTAATAACTATGGCGTTCCTAAATAGTTGGTGAAGTTGATTTTTTTTTGAACCGCAGAGGACGCAAAGGACGCTGAGGAAAGAGAGAGTAATAGAATTTCACAATTCAGATTGGATTGCTATAATTGCTAATTACTAACCGTTTCTGCGGTTAAATATTTGGCTAATAAACTTCTTTCCTTCGGGATTTTTCAACAAATATCGGATATCTTCTAATAAGTCTTTTACATCATCTGCATCTGGCATTCTGTCACTAGTTAAAGGTGGAATCAGTTCCATTGCCAGACGTTGGACTTGATACAACTGGAATGCCAAATCTCTCATCGCACGGCGTACACCCTCGCGCTGATAGGCACTGTTGGGAACACGCACAAAAGAAGCAGCTTGCACAAGAATCATTAATCTAGTTGCTGTTTCGACGATAGATTTTGCGATTCCTAATTTGCCACCAGCAATTGCAATAGTTGGTGCTTCTTTTGTTGTCCAACTTAATGCCCATGACAACAATTTTTCTAACGTCATAGCTGGCGTTAATTGTTTAGCTTCACCTACTGTTACTTTAGTTCCATCTGGTAAAGTAAATGCTGGATCTTTGTCTTGTTCTTTTTGCGATGTAACTCCTAATCTAGCATCGCCATTGAGTAGAGGAGTTTTTGGTTCTTGTCTGGCTTTGGTGAAATCAATCCAAACAGCTTGTCTCTCAGCAGGACCGAGAAAAACACTGTCCATAATCCGATATGTTTCTTGAACTGATTCGGCAACAACTGACAAAGCTTGAGATAACAATACCAGTTGTGTTCCTAAATAAGCGCCACCACCTGTATTTTCAATAAAGGCATTCCAACTAGTTCTGGTAGAAATTAGAGAGTCTCTGATAATCAGGAAATTGCTGAAGTTTTGTTCTTCATCAACGTTGTTAACACGCGATCGCAACAGTCCAAAAATATCAGCCAAGTCTTTTAATTGACCGCCATTCTCATCGGAATCATTATTTGCATCACCTAATAGTAGTTGGAACAAACTTTCCACTCGTTGTGCGCGGGGTCCACCTTGTGTTCCCAACTCATTAATTAACTCAACTATCTGAGTGCGGATAACTGAACGCACAGCTTCCATATTCTGTAAATCAGCAGCAGGATTAAGCGGATAAAGTTTATCTAGTAGCCGTAAAGCATCATCTAGCAAAGTTTTGGCACGATGGTAAAGGCTAGCTTGCGCCCCACTCACTGTTCCCCCTAATTCAGTTTGGGTAGTGCTATAGCCGCAAGGAGTCCATTTATATGTGATGCGTCCGTTAATTTCTTCGGGAGTAAAGGTTTTATTTAGTAAATCTACGAGTGCTTTTGGGTCATCTTGAGGATTTCTACACAGTACTTGACCTAGAGCGTTGTCTAAAATCTGCTGTAAAGAACCTCCAGTAGTATCCGTAGGAACTAAACTTGCATTACGGCTTGAGTAAATTGGAGCAACTTGCTCTATTGTCGGTAAGATATCAATTACCTGATCTTTATACTCTTGAAATCCATTTACTGTGTTGGGTGGGTTTACTATTTCAGGAACTATCCCTGCTTTCTCAATAGTAATTGAGTATTCAGTTTTTTCTCCATTCAACTGCACAGGTAAAACGAGATTTGTGAACAATTGAGACTGCTCAAATACAACAAGTTTATATTTCCAAATAATACCAGGAAAGTCTACTTCTACAGTGTGACCCAGTAATTCTTTACCACGATAAACTTCAAAATAAACATCTGGTATCCAGTCTATTTCTTCACTATCATTAATGAAATCTTCGTCGGAAAACTCGATTTCAAAAATACCACTTAAATTGGTTTTATCGCTACCAAGGCGGTCATCTAATTTCTCATGTTTATCCCACGCCTCGACTCTTACCCCTACCTCAACGGTTGAATTCTTTGAAACTTTACCTTGAATTCGATAATTTGTCATTGTTTTCTATCTCCTTGCCAGCGCCTTATAGAAGTTTTGCGTAATTACTTTCGGCTCTGCTAATCGCCTATCCAGTGCCGATCTCGACGCCCCAATTAAAAACCGTTCGGGAATTATTCCCGGATCGTTCCCCGCCGCTAGCCGTTCTCCTGCTTCGTCAATCATTAACTGATGCTGTCGTTTAAATCCTGTTACCTCAGCTAAGGTTTTACCGCCAAGCTCGTCGTATGGGGTGTAGCAAATAGTATCAACTACTAAACGATTAGCTTTGCTGAAAGTTGCCAAGATTTCTTCAGGAATATTACCAGCACGGGGGTTAGGATAAATACTCTGCCAAATACTGTTGTAGTTGTTGGCAGCTTTTAAGAAACCCATCCGGCGCAGTAACTCGGTGCTGATGAAAACTCGTAGATAAGGGATGGGATGTGGTGCTCCTGGGTGGAAATGAAGGGTAGCTTGGGGAGAACGAGAGGCAATGTCCATCAGTGAAGCTACTATATAAGGACCACCCAGTAATAACCCAGACATATCGGCAAAGGTTTCGCTATGCCAACGAGTCCAAGTGGCAGCAACAAATTTGCTCATCCCGGCTTGCATGAGACGCTTGGCAATTGCATGGGGAATTTTCTGCCGCAGTTTTAAATCTGTTTGCAGGTTATGGGAAACTTCATGCAATATTGCCCCTAATGTCCACGGATTGACTAGCCGATGATAGGGCAGTTGAATTAACGGAAAGGGATTAATCTGTTGACTGAGTTTGGTGAGGGGAATGCCGCGCCGAAAGGTTGCTGGAGAAAAGCCAGTTTTCATGTAGGAAAATGGCGCTGGGGCAGGAATTGATCTGGCTTTCCCCAAACCCATGTATATATATTGATAGCAATCTAAGGCTATGCGATCGCACGCTAACAACCAGTTACCAAATTGAGATTGTCTTTGTCCGAACAACTCGAAATAGAAATCCCAAATTTGTTCAATCGCTCGTACCAAGTTATGCGCCCGATCTTTGTGGCTGATTAGTTTTTGCAACAAAGCGGTATCCGGATTGTGAATTGCCTCATCAGCGCTTTTTGCCACTGTTTTTGAGACTTGCTGCAAATGCGATCGCAACTGAAGAATTAGTTGATTTACCGCATCAATATGGGCATCGCTGGGACTAGCGGGATCTATACCAAACTCGTTGTGTCGAAAAGGACGCAATGCTGCTGCGTGCCTGGTGACATTCAGCGCCTGTACCCGCAACCAAGGGTTTAGATTTGGTGGTTCTACGAACGTAGTCCTGGGACTAGTAGTTTGATACAACCTAGATGCCACGTTGCTCGAATCACCCCAATCATCCGCTGCGTTTTCTAAAGTCAGCGTTTCAAACAGTCCGTTCATAACTTTTTTTGATATCAAGCTTGACTTTTTTCCAAATTTGTGGTTATAAACCCTACGTTCTGGAGTTTCGACGGCATTGGCAACACTTTTTGCTGTGAATCACGCGCGATCGCTTCATGACATTAGCAGCTACTCTCGGTTTACCCAAAACCTGAGCAGTTTGACGCGCCAAAGTTTGTACAGCAGACTTTTGTGTAATTGGTTGACCCTTCGCCACCTGACGAGCCAAATTACCCACCGTACCTTGTACAATCCGTGGCATAGCTTTCAGCAGTGGACGGGTGGTAGGACTGCGGTACAGAGAGCGTCCAATTTTCGCTGCCCCTTGAATCAGTCTTGGTGCTACTTTGGGGATGATTTTACTAGCAGCAGCTTTAGCGATTCCCGGCAATAGTTTAGCGGCTAGGGGAATTAATGCACCCAGAAAAGCTTCAGCTTCAGCTTCACTCTCACTGTTAGCTGCCATGTGTCCCAAATGTTCCATCAAAGTTTCATACTCGCTTGCCTGAGCTAATTCAAACTCACTTTCAAACTCGTATTCACCCTCACCTAACAAACCACCAATTGTTCCCAAAAATGGTTCTCGCTCATTCTCAAACTCAAATTCATTGTCTCCCTCACCAAGTAAGCTACCAACAGCGTTAATTGCCTTGGGTGCAACTTTGCTCAATAAGTTGCCTAAAAATTCTTCATTTTCATACTCACTTTCCGATATATTCTCAAATTCCCATTCAAATTCTCGGTCTAAACCATTTTCCAATTCATATTGATACATAGCTTTACTTCTCCTTGATGGAATACGATTCTTAATTACTCATTGCTCTTTTAGTTGGAGCAGGCTTTTTAGCTTTGCGTCCTTCTTGAGAAGAACGCATCAAAGTTTGAGCAACAGTGGTGGGATTACTTAATACCTTTTGGGTATGAGCAGCCATTACACGGGCTGCAACTCGCGGATTAACGGGCTGTCCTTTTTTTGCCTGCTTCACAAGCGTTTTGCTCGTTCTATCAACAATTGAAGGAATTACTTTTACCAGTGGACGAGTCGAGGGAGATTTACGTAAGGTGCGTGTTAAGAGAACTGAACCTCGAATCAGATGGGGGGTAACTTGGCGTATAGCAGGTGAAGTGAGGGGAATAATTCTGGCAGTGAAAGCCCCGGCGTAGCCTTCAGCTTCGGCTTCGCTTTCCACTTTGCTAGCAGCAGTTGCGAGAGCTTCGGTGAGAGCTTCATATTGTGGTACATTCTCGTACTCGTACTCACTCGTCATTTCCCCAGTCCATTCGTACTCACTCTCAAATTCGCTGGTTAATTCGTACTCAGATTCGCTTTCTCTTGCTAACTGACGAGCGATCGCACCCAGTGCTGCACCAGCAGCCGGACCACCAATAGCTGTACCCACAGCGCCTGCAGCTATTGGTGCTATCTTTTTCAGTACGGGAAATAGTTTGCGACCTAGTTGGCGAATTTTAATGAACTCTTCGCTTTCATACTCGTTTTCATACTCGCCTTCGCCCAAGCCCAACATATTACCTACTGAGCCAAGAAATTCTTCATTTTCATACTCACTTTCAAACTCGTTAGAGTATTCACTTTCAAATTCGTCTTCAAATTCGTTTTCAAATTCATGTTGCATGGTTTCTCCGTCCAACATTTTTTCACTCCTTGGATGAGAATGCTTACAGTTTCCAGGTATAACTGCTGTTGCAAGTTAATCACCAGTCACTTTTTTTGAGGAAACACATTTTTGGTAGCTCATTTGAGCTACAACAGAAACCCGGTTTCTTCAAGAAACCGGGTTTCTAGCTGTTAAAGGTCTGTTATAAAAGGTTAGATTAATCTATTTTTGCTAGCAAACTAATAGTACCCATAGGGGTCATTGCATAAGTTTTCTGTAATAGCTGTAATGAATTTATGACTTAAAAAAAATTTATGTATTGATTGCGTAATATTTGTTTCATAGTTTGAATAAATTTTTAGTAAACTTTCAAGGATCAGTAGTAGCAATGAAAACCTCAAACAAGAGCAAAGTTACTCCAACTGAGCATCAGGCTGTTTTGAAGTTAGATCAAGAAGCACTATTGCAGAGTCTAGTTAGACAAGTTGCAACTTCTCAAGAGAGCAAGCTACTTCCCATTAATGAACTGATGGTGAATGAAGTAATTTTGGAATCTGATGTAGATGGCGTACACTACTGTTTAGTACGTTGTTGTCCTCAATCTCAAGAAAAAATTAACCTTAGTCCCCGCGAACAGGCGATCGCCAAATTAGTTGCACAAGGTTTTCCCAATAAATTGATTGGTAGCAGCCTACACATTAGCCCTTGGACAGTCGCCACCCACATCCGCCGTATTTTTGTCAAGCTTGGTGTCAGTTCCCGAACAGCCATGATTACTCGCCTACTAGAGTTCAATCTGCTACATCTCAATGACTGATGATACAACACCCAGCCGCAAGTGGACGTTTATGGCTATTTTAAGCTAAAGTTGTAATGAGTTTGTTTTAGATTAAGGTGTGTCAACGCAACTGTCATAAAATGCAAACACTTTTTTTACCCTAGCTGGTAATTCATACAGCAAACAAGCGCAAAAACACAGCTAGATGAGAAATATGAGGTGTAAAACCTTTAGATATATAAAATAACAAACTTTCTCAAGGGCAAAATCTCCCCAAATTAAAAGACTAAAATATGCAAAAACAAGCGGTATCGACAAAACCAATTCGTTCCCTTGAAGATGCTCTAGAGCAGTGTCAATCATTAGGTATGCGTGTCAGTCGTCAACGGCGCTTTATTCTCGAACTGCTTTGGCGTGAACAAGAGCATCTATCGGCTAGAGAAATTTATGATCGTCTTAACCAGCAAGGCAAGGCGATCGGTCATACTTCTGTATATCAAAATTTAGAAGCGTTATCAACTCAAGGTATAATTGAGTGCATTGAGCGCTGCGACGGACGTTTATATGGCAATATCAGTGATTCTCACAGCCATGTTCACTGTTTAGATACAAACCAAATTATAGATGTCCATGTGAATCTGCCAGAGGAATTTGTTCGCCAAATTGAAGAACAAACAGGAGTAAAGATTACAGATTATAGTATTAATTTTTACGGCAATCGTAACTTAAAAGAAAGTTAGTTTTTTGTAGTTGCGATCAATCTGCAATCAATACATTTCATCAGTAGGGTTGTGGTTGAAAACTGTTTCATCATCAGTATAATCATCGGATAAATTTGTGCTCATGGGTTCACCTTCTACACTTTCAATTATGCCCATGCCAAGTTGCCCCAACCAAGTAGCCTTATTTTCTGTGCTATTGGCAGTCAGCAGCGGGGATTGATGTAACAGTATTTTCAAAGCAGAAAATTGTTCTAGAGAAAAAACAGCCCCCTGAACTAAAGCAGTTTCTCTACTATCTTCAGAAAGGATAGCTTGAAACAAACAGGCGTTAGTAAGATTAACTAAATCGAGTTTAACGCCTGTAAGATTTGCATCAGTGAGGTTTGCACCAGAAAGATTAGTATCAACAAGATTTGCCCCTGTAAGGTTTGCACCAGAAAGATTGACATTTTGTAAATTTGCTGACTGTAGATTTGCACCAGCTAAATTTACTTCTCTTAACTCAGCATTAGATAAATTAGTGTGTTCAAGATTTGCTGACTTCAGCATAACTTGTGGTAAATAAATAGACGATAAGTTGAGGAAAGCAAGGGATTTTAAGAATGTACGCTCAGCAAATTTATCAGGAGATAAAACTGTAATTTTACCAATTAGCATCATCAATGCTTCCGGTTGAAATCCTGTAGGAGAAGTGGGATTTCCACAGGGGAAAAAAGGAGATTTTGCTTCCCGATGACAAGCACAAAGTAATAAAAACACATTTAGCCCTACCGCCGCATTCACTTGCTCTACATTTAGCTGTAAATCCCCGGCTTGAAAGTAAGTCCAAGCTTGATGCGCTATCCCTTCATCTAACCAACGACCACGACAATAAGCATACCAAAAAGGTAGTAGGCGATCGCACAACAATTGAAAAGAAAACTCACCTTGCTCCCGCCGCAATCCTTCAATCACAAACTCTTCAATTTGTTGACTCAGAATTCCGTAACCAAATAAATTGTAAACACGCAGAGCCACACCACCAGAATCAAGCACAAAAGTCAATTCACCATAACCATCAGCCCGACGCTGAGTTAAACGTTTCAACTCAGTACAAATACCAGAGGCACAAAGATATTCTCCCAACGATTCGTGAGCAAATTCAACTAAACAATTTTGGATTTTGGCTTTTTCCCTGGCAAGAGCTTGGGAATGCGGATTTTGGGATTTTGTCCATCTCTTCCTAAAATACAATGCTGGTAAGTTATCGCAACTAGTCAAATTAACTTGATAACGTTGCGAGTGCAAAATTTGTAGCGCCAAAGCTTGAATCTTCTCCAGTAATTCTTGGGGATGACAACCTTGAAGAAGATTGGCGATCGCCTCTGGTGTACGATGTATATGCCCACTCCCGTACAATTGGAACATACTCTTGCTTCCACCATCCGGATAACCCAACAGCCATTGACTCAGCCGATGGTAAATTTCCCACAACAAAGCAGTACGTGTTGTATCTTGATTATTAGCTGCTAATTGTAATATTTCATCATCTAAAAGTCCGTCACGATGCAAAACAGCTAATAAGTAAAGCATCAAGGGTTGACGAACAAGATTGCTCAGTTCAGAATTGGATTTAACAGAAAATACACCAGGCTGTTTTAAGAACGTAAAAAAGTTTTGTGCAATTGGTAAAGATTGTACTTTTGCCCATTGTCCAAACCATTGTTTCAGTTCATCTTGTGCAAACGGTTGGATAGTAATTCGCTTTAGTTGCCCTTGTAGTTCTTGAGCTTGGAGTAATGCACTTGAACAACTAGTTAACACAATCTTATGACGGCACTCTTGCTGAAGAGTTAATAACTGTTGTAGAAAAATTGCTTTTGCCCTTGTACCTTGATGAGAGGGTGGTAGTTCATCTAAACCGTCGAGTAGTAATAGATACCTGGGCTGGTTGACAGAAACGGACAAGTTGAGGTAAAAATTACCCGAAAAAGCAGAATTCAAAGTTTCCTCTAAACTATTGCCATGTATCACTTGTCGTAAGTCAATTCGTACGGGCATCCAGGTAGGATAAACTTCCTTTGCTACTTGAGCCGCCCAAATTCGGCAAAAACTGGTTTTTCCATATCCAGATTCTGACTCAATGACAGCAATGGTTTCTAAATCAGCTAACTGTTGTTGCGCCCATGTCATTAAATCAACTGAATTGACACCAGATGTTTCTATGGGCAAACCTTTCAAAGGGACGTAAATATCTGTCAGCGCAAAAAATTCCATCAACAAGGGTTCACTAAGTTCTTGGAGCAAATTGGCTCGATAGTGTTCCCGATGTAAGTCAATATCCCCTACAAGTGCTTCAGAGCTAAGTGAGGTTCCCAAACGGAAAAATTTTTGCAGTTGAGCTAAGGGTAAGGCATTATTGGCGATCGCAGCAATTAAATACCCTGGAAGTGCTTTTACCAAACGCTGCGTTATTAGTTTAGCTTCCGTTTCTTCTGCACTATTAGCCACAAACCAAGCCACTGCTGCATGATTCATTTGTTGCACCAGAAGTGAATCTGCGACTAGAGAAAGTGCTTGTTCCGCTTGAGTATCAGTCAATTTCCCGTTCTGGAGAGTTTTCAGTAGCCCTTGCAGTTGCGCATCTTGCAGCTGCCCTTTTGCGCCCCCATCCCATATCATCGCCCGATGAAACCAAGGGCGTTGAAGGTTTTTTTCTTGTTGGAGAACTTGATGCAAAGCTTGAAGATAGGCTATTTGGAATGTTAGCCATACCCCTTCATTGCGTTTTAAGGGCTTTTTTTGCGCAAAAGCACTTACCAAGCTTTCTGTCAACTGAGCAATTACAGTAATTTCAAGACAGGCAATATCTAAAGGCAGTTCTAAAATCTCGGCTAGGATACAGATATCAAAACACACAAGACTTTTGACTTCCATATCCTGAGTAATACGGAATGCTAAGCCGAAAATCTGTCCTGATGAAAATCCTTTTATTTGCTGTATTTCAATAGAGTTTTCTGTCAAAGTTCGCCGAATACTAAAGTTCATTAAATTACACACATAACAGTTACATATCGCAATTATGCTTCATTTTTTAAAATGCCCAAACAAGTCACAATAGTTAAGACTAAGCTAAGTAATTAGAATGTTTTCTCAAAAGTGTGAAAACAGATACCGTGTTTTTCAGCGGATTATAAACGATGCAATGCTTGAAATTATTGTTAGTTGACTCAGATCCCATCTTCCGACTAGGGCTAAGGGTAGCTTTGGAACAAGTCCCTAACGTAGAAGTTGTATCGGAGGCTGAAACATATACTGCTGCCCTACAAACCTTAACACAAGCACAAGACCCACAAAGCTTGAATTTAGTTGTCTTGGAACTGGGAAATGCTCATTCTACTTCAACTTATGAGCTCGGTTTACAACTTTGTCGGCAACTGAAAACCCAGTATTCCAACCTACCGATTTTACTCCTGAGTCATGTCCAAGAACCACGGCTACTTTTGGCAGCAAAGGCGACTGGGATAGATGGTTACTGCCCCAAAGGCATACCCCTGACGGAATTAGTCGCTGCTATGCAATCCGTTGCAAGTGGAGGTTCTTATTGGTTTGGGGATGCTGTATCTGCCTCATTGACGCAATATCAACCAGACGCCCCACCGGGGCGTCTCTACAGTAATCCCTTGACGCAAATCTTGAATAATCAACGGTTGTCAGGAATTGGTTATATTAATACCTCTTTGGCAAATGTAACAGCACAATTGCAAGTGCCGGGATTACCGTTACTTGAGCAGGCAATTTTGGCGGGAAAAAGACGAGAATTACTGACTGCTCGTTGGCTACTCAATCGGTTTTTACCTTCTCCACAGCAAAGGCAAGAGGTACAACCACCTCCGGTAAACTCCACTTTATTTATTCCTCAGAGGGAAATTCCTTCGTCAGTTAGTCCTAGAGCGCTGCAAGCCGAATTATTTGCTGCTTGTATTAATAAACTTCAATTTAATTTACAAAATGTAACAGATGTTCCGCTAGAGATTGACATTTTAAGTCCAAATAAAAAAAGAGAATTACTTTACTTAGTCTTGCAACACTTTGCTAATACTTTAGATGAAATGCGTGCTTCGCAAATTGATACATATCGATTATTTGAACTAAGAAATACCATATTAATTGATTTATGGCAAGCCGTAAACACAGAATTTTTTGGAAAATTCTCTAGAGTGAAAGTAGGTGATAAATATTTAGAAATTGTCCCTTTGTTGCGGCAAGAAGCTTCTGTAGTAGAAACAATTTTGCAGAAAATACCATTAGTTAGCGAGTTATTAGCCTATTTACTGTTTCAAACAAATTTGCAGGTGGATAATACATTATATGTTGCTGGGAGCATAGAAGCTAAAGAACGAGTGTCAATGTTATTAGAAAACTTATTAATTCAGGTAGCAAATGGAGTGGTACAACCACTATTAAATAGATTGGCAGATATAGAGGATATTAAGCAAACTTTTTTTAACAGTCAATTAATTTCTACAAGGGAAATCGAAAGATTTAGAAACAATTTGTCTTGGCAATACCGCTGGAGAAATTATGTAACCGAAGCTCAAGCCATTTTTGAAAGTCGCTATGAACTATTTGTTTTTGCACCTCGCGGGATCGCAAAAGTTTCCATTTATGCGCCACGTACTCAAGAATTAGCTCAACTTTCTAACATACCATTAGTAGTAACATTGGTACTAGAATTTCGTGATGCGATCGCCCCTCGCTTACAATCTTTATTATCTTTATTAGGCAGTGGAGTTGTCTTCATTCTCACCCAAGTAATTGGTCGTGGTATAGGTTTAATTGGTCGTGGTATTCTTCAAGGTATTGGCAGTGTTTCTTTATCCGATAGGAGGAATAAAAAATCGTAGAGACGTTCTGCCGGAACGTCTCTACAGCCTGGGAACGGAAACTCAGAAATTCCAATTGCGACGGAAGAGGAAAAAACTTTCTAAAAACTCTTGCGTAGC
Source organism: Iningainema tapete BLCC-T55 (assembly GCF_014698965.1). Classification (GTDB taxonomy): domain Bacteria; phylum Cyanobacteriota; class Cyanobacteriia; order Cyanobacteriales; family Nostocaceae; genus Iningainema; species Iningainema tapete. Next base: position 100,115 of record NZ_JACXAE010000134.1, read on the forward strand.
AATATTGCGATTTAATCTTTGCTGACTCCATTGAAGTGCAGTTTGTGCTAAAATTTCCGAGAAACTGGGGTAAATAGGAGACAAAGAAGCTAGATGATGAACTTTAATTTTTTGAGCGATCGCTAAAGCAACAAGATTAATTAACTCGTCTGCTTCTGCTCCTAAAATTGAAGCACCCAATATTTCGCCATTATTTAAAACAATTAATTTACAAATACCTGTAGTTTGATCTTGAAGTTGGGCAACTGCTAGTGTTTTAAAATACTGGCGCAGAACTACAACTTCATTTTGATTATATTGACTTATAGCTTGTGCTTCGGTCAGCCCTACTTGGGCTACTATAGGGTTAGTAAAAATTGCCCAAGGAATGCATTGATAACTTACCTTATTAATGGGAAAAAATAGTGAATTTTGTAGGGCTATTCTAGCTTCGTGATTAGCAATATTTGGGCAATCATATCCACCAATAACATCACCACAAGCGTAAATGCGGTGGTTAGTAGTTTGTAATTTATCATTGACAAGCAGACGATTTTGATACCATTTGACGCCTGCTGCTGCTAAATTAAGAAATTCTATATTTGGTTGCTGTGCAAAAGCTACTAAAATTTCATCAGTTTCAATTGCCTTATCTCCAATTTGCAGCCACTTTTGCTCGTCAATTCGCATTACCTGAGTGACTGGTGTTTGTATGACGCGCACACCATCTGCTTCCAACTGACTATAAAGTAATTGGAGAATTTCTGAGTCAAGATAATGAGATAAAATTTGTGGACGATACACAACCAAAATTACACTGCAACCCAATTTTGCCAGAGTTTGGGCAACTTCAATACTTTGGGGAACACCACCAAGAATTACCCATTTTTTTGGTGGGTTAGGACTACTCAGAGATTGCCAGATTTGAGGTAAGGTAAGAAAGCCAGTTTTTTGCAATCCTTCAATGTCAGGAATTGCTGGTACAGAACCGGTAGCAAGTAAATAGGCGCGTGCGCGGAGGTGGCGATCGCCTATAATAAAAGCCAAATTAGGCGATGATTGAAATTGACCACTACCAACAATGACATCAACTCCCTGAGCAGATAGGATCGCAAGTGAATCTTGCTCTTGGAGATTAGAGACAACACCGTCAGCATACAGCATCGCCTGTTGCCAATTCACACAGACAAGGCATTGATCTTGTGTCTGGGGATGAGAAGTATTAATACCAAATTGAGACGTATTACCCAACATTTGGTAAAGGTTGCCCGTTTGTGTAAAAGCGTGATGATAAATCATGCCGTAGGGTGAGTTAACCAAGAGTACGGCATCATTTATTTTTGTTTCTACCAAGGCAACTTTGGCTTTTAATTTAGTAGCACTAAGAGCAGCATAACGTCCAGCAAGACTGCCGCCAATAATCACGATATCGTAGTCAATAGTCACACGAATTCAAAGGTAGGGGAGTAGGGGAGTAGGGGAGTAGGGGAGTAGGAGGCGGGAATATAACTCATAACTCATAACTTTTGATTATGGCGTCTAGTAAGCGCTCGTTGTCAGAGAAAGAGCGTACAGCTACCCGGAAATAGCGATCGCCAAGCTCGGGAAAACTGAGGCAATCGCGAATTAAAATTTGGTGATGCTTGAGTAATTTTTGCTGCAACACAGAGCAGAGTTGTTGTGTTTCTACAAGTAAAAAGTTAGCAGCACTCTTGTAAGGATGCAATCCTGGGATTGAGGCTAAACCATCAAACAGTTGTTGCCGTGCTGGTGGTAGCCATGCCCAGGTTTGTTCCTGAAACTCCCTATCTTGAATTGCTGCTACGGCTGCTGCGGAAGCCAAAGTGTTGACACTCCAGGGATCGCGCCATGACTGCCATGTTCGCAAGCGATTGGGGTGAGAGATCGCATATCCCAGTCGTAGCCCAGGTAGACTGTAGAATTTGGTGAGCGATCGCAAAATTACCAAATTGGGATATTCCTGTACCAATCCAATCAAGCTTTGTTCTTGATTTGGGGGTAAAAAATCCATAAACGCTTCATCTACCACCACCAAGGCAAATTCCTTAAGGTGAGGTATAATTACTTCCCGCGAAAATAAAATTCCTGTCGGATTGTGAGGGTTATTGAGGAGCAACCCCTGGGAATTTTGGATCTTAGTTGCGCGATTTTGGATTGGGATTTCTCCCCCACTCCCATGCTCCCCTACTCCCCCACTCCCATGCTCCCCTACTCCCCCACTCCCCGCCCCCAAAGAAACGGGAAACTCCAGTACTTTAGCAGCATATGCCGCTAGCGATCGGTAGTAATCGCCAAAGGCTGGAGTAATTAAAACGGTTGCACTTAATTGTGCTAATTCCCTACCTGCCAAAGTTAGCAATTCTGCCGAACCATTACCCGGCAGAATCCACTCAGCAGGCAGTTGATGAAAGTGACTGAGAGCAAGTCTCAGTTCACCATAATCAGGATCTGGATAGTGCCGTAAATTAACCAATTGGGACTCAATGGCTGCCATAGCGCTACTTGGTGGTCCCAAAGGGCTGATGCTGGCAGAAAAATCCAGAATAGCACCGGGAGGACAGCCAGCTAATGCTGCTGCCCAAGCTAAATTTCCCCCGTGTGCTGGTTGCCGCATAAAGAAAGGGTTAGCTAAGCGAGAACTTAGGATTTTGGGGGTGCAACTTTTTCTCTAAATAGCTTTCCAGCGGAGAAAGCAGGAACCTTCGTGGCTGGAATTTCCATTTTTTCATTTGTTTTTGGGTTGCGTCCCTCACGAGCTTTGCGTTCCCGTGATTCAAAAGAGCCAAACCCTACTAGTGTAACTTTATCGCCAGAGGAAACCGCTTCGATAATTGATTCCAATGCAGCAGTGAGGACTGCATCAGCTTGCTTTTTGGTTACACTGGCTTTTTCAGCTACAGCATCTACTAATTCGCCTTTGTTCATGTCAAATTCCTTAAGGTTTACTTCAGATTGTCAAATGCTTTTGGCGCATCTTGTACGTAAATCTCTGTGCTGAGATTTACAAAAGCCGTTCCTTGAGAGTATATTTGCTTAAAACGCCCGTAACTCCTATCAGCTCAACTTTTCAATGAATCATTCTAAAGGGTTGTAGCCTGAAGTGGATAGATGAAACCATTAATTTATATAGATTTCAGCATTTTTTATTCAAATTAGTTAATTGTTGCACTAAAAACAGGTATATGAATAGGAATAAATACTTAGCAGACTTTCTTTTTAGAGTGAAAGACGAGATTTCACAGTTAGGGCACAGGGAGGCTAAATACGTAGAAGAAGCGATCGCCAATTTCTATCTGTTCACGATAGCAACCCACTTTTTAGTCGTGATATTTAGGTTGACGTGCAGGAGCCAAAAAATTATTATCGAATTAGGTACATAATTAGGTAACATTGTGATTAACTTGGAAAATATCCACTCCCTAACAGACTTTCGGCGCAATGCCAGTAATTATGTTGAGCAAATCAACGAGACAAAAGCCCCAGTGGTTTTGACTGTGAATGGCGAAGCGGCGGTAGTTGTACAAGATGCCCGTGCTTTCCAAGAAATGCTTAACCGTTTGCAGCAGCTTGAAGACGAACTGAACTACCTGAAGTTAGAAACCTTGCGGCAGGAAATCCAAAAAGGTGTTGAACAAGCTGAGCGAGGCGAACTGCTTGATGGCGAAGAAATTATGGCACGACTCCATAGCCGTCTCCAAGAACTATAGAGGTTAATATGACAAACTCTCAAATGGAATCCAACTATTCTATTAGCAATTTGACAGTGGCTGAATTAGAAGCTCTTATTACCAAGATAGTTCAAAAAGTTATTAGGGAGGAAATTCGCAACAAAAAAGTGGAAAAAGAGATAGTACAATCCCATGAAATGCCAAATAATATTAACTACGCTCAAACACCTCGTCCTTTTGGACTTTGGCGTGGAAGAGTGCAAATGTCAGATGATTTTGATGTACTACCTGAGTCAATCGCAGCAGCTTTTTCTGGCGACTCGGAATGAAACTTTTACTTGATACTCATATTCTGATTTGGTATCTGGCTGACGATCCAAAGTTACCTTTTGCTATTCGTGATTTAATTGTTGAGCCACAGCATCAAGTTTTTGTTAGTGTTGCAACTGTTTGGGAAATTGCAATTAAAAAGGCGTTGGGTAAGTTAACAACTCCTGACAATCTACCTGAGGTTTTAGTCGCGTGCCGTTTTGAGGTACTACCAATTACTTTATATCATGCTTTACAGGCAGGTGGTTTACCACGTCATCATGATGATCCATTTGACCGCATGTTAATTGCACAAACAATGTTAGAAGGTTTAACTTTTGTAACACGAGATTCTAGGATTCCAGCTTACGGCGTTTCAATTTTGACTCTCTAGAAAAGAGAATACCTAATTACACAGTAAGTGTACAGGGAGCATCAATACAGAGAAAGAGCGATCGCCAATTTCTCTCGGTTCAAAATCGCAACTCACTTGTGACTTTTGAATGCGTGACTTTTGACTTTTGACGAACCCGAAGGGGCGTGACTCGGTTCCCCTATGATCGGTTTGCCAAGGACTACCTGCAAGAGCTATTATCTCCATTAGGCTCAGTAGAAACAAGTAAGGATGTCGCTGGGGAAGTATTAGAAGTTGATGTTTATTTTCTCCCAAGAGAGCAACCGCAAATTGATCGAGAAAGCTTGGGATTACTCGGCAGATTTGCCCAAACAAAAGCACTGATTGAACCGTTTCGCAACCCAGTCACAAACTCAGAAGTGGGCAAGGGAAGAGTTCAAAAAAGGGCAATTGAAGAATTGCTTGCGTTGGATGTGAACAATCCTTTCCGTAGCAAAGCGATGGATTTATTGGCTAACTTGAAAACTACCATTAAATTAAATCAGAATTTAGATATAGCAATCCTAATTGAGTTATGAACCGCCAAGACGCCTTCGCGCAGCGTCTCCGCCAGGAGAAGAGCGCCAAGAAAAGAAAGACTTGTGTTTGCAAATCATTTAGGACTGCTATAGAGAAGAGCGGAACTTAGTTATGCAGTTATCACCAATTTATGAACAACGTTTGGCAGAAGCTCAACAAATAGATAGAGAGGAAGGCAGGCTTGAAGGCAGGCTTGAAGGCAGGCTTGAAGGAGTTCAAAATGAACGTCATACAACTATCGAAAATTTACTTCTAGTTCGGTTTGGGACTTTAGATAACGAGCTGCAAACAATCATTGAATCTTTATTAGCTTTACCACCCGAAGAGTTCACTTCTTTATTGATACAATTGTTTCGTGAGGAATTGCTCAGTCAGTTTGGCACTTCTTAAAATTGACAGTAAAAAGTGAGGCTGACAATTCTCTGTTAGCCTCACATATAGAGAGCAAAAATATTTAGTTAAAACTGACGATATCGCCTATTTCGACAATCTCTTCACCTTGTCGCAGGCGTTCTAAAGCATCTGGAAAAGTAGCAGTAAGAAGTTGCCGGAGGTGACGATTTGTGACGTTGCCACAAGTTAACCAAAGAATTTGCGGAGGTGTTCCCAACCGACAAACCAAATCAACAAAATCACTGTCCTTCGTCATGATTACAACTTTAGCTACACGCGCTGCATCAAAGATTTGTATATCTTGGGCATCTCGCAAGCCTAAATCTTTCAAAGCAGTGGCACTAACTGCAAAGGTGTTGCTTAGCCAAAGTGCCAATGTTGGTGGTAATTGAGCATCAATCCAAATGTTCATGCACTCAGCCGAGGAAAATCCGTGCGGCGTGCTGCAAACAAAAGACAAGCCTGAATATCTTCAGGTTCCAGATCGGGAAAATCCTCTAGAATTTCTGCAGGACTAACATTTTCACCTAACATCTCTAAAATATCACTGACACGGATTCGCATTCCTCTTATACAGGGACGTCCCCCGCACTGCCCAGGATTTTGTGTAATCCGACGGATAAGAGTAGCTGTTTCACTCATTGCGTGACTAATTATGAATTACTAGTTAATTATAAGAACTTATTTCGGTAGGAAGGACGACAGGAAGGGCAGCGTTTGGTGCTGGAAAACTTGCTTTATTACACAGTGAGTGTACAGGGAGCATTAATACAGAGAAAGAGCGATCGCCAATTTCTCTCGGTTCAAAATTGCAACTCACTTGTGACTCCTGATATTTTCGGTTGACGTACAGGAGCCAAAAAAATATAGTCGAATTATAATTTCAGTAACGGATTGTCAAATTAATGACTCGGTTTCCCTATGATCGGTTTGCTCTCGTAATATCTCCAAGAGCTATTATCTCCATTAGGCTCAGTAGAAACAAGTAAGGATGTCGCTGGAGAAGTATTAGAAGTTGATGTTTATTTTCTCCCAAGAGAGCAACCACAAATTGATCGAGAAAGTTTAGGATTACTCGGTAGATTTGCCCAAACAAAAGCATTGATTGAACCCTTTCGTAACCCAGTTACAAACTCAGAAGTGCGCAATTGTACGATCAAGTTGTTTAATACTTGTGCCAGTTTTGAGCGGGAAGCTAAACGGAATGATGTCTTCTTAGAGGAAGATTCTTTACCAAAGTTATGGATTCTCTCACCCACAGCTTCAGTCAAATTTTTAGGCGGATTTGGGGGAAAGTTAGATGAACAACGGTGGGGAAAGGGTGTTTATCTTTTTAATCAATCTTGGCGGGGTGCAGTGGTAGTAATTCATCAATTACCAGTTACCCCAGAAACACTGTGGTTAAGACTGTTGGGTAAGGGAAGAGTCCAAAAGAGGGCAATAGAAGAATTGCTTGCGTTGGATGTGAACAATCCTTTCCGTAGCAAAGCGATGGATTTACTAGCTAACCTGAAAACTACCCTAGAATTAAATCAGAATTTAGATAGAGAAGAGCGGAACTTAGTTATGCAGTTATCACCAATTTATTTACAACGTTTGGCAGAAGCTCAACAAATAGGTAGAGAGGAAGGCAGGCTCGAAGGCAGGCTTGAAGGCAGGCTCGAAGGGATTCAAAATGAACGTCGTACAACTATCGAAAACTTACTTCTAGTTCGGTTTGGGACTTTAGATAACGAGCTACAAACAATTATTGAATCTTTATTAGCATTACCACCAGAAGAGTTCACTTCTTTATTGATACAATTGTCTCGTGAGGAATTGTTAAGTAGGTTTGGCACTGCTCAAAATTGACAGTAGAAAGATTGAGTTATAAAGTGAAGCGATCGCCAATTTCTCTAATAGCTTCACATACATGCCAAACAAGATACCCGACTTCTTAGAGAAGTCGGGTATCTTAGATAACATAAAGAGCGAGATCTAGTTCTCAGTTGATACGCTTACGCATTTCTTGTTCAAATTGTTCATCAGTACTTACTACTACACGACCAGGTTTAGCTCTAATAATGTTTAGGAAATATTGAAAAGCTTCTTCATCATCAGGATTCTGCTTAACATAATTACGCAATTGTTTTTCATCCATACTTTGATAATCTGCTTGAGTCATCCTATAATAACCTCACCATTTTCAAGAATTTCTAATTGTGTTTCTTCACCAACTAAAATAACTATCCTTTTTGTACGTGTGTCATACCTCACCATTTCAATTGATTTGAGAAGGTTGCTGATTCTTACACATCTGGTATAAAACGCCGTCAACTGTTCTACTGTTGGTAGCAAAGGATCTTTCATATTAATTTTACTCCCATTAATTTGGGTACAGGCACCCTGCCACAATTTGGGTACAGACGCCCCGCCAGGGCGTCTGTACGTTATCCTCCATCTGCCTCATTTCCCTATCTCTTCGGCGTTTGTAAACCACGACGCTCTAACATTTGCCGCACTTCAGGGCTGGGATTGTAGTTATAGCCATAGGAAGAGCGCTCTGAATCATCCATAATTTGCGGTGTAAGTAACACAATTACCTCTCTGCGCTCGTTGCTTTTGTTTGTCTTTCTAAATAGCGCACCAATGAGGGGGATATCACCTAAGATAGGAATTTTAGAGATTGTTACCCGATCTTCGTCTTGAATAATACCGCTAAGAATTAGTGTTTGACCATCTCGGAGACGAATTATGCCAGATTTAAGGGATCTTTGAGATACTAAAACTATTTGCCCATCACCTGTATCTGCTACACCTGCAGGTGCTTTGACATCAGGAACAACCGATAGAGAGACAAAACCGTTGTCATCAATACGATCAATTTTGACAGCAAGGGCTAAACCCACTTCCTCTTTTTCAATGTCTCGCTCCTCTCTAGAGCCACCTGGTGTGTCAGTTATAGTTCTTTTAACCCTTCCTACTACTTCTTGGGTCAAAAAGACATTAGCCTCTTGACCTTCTTGCACAATTAGGGTTGGATCTGTCAAGATTTTAGCATTACCATTTTGTACCTGAGCTTGCAAGCTAGCGAGAAAACGTTTGGGAAATTGAAATAGTGAGGGTAGAGAGGTTGTAATTGATCCCAAAGTACCTTGGCTTACACTTCTTCTTCCATCTTGATCTACGGTAATAATATTGTCTTCTGCTGGGATAAGATTCGTGATACCTGGTTGTAAAGGATTGTTTAAGTCAACATAGGGTTGGGCAAATTGACCTGAGCTAGAATTTTCTAACCTCCTAATACCCCCCGGTGAAACTTCTATGGTGCCAGGAATAGTTCCTGGAACAGTAATTGGATTGTTAGGATTAACAAAAACGTTTGCACCAGTGTAGGGATTATTAATAACGGGTGGATTAACATAACCAGGTAAGCTTGCTTGTGCTGAAGTGGGAGGATTGACGCCGCCAAAGTTCATAGCAGCTGCACCGCCATCATTGACAAAGAAGTTGTTGCCAACACCAAAGGAAAAGCTAGTATTGAAGTTTTGGCTTCCTGTCAAATTAACATCGATAATCTTAACGTTGACTGCTACTTGACGACGGCGGATATCTAGCTGAGTTAGTTGAGCCATTGCTATCTCAACTAGTCTAGGAGAGCCAATCAAGGTAACAGCATTAGTTCGTTCGTCTCCCAATACCTGTAGACTTCTAAGTAAAGGCGTTGAGTCCTTAAAATCAGCACGTCTAGTTTCAACTGTAACTTCGTTAGCAGTCGTCCTTTCAGTAGTGCTATCTCCTTCCTTTCCCACACTCACAGATCTAACTGTAGAAATCTGCCGTTCACGGCTAATAGCACTTTCTGCCCCCAAACCGACTAAAAAGTTAACTGCGACTCCTACACTTACCTGGTTGAGTCGCATACTGCGCATGACTGTATCACGAGTGGAATTAGGTAATTGTGGTCCCACAAAAATTGTGCGTCCATTGCGGTTAGCTTCTAGTCCACTCAAGCGTAAGACGTAGTTGAACACGTCTTGTACAGGCTCATTTTCTATATCTAAGGAAATTGTTGGTCCATCACCTCCAGCGGCTGCTGCTGCGGGCTGTTGACCTCCTGGTCCTGGTGTGGCTGTACCCCCTATGTAAGCTAGGTTGAGATTAGCTGCACGGGCAAGTAGAGACAATACTTCGCGGACTGGAGCATCTCTAAGTACTAGGCGGGGAACTTTTTGCTGAGTACCTAAGTCTACTGTGCTAGGTGAGGCATCTGTACTTGATACGGCAATGTCGCCTACTGGTGGAGCAACTGCTCTGGGTAGGAAGGGTGGCGCTGAGTTGGTGGGTTGATTTAGTTCTGCGGTTGGTGCTGGTTTCCCGTCTATGCTGATTTGGGGGTTGGGGACGAGAACTTCTTGTGGCTTTTGATTTGGTTGAGATGGGTTTGTTTGTGCTACTGGTTGATTGTTATTTTGTGGGGTGGGCATCGCCCTGTTTTGTGGGGTGGGTGTTTTACCTGCCACGCCTGCACCTTGAGTAAAGTTGAGGGTAATTCCGTCTTGTTTTCGCTCTACTGGTTGAGTGTTGGGTGTAATGTCTGTTCCAGTTACTATTAACCGGATGCTATTAGTATCAAGTTGATTGATTACTACTGAGGCAATTCCGGGAGCGGGGTTGTCTTGACGAAAACTATTACCTTGTGGTAAGCGTAGTTTAGTATTAATGATATCGGCAACTAAAGCTTTGTCTCTTTTTGTGGTGAAAATTTGCGGGCGATCGCCATTAGAAGTTTTCAAAATAACATTAATTCCACCATTTACAGGTTTTAGCTGTACTTGAGTTACTTGAGTAGTCTGCGCCCACACTGCTTGAGCGGCTAGGATCATCGTTGTGGTGGCACAAAATATTAAGCTATTACCGTGAAGTTTCACAGTTCAATCCTCACACTAGAAAAGTATTAAGAAAATTAAAAGAAGGCAGAGGGCAGAGGGCAGAGGGCAGAAGGGAAGAAAGTTATTCTCGTCCTCTGGTTGTGTTCTCGTTCCCAGGTTCCACCTGGGAATGCCTTGCGAGAGGCTCTGCCTCTCGTTTCAAAAGGAGGCTCTGCCTCCTGAAGGCATTCCCAGCCTGAGGCTGGGAACGAGGGGCGGGGCGAGAGGGGCATGGGAAAGAGACATGGTTCCATCACTTCTTCTTCGCTGCTGCTTGGTTTGCTTGTGCAACTTCCTCTGGATTAAGTGGCATCAGTGCCTGTAACTGGATAAGTGTAGAAATTGATGCAGGTCCTATTCTTGGCAGTTCTTTACCTACTTGAATAGGAGGTTCTGGTGCGAGAGAAGAGTCATAGTTTTTAACTATTAATAAAGGCTGTAAACGTTCGATGTTTCTGAGAATTGATTGTGTTTGTTCATAAGTGCCGATAATTTCGATATTGACACTACGGCGTTTGAGCTTACCATCAACCAGTGTTCCAAGAGAGCCATCGGTAATCGGTTCTGCTTTTTGTGAGGCTGGTACAAACTTTCTCAGTCTGGCTCTAAGTGAGTTGGCGGAAATTTGCGTATTGCCATCAATTAACCGATTTAAATCAAACAACAAAGTATCTAAAGTTTTTTCGTTAGCAAATAAACCTAAAACCTGTTTTTGTTGCTCTTTGGACAGTGCTAGATCCTTTTTTACTTTGTCAATTTGTTTAAGGTTGGCTTTTTTTTGCTCAATTTCTCCTTGTAAGCTTGTCTGTTTTGCTTGCTGTTGCTGGTAAGTTTCCCAAGCGGGCATAATCATGTTAAATATTATGTAACCTGCGCCTAGTATGCCCAAAACTCCAACGATAATACCAATAATTTTTGGTGTGAAAGTAATTCCAAAGACAACAGGATAGGTTGTTGAGGCTGCATCAAACTCCTCCCCATTGTCAACCATATTTAAATCTTCACTGAATGTCATTTTGGAATGACTCCTGTTTGTTGCAAACTACGTATCCGAGTTACTAATCCCACTGTGCCTTTTTGCTCTAATTCGCGCATGAATGAGGAGGCGGGAATATCACTCAAACTAGATTGAATGGTGTATTTGACGATTTGAGGAGGTTTAATTGGTATAGTAGATCTACTGAGGCTTGGGGGTAATGGTGCATCGACTAACTCTGCTGAAGTAATTTTTATATCGGTAGACTTCAAAAAGCGAGACTGTTGTAGAGTTAGCATGAAATCGTTCACATCTTTAAAAGTGCGAGCTAATCCACTAATTTCCAATCCTCCAGCCGGATTAGGTATTGGTTTACCTTTTTCTGCTGCACTTGGTGGTGTTTGCTTGATTTTCTCAATTTGCACTGTTCTGGGGATGCGATCGCGCAAATCTTGCAAAATTGCCGACCAAGGACGAATTTGGTCAAAAACAGTAACTAAAGCTTGAGTTTCACTCTTAATTCTGCTTGTTTCTTCTTTGATTTTATTAATACTTACTAATTGTTGTTCTAACTTTTGTTTTTCCTGCTCTAGTTGTGCTACTGACTGCTCCAACTCAGCATTTTTTCCTTGTAATAACCACAAACCTAACCCCGCCAAAACAGGAAAAACTAGCCCCAAGACTACACCCACATAAACTGGTTTTAAACTCCCAGCCGGAACAGGTGCTTTTTTTACTCTGGGTTCAGAAGATTTAGGAACTACTTGACGGTCTTTAAGAAAATTAACATCTAAACTATACATTTTTCATCATTGGTCATTAGTGATCCATTACAAATTATTCTTCCCATCAAAATCTCATTTCAAACAGATCGCATACCTAAACCAAGAACTATTCCTAAACCGGTCCGTTCGACAGGGGGGTATTTTTCCTCATCTACTTGCAAAGACAACGCTCCTACAGGGTCAATTTGAGAAGTAGGCAAACTCAATCTTTGGGTAAAAAACTCTGACAAATTATCCAATCCACCTCCAGGACCGGCAAGTAAAATCTGTGCCACCTCCAAATTTTCGGACTGATTCAAGTAAAAATCGATAGAACGACGCAACTCATCTGTAAGCTCTCCCAATACTCTCAGGATTGCTGCCATACCAGGATTAGCTTCGGTAACGCCAGTTTTGCCCCCATCCATCGTATTTGCCGGAATAGACATTCCATACAACAATTCCGTATCTCGTGATGTAGGTAAACTCATCGCTCGAGACAAAGCTGTTTGCATTTGATATATACCGAGTGGCACTGTACGTGAAAACTGCGGTACGCCGTTCACGATAATGGCAATTTCTGTACTGTCAAACTCTATATCCACCAGCACGGCTGCTTCTTGTGGTCCATATTGGCGCAGTTGGTCGCGAATTGTCCGAATTAAAGCAAAACTATTAATCTCCAAAACATCAATTTGCAAACCAGCCTGTTCAAAAGTACTTATATATGTGTCCGTCACCTCCTTACGAGTAGCCACCAGCAGCACCTGTACTTTTTCAATACCGTCCTCATCTACAAAATACCCAAGTTTCTGATAATCCACATCAGCTTCTTCACGAGGATAAGGTAAATACAAACCTGCTTCATGGTTAAGCACCATCTCGCGCAGTTCTTTGTCATCTAACTCTGCCGGCACAGGCACTAGACGTACAATCGAATCTCGTCCCGCAACAGCAGTAGCGACACGATTCGCCTTGATTTTACTCTCAGCCAAAGCTTGTTGAATTAATTGTGCCATTGTCGGGGGATCAGCAATTTGACCATCACTAAAAACCCCTTCCGGAACTGCCACTGATGTTAAGGCGTCTAGCTTTAAGCCTTGGCGTTGCTTACGTAGCTTAGCTACACTCACACGATGTGGTGCAAGTTCGATGCCGACTCCTTGATGAGATTTACCAAACAAATTTTTTAAGCTTTTAATCACAGTTTTATTTGCTGGACTGCTAAATTGAAAATTTAAAGATGAAAGGGCAATGGAACTGAAAAATGATCAGCAGGATGTTTCAAATTAAAAAATTGAGCAGGTTGACTATTTGCGTACTACTAGGCATACTGACAAGTTGGATTGTTAGTTGTAGCACAGGTACAAAATCAGCATCACCAGGAGTAGCAACTGTTGAGTTTTGGACAATGCAACTCCAACCTCAAGCAGAGTATTTCAAAAGTCTCATCCAGACCTTTGAATCTCAAAATCAAGGTATAAAAGTGAAATGGGTTGACGTACCTTGGACAGCAATGGAAAACAAAATTTTAACAGCAGTCTCCGCAAAAACGCCACCTGATGTTGTCAATCTCAATCCTAATTTTGCTTCCCAATTAGCAGGACGAAATGCCTGGTTAGAATTGGATGCAAAAGTCCCAAATCAAGTACGTTCCTCCTATCTACCGAATATCTGGAAAGCCAGCACGTTGGGAGGCAAGAGTTTTGGTCTTCCCTGGTACCTCACTACGCAGCTAACCATTTATAACACTGATTTTTTAAAACAGGCAGGTATCAATAAACTACCCGCAACTTATGCTGAATTGGCACAAGCAGCTCAACAAATTAAAGACAAAACTGGTAAATATGCCTTTTTTATGACCTTTGTTCCCCAAGATTCTGGTGAGGTGCTAGAGTCGTTTGTGCAGATGGGCGTGACACTTTTAGATGCTCAAGGCAAGGCGGCTTTTAACTCTCCTCAAGGCAAAGCTGCTTTTCAGTACTGGGTAGATTTGTATAAAAAAGGTTTTATTCCTAAAGAGGCATTGACACAAGGTCATCGTCATGCTATAGAGTTATATCAATCCGGACAAATAGCAATGCTAACTTCTGGCGCGGAGTTTTTGAAGCAGATTACTAACAATGCGCCGACTATCGCCTCTGTCTCCACTGTTGCACCACAAATCACAGGTGAAACTGGTAAGAAAAATGTTGCGGCGATGAATATAGTTATTCCCCGCGATAGCAAACAACCAAACGCCGCGCTGAAGTTTGCTCTATTTCTGACTAATGATGAGAACCAGCTTAGTTTTGCCAAAGCAGCCGAAGTTCTACCATCTACAGTCAAAGCACTCACTGATGGCTACTTCAAAGATTTACCTGCCAAAGCTTCCACTTTAGATAAAGCGCGAGTTGTCAGCGCACAACAACTGCAAACAGCGGAAGTTTTAACTCCTACATTAAAAAACTTTAACCTTCTCCAAAAAGCTATTTACGAAAATTTACAAGCAGCAATGTTAGATGAGAAGACAGTTGATAAAGCTGTAGAAGATGCAGCACAGGAGTGGAATAGCACCAGTTAGCTGTAGAGACGTTACATATCAGAAACCCGGTTTCTTAAAGAAACCGGGTTTCTGATTAAAAAATGTCCTACCAAATACAACGAACCGCATAAAACAACTAAATTCTCTGTTGAGGCAAAAGCTGCTTGCAAAGCTGATGATAAATCCTCATAAGCTCCACAAAAGCTCAATTCTGGGCAAATATTCTCAGCTAAGAAGGCTAACTCACTCGTGTTGGCTGAACTATGATCTGGTACTGGTACTATATATAATCGGTCATTTGGTTGCAGCAATGCCTGAAAAATTTCAGCATGATCTTTAGTAGAAAGCATTCCCATTACCCAGCTTACAGACTGGTTGGGGGTTAAACTATCTACATAGTCTCGCAAAACTTGAGCAGCGGCTGGGTTATGGGCACCATCTAGCAATAATTTATGCTGATTCCAGGTAGTCCATTGCATTCTCCCCAACCATTTAGTTTTTGCCATACCGTTAACAATCGCCTCTTGCGGTATCTGCCTACCTTGTTGTTGCAAAAATTCCAAAGCGGCTATTGCTAAAGCGGAATTTGCTAACTGATTCTTTCCTGGCAGCGGCAAAGGATATCTAATTCTTTCATACTCTGCCCATCCTGGGGCAATTTGACGAGCGCTTTGAGGTTGAATATATGGGCATTGTAGTGCTGTAATGCGATCGCCTACAACTTGAGAAGCTTCCTGTGGCAATAGTCCAATCACTGCGGGACATCCTGGTTTAAGGATACCAGCTTTTTCTGCGGCAATGTCAGCGACAGTGGGACCAAGTTGCTGCCAGTGTTCGCGGCTAATATTCGTGATAATAGTAACTAAAGGTTTTGCGCAAACGTTAGTAGCATCCAGCCGTCCTCCCAATCCTACTTCTACCACTGCTACATCTACTTTAGATTGTGCAAAATATAACCATGCTGCTGCGGTAATTACTTCAAATTGAGTCGGTGATTCTTCATCTGAGCTAATAGCTGCTTTGACTTGCTGTAATAATTGGTACAATTGTTCCGAAGTAATCGGCTGTTCGTTGAGGCAAATACGTTCTGTCCAATCAATTAAATGAGGAGAGGTGTAGCGTCCTGTGTGATAACCTGCTTCGGTAAGGATAGAAGAAAGGTAAGCACAGACAGAACCTTTACCGTTAGTGCCAGCAACGTGAATGATCGGAACTTGATGATGGGGGTTGCCAAGATTTGCTAACAGTTTTTCAATGCGCTCTAGTCCAAGATGGACACCAAAGCGTTGGAAGGGTTTGAGGATGGAATTGATATCCACGTCGGTAAGATGGAACTTTGTTCTCAAAACCCGGTAACTTTTACGCAACCGGGTTTTTGACGATACGTTGTTTAATTTAGGCTTCTCGATTTAAAAAGCTTTGCAATTGTCTTAAAGCTGCCGCCCCAATGTTGAAAGCTGCCCAACTAGCAGCAATGACTACTGGTGCTAAAACGACCACTACACGCATATCTAAGTCCATATTTACATCCCCCCTCTTTTAAGTAGAAGTTAAAGTTTTATCAACTATTCTCATATTTTATTTTGAAGCTGAAGTGGGCAGTTTTTGCCAAGTTTTTTGTAAAGAATGTTTACAGATGGAGACAGGAGACAGGAGACAGGAGTCAGGAGTCAGGAGGTTTTGTCAATCTAAGAGCAGTTCCCGAACCGGCATGAACTAAAGCCAACTTTTGGTAACGTTGGGCATGTTCGATTAGGGATGCTGCTTCTGCGTGTGAAATTTGCCGAACTACTTTGCCAGGAACACCCATAACCAAAGATAAGGGCGGAACATCCTTAGTTACTACAGCACCTGCACCGATCATGCTACCAGCACCTACCCGTACACCATCTAAAACAATTGCGCCAATGCCAATTAAACTACCACGTTCAATGTAGGCAGAGTGTACCACAGCACGATGCCCAATAGTGACATGATCTTCTATAATTGTCGGTTGACCGGGGTCACCGTGTAGGATGGCTCCATCTTGAATGTTGGTAAACTCGCCAATTTCAATCCGTTCCACATCTCCCCTTACCACTGCTCCATACCAAATGCTTACTCCTGCAGCTATGTTCACATGACCAATCACAGTAGCGTTGGCAGCAACGAAGGCAGCTTGAGAAATATCGACAGAAGACCAGAAGGAAGCAGTAGACACGATAGAATATGTATATAGTACCCAGGAACACTGGAAAACTCCAACCAAATAGACTGGTTGCACTCACCAGGATATCACGGTATCAAGCCTCTACACTCAGTAGTACAGAGTGTATGCGTGCTGAGTGCCAAGTGCTCATTAGTTCACAAATATATTTGTACGCACTTCATGATGAATCCAGGCTTGCAGTACCCAATATTTGGTCCTGAAATTCAGTGTCCCCACTGTCGGCAGATTATTCCGGCATTGACACTTACAGATACCTATTTATGTCCCCGTCATGGCGCTTTTGAAGCTAATCCGAAAACTGGAGAGTTAATTCACTTACAGTCAGGGCGTCATTGGCGAAGATGGAACGGAGAATGGTATCGGCAGCATACCCATCCTGATGGGATTCGGTTTGAAATTCACGAAGCACTCGATAAGCTGTATACTCAGGGCTACCGAGCAACTCGCGTAATTATTGCTCAACGCTATCAGGAATTGATGAGTGGCTACTTAGAACGCAGCACTCCTTGGCGGGGTGGGCAAACAGAAGCGACTTCAGCTTCTACCCGACTTTACGGTTTACCAGTAGAGTTTAGCCCCGATCCCGCAGACGAACCCTGCTGGGAAGTAATTAATTTCGATTTGGAAAAAGAACCGGGTGTGCCTGTACGCTATCCGTATTTCCGATTGTTTGAATAAATTTGTAGAGACGTCCCGTTGGGACGTCTATTTTAATTAATTAATATGCACCACGCTTCTATTCGTACCGCGAACATCCACCGTGCGATCGCTTTCTACGAACAGTTGGGATTTACAGTCTGTGAGCGCTTCACCACAGGCTACACCCTAGCTTGTTGGCTCGAAGGGCTAGGCGGCAGAATTGAACTCATCCAAATTCCTCAACCAAAACCAGCCCCGGATGCGTTTGCCGATGAACATTACGTGGGCTACTATCATTTATCTTTTGATTTAACTGATATCACGCCAGATTTATCAAGTTGGTTAACAAGTTTAAAAGAACGTTTTGCTACTGCTGCTCAAAACAATGTAGAGCAGTTACAACCTTTATCTGTACTTCTAGAACCTACTCAACAGCAAATAGGCTGTCGTATTTATGAGGTACTTTTTATAGCAGATGCTGACGGGTTACCCCTTGAATTTACGCGAGTTCTCGCAATACTTAGTAGTTGAATTTTTAACTATTTTATCTGTTAAAATAATTTTTCTCCCTCTTTATGTAGTGTTGCCGAGGCGACAGAAACTAAAGAGGGATTAGACTATAGTCGAAACAAAAATCAGTAATTTTCTTTACAATAAAATTATCAAATCTATGTCTGTGTTTTCCACACTGCATCGATGTCGTTTTTCTTTTTTACTGTTAACTATTTGGTTAGTAACAGTATTGTTACTTGGTCATAAATCCGCTCATAGCCACCTACCATCAGTATATAATTGGGTAAATATTCAGAGAACAGAGGTGTCTCAAAAAACTATATCACCTTTACTTAAAGATAACATCCACAAAACAGTACTAGAGAATGGTCTTACCGTTCTCACAAAAGAAGTACATACCAGCCCAGTAGTTACCGTACAGGCATGGTACAAAGTGGGTTCCCGTCATGAAGAAGCTGGTGTGAATGGCATTGCCCACCAGTTAGAACATATGATGTTTAGAGGTACAAATAACCGTCCAATTCAATTTGGCAGATTGTTTAGTGTTTTAGGTAGCGACTCAAACGCTTTTACCAGCCACGATCAAACTGCATACTATAACATTGCAGAACGACAAAAGCTTAAGGCATTATTAATGCTGGAAGCAGACAGAATGCAAAATTCCCTCATTGATGCGGATAAATTGGCTCAGGAAAAGCGGGTAGTAATTTCCGAGTTACAGGGTTACGAAAATAGCTCAGAATATCGTCTTAGTCGTGCTGTGATGCGGGCGGCTTTTCCTAACCACGCTTATGGTTTACCTGTGGGTGGCACTAAAGCTGATGTGGAGAAGTTTGATGTTGAGCAGGTGCGTAAATATTACCGTAATTTCTACACTCCTGATAATGCTGTGTTGGTAATTGTGGGAGATTTTCAAACTGCACCAACTCTTGATGTTGTTCAAGAGACATTTGGGAAAATACCGAAGGGAAGGAGTCAGGAGTCAGAAGTCAGGAGTCAGAATTTAGAACAGAAGAGTAAGAAGAATTTTGCTTCGTCGCCGATAGTACTGCGTGAGCCGGGGGCGGCAGCGATGTTGCAAGCGGTGTATCCGTTACCAGATGTGAATCATCCGGATGTTCCGGCTTTGGATGTGATGGATTATATCTTGACGGAGGGACGGAATTCTCGTCTTGAGCAAGAGTTGGTGGAATCAGGTTTAGCTAGCGAAGTGAAAGCTTCTGTAATTAATTTGATGGAGGCGGGCTGGTACGAACTTTGGGTAACGGCGGTAAATCGTTCCGATTTGAAAAAAATTGACTCAGTACTTAATCGTGCGATCGCTAACCTTGCCACCAAAGGAGTGACAATAGAAGAAGTGAACCGTGCTAAGGCTAAGTTAGAAGCTGCTTTAATTTTGGGTAACCGTGATATTTCAAGTCTTGCTATACAACTAGGTAATGATGAGACTACAACTGGTAATTATCTTTATACAGATAGCTATTTGGCAGGTGTACGTAAAGTAACTCCCGCAGATGTACAGCGTGTAGCTAATCAATATATCAAACCACAATTACGTACAGTAGGCTTTTTTGAACCAACTAAAGTTCAACCAAAAGAAGTTGGTGACAAAAGTAATTCCGCACAAATTAAGGAGAAATTCACTACAGGCGTACCTGTAGATTATCAAGAAGTAGCTCAGTATTTACCGCCTATAGACTCACAAGAAGTATCTGACGCTGCACGCCCAATTCCAGAACGATTTACTCTACCTAATGGGATGAGAGTATTACTGATGCGCGATCCCAGTACTCCTACTGTGACTCTCAGTGGTTATATCAAAGCTGGTACGGAATTCGACCCTGAGAACAAGGCTGGTATTGCAGCTATTGTCGCAGAGAACTTGATGAATGGCACTAAAAATAAGAATGTCTTAACTATTGCCAAAGCTTTGGAAGACAAAGGAGCGCATCTCGATTTTGATGCCTACCGCGAAGGTGTGCGAATTGAAGGAAATAGCCTAGCTGTTGATTTACCGATACTGGTACAAACATTGGCAGATGTAGTCAAAAATGCTACTTTTCCTCAAAAAGAGTTAGAATTAAGTCGTAAACAAACTTTAACCGACCTTAAGGAAGAATTAGATGATCCATTGTCGGTAGCTAAAAGAACATTTGTTCAGTCAGTATACCCAAGTAAGCATCCCGTACACACGTTTCCCACAGAGAAGAGTTTGCAACTAATTAGCCGTGGTGATGTGATTGATTTTAAAACAAAACATTATCGACCAGATACCACAGTGTTGGCATTGGTAGGAGATTTTGCGCCTACGGAGGTGCGAAAACTCATAGAATCTGAACTGGGTGATTGGAAAGTAAGTGGAAATGCGCCAACTTTAAATTATCCAATGGTATCAATGCCCAAGGAAGTTGTGCAGGTTAACCCCATCCTACCAGGTAAAGCCCAAGCTATTACTTACATGGGAAACACCGGCATTAACCGTAATGACTCACGGTATTATTCAGCGGTAATATTAAATCAGATTTTGGGTGGGGATACTTTATCTAGTAGACTGGGAGCAGAAGTGCGCGATCGCCAAGGACTTACCTACGGAATTTACAGCAACTTCATGGCAGGCAAAAGCTTTGGCACATTTTTGATTGAGATGCAAACTAGCCCAGAAGACACTACTCAAGCAATTGCCAGTACCCACAAACTACTCAAGCAAATCCATCTCAAAGGCGTCACAGCAGTTGAAGTAGAAGTTGCCAAACATACCCTACTGAGCAACTACATCATTTCTCTTGCCAACCCAGAGGATTTAATCCACGAAATTCTGATGAATGAGGTGTATGGGCTAAATGAAGAGGAACTGCGTTTATTCACAGACAAAATTCAAGCAGTCACCCTTGCCCAAGTTAATCAAGCAGCGCGTGAGTTACTCCATCCAGATAAAATTGTAGTGGTGACAGCAGGACCTAGTGTTCAATAGAGCTAGTATCTCAACCGAAGTGCGATCGCCAAAAATAAGCTAACTTAAAAAGAAGCAACTTCAAAAGCGAAAAACCATAGTATAGCTTAGCGGTAAAACGCCAACACTTAAAAACCTCCCATGAACATCCTAAGTAACTTACTTTCTCAACCAACTCAAAAAAATCGTCAAAAAAAACAAGAGCGTAGAGGAATAGAAATTAAATCGCCGCGTGAAATTGAAATTATGCGGCAATCGTCTCTAATTGTCGCCACCGTGCTTAAAGAAATTTCCGAGTTGGTACAGCCCGGTATGACGACTGCTGACTTGGATGCTCATGCGGAAAAACGAATCCGAGAAATGGGTGCAATACCTAGCTTTAAAGGATATCATGGTTTTCCTGGTTCTATCTGCTCTAGCATTAATCATGAAGTAGTACATGGTATCCCCAAACGGAAGAAAGTAATTCGCGCCGGAGATGTTTTAAAAGTAGATACAGGCGCTTGTTACCAAGGCTTTCATGGTGACTCCTGTATTACAATCGCTGTAGGTGAAGTTACACCAGTTGCTGCTAGACTGATGCGTGTAGCAGAAGAAGCTCTTTATAAGGGTATAGAACAGGTAAAAGCGGGTAATTACCTAATAGATATTGCCGGTGCAATTGAAGATCATGTCAAAGCTAACGGCTTTAGTGTAGTAGAAGATTATACTGGACATGGTGTTGGTCGTAACCTACATGAAGAACCTTCTGTATTTAATTTCCGTACCAACGAAATGCCCAATGTTAAACTTCGTAAGGGAATGACATTGGCAATTGAGCCAATTTTAAATGCTGGTGCTAAGCATACACGGCTTTTACCAGATCGGTGGACAGTGGAAACTGTCGATAAATCTCTGTCTGCTCAGTATGAGCATACCGTATTAGTGACAGATACTGGATACGAAATTTTAACAGATCGTTCCAAGGTATAACCCTCAAGCCTAAGAATGAATTCTTAGGCTAATAGCTAAAGTTGGCTAGGTATAACGTTCACTCATCCCCACGACGAGCAGTAATTGCTTCAAGCGTAATAAATCCATCATTTTCTTCTACTGCACGGCGAAGAGCAGCAGAGTCAATGGCATCTTCTATCGCCTCCAACAACTTCAAATCATCAAGACTAATAATCGCCACAACAGCTTTACCATGACGCTGAATTAAGATGCGCTCACCACGATACTCAGCCCGATTGATTATTTCTTGAAAATTAGCACAAGCCTCAGTTGTACTTACAATAGTCATACTTATTTTTATACCTTTCTATTAAATCTTATACATAAATTTGTAAATATTGTACAAATTTGCCAAAACTGACTTTTTGGTATTTTCCGGAATTGCCATTTTTACCTTTGTAGCTTTGTATGAAAATTAGATATGGCAGTGAAGAAATAATTGTGTAGAGACGCTTTAAACAGAGCGTCTCTACGGGGTTGCAGACAATGCACAATTAATTTCCACTACTACGTCTATTAAATACATTAAGTACAGAATGTAAAGCAATGCACATTAGTATCACGGATGAATTGAAAAAGCGGTTTCATGCCACCTGCGTTATGCAAGGTAAAAAGATGAGCCAAGTAGTAATTGAGCTAATTGAGCAATGGCTGGAAAGCAACGAGGTTTTTCAAACTAAGCAGACAAAGACATTAGAGGCTAGTACTCAATTAGATAATTTGGAAAATGTTAAATCAAAATAAATTTGTATTTGCGTTAACTAGAAGATAGTTGTTTTCAATATTCCATAATAATTATAAGCAATTCTCATTCAACCATACCCACTTGCCAACCAGACAACTGTGTAGTAAGTTAAACTAGACTAATCGGTTATAGTAGGGATCAGCTACTAGAGGTAACGGGGAAAGTTCGGTGTAAATCCGGCACTGTACCGCAGCTGTAAACAAGGATACCTTTGTAAGTCAGAATACCCGCCGAATAGGTAACTGCTTTAATCTACGAGGTATGGATGACAGCGCAACATAATTTATTTGTTTGCACTACTTGCTCAAGTGTGTGGAAAGATGGGAAGCGAGTTGGGGAAAGTGGTGGAGAGAAGTTATTTCAGCAATTGCTTCAACACCACCAAGAGTGGAAATTGCATGAAGAATTTACGATTCAACCTGTAGAATGTATGAGTGCTTGCGATCGCTCTTGTGTGATTTCTTTCGCTTGTGTTGGTAAATTCATTTATTTATTCGGTGATTTGCCGTCTGATTTGTCCCCAACAGAAATTGCTGGGGTTTTTGAGTGTGCCGATAAATATTACACTCACCCTCAAGGAAAGTTACCCTGGGCAGAAAGACAGGAACCTCTCAAAAAAGGAATTTTAGCCAGAATTCCTCCCCTATCTGTATTAATGTAACTCTAGAGACGCGAAATTTCGCGTCTCTACTTGGATCAACTGAGTGCCGTTCCACATTTTCTGAGTAAAATGATGGTAGCTGTTTACTTCAGGGATTAATTATGAATCAGGAACAGAATAATACACCATCCAATGTAAATGAATCTTCTCCACATTCAGGTACACGTTATTGGGGGAATGTTGAAGTCATAGAGGAAGGAGAGACTTATCGAATAAGTCGTGTGGAAATTAAACCCAAGCACAGCATTAAACCACAAATCCACTATCACCGTAGTGAACATTGGGTGGTAGTCTCTGGTACAGCCAAGGTATTTTGTGGTGATGAGGAAAAGTTACTTAATCGAAATGAATCAACTTATGTCCCTCCCGCAACACTTCATCGAGTAGAAAATCCAGGGTTTATTCCGCTAGTTGTTCTGGAAATTCAAAATGGTGAATATTTAGGAGAAGAAGACACAGAACGCCCTTATGACTTAAGTTTGGTTAAACCCGAATGAAACTTTACTATATTACCTTAAATAATTCAGACGAAGCACGTCAAATTAGTCGTGCTTTGTTAGAACAAAAACTAGCTGTTTGTGTAAACTGGTTTCCCATCACCTGCGCTTACATCTGGCAAGGAGAAATCAAAGAAGAACCAGAAGTAGTGTTAATTGTCAAAACTCAATCTGGTTATCGAGATAAGATTGAAAAAGTTATTCTCCAGCACATTAACTACACTAACTTTATTGCAGAAATCTCGCCCACAGATATTAACCAAAAGTTTTTGGATTGGTTGAATGCTGAAGTTCCCTTGCAACCTTTACATAGTTAAAATATTACTAAAAGAAGGCAGTCTTTCCAACCTATCCTACAAGGATTAAGGAGGATAATTATGTTGCTTAATAGTATAGCAATTAGGTGGTAAGGAACAATTTAGTGTATTCTAATCCAGAGGAATCAAGCAAGGCGTTGATGTTAATTGGAGGCGCAGGATTGTTTTCTCGTACTCGCAGCGACAACTCATACCAAGCTACATCATGCCATGCACCGCATTTGTATCCCACACCTCGATATATACCGATTTGCTCAAATCCCATCACTTCATGGAGCCTAACACTAGCCGGATTTGGGAGTGTTACAACTGCGTAGGCGTTGTAATAGCCTTGGAGTGCCAAAATTTTAAACAGTGACGTATACAAAGAACGCCCTACCCCTGAGCGACGTTCTGCTTCACGTATATAAACTGATACATCAACAGACCACTGGTAAGCAGCACGCTCTCTATGAGGTTGAGCATAAACATATCCTATAACTTCCCCGCCACGCTCACACACCAACCAAGGTAACTTCTGTAAAACTTTTGCAATCCGCTGCTGTATTTCCTCTAAAGTTGGTGCTTGGGTTTCAAAAGATACATATGAATCACCACCGCAGAAGGGGGCGTAAATTTCTAAAATTTGCTCGGCATCTTGTTGAGTGGCAATTCTGATAATGGTTGACATAAAAGGTTTTTCTTAACTTATGCTCCAGAAAATATTAATACTAAACCAATACTGTTTAAAACTCTGTTTGTCACCAATTTTCAAGAGTGATTTCTGGAACTCTCATCAAATCAGAATCATTGGAAACAACAGTATATTTGTATCTAAAAGGTAATTCACACTATTTATCTACCTTCCACAACTTCATCAAATATTTTGATTTGCTCTGGGGTTAAATCATTTAATGTTCCCGAAACAGCTTCTAATACAAGAAGTTTGTCAATTCTATCTGTTAACTGATGTTCCGAAATAGCTCTCATTTCTTCAGGAGACAACACCCCAAACAGAATTACTAGCATTTCTATCATTTCCTGTTGATCTAATTTAACCAGATAAAGGCTATTAGATTGAAATAACTTTTCTACTATTGGCGATATACGAGCTATAATTTCATGTTTTTGACTATAAACTTCCTGCATAACATACCCCCAAGTCTTTGATTATCAGGCTTAGATCCCCGACTTCGTAAAAGTTGTCGGGGATCTTGTTGTTTACGAATGATTTAGGATTGCTATAGCCCATTCCCTACTATCTCCGTGCTGATGCTTCATCATACATTTTTATTTGCTCTGGAGTTAGGTCATTTAAAGTTCCGGCAACTGCCTCTACTACCAAAATTCTATCAATTCTGTTTGTTAAGTCATTATCAGGAATACTTTGTACATAATCTGGAGAGAATTTGTCTACAAATGTTGTTAAATGTTGAACCATTGCTTCTTTATCTAATTTTTCTTTGTAGAAATCGTTACCTTCTATTAAAAATTCAATAATTGCTGATATACGTGCAATAGCTTCTTGTCTGTTTGTGGAAACTTCCTGCATAACTAATCCTCTTGTTGTGAGTATCTCATTATCTACGTATTTTAACAAGTAAACACAATTTTCGTCGTAACAAAAAAGGGTAGACAAGACGCCTACCCTAACAAATAAAAAGAAATAAAATTGCTAATTAACCAAGCAATTGTTTAGCTCTAGTCAACACATTATCAACAGTGTAACCGAACTTCTCCATAATCACAGGACCAGGAGCAGAAGCACCAAAGCGATCGACACTAATCATTGCGCCTTCGTTACCTAAATAACGACACCAACCAAAGCTCGATGCAGCTTCTACCGCTAAACGTTTGGTAACAGATTTAGGCAATACTGATTCGCGGTAATCTTCTGGTTGTTCCTCGAATAATTCCCAAGAAACCAAGGAGACAACGCGAACTTTTTTGCCTTCTGCACTGAGTTTCTCAGCGGCTTGCACACAAAGATGCAATTCACTACCAGTTCCGATCAAAATAATGTCGGGAGTACCTTCGCTATCAAAGACAGTGTAGCCACCTTTAGCTACACCCTCAATGCTGCTGCCAGCTAATTGAGGCAGGTTTTGCCGGGAGAAAATTAGCAAGGTGGGGCGATGTTGGTTAGCAAATTCAATGGCTACTTTGTAAGCACCGGAGGTTTCGTTACCATCGGCAGGACGAATAACTGTGAGGTTAGGAATTGCCCGTAGGGAAGCGATGGTTTCTACTGGTTGGTGTGTAGGACCATCTTCACCTAAACCAACAGAGTCGTGAGTCATGACGTAAATGACTCCCGCTTGTGATAGTGCGGAAAGGCGAATTGCTGCCCGCATGTAATCTGTGAAGACGAGGAAAGTCGCACAGTAGGGGATTAATCCGGAGTTGTGTAAAGCAATACCGTTACAAATAGATCCCATACCATGTTCGCGCACGCCGAAACGTAGGTTACGGTTTTGGTATTGCCCTTTCTGGAAGTCACCGCCTCCTTTAATTTCGGTGTTGTTGGAGTGGGTGAGGTCAGCAGAACCACCGATAAGTTCTGGTAAAACTTTGGCTAGGGCATTGATGGTGGCTTCGGAGGTTTTGCGAGTGGCGATCGCCTTATCCTCGACTTTATAGGTAGGCAGAGCTTGCTCCCAACCGGATGGTAATTTACCGCTGATGTACCGCTCAAACTCAGCCGCTTCTTGAGCATATTGAGCTTTGTAGTTAGCGAATGTTTTGTTCCATTCTTCTTCTAGACTAGCCCCACGCTCAACAGCTTTACCCATATGCTTCTTGGCATCTTCTGGGACAACAAAAGGCTCGTGTTCCCAACCCAAGTTTTCGCGGGTGAGTTTAACTTCATCTCCACCCAAGGCAGCGCCGTGAACACCAGCAGAGTTTGCTTTGTTGGGTGAACCGTAACCAATGGTGGTGGTGACTTTGATGAAAGAAGGTTTATCGGTAACAGCTTTTGCTGCGGCGATCGCTTTCTCAATTTCCGCTAAATTTGTGTTCCCATCTTGAACGTGCTGTACGTGCCAACCATATGCTTCAAAACGCTTACTAACATCTTCGGTAAAGGAGATATCTGTGGAACCGTCGATGGAGATGTGGTTATCATCGTACAAAGCAATCAGCTTGCCCAATCCCAAGTGTCCTGCCAAAGAACAAGCTTCCCCAGACACGCCTTCCATGTTACAACCATCACCTAAAATTACGTAAGTGTAGTGGTCCACAATTTGGGCGTCTGGTTTGTTAAACTTAGCGGCAAGATGGGCTTCTGCCATTGCTAAACCGACTCCGTTGGCAATTCCCTGTCCCAAAGGTCCTGTGGTTACTTCGACACCAGGAGTCATAAAGTTTTCTGGGTGTCCTGGTGTTTTTGATTCCCACTGACGGAACTGCTTAATGTCCTCAATCGTCACGCTGTCATAACCAGTCAAGTGAAGTAAGGCATACTGCAACATACAGCCGTGTCCAGCAGACAAGACAAAGCGATCGCGGTTAAACCACTTGGGATTTTTCGGATTAAACCGCATAAACCGATCCCATAGCACAAACGCCATTGGCGCTGCGCCCATTGGTAGCCCTGGGTGTCCGGACTTTGCCTTTTCTACGGCATCAATTGCCAGAAAGCGGATCGAGTTGATACAAAGTTCTTCAAGGGTTTGGGTTGCAACAGCCATAATAAGATTGTTTTTTACGACGGGTTAGCACTCTTTCAAGCTTATCTTTACCGCTGGGGTTATTTTCATCCCCTTTGGCAATATCATCATCATCCCATTGGTGCTTGTTGACAGACAAGCCGGATAGTTTGGGATTTTTGAGTTAGATTTTGAATTTATTTTATGAAGGATTCCCCCAAACATCGGTTGCTAAGGGGACTAAATTATGCTTTTATGCATTAAGCTTCTTAAAAGCGAGGGTGACGTTATGTCCACCGAAGCCAAAAGAGTTTGATAGTGCCACATCAACATCTAAGGCGCGGCTGTGGTTAGGAATGTAATCTAGGTCACATTCAGGGTCGGGATTTTCTAAATTAATGGTGGGTGGAACCCGGTTGTGAGTGATCGCCAATACTGTTGCCACGGCTTCTATGCCACCCGATCCACCCAACAAATGACCTGTCATTGATTTGGTGGAGCTAATTGCTACCTTATAGGCATGATCTCCTAAAGCCTTTTTCATGGCAGCGGTTTCTGTGGGGTCGTTGACCGAAGTACTAGTACCGTGGGCATTGATATAGCTTACCAGTTCAGGAGATATTCTGGCGTCCTTGAGTGCCAACTGTATAGCTCTAGCTGCGCCTTCCCCACCAGGAATTGGGCTAGTCATATGGTATGCGTCACAAGTCATGCCATAGCCGACAATTTCCGCATAAATTTTCGCACCACGACTCAGAGCGTGCTGTAGTTCTTCGAGGATTAAAATTCCTGTACCTTCTCCCATGACAAATCCGTCGCGATCGCGATCAAACGGACGACTAGCATGAGCGGGATCGTGATTGCGGGTAGACAGAGTTCTCGCTGCGGCAAATCCTGCCATCCCTAATGGTGTAATTGCCGCCTCAGTGCCTCCACAAATCATGGCTTGGGCGTATCCACCTTGAACGATACGAAAAGCTTCTCCGATGGCATTTGAACCTGCTGCACAGGCAGTTACAGAGCAAGAATTTGGTCCTCTAGCACCAGTATGAATTGCCGTTAAACCTGCTGCCATGTTGGCAATCATCATTGGGATCATGAAGGGACTACAGCGATCTGGTCCACGGTTGAGGTAGATCGTTTGCTGGTCTTCCAGTACCTTCAAACCACCAATGCCAGAACCAATTATAACACCAATTTGTTCTGCATTTAAATCATTGATGACTAATTGAGCATCTGATAGTGCCTGTTTTGCTGCTGAAACGCCAAATTGAGCGAACCGATCCATGCGCTTAGCTTCTTTACGCTCCATGTAATCATGTGGATCGAAGTTCTTTACCTCTCCGGCAATGCGACAATCATGGCGAGAAGCATCAAACAAAGTAATTTCGCCAATACCATTACGCCCACTGACTAATCCGTCCCAATATTCTGTTGGTGTGTTACCTATTGGTGTAATCGCGCCAACACCCGTTACAACAACGCGTTTACGTATAAAATCACTCATGACGATCGTTTTAATGGCTCTTGATGCAGAAAAAAAGATGGGGAGTGAGGGAGTGAGGGAGTGAGGGAGTGAGGGAGAAAGGGAGAAAGGGAGTGAGGGAGAATTTAAATCTTATCTCCCAAACTCACAAACTCCCCTGCTCAAGAAGTCCCCTACTCCCCTACTCCCTGCCCCAATTAGGCGGATGTAGCAACTTTGTTGTTGATGTAGTCTACTGCCTCTTGAACTGTGGTAATTTTTTCGGCTGCTTCATCAGGAATTTCGATATCGAACTCTTCTTCTAAAGCCATTACCAGTTCAACTGTATCTAGGGAATCTGCCCCTAGATCGTTGGCAAAGTTGGATTGTGGTGTAATGGTGTCAGCCTCAACGCTGAGTTGATCGGCGACGATTTTCTTGACTTTTTCAAAAATTGGCGATTGACTCATAGATAAAATTCCTCAACCCGTTGCTATAATCCGCTATTTATGGGCTATGTGATTTTGAGCATATACATCTTAACGGAAAGCGCGATCGCTTACACTGTTTAGATGGCAATTGTTACTAAATTTCTTTGCGTTCATGACATTTTTTTATTCAATCATCTGACAAAAAGCTACTTACAAGCCATGATAAAAAAGTTATCGTTTGCACTGCCCCCCAATTAATTAGTTTAATATGGTATCTCAAACTTTGAAATATGCTTACTTCCCAGGTTGTGTTGCCCAAGGGGCTTGCGGGGAACTGCACCAATCCACTGTTGCCCTGACAAAAGCACTAGGTATCGAATTAATTGAACTCAAAAAAGCTGCTTGCTGCGGTTCTGGGACTTTTAAAGAAGATTCCCAACTTTTAGAAGACACTGTCAATGCCCGCAACATCGCCTTGGCAGAAGAATTAAACTTACCCTTACTTACTCATTGCAGCACATGTCAAGGTGTAATTGGTCACGTAGATGAGCGGCTCAAAGAATCTCAACAAACAAACCCCGATTACGTTGAGCAGGTAAATGGCTTGTTGCAAAAAGAAGGCTGCTTGCCTTATCGCGGCAAAACACAAGTCAAACATCTCCTCTATGCCTTAGTATCTGATTACGGTTTAGAGGAAATTCAAAAAAGAGTCACTCGTAAATTAACTGGACTCAAATGTGCTGCTTTTTACGGTTGTTATCTGCTGCGTGCGCAAAAATCCATCCCTGACGATCCTTTTCGACCGGAAGCGATGGAAAATGTCTTCCGTAGCTTAGATGCAACACCAGTATACTACAGAGGACGCACTCAATGTTGTGGGTGGCCTCTTTCTAGCTACGCCACTACTCAATCATTCAAGATGGCAGGAATGCATATTCAAGAGGCTTTGGCAAATGGTGCTGATTGTATGGTGACGCCTTGTCCTTTGTGTCACCTTAACTTAGATTCTCGTCAACCAGAGGTGGAAAAAGTCATTGGGCAAAAATTAGGTTTACCAGTGCTACATTTACCTCAGTTAATTGCTTTAGCTGTGGGAGTGAGTCCGAAAGCTCTGGGTTTAGATCGTCATATTGTTTCGACTCAGCCAGTTTTGGATAAATTAGCAGCAGTGGTGTAGTGTAAAGTGCTGATTTTATCAGTCATGAAAAACTAAAGTCCAAAGGTATGTCGAAGTGCAGCATTCACTGACGACATATCTAACCAAACTCTCCACGACTATAAGGCATCGTAGGCAGTCATTTCAGGTCGTTCCCAATCTGAGCGCAAAAGTGCGTAATCTAGCACGCAGATCTCTTGCTTGCTCTTGATCGATACCACGAGAAGACAAATCTACAGAATTAGGTGTGGATACAAAGGTAACAATAACTCGCGCTCCAACTGTTGCTTCCGGCACTTCAAGCAACTCAACTTTGCCGTCTCGATAAATCCCTTCTACTGACTGCAACATTGCTTTTACTTTCCCATATAACTCATTCGGTCTTATTTGTTGACTATTTCATCAGTAGTTGCTATAATTACCCCCTTGCTGATCGTAGGTGGGCGTGGTTTGCTCAAATGGTTGTTCAGATTGTTGGGGTTCGGGGTTGAGATACTCTTGCCAAGCCCTAATTTGCTCTCGTGCGGTACTGTAAGCAGCAGTACCGCGTGGAACCAACCTGGCTGTCTCAATACCTCTTTGAATATCAGATTCACCTTGAGAGCGTGCCATATCTAATATTTGCTGACTCCACTGATCGATCGCCACGTTAACATCAGTACGCAACATGCTATTTACTGGTACTCGATTCGCCCGCCGAATGGCATCTGCTAAAGCTTCGGGAGTTCCCGCCAGAGCAATTTCCCTCGCCCGCTTCCAGTTTTCTCTCGCCCACAGTTGTCCTTGCCAATCATTGATGGATGCTTGTGCTTGACGAGAAAGCGCTCTGCCGTTGGCTATTCTTTGCGCTAGAGTGATCGCTTCTGGTAAATTCCCACTCCGCGCCATTTCTCGTGCTTGATCTAAGTATGGTTGGTCTTCAATTCTTTGCACTTTATCTGTCCATGTGGCAATTTTTTGTCGCGCTTCACGGTATAATGCGCGTCCCTGACGAATTTGACTCGCTTCTGTAATTGCCGCATTCAAGGAGTTAACATCCTCGTACAAAGCTACTTGTTCAGCACGTTCTAAATATGGTCGATCTTCAATTGTCTGTACTTGTGCTACCCAGGTGGCGATTTCGCGGCTAGCTTCTTTAGCACGGGGGTTTGTCGTTGGGACAAGTTGTGCTTCCGCAATAGCTGCTGTCAGATTAGGAACTGTGCCAACGCTGGCTAGGGTGCGTGCTTTTTCCAGGCGGAATACGTCTTGAGCTTCTAGCTGCCAATAACCAATTAGTTGTTGTGCTTTATCATAACTTGGTCTTGTCGCATCAATTTGTTGCGCTTGGGATATTGCTGCTTCTAAACCGCCGATTGTACCAGTCCATGCGCTTCTTTGTGCTTCAGCTATGGTCACAAAGTCTTTCACATCTGATTGTATGCGAGCATTGGTGGGAATTTGTTGCGCAATAGAAATTGCTTCATCCGCGTCTTTTTGATCCAGTTTTTTCTGTGCCAATGCCAACATTTTCTGCCCAAAGTTAGGAATTGTATCTTGGGCTGTTTGATAGATGTAACTATTTGAGCCGATTGATTCTGCTATCTTGATCGCTTTTTGAAGACTCTTTAAATCACCTTTTTTGGCGATACTTTCAGCTTGTGCCAACTTCTCGCTTTCTTCTCTCGTTCTGATGATCGCACGATTTAATTCTTCGTACTTAATACTCTCCCAGTATTTATTGTCCACACGCAACAATTTTGCTGCGATCATAAATGCTTGATGCCAGTGCTGTTCGCGGATTTCTGATTCAGATTCTTTGTAAATGCTTTCTGCTTTCGACCAAGTTTTTTGCCAATCAGCAACTTTTTTGTTGACTAAAGAAGAACTGGGGACATCTTGGGGCAGTTTGCGGGCAATGGTGATCGCTTCTTCTATCTTCCCTGCTTGAAAAGTATCATCAGCCAGCTGAAGAATATCTTTAGACCATTCCTCAATTAAACGCTCAACTTCTCCCCGCATGGGGTGATCTTTGGGCAGATGCTGTACTAGAGTGATCGCGGAGAGCAAATCTTTCAACGTGAACTTAGAAGCCGCCAACTGAGCACAGTGTATTCTCACCGATGCACTTGCTAGGGGCCAAAAAATTGCCGGACAGTTTGGTGCTGCTGGCAGTTTTAGTAGCATCGACATTGCGGTGAATCCTATACTGCCAGTCATCACAGTGACAAACATTGTCCAAAATACCCAACTAGTCATCCATTTGGGTATTTGCCAGGAACTGCTACCTGCTGGTATTTCTGTACTCTTTTGCGAGCGCTTCACAGACTTGGAGGTTGAACCAGTAGCTTGCACAGACTCTTGATCGCTGTCTTTCTGATGGGATAACCTTGTCATATTATCTGTCTTTCTTGCTCTGGTTGAGGACCAACTCTCTGGAATATTCCGCTCTGTCATCTCTCACACCAAATTTATTAAATAGAGATCGGTTTATTGATCTAATTTTCTGTTGTTGCCATAGTAACTTTCTCGTTGAGAAAAAGCTACCCTTGCATGATTATATTCTCACAATCACCTTTTTTCTCCAACTCCATTATTTTTATAATTCTTTATACTGAAGCTGAAGATTCTGCTTGCAGATCGTCAATTAGCTGAGCTAAATGAGCGCTAGAAGCTTGGTAGACTGTACCACAAAAGTGGCATGTTGCTTCTGCACCATCATCTTTCACAATCATGTCTTGTAGTTCTGCTTCTCCCAACATCTTGAGTGCTCCTAACACCCGCTCAAATGAGCAATTACATTGGAAACGCAGCATTTGAGTTTCCGGAAATATTTCCAGTCCCATATCTCCCAACAAGTCTTGGAAAATTTCTGGTAATGTCTTCCCTGCTTGCAGCAAAGGAGTAAAGCCGGATATTGCTGCTACCCTGGATTCTAATATTTCTACTAGAGCTTCATCTCTGGCTGCTTTTGGCATCACCTGTATCAGCAATCCGCCCGATGCTGTTACTCCCGTTGCACCAACAAACACTCCTAAAACTATAGCGGAAGGTGTTTGTTCCGAACTAACTA
Source organism: Iningainema tapete BLCC-T55 (assembly GCF_014698965.1). Lineage (GTDB taxonomy): Bacteria > Cyanobacteriota > Cyanobacteriia > Cyanobacteriales > Nostocaceae > Iningainema > Iningainema tapete. The sequence continues at coordinate 133,850 of NZ_JACXAE010000134.1, forward strand.
GGTAATGAGCCACATCATCCCCAATTTCTCCAGAAACCAGTTCTACTGTACTAGAGTAGGGGTAGCCGTAGCCAACATCGCGTACAACATAAAGATAGCCGTTGCCAACTGCACCACCGACGTCTAACTTACCTTTGGCATTTGGCGGTAACTCCACGCTAGGATTTTCTACATACCCGCGTACTGTACCATCCAAACCTGCATCTACCAGTATACCACCCAAAAGTCCATCGCCTTTAACTCGAACATTAACTCTTGAGCCAGTTCTTTTCATATTAGAAGCCATCAACAAGCCTGCGGTCATTGTCCGACCTAAAGCAGCTGTCGCCACATAAGAAAGCTGATGACGCCCTCGTGCTTCTTCTGTCAAGCGTGTGGTAATCGCTCCCACCGCACGAATCCCACCATCAGCCGCTGCGGCACGAATTAACTGATCCGCCATGAACAACCTTACCAAATATAATAATTTCCCCCAGCTTTAAAACTGGGAAACAATAATTATTTTATTATAACAAAACTTAACTTAAACATAATAATGTTGTACATTTAAGCATCAAGACTGTCAATATAGTTATGCTAGATTAAAAACTAAGAATTAATAAAAATGTTGGGTAATTTTCAGAAAAGTCAACTACGTATAGAAATTAATGCATCAGAGAAGGCAATTCGCAATAGTTTGCTACGTGCTGAGCAATTAGAAAAATGGCAACTTTCCCAAGGCTTTATCCCAGGAATGCCTGAAGAATTGTATTCTGGATTTGAGTTTACCACCAAAACTGGACGAGTGGCAATCCATCACCAAGTCGATGTATTGGGGACAAACTGTTTGCGCTTACTACTCAGTCAAGGAATTGACGGCTTCCATGAATGGTACTGGGGAGAAGGTTGGTTGCAATCTCGCATAGAAGGGGTGACAATTCTTCCCCTTGCTTTAGGTCATAGTCTCAGTTTACTGAGTTTGCGATCATTTTTAACAGGGAAAGCGGTTTGATTCAGAAACCCGGTTTCTTAAAGAAACCGGGTTTCTTTGTTAATCTTCTCCTACGAAGCATCCTTCAACTCAGCAGTACGGACTGATAGCTGCTGTGTCTGATTACCTCTTTGCAATTTCAACTGCAATGGTTGACCAACACGACTATTTTCCACAATATCAAGTAACTGTTCGCCTTTGGTGATTTTTTGCCCTTCAGCTTGAACAATCACATCGCCAGGGCGGATACCGGCGGCAGCGGCTGGGGAGTTGGGTACAACTCTAGCGACTAAAATACCGTTAATTTCTGGTAATTGAACGGGGGTATTGGGGTTAGCATTGAGTCTGCGTGCTAAATCGGGGGTTAAGTCTTCCATTCCCACACCTAAGTAAGGGTGAACAACTCTTTCGCCCCGTTGCAATCGGCTGGCAATTGTTTTAGCTTTGTCGATGGGAATAGCAAACCCAATTCCAGTAGCATCACCACGAATAGCGGTGTTGATACCAATTACTTCACCCTGCCCATTCAACAGTGGTCCGCCGGAGTTACCGGGGTTAATAGCAGCGTCAGTTTGGATGAATTCTAGGCGTTTGTTGTTAATACCTACATCGCGGCTGGAACGTCTGAGGGTACTAACAATTCCTAAAGTGACGGTGTTGTCTAATCCCAGGGGGTTACCTACGGCGATCGCCCAGTCTCCCACCTGTACATTACCAGAAGATCCCAAGGGAGCTACTGGTAAATCGCCACCTGTATTAATTTTTACTACTGCTAAATCAGTGATTTCATCAACACCTTGAACTTTACCTTCAAAGGAGCGACCATCTTTGAAGCGGACTGTTACTTTATCAGCTTTATCCACTACGTGGGCATTGGTAAGAATCAACCCACTTTTGTCAATAATAAAACCTGAACCAAGACCGCGCATTTGCTCAGGCGGAAGCTGTTGGAGAGAGCGATCGCCGAAAAACTGGCGAAAGAAAGGATCATCCAATAGTGGATTGGCACTGCGAGCAACTGTTCTTTCCGTATCAATTCTTACTACTGCTGAGCCAACGCGATTTACTGCTGCAGTAACAAAACTACTGCTACCTATAGCGTTATTTACAGGGGTTTGCCTTTGGGCAATTAGTTGGGGCGGCTCAGCGTTTATGTAGTTGGGTGCTGGTTCCGCTTGGGAGGGTGACACCTTCAAAGTGCCAACGGTAAGTAGAACACCTAAAAATAGTGCTAAGACATGGGTAAAAAGTTGACGCATAGTCAGAGGTGATTTAGATCGCATAACCACAAGTTAATTTTTCAGTTTAATTGTTGCTTGTTGTAATTGTCTCTAAAACTATTTTCACAGTTAAATTGATGATTTATGCTAGGAGACGTTTGCTTTTTACTTCAAGTTTCACACTTTCACCCCATAGACCGAGTAGGTTAGGATCTTAATTAGTGCCATAACGGTAAAACCATGAAAGGATCGAACCGATTACCACAAGAATCCTTGCCCAACTCCGATCAAGAAGATTTACTTGTTCAGGATACAGAGCATAAGCATGGCGATCGCACTCATAAGCATGGACAATCGGCGCATCCTCATGTCCACACCGAAGAGTCTTTGCGGCGAATAGTGAATCGTCTTTCACGTATAGAAGGACACATTCGTGGCATTAAAACTATGGTACAACAAAATAGCCCTTGTCCAGATGTTCTACTGCAAATTGCCGCTGTACGCGGTGCATTAGATCGAGTGGCACGAATAGTTCTGGATGAGCATTTAACTGAATGTATTGCCAGAGCATCGAAAGAGGGCAATATTGAAGTTGAAATTGAACAACTCAAAGCTGCTTTAGATCGGTTTTTACCTTAGAGAGATAAAAAAGCAACCAATCAGCTATATTTGTTCTTATTTGAGTCCAATACAAACTTTTTTTGTAGGATGTGGCTCTCTAGTCCGTTCAAATTCGGGCAGGATGCCCACCCCACAAGATGTATATTTTATACCCATCCTAGCACTTTCTTAGTTATCCTGTACGCGATATAGATTTTACAAGTCCCACAATGCCTAACGGTACACCTTACCCAGGACATTTAGAACCGCCACATCAACATATTTGGCAAGTCAACGATCCTAATATCGGTGCTAAGTCTGGTTTTAGAAGAAGTCGCCTTCCTCAACCTTTAAACTTAGAAGATATGATTGAACTTTGAAATAGGAGGCAATATGCGAGGTGTGATCATTACTGATGAGACAGAAGATAACCTTTTAGCAGTTAATTTATTAGATATACTTCGCTTGCTCGAACCACTTGCTCTAAATTCTGAATGGGATATTTCTGGCTTAGAGTGTTTTGGCAGTTCCGCCGATCAATTACACCAATTGGCAGATGCAAAGGTGAGAGTAGCGGGAAGAATTTTGCTCGAATTAGCAGCTAGTTTAACACAAATTATTGATGGTGTATTCTCCGGCTACTTAAGTGGTACGCTTAAGCCTTGGATAATTGTTCGTGCAGTCGATGGCTTTGCTTATGATGTGAGAACAGAAAATGAAGATGTGCTAATACGAATACGGCAAAACTTCCAGAAGGTTATTGATATTCCTTGTCTGCCGGAAGATGACGAAGCAATTACAAAAGTGGGCGCAGGTATAGATTAATATAGTAATAAAGCAATTTGGTCAATTTCTGCGCTTGTTTCTAGTGTAATCTTTTAATAAGCTAGTAATAGTAATGCTGTAGCACATCAATACTTCAATCTTGCCAGTTGTTAACTTAACCAAATCCTCCACCTCCAGGCGTTTCAATCACAAACACATCGCCTGGATGCATTTGAACTTCAGCTTTACTAGGCAGGGGTTCGATCCCATCACAATGTTCTACCCAATTGCGTCCAATCGCACCTGGTTCGCCACCATTTAACCCAAAGGGCGGTAGGATGCGATGACCTGATAAAATTGCAGCAGTCATGGTTTCGCGGAATTTAATCCGACGAATGACTCCGTTTCCACCCTTGTGTTTTCCCGAACCACCACTATTGGGACGAATGGCAAACTCTTCAACTAAAACTGGGAATCGCCATTCTAGCACTTCCGGATCGGTAAGGCGTGAGTTAGTCATATGAGTCTGAACAGCATCAGTACCGTTAAAGGTTGCCCCAGCACCAGAACCACCGCAGATGGTTTCATAATATTGGTACTGGTCATTGCCAAAAGTAAAGTTATTCATTGTACCACAAGATGCTGCCATTATACCAAGCGCACCGTACAGAGCATTTGCGATCGCTTGGGATGTTTCGACGTTGCCTGCGACAACGGCGGCTGGATATTGGGGATTCAACAAACAACCTTCTGGAATAATGATTTCTAAAGGTTTGAGGCATCCAGCATTGAGGGGAATGTCATCATCAACTAATGTACGAAAAACATAAAGAACAACCGCTTTACAAATTGCTCTTGGTGCATTCAAATTTGTCGATTGCTGAGGAGAAGTTCCGGTAAAATCAATTTGGGCAGAGCGTGAGCGATGATTGATCGTAATCTTGACTTTGATTTCACTGCCATCATCCATTGTATAAGTAAATCTACCATCTTGAAGCACATCAATCACGCGCCGCACTGATTCTTCAGCATTATCTTGGACATGTTGCATATAGGCTTGCACGGTTGCTAATCCGTAATGCTCAACCATGCGGCAGAGTTCCTGCACGCCTCGCTCATTAGCGGCAATCTGTGCTTGAAGATCTGCTAAATTTTGCTTCGGATTACGTACCGGATAATTACCTGCTGTCAACAATTCTCGTAATTCTACTTCCTTGAAGCGTCCTTGCTCTACAAGCTGAAAATTGTCAAGCAAAATGCCTTCTTGGTTTATAGTGGTGCTGTGTGGTGGCATTGAACCTGGTGTAATCCCGCCGATGTCGGCATGGTGTCCCCGCGAGGCTACGTAGAATAACGGAGTTACAGCTTGGGAGGTAAAAACAGGAGTAATAACTGTGACATCGGGAAGATGCGTACCCCCATTGTAGGGATTATTAGAAACATAGGCATCTCCAGGTTTAATTGTATTACCTTTGGCTTGGATTAAACTAGCCACACTTTCACTCATCGAACCAAGATGGACTGGAATATGGGGCGCGTTGGCAACGAGTTGCCCATGAAGATCAAAAATGGCGCAGGAAAAATCAAGCCTTTCCTTAATATTAACCGAGTAACTTGTGTTTTGCAGCGTGACACCCATGGATTCTGCGCTCGCTCGCACTAAATTGTTGAAAATTTCCAACAAAACCGGATTAGGAGCAACACTATTCGGAACCTGGGTAGAATTATCTCCCCCACTCCCTCTCTCTCCCACTCCCTCTCTCCCCCACTCCCTCTCTCCCCTACTCCCCCTACTCAAAATCAAGTGATTCCGTTCGGTTAATTCTGCACACCAACCAGGCTCAATGATGTTTGTTCCTGTGGGTTCAATAATTAAGGCAGTTCCAGTAATGCGATCGCCTGATTTTAAATCTTCACGTTGATAAACTTGAGCATGATGCCATTTACCTTTGGTGTAAATTTGAACTGTGGCGATTGCTTCCAGGGGTGTAGTTCTACTTGATGTCAGTATTGGTTCTTCAAAGTTGATTGTTCGTCCCACCACTTCTACAGATACTGCTTCCACTATCAGCGCTTTATCCATTGTGAAACCGTAACGTTGGTGGTAAGATTGAGAGAAGGACTCGCGCATGGAAACTACATCCCCAAAATCTACCACCAAAGCAGAATCCGTCCCCGCATAACGTAGATGTGCTTTGTGCAGAACGTCGATTTGAGACTCAGCGATACCCTGTTGCACAATTTCCGAGCGCCCTTCTATTCCAAGGGTAGTAAGTATTTGTTGGAGCGAGGGTATTTCTGACTCGGTTAATTGAACTTCCACTGCTTTTTGTTTGAGAGTGCGCACATCTGCCAATCCAATCCCATAGGCAGATAGCACACCTGCATAGGGATGAATGAAAATTCTCGTCATCCCTAAAGCTTCAGCAATCAAGCAAGCATGTTGTCCACCAGCACCACCGAAGCAGCACAAAGTATATTCTGTGATATCATAGCCACGTTGAATCGAGATTTTCTTAATTGCGTTCGCCATTTTGTTGATTGCGATCGCTAAAAACCCTTCGGCTACTTGTTCTGGCTGTTGTGAAAAACCAGTTTTTTCACCAATTTCGGCAGACAATTCGGTAAACTTTTGCCGTACAATCTCAGTATCTAGGGGTAAGTTACCTTCAGTGCCAAACACAGAGGGGAAAAAAGCGGCTTGAAGTTTGCCGACCATTACATTACAATCAGTTACAGTTAACGAACCCAACCGACGGTAAGCCGCAGGACCTGGGTATGCACCAGCTGATTCAGGACCTACTCGATAGCGAGAACCATCGAAGAAAAGAATTGATCCACCGCCTGCTGCTATGGTATGAATTGACATCATCGGCGCACGCAACCGCACTCCAGCAACTTCGGTTTCAAATGTGCGCTCGTATTCACCGTTATAATGCGACACATCGGTGGATGTACCGCCCATGTCAAATCCGATGATTTTGTCAAAACCAGCCATTGCGCTTGTCTTCACGGCTCCGACGATTCCACCCGCAGGCCCAGATAGGATACTATCTTTGCCTTGAAATCTGTTAGCATCAATTAAACCGCCGTTGGATTGCATGAACATGAGTTGGGGTGCGGCACTATCTATCGGTGCTTGAAGTTCTGTAGCGACTTGATCTACATAACGTCGTAAAATCGGAGATAGATAGGCATCAACTACAGTGGTATCGCCCCGGCTAACTAGTTTCATCAGTGGACTGACTTCATGAGATACTGAGATTTGGGTAAAACCGATGTCACGGGCGATGGCGGCAATTTGTTGCTCGTGGTTGGGGTAGCGGTAGCCGTGAAGGAATGCGATCGCACAAGCCCGAATGCCAGCGTCGTATGCTGATTGTAGCGATTGCATAAGTTGAGGATTAATTTGAACGCTTAGGAGTTCTTCACCCTGAGCGCTATAGCGTTCTTCGACTTCAATTACCCGTTCATAGAGCATTTCTGGCAAAACAATGTGACGCGCAAAGATATTAGGACGATTTTGATAACCAATGCGTAACGCATCACGGAAACCCTTGGTGATTAGTAAAAGTGTGCGCGAACCTTGACGCTCTAATAGTGCATTTGTCGCCACCGTCGTTCCCATCTTGACAACAGCAATTTGCAAAAGAGGAATTGGCGCATCAGATGCAATGCCCAAGATATCTCGAATACCTTGAATTGCGGCATCTGTGTAACGTTCTGGATTGGACGACAACAGTTTGTGAACGATGATTTTACCATCTGTTCTTTGTGCCACTATATCAGTAAACGTGCCGCCTCGATCAATCCAAAACTGCCAGCGTTGAGTAATGGGGTTGTTCATGGAACGATGATTCTGAACGATGACCATTCTATTCTGATTAGAAATTATAATTTAAATACAAATTCACACGAGCAAGATGGAAAGTAAAGAATTTGATGTGGGTGAGTATGTAGAATTGATGGCATTGTTGTTAAATTTGCAGCTACGCAATTCGGATCGTGATGGGGTAGTGGCAAATTTTCAAAGGATAATGGCGATCGCTCAAGTTGTCAATCAATTCTCATTACCAGAAGAAATCGAAGCTTCCCCAGTATTTGAACCATGAATTTAACAGAAGTTGATGCGCTAGCAATAGCAACTGCTGTGCTACAAGGTAGAATTAGCGCAGTAGAAGTTACACAAGCTGCTTTACAAAGAATTGCCGCGCGAGATGGTGAACTTAATTGTTTTACTGCTGTAACTACTGATACTGCTTTGGTAGATGCAGAACGAATAGACAGGGAAATTGCCCAAGGTAATCATCCGGGAATACTGGCGGGTGTGCCTTTTGCTGTGAAAAATCTCTTTGATGTTGCAGGTGTTGTCACTTTAGCAGGGGCAAAAATTAATGCCCAGAATCCAGCAGCAACTCAAGATGCAACTGCAGTGACAAAGTTGAAACAAGCAGGTGCAGTACTTGTCGGCACTTTGAATATGGATGAGTACGCCTACGGATTTGTCACAGAAAACTCTCATTATGGTGCTACCCATAACCCTCATGATATACAGCGCGTAGCAGGAGGTTCATCGGGAGGTTCAGCGGCAGCAGTTGCATCTGGATTAGTTCCGCTCACACTGGGTTCTGATACCAACGGTTCAATTCGGGTGCCGGCAGCTTTATGTGGTGTTTTTGGTTTCAAGCCTACCTATGGAAGGTTGTCTCGTGCTGGAGTAGCTTTATTTTCTAGCAGTTTCGATCACATTGGACCATTTGCTCGTTCTGTGCGCGATCTTGCTACAGCGTTTGATATACTTCAGGGTGAAGATGAAAAAGACCCGGTTTGTACAAAACGTCCACCTGTAGAGACTTCGTATTTCGCGTCTCTACAAAATATTGATGGTATACGCATTGCCATTGCAGACAATTATTTCACTAAAGGGGCAAAACCTGAAGCATTAGCAGCAGTGCAAAAAGTTGCTGATGCTCTAGGAGTACGTGAATACGTCACCATACCAGAAGCACATCGCGCCAGGGCGGCAGCGTTTGTAATTACAGCTTGTGAAGGGGCAAACTTGCACTTAGACAAATTACGTACTCGCCCCCACGACTTCGATCGAGCAACACGCGATCGCTTTTTAGCTGGTGCATTAATTCCCAGTAGCTGGTACATCCAAGCGCAGCGATTTAGAACCTGGTACAGAGATAGAGTCAGGGAAGTATTTCAAAACGTTGATATCATCCTTGCCCCAACTACTCCAATTACAGCACCCTTAATTGGGCAACAAACTATGATGATAGATGGGGAAGAAATACTTGTTCGTCCTCACTTAGGCTTATTCACACAACCATTATCCTTCATCGGCTTACCAGTTTTATCAGTACCCATCCAACGCCCAAACACCCTACCTCTTGGTGTACAGTTAATAGCTGCACCTTATAATGAAGCTTTGATATTACAGGTTGCAGCAGTGTTGGAGGCAAAGGGAGTGATATCAGCAACTGTGGTGTAGAAAATAATCTCACGCAAAGGCGCAAAGGCGCAAAAGTATCTACCTCAGCGGCAAATTGTAGCGCCTAACAACAAGATGAACACAAATAAATCATCTGTGTTCATCTGTGTTCATCTGTGGTTAATTTCTCCTTCTTAATTCGGAGGATCAAACCTATTAACCAAAGCCGCCCACAAAATCATCGGTGAACCCACAGCCAAACAGAACAACCACTGCTTAAAACTCAAAGGCGCTGTAGAAAACACATCATTAATCAAAGGCACATGAGCAAAGATAACTTGTAAAATAATCGCCCCAACAATCCCAAAACCTATCGCCGGAATATCAACATTCTCCTTAATCGTACCATCCATCTTGGCAATCAAATTCGGCACTAGCTGACTAATACTCAACAGATAAAAAATCCGTCCAGCAATCAGAGCATTAATAGACATCGTCCGAGCCAAAGCAATATCACCCGTCGTAGCCTTAATATATTCAAACACCCCAAAGATCACAATCCAGTTAAAAACAGATATTGCCAAAATTCTCCCTAAACGACTGCGTGACAACAACGGTTCATTAGGATTGCGCGGTGGCTGTTGCATCACAGTTTGTGCCTTGGGTTCAAACGCTAACGGCACAGTCATAGTAATCGAATTGAGCATGTTCAGCCAGAGAACTTGTAATGATAGAATTGGTAAATCTCTAGCTAACAACGTGCTGAGCAAAATCGTCATCGATTCCCCACCATTGACAGGGAGAATAAAGCAAATTGCTTTGAGTAAGTTTTTATAAACTGCACGCCCTTCTTCCACCGCAGCTTCAATTGAGGCAAAATTATCATCGGTAAGCAGCATATCCGCAGCTTCTTTCGCCACTTCTGTACCAGCCCCACCCATCGCAATCCCGATATCTGCTTGTTTCAATGCAGGTGCATCGTTGACACCATCGCCTGTCATGGCGACGATTTCGCCTTTTGATTGTAATGCTTCTACTAGACGCAGTTTTTGTTCCGGTGCGACACGAGCAAAGACTACACCTTCTTGTGCTACCTGTGCTAATTCTGCTTTATCCATTTGTGCTAATTCCGCACCAGTAAAAGCCAGAATTGAACCATTTTTGTGGATTCCCATGCGCCGAGCGATCGCCTGTGCTGTTACCGCATGGTCGCCTGTAATCATTTTTACCTCAATTCCCGCCCCTTGACAAGCTTGCACTGCTTTAATTGCACTTTCACGGGGTGGATCGATCATTCCTTGTAACCCCAAGAATATCAACCCATCGTCAATATCTGGATGATCCACGGTAGAAAGGCGTTCGCGAAGCGTGCGCTCTGCGCATTCGCTTACTGGTTTTTTCGCCAAAGCTAGCACTCGCAACCCCTGCCTTGCCATTATATTAACTTCCCGCTCGATACTAGCTCTGCTTAATGTGTCTACACAATCTAGCGGGTGAGTTTGCCCATTAGTATTAAGCACCAGCTTGCAGCGTTTGAGAATTGCTTCTACTGAACCCTTTATATATATAGTATTACCGCGTGGAGTGGCGTGCAAAGTTGCCATGTATTGATAATCTGACTCAAAGGGAATCGCATCAAGTCTACGCATTTGCTGTTGTAAAGAAGCTTGGGAGAAACCTGCTTTTTGCGCAGATGCAATTAACGCTCCCTCTGTAGGATCTCCAATTACCACCCACAAACCATTTTTATTTTCGATCTGAGAATCGTTGCACAACAATCCTGCAATCAAACATTCCTGCAACCCTTTAGCACCATTCAAATTTACAGGTTTGTCATCTTCTAAAATCTCTCCTGTCGGTGCATAACCCACACCACTAACTCTATACTGATGACCACTAGCATAAATTGCTTGCACTGTCATCTGATTTTCAGTTAATGTTCCTGTTTTATCAGAGCAAATGACAGTGGCACTGCCCAAAGTTTCCACCGCAGGCATTTTGCGGACAATTGCATTTCGCCGCGCCATGCGGGAAACACCGATTGCTAGTGTTACTGTTACTACTGCTGGCAAGCCTTCGGGAATGGCACTCACAGTTAAAGTGACTGCTGCTTCTATGGCTTCTTGCCAGTCTCTATAACTCAGTCCCACTGCAAAGGTTAGGGTGGCTAATCCCAGCACCATATATAGCCAGTTTTGGCTAAATTTGTTAAATTTCCGAGTTAAGGGGGTAGAAAGGTCAGTATGTTGCTCCATTAATTGAGAAATACGACCTGTTTCTGTGTTATTACCCGTCTCAACTACGATTCCTATTCCCTGTCCAAAGGTAACAAATCCGCCTGCATAAGCCATGTTTTTTCGTTCAGCTAGCGGAGTTTGTTCGCCTAATGGTTTGGTATTTTTTTCTACCGCTACAGATTCACCAGTCAGAGCAGATTCATCAACTTGTAAATTACGCGCTTGCAGTAACCGTAAATCTGCTGGTACTTTGTCTCCAGAAGTAAGTAAAACAATGTCTCCTGGAACTAATTCTGAGGAAGGGATGCGTAATTTTTGACCATCACGGATGACAGTGGTTTCTGTAGTAATGGCTTTGGCAAGAGCGGCGATCGCACCCTCAGCCTTTGACTCCTGCACAAATCCGATGATGGCGTTAGTGGTAGTAACACCCCAAATTACACCCGCATTGACAAGACTGCCTGATAGTGCTTTAACTAAACCCGCACACAGCAAAATAATCAACAGCGGCTGGTTAAATTGCAGCAGAAACTTCAACCACCAAGGTTTGCCGCCTTTAACAGTGAATTCATTTCTGCCAAAACTAGCTAACCTTTGCTTAACTACAGCGCTACTCAATCCTTGCTCTGATTCAGTTTGCACTAATGCTATTACTTCTTCAACCTCAAGAGAATGCCAAACAGTCGCTTTATCTTCTGGCTGTGCGATGGTAGATACAAGTTGAACCATAATTGTGTGTGAGGAATAAGGTGTTATTAATTATTTAGCACGTTTTTATAGTGCTATAAAGGTATTAAGCACTAGTAAATTTTGATGAAAACGATAGTCTCTTTTGATGGTTGGCATTTCGTACTAATATATAAGGAAGAAAGCGTGTGAGTGTGTTGTTGTCTACCCGTTTAGAATTGATTGGGCGATCAGCAGAATTTCAGCATCTTGTTGAGGTTCTTGCTCGTGATGGTGATTTGCTGATTGCTGGAGTGCCAGGAAGTGGGCGACGTACTTTGGTCAGATCTGCCGCCAAGGAAGTAGGCGCGACTATACTGGAGGTAGACTGCATCCGCGCTACAGATGGGGAAAGATTTCTGCAATTGTTAGCCGAGACGATTAGCCAAAATTTTGCCCCCACACAAATTCAAAGCTGGGTGACACAGAATGCAAGCGAGTTTTTTATCTGTCATCCCCAACAAAGGGATGGGTTTAAAGTGTTGCGATCGCTAAATCAAAAGCAGCTATGGCAAGCATTTGAATTACTGCTCAAATTACCACAACAGTTAGTTGAGAATATTGACAAGCGCGTAGTACTAATTTTGAACAGTTTTCCCCACATTCGTTCTTGGGATCGCAATGGGTTGTGGGAAACAAAACTCAGAGGAGAGGTTAACCAACAAACCCAAGTTAGTTACGTACTGATAGCCACAATAGCTGAAACGAGTAACCGTTTTGATGAAACCAACTATCCCTTAGAAACTGTAACGTTAGTTCCTTTAGCTAAAGATGTTTTAGCTGTGTGGGCAAGAGAGATGTTGCATACTAACTCACTAACTTTTGATTCTCGTTCGCAAGCCCTGCAACTATTCCTAGATGCTGTACAGGGGCATATTGGGGATGCAAGAGCACTAATTCGCCGTTTACAAACTTTGTGTCGTCCTGATACTCTAATTGGAGAGCAAGAAGTACAACAAGCAATTGAAGGGCTGCTTAAAGATTTATCTATTACTTTTGAGTCCCTGGTGATGTTGCTTCCTGCGCATCAAGTGCATCTTTTAGAATGTTTGGCAATAGATCCCACTGACAAACCCCAAAGCAAGGAGTATATTCAAAAGCATCGTCTCTCCCGTGGTGGTAGCCTTCAAGGTGCTATTACTGGGTTGCAGCAAAAAGGTTTGATTTATGGTAATGAACAAGGTTATCGACTAGCTTTGCCGTTACTAGCTTTGTGGCTACGCCAGCGCTTGAATTAACTTACCAATGAACGTACCCCTTGCTGATAATTAAATTTCCAAAAAATTAAAATTTTTTTTCAAGGAGAATCTTCGTCAGAAATTGCTACATCTTGCTGTACGTCCTTTAACACTCTATTTAAAGCCGAGTCTATTTGTTGATCGTCTCTACCTTCTGCAATAGCTTTAAATATTTTAATCCAATGTTTTATTTTTATCCCTAAATATTCTTGATTTTGAATCTCATTTAAGTAATCCTGTAAAAGATTACCCTGTCCAGTTCTGGCAATTCTACCAAAATTGTTCCCACTATCATCTTGTGCGCTATCGGAAGCCTTCTCCTTTGCTGCTGGGTAAGGCTTTCTATACTGAGGTACTGGACGATCAATTTTTGCATTCTTTCCTGCCTGAATTCGAGACTCAATCCAGTAGAAATTTCTACATTCGGCAGCGTACTTGGCAAGTTCTACAAAAGGGGACAAAAGTACAGGTTTGCCAGAAGTTACTTCTGATAATAGCCAAGGAACGACTACCAGTAAATCTGCTTCCGCACATGAATCTGGATCGATTTTGAATCTAAAGCTAGGTTCACCTTCCTTGGAAAGTGCGTACCAAGCCTTAAGTTCGATGCCAAATATAATACTGTTTTTATTGGATGCATCAACAAGCAGAACATCTGGAAAGGTTTGAGATTGCCTTTTAAAGGTAAAAGCTGGATATAAGTTATTGGTATCCCAAACATTTCTTGTTTTATTTAAAACATTTACTAAACTATATTCTATAGCTGTTGAAAACAAACTGCCCACAGCATATAAATCAGTAGGATTTACGCCTTTAACAACTATTTCGCTTTCAAAATAGTTTGGTAAAGCATAAAGAATTTTTTCTATTTTTAACCAAATTTCGTAATATTGCCAAGAACTAGCTAGATATTTTTTTTGAGGAGCTAGAGAAGCATTACTCATGTATTTAGTTCTTGTTCAAGTTATTAAATATGTATTTCTATTCCAAAATGGACTATTAACTGCCCAACATCTTACACTTTGGCACTTGCTTTGGCTAAACTTCTTAGCAGGAGATGCGTGTAGAAGATGAAGTACCCACAACAGCAATTGCTCGACACTAGTAGTCAAGATATAAGTATACCCACTTTTTCGGTAGGTTCCGTTCAAATTGAAATGGCTGATGCATATACTAGATACCCCCACTGGCGTCCTCCCACCGCTATTGTTTCTGATGGAGCTTATGGTTTAGGGCTTTTTCCTGGCGATCCGCCAACTCATGAAAGACTGGTAGAATGGTATCAACCCCACATAGAAGCTTGGGCAAAGTATTCTTTACCAGAAACAACTTTATGGTTTTGGTGCAACGAGATAGGTTGGGCTACAGTCCATCCTGTGCTAGAAAGGTATGGATGGAAATATCGTGCGCTTCATGTGTGGGATAAAGGGATTGGACAGATAGCTGGAAACGTCAACAGCAAGACTATACGGCGTTTCCCTGTGGTGACTGAAGTCTGTGTTCAATATGAACGGAATGTAATTTTGACTACAGGCGACGGAATACAACTGCCAATACAGTTTTGGCTTAGACACGAGTGGCAAAGAAGTGGACTTCCTTTAAGTAAAGCAAATGAAGCCAGTGGCGTTAAAAACGCCGCCACCCGAAAATATCTAACTCAATGTCATCTTTGGTATTTTCCACCGCCAGAAATGATGGAAAGATTGTCTAATTATGCTATGCAACATGGTAAACCTACAGAATCACCTTATTTTTCTTTAGATGGCAAAACTCCTTTAACAGCAGAACAATGGGTACGGATGAGACCTAAATGGAACCATATTCATGGTATGACAAATGTATGGGTAGAACCTCCAAACCGTGGAAAAGAACGGATTAAAAGTGTTGCAGCAAAGTGCGCTCACGCAAATCAAAAACCCT
Source organism: Iningainema tapete BLCC-T55 (assembly GCF_014698965.1). GTDB lineage: Bacteria > Cyanobacteriota > Cyanobacteriia > Cyanobacteriales > Nostocaceae > Iningainema > Iningainema tapete. The sequence continues at coordinate 148,963 of NZ_JACXAE010000134.1, forward strand.
TAAAGCTGCTCGAAGCAATAATTTTGTCTTCCACAGATCCACTAGATGTGATTTGGGAGCCATTTGGTGGGCTTTGCTCTGTATCTGTAGCTGCTCTCAAAACAAATCGCCACTGCCATAGCGCAGAAATTAATTCTGAATATTATCAGATTGCTCAGAAGCGACTTGAATATGAGAGGGCTGTAGAATTAACTTTATTTTCTGAACACTTTTAGTTTACTGGGTTTAACTTCAAGTCAACCCAATTCCTCCCTGGCGTGCTTAGCAATTCGCTTAATTCAAAAAGGTGGGCAATTCCCACCCATGCTTAATCACAAAACGCACTAATTCCGCACGATTGCTAGTTTCTGGTTTTCTCAGTAAACTTGAGGTACTTCCCACTCGATGCATCTACGCCTGAACTTCACACTTTCTTGACAATCGCTTCATCTCAGAATATGTTTTATATGACACATTAAATAGGTGACGATTAATACCAAGTAATTGGATTGTGCGAAGGTATTTTTTGTTGGGAAGCATTCTTCTGAGCCAATGCCTGATCGCGATCGCTCACAACCGCTTCAATAATTTCTTTATTTAGTTAGTAGTCAATGACAGTACAATTGGATCGCCCCATAGAACGACGAGAGCAAATTAAGCTTGAACTGCGTCGAAGAATACAACAAGCTCTAGAGTTTGCTAAAAATTTGTCTCCCAAAGATTGCCAAGACGAGATTAGGGATAGACTTTGTGCAATACAGGATTACTGCAAAACTGTAGAGAAGACTTTTATTGTATTTGATTTGAGAATCACCTGTGACCAATTCGATCTGGGAGGATCTTACCAAGAGACTGCGACATTATTTCGTGGACCGAATGAAGATGCGTCAGTGGCAATTTGTGTTACAGACAAAGGTTCTTTGCTCCATCGTAACGACTCCCCTTGGCGAATTTACAGAAACTGTGGAGACGTAAACCCGTAGAGACGCGAAATTTTGCATCACCTGTAGAGACGCGAAATTTCGCGTCTCTAGATAATTTTAGGTTAAAGAGTAAGATTGTCGGCGTAAACTAGACGTGTTGCTGATCGCTGCTCAAATAGCATGTACTCTTCCATCACACTCCACAAGAATGCGCGGAGAGTCTTGCGCCGCGCTTCTGGTGGAATTGTGTAGTCAAACTTTGAGTCACAGGGCTTGAGTTTTGCTAAGTGGTTCTCACAACCACATCCATGCTCAATGAAGTAACCGTGACGACTAGAAACACTGTCAATGAACCGCCGTAGCATTGACACATAACCTCCATGCAGGATGGCATCAAACGAACGCGCCACGGCAATATCCTGTTCGCTCAACCGGAAGGAGCGAACCTCGAACAAATCAGTACGCTCCAGTGGATGTAAGAAAGTCCAGTAAAAAGTAGAAGGCACATCGTAGCCAAGGAAGGCAAACAAATCGCTGACGATATTGACGAGTGCAAGTCGCTCAGTCTGCTGTGGAGAGCGATCGCCTTGAACGTTAGTACGAATTTGTTGTAAATTTGGGTAACTCTCTGGAAGAAAAGCATCGCCATAGTGGCTGACAGCTTCCCATGCAAGTTGCCCATTGCCTTCACAGTAAGCTGCCTTCAAGTATTCAGTATCAGGACGTTCTAAAAAAAGGATGTTTCCACGCGAATTCTTCGCGAGGAAAACCTGCGCCATCGCTGTGTACACGCGAGGCTCACTCATCCATGCACCCTGGGAGATTCGCTGCCAACTTTCCGGCATAGAACTCAGTTCAACCGCTGGTTCACCGTTGATTGTGGTCAGTGTCTCGTTCCAGTTAGACCTGGTAGATGTTGATAACATTTAGCACATTGACTGACATTTTCCGCATGTAATATTACTTGAGAATGAGACCTTTGTCAAAAAAATCAAATGTCAAACTTATGACGTGGTTGAAGGTGTTTGTGACGAGCAAACTTCTTTCTGGGGAAAGATATGGCTTCGCAACTTGATGAAGTAAAAATAGAATGCTAAATAAAAATGGAGAGTGTATTCTGTGAAACAGAATTATCTGATGAAACGGCTTTCGACTTTAGGACTCTTTTTAGCTACAACTCTATTTTGTTTGTCAGCGATCGCTTTTTGGCAAGGTGCTTTCTTGAACACCACAGCAATGGCATCACCTGCGGTAAACTTGATTGCCACAGCAGACGCGGGCGATAAAGTTAAAGAGAAAACCAGTGAAGGATTTGACAAAGCCAAGGATTTCATCCAAGATTCAAAAAATAAAGTTGAGCAAACTGCAAGGACAAATGCTGCTAAAGTCGATCAAGCAGATGACAGTGGTAGTTTTGTTGAGGGCAAAGCAAAAAGAGATGCGGCTCGAATTCACGAGAGAGCAGAAGAAGATGCCGCTCGTACTCAAAAAGCAGTAGACAACTCCAAGAATTTTGTTGAAAGCACCATTGACAATATCAAAGATGCTTTGAGCAAATAGGTATTTCCAAAAAATAATGTAGAGACGCGAAATTTCGCGTCTCTACAACGGTTGTAGACAACGCACAATTAAATTCGGTCAATGTCTAATCGAAAGGCACATAATTATGTTGTAAATGCATCTCATTGAACTTAGCCAGTTAGAACCGGGAGAAACTGCCTTAATCTCAGGGCTTGTAGCAGAAGCAGGGTTAGAACAACGCCTGCTAGCACTGGGTTTTCGCCCCGGCAGGCAAGTGAGAATGATTCGCAAAGCTTGGTTTTCAGGTCCCTTGCACGTTAGAATTGGGACAACGGAAGTAATGGTGCGCCGTCGGGATGCTCAGGCGATTAAAGTAGAATATAGGACGACTGAGGCAGGCGCATGACACAATGTCATAATTCTAATCTAATTGATAATAACTCTTTTACTGGACTGAAACAAGTTGCTGTTATAGGAATGCCCAATACGGGCAAATCAACCTTTTTTAATCGCTTCACAGGAGCTAGTGCCAGCATTGGCAACTGGCCCGGAATTACTGTAGATTTAATGGTAGCTAAAGTTAAACTGGGCGAACAGGAAGCAAAAGTTGTAGATTTGCCCGGAATTTACGATTTACGTGGCTTTTCTGAAGATGAAGCTGTAGTGCGGCGATTTTTGGAAACTACGCCAGTACATCTGGTAATCTTGATTCTTAATGCTACTCAATTAGACCGCCAAATTAGTCTTGCTTTACAAGTGAAACATTTACAATTGCCTGCGGTACTCCTGCTTAATATGGCAGATGAAGTGGCAAAATTTGGGGTGAGCGTTGATAGCAAGAAAATATCTGAGCATCTGGGAATGCCAGTAGTGCCGATTAGTGCTAAATTCGGACAAGGTTACGACGAAGCGTACCAAATAATTCAGGATTCCCTCCGCAAACAAAACGAGCCATCTGTGGTTCAATTGGAAAATAATCTTGCGCCAGAACAACAGATTGCATCAGAAATGGAGAAGTTGTTGCAAGATGCAGTTCATACAGAGACGCTTGAAGAAAACTTGACGACTCGCTTGGATAAAGTTCTGCTGCATCCGGTGTTAGGATTGCCGATATTTTTTGGGGCAATGTTTTTGATGTTCCAAGTGGTATATGCAATCGGAACGCCTTTGCAGGATTATTTGGAAGGGTTTTTGAATTGGTTTAAGGATATCGCCTTGGAACCATTGCTTGGTTCGTTACCAAAATTTATACACGATTTCTTAATAGATGGCATCTACCAAGGGATAGGGACTGTAGCAGCGTTTATCCCGGTGATTTGGTTGTTTTTCATCTGCATGACAATTGTGCAAGACAGTGGTTATTTGTCGCGTTCGGCATATTTGATGGATGCTTTGATGGAGCGGTTGGGGTTGGATGGGCGCTCTTTTGTGATGTCGTTGATGGGGTTTGGCTGTAATGTGCCGGCAATTATGGGGACGCGGGTAATGCGATCGCCTAACTTACGCCTGCTTTCAATGTTAGTAATTCCCTTTTCCTTATGTTCGGCGCGGTTGAATGTGTTTATGTTTATGACAACTGCACTATTCACCCCTCGTCAAGCACCTGTTGTCTTATTCAGTTTGTACATGCTCAGCTTTGTCGCTGCTATTATAACAGCAGCTTTATTTAAAAGTCAATATCCGAATACAGAACCATTGATACTAGAACTACCGCCCTATCGCTTCCCCACTCTGCAACAAATGCTACTACAGGCGTGGCATGAAACCAAGCACTTTTTATTCTGGTCACGGCGGTTTATTATCTTTGGGGTGATTATCATTTGGTTGTTGAATAACTTACCACCCAATGTACCACCTGCAAGTTCGCAAAGTCTTTCGGGAATGATTGGTCAATTGACACAGCCAATTTTAGCACCATTGGGGATTAATCCGCAGTTAGCAGTAGCGCTGATTTTTGGTTTTATTGCTAAGGAGATTGTTTTGGGTGGTTTGGCGGTAATATATAGTCAAAAAGATGATGCTAGTTTGATGCAAGCTCTTGCTGCTCAAATTGATTGGGTTCAGGCTTACAGTTTCATGCTATTTACTCTACTTTATGTTCCTTGCCTGTCCACAGTTGCTGCCATGAAAAATGAAGCTAAAAGTGCAAAATTTGCCTGGTTGTCAATAGTTTGGTCAGTAGGTTTGGCTTGGGTAACAAGTTTTGTTTTTTACCAATTTGCTAGAGTTTTGGGATGTTAAATTTATCAGTATCCAGGGCGTGCGATCTCTTGTATGCCATAGGGATCGACCTAAAGGTAGCCTTGGGGAGCATCGGCTAGAAAAGCAACCGCAGCCGCCATTTCCTCTGCGGTTCCAGCTCGCCCCATCGGGATGTGGCTTTCGACTACAGCTTTTTTGTGTCGATCATCCGTCCAAGCTTCATTAATTGGAGTGATGGTTGCTCCGGGGGCGATCGCATTGACGCGAATTCCATGCCCTGCATACTCTAGCGCCAGTGTTTTAGTTAGATTTTCCATCCCACCTTTGCTCATCGAATAGCTAGCGTAAAAAGGTCGAGGAATAATTTCGTGAACGCTAGAGACGTTGATAATAATACCACGATTTTGATCCAGAATGCTCTTTTTAACTTGCAACCAGAGGTGAAGTTTGATTCCAACTACCAGAGAAAACAAACTCTTCTAAAGGTTTGCGAGTGCGCGGGGTATTCTCTCGTTGCTGCAACCTTTCAGATAAAGTTTGTGGAGATCCGAAATAGCCTAGCGCGATTGCCGCAACTGGCTCATAACCAGAAGGAATGCTGTAGATCTCTTTTGCCTTGGGGACATCAAATCCTGCCATTTGGTGAATAAATAACCCTAGTGCGGCTGCCTGGATCGCTAAAGTGGTAGATGCTGCGCCAACATCATGAAAAGCGTGACGGTTTTCTACACCATTGTACTCAAAGTTTAGTTTTGCCACCGAGAGCATCAAGATGGGAGCATTCCTTGCCCATTCTTGGTTTCCCTCTGCTAGACAACCGAGTAAACGCTCAAATTCAGCTTTATTTTCTGAAGTTGCAACAATAAAACTCCAAGGCTGCTCGTTGTAAGAAGAAGCCGCCCAGCTTGCTGCTTCTAAGACACTGTGTAACTTTTCTGGTTCAACCATCCGATCTGAAAAAGCCAGAGGACTCCATCGTTGTCGCAGCAAATCATGAATGGGATATTGAGTCTGGGCTACTTTGTCCGTCAAAATCTCACTGTAATTCTGCATAATAACGTGTTAATTAAGATTAGCAGAAAATTTCTTTTTCCTTTGTCTTGATCAACAAAGTAAGTGTTACTACGCCACCCAACATCGAACCAAAGAGTGAGATTATGTAAAGTTCTGTAGCATTTATTGGTCTTACTACACCGAAGGTGGCTGCAAATTTTTGTTTAGTCGGTGTAGGTAGGTAGGAATTTAAGTCATTTGACATATTCGTTCTTTTTAAACCTAATAAAATATATGTCTGCTTTTTGAAAATGCCAAAAGTGGAAAGCTAGTATTGATTCAAAAAATATGGGTTAAAAGCCTCATAAATATATGCTTAACAGCCAATGCAGCGCATCCGATCTAGGTATTAAATATTAACCTAAGTTAAGTCAGTCTTTAGAAGGATGTAGTGAACCGACATTTTTTTATTCTTAGGTGTTACTAGAATCAACGTTCAATTGTTTAATTGGCTCAGTCAAAATACCCAGAATCTTAGAAACATTTATATCTTCTATATTCTCAATTACCAATTCCTCGTTATCAATCAAAACAGTTTGAGCAGAAAGCTTGAGGAAGCGCCATATCCTCCCAGTAGTTACAGCACCATAAATGCTGGGAGTAATTCTGTCTCTGACTTGGTTAAACCTCTGTGCAGCAACCATCTCGGCAATACACTGTCCCAAACCTGCATTAGTACTCTCGTTTTTGGCTTCAACAATTGCGATCACTGGTGCTTCAATTTCTAAAGTGAACTCTGAAGCGCTCAAAATATAGTCACAAAAACCATTTAGTCCCTGAGTGGCATCTACATTAAAATCTCTACCAGAGAACAAGCTCACTTTGCCGTTGAACATCTCCCTCACCTCTATCAGCAAGGGGGCAATAATCAACTCGGAACGAGCTTTTTCAGTATTGTTATCAAAAGCAACTTGCAAATTACGCTTCAGGGTTGTTTTGAGATATTCGCTTGGTTCAACTGGCTCTACTTGCGGAAACAGATTAATCAAACTAATATCAAGGTCAAAGCTGACTTTGACTTGATTGATGGTTTTAAAATCGCTGTAAGCCATGCTGAACACTCCTTGTGTTCGATAGATAGTATTTTACCACAAAATGTTGTCATGAATGATTGAGAATTTTTGTCAGAGCAATTTCTGTTAAATATGGGAGTTGTTGCTGTATATTCTTGACTAAATCTAAAGTTTTTTCGTGTTGTAAAGTTTCTCCTGTGGAAGCAAAATATTGTGCAGCCTTTTGTAAATCTGATATTGCGGCTTGTTCATAACCAAGTCGATGGTAAGCTACACCTCGGTTAAAATAAGCTTGGGCATTAATTGGGTGCAACTTGAGTGATGCAGTAAAATCACTGATAGCATTGCGGTTATCTCCATTACGAGCGCATACACAAGCCCGGTTGAAGTAACCTCTATAGTCTTGAGGATTGAAACGAATTGCTCTAGTAAAGTCGCCCATAGCTGCAGGTAAATCTCGCAACTCTAAACGAGCTATGCCTCTGTCATTGTAAATATCCGCTAGTTGATGACTGGGGTTCTGGGGAATTTGACTCAATGCTAAATTATAGTCGCCGATCGCCTGCTGATGATTCCCCAACATGGCAAAAGCTACCCCTCGGTTATAGTAAGCGCGAAAATCACTCTTGTTCAATGCGATCGCTTGATTATGATCGGCAATGGCAGCTAAATAATCACCTAATCTATAGTAAGCAAGTCCCCGGTTTAAATAAGTATCAGCTTTATCAGGAGCAAAATTTATTGCCATATTGCAATCGGCGTTAGCGAAGCTCCTCCGAAGGAGGCTCGCATTCTGGTATTCTTCTAATTGAATGTAAGCAAGACATCGGTTACTATAAGCAGCGACAAAGTTGTTCTTGATGGCGAGCGCCTGAGTAAAATCTTCAACAGCAGCCTGATAATTACCCTCTAGTATCTTTTCTACACCTAACTTGAAGAAATCGCTGGCTGTGATTTGGTTGCTGGGGGCAGGCGATGAAAGTGCAGGTGAAATGAGAAAGACGCAGGCGAGTACGACGGTAATACCAAAATTGAGAATAAATCGAATCATAGGTAATATCTCTCCTCGCTTGGAATAACAAAGGTAGCAGGTAATACCGAAATCTGGTTTTTACAACCCGCTTTACAAACCACGCCTGTGTAGAGACGTTACATGTAACGTCTCTACAGGATAGATAGGTTTAACCAGGATGCGCGTAAAGGTATGTACCTACCTACTATTTACAGAACAACAGGCTGATTGTGCTTTACTTCCACTCCTTATTATTAGCTTCGTCTAGCACGTATGCGGTAACATCTTCGATTTGCTCTGGTTTTAGACGCCCTTTGAAAGCAGGCATAGCACCTTTACCCTTTGTAACTTGGGCGATAATGGCATCTGCTGAGTTCATCCCATACTTATCCAAAGCATCTTTCCTCAAGTTTTTATTAGCTTGCACTAAGTTCTTACCACCCGCATGACACTGGGCGCAATTAGCACTGAAAATTTTGGCTCCTTTCTCCGCATCTGCGGCCATTGCTGGACGATTGAAGGCAAAGGTGAAAATTACTAAGCCCAGCAACAATACTGAAAAAATCCTTTTCATTCCGTGTTTCCTCTCCAAAAAAGGCTTATTCGGTCAAATCTCCTTCATAAATTCTCTTGTTCACGGCATCCGTTGTCAAACGACAAGCTGTCAAACTTAGCAAGGTTGTTGAACTAGTAAATCGTTTTCCACGCTGCCACAGTTCCTTTGCCAATTTCGCTATCTAGTGCTTCTCCACTTTCTGCCACAAGTCTAATGTTCACATTGTTAGGGGACGAGTTTTTCAGGGCTGCTGCTAACTCATCGCTCACCTTGAATGTACTGTTGTTTCCGTCGAGACGAAAGACTTGCTCTCCAAGTTTAATATAAAGGTTAGTTATCTTTAGTGTATTTTTGGATGCTGCACATCCTGAGCCGATGTTGTAGGGGTACAAGCCATACCCTAATGAGCAATTGCGATCGCGGTAAGCCAACAAAAAGCGAATTGAGTTACGGCTCCAAAGGCTAATTACCTCAACCCTGGCGTTAGTATCGAGAAAGTCACTTCTGAAGGTGTGGCGATCAAATATTCCCAGGTAGTTTCCTTCAAATGAGTCCTCAATTCTAACAGGCTTTGACCAAGGTACATCAATATCTGTACCCAAAGCTGCTGATTTAACGACGGGTAGTTCTGTAGATGCTTTGGCAATTTGGTTTCTTTCTTTAGCTACTACTAAGGAGGGGAAAATTATGCTCGTAGTGGCAATTAGATATACTAGACCGTTACTGGCGATCGCCAGTCTAGCCCAACTCCAAACATGTTGATTTTTCCCCTTAGAGTCCATTGGCATACCAGAATTTGAAGCTAACCTGTTAGACCTACTTGGAAATTAATATTCTTGGCTTATTGTAATACTAGAATACTACTCTACATTTTATCTTGCCTATTTCCTAAGAAACAAATTATTTAAGGATTTATCTTTTGTTGTCCTCCAGAAAAAAGCTAATGCGTAACTTTCCCGTGCGTGAGTCCGCATCTACAACAGATCCCACCCCAAATACATCGCGGATGAGCGTTGGTTTGAGAATGGCTTGGGGTTTCCCGGATGCGGCAATGGTTCCTTGCTGGAGTACGTAAATGCGATCGCAGTACGTAGCTGCAAGATTCAAATCGTGTAAAGCTGCAACACTAGTCACGCCTAGCCCCTTTACCAATTCCAAAAGTTCCAACTGGTAGCGAATATCGAGGTGGTTTGTTGGCTCATCGAGAATCAAAAAACGTGCTTGCTGGGCGAGTGATCGTGCAATCAAAACCCGCTGCTTTTCTCCACCAGAAAGGGAACCAAAACTCCTAGAGGCAAAGGTATCTAGCCCAACCTACTCAAGGGCATCTCGGACAATGCGGCGATCTTTTGGCGTTACGCCAAAAATTAGACTTTCATTGCTGTCAAACGCCTCTACTTTTGGTAAACCCGCCTCTCCCGTTACTGTCACCTTTATCCTATTTACATCTATATTTGTTACTTTTATCTCAGTAATTCCCTGTACAGATTTTTCGCGACAAATGTATTCCCACCCTTGTAACGCAGTTGAGCATTTTCAATGATCGCACTCCATGTGTTTCCCTGAGTTGAAGCAGTAGCTCTCAACCGCTCGGATACGTTCGTTTCTAAGATAAATTCCACACCAGTATTGTTGGTAGCAAGGCGCACTCCGGTGACAATTACAACTTGATTGGTTTCAATATCCTGTGCTAATAAGTCCTTGACACTGGTATTTTGACGCGGGATGTCACTGATTTGGGGAATTTTTGTGATCGGTTTTTCGGTTTTTGTGGCAATTTGTTTATGTACAGCAGTATTATGCACTACATTAGCATAGCAACGGGAAGCGACTAACACTGATACAGATATACCCAGCCACATCCCAGTGGATAATATTTGTTTTTTCACCCTGGCTTCTCACACCTCAAACACCACCAAAATCGGCTATCAAACTGACAGTGATAGCCTGCGCTGTTAAGGATTTAGTATAAGATAGCGATCGTTGTCAAAAGACGGACTGTCAAACTTGAAGTTACTCATAATCCACATTTTCCCAAGCAATTTATATCTCCAGAACGACAAATCAATCTTCTTCCAAGGCTGTTTTAGCGTTTTTCCGCCCTGATGGGGCGCAGGGCTTGTATTGTTTTGGCGATCGCCTCAAACTGTTCTACACTAGCTTGATCCAAATTGTCAGCAAAGACTGCTACCAAATTCGGATTAGCTACCGCCAAAAATTGATGTAACTGTTCATAAGCCCGGAGTATCTGCACCTCCTTTTTACGGCATTTGTCGTCAAAAGACAAGCTGTCAAACTTGACAAGGTTGTTGAACTAGTTCGTTTTCCACGCTTCCAATTTCGCGATCTAGCGCTTCTCCACTTTCTGCCACAAGTCTAATATTCCAGTGATTCTCATCCCCCATTAGCAGCAGGCACGATTGAGGCTTTTATTAAAAAACTGAATGGGTAATTATTGCTACTTGAGAGCCAAAAATTCTTGAACAGTCAGAATCTCAATACCCCTCCAAGGGTTTAGCACTAGTAAATCATTATCTCCGGTAACAATACACTCTGCTTGACCACTAAGTGCTAATTCCAAATATTTATTATCTTTGGGATCTCGACATTCATTAATCTGCTCAGTCATGTCAATAAACATCACACACAAACCGTCTCTCATTCATCATCATTCAAAATTGATTCCAAAATCTCTGGCGTTAAACCCCTTTGTACCGCTCGTGTGCCAATTTCATCCATTGTTTGTCTGAGCTTGGCAATGGCTTCAAGCCTGCTTGTCATTGAAGACTTTAGCAACACTGCAATCCGGGCTTCAATTTGTTCGCGTTCTTCTTCAGTGGCATTGCGATATGACTCTGCTACCTCAGAGGGAACTTTGATGGTAATTTCTTCTTTAGTAATCACGGTCTGTTCGCTTTCATAATTTCTCCTCTCTATCATATTACTTCCTTGGCTTGTCAAACTTGGCAAGATAGTTGTGGCGTCGTCACTGCGAAAAACTAATATGATGGGAACAAAAGTTAGGAGAAAACTAGTATGATTCGCCTCACTCAGTACTCTCATGGTGGTGGCTGTGGTTGCAAGATTGCTCCTGCCCAATTGCAGGAAATATTACGCCAAGTTCCCTTAAACCAAGGGTTGGAGCAACTGCTAGTAGGCACTCAAACTAGTGATGATGCAGCAGTGTATCAACTTAACGATCGCCAAGCCCTCGTGCTGACAACAGATTTTTTTATGCCCATTGTTGATGAGCCAATAGATTTTGGACGGATTGCGGCGACAAATGCCCTGTCTGATGTCTACGCGATGGGTGGAACGCCGATTTTAGCCTTAGCAGTATTGGGGATGCCAATCAACACTTTACCAATGGAAGCAATTCAAGGCATCATGCTTGGTGGGGCAAAAGTTTGTCAGGAGGCGGGAATTCCTCTTGCGGGGGGACATTCCATTGATTCCCCAGAACCCATCTTTGGTTTAGTTGCCGCCGGGTTAGTGCATCCAACGCATGTGCGCCGGAATGCAACTGCAAAACCACATGACTTGCTAATTTTGACGAAGCCTTTAGGAATTGGAGTCATGACTACTGCCCTGAAGAAAGGTAAATTAACACCCGACGGTTATTCTTCAGTACTTAAAGTGATGACACAGTTGAATAAAGTGGGAGCAACTTTAGCAACCAATCCTGATGTCCACGCAATGACGGATGTTACGGGATTTGGGCTGCTTGGGCATTTACTGGAGATTTGCCGAGGAAGCTCTTTGAAAGCCAAAATCTCACTATCTCAAATTCCCATTTTACCAGAAGCTAAGGCTTTAGCTGATATGGGTATTTTTCCTGGTGCGGCACAACGCAACTGGGATAGCTATCAATCTCAAATTAAGTCCACAGGGTTGAGCAATTTGGCGAAATGGGAAATGCTACTAGCAGATCCCCAAACGAGTGGGGGTTTACTACTTGCTGTAGCACCAGAAAGCACTCCTGCTATTTTAGAGCAACTTTTGGCTCTTGGATATAGCTTTTCATCTGTGATTGGTGAGTTTACTCTAGGGGAAGCAGAAATTGAAGTTATAACTTAAAAATTTGCCAAGGACAAAAACAAGCTGTCAAAGCACGCTAGTCTTTGACAAGCTGTCTTTTGACAGTTCATGTTAGTCGTGGTAAGTGGTTTTATTAGTGAGAAATCAATTCAGTTAAACGATGAAATTATCAATTAAATTTACTGCATTTTTTCTGGCAGTTGTTGGGGCGTTTGCAGTTATAAAAAGTTACACTTCACTGGAGTAGGAAGCTCTAACCCACTTAAAAGTACTTTTGTCAAGGGTTTTAAACTAACACAACGTGAAAAACAGGATTTGCTAGCTTTCCTGCATAGTCTAACAGATGAATCATTCATTCACAACACAGCATTCAGCCCTCCTCACACTCAAGATTGAGTGCGTTAGATTCTAGTACTTTTTTACCTTCTGCTTCCCATCATTACTGGTGATTTTTGTGTAACTGAGGGAACAATGATGCCCGCACTGGGAGTTAGAGGTATAGCTCCCATGTCTGCCAGTATGTTGACAGCAATTTGCTTGGCGCGAGGATCTTCGCGAGGTTCACTGACACCATCACTGTCCAGTCCCCACATCCACTGAATTGAGCCGGTTGAAAACACCTTAGCACCACTGGGTGCAGTGTAGCGAACCGCGTGTGCGATCCGAGGATCGGTTCCATCCGGAAAACCCTCAATATCGGTATTGTCTAGCTCCTCCCTTGCTCCTGGGAATTGTGACTCACCGAGAATAACCAGTCCGTTTGGAGATGCATTTGTATTAATTCTATCCCATTCAAAACCAACCAATTTACCAAGAGTATCGTTGTCTTTCAGACCAGTGTTGGCGTAGTAGGGATCGTTGCTATTTTTGACAACGAAGTCAAACCCTGCGTAGACAGCATCTTCATCACCAACATACATCACCCCTAGCAAGGCGCTTTCTGGACGATTATTCAGTTGGCTGCGAAACTTGTCTGTAGGTTCGCTCGGTGAAGCTGCACCTTTGTAACATACCATCACCCGGTTGGGTTGCCCATTAATGGTGCTGTTCTCAAAACGCACACGCCAGTAGGCAGTATTAGCGGAGAAAAACGCCAAGTTGACTCCAGCATCACGAGCAAGCTCGACATGATCGCGTTGTTCTTTCGACCAGTACTCATCATGACCTACCGACAAGAATACTTTGTGCTTGAGTAGCAACTGCGAGTTATAGTGAACATCCAGGTTAGTAACGTAGGAGACGTCATAGCTCTGGGACTCTAGCCACCGTACCATGTTGTACTCCCAACGGAGTATGTTGTTAAACTCGCCTTGGGCATCTTTTAGGGTTTGTGCAAAAGGTCTGTCGTAGGAAACCTTGAACGCTCTTTGCTTGTCGAAACTATTAAATTCGTACAAGCTGTAACCACGAGTACCGTTATAAACATAAGCATTGTTATAAGCCAGGAACGTGTTAAAGCTGCTCTGGAACAAGACATCAGAGTTGCTGCTATCATCGCGAACGACAAACCACACCTGTGACTGCTTACCACTATTCTGGTCAATCAGCTTGGCAATATATAGACCACTAGTCCAGTCAGCGCCTACCTCCAAGGTGTAAGAAGTTGACCAGTTACATTCGACTAAGCGGGTATCGGAGTCTGTGATTTGACACTCAGGTTGGTGGATTCCCTGAATCTGACTACTGGTCAATATTAGCCGACCCCCTGTGCCTCTGTAGTAACCTAAACGGTACACTTCGATAGTGAAATTTCCATCCTTTGCTAAAGAAACTTTGATAGGTAGCGACTCACCCTTATTAACACTAGTTGCCCCCGCATAGCCAGCAATCTCCATAAATGAAGCTTGGTTGGTGATCTTCCAGTCTGTAGTGCCTGGTTTTTGGTTTTCCAAATAAATTGGATTAGTTGGTGTAGGGTTAACTCTGACGTCGCTAACAAATACTATGTCGCGGAAATAGTTGCTGTTCTGGAAGGAATTTGTTGGGAAAGAATTTACAGTACCGTAAACTCCATTATTGCCGTCGGCAACGGTGCTGAGTACGCCGTTAGCAACTGAGCTTGCCAATCCATTGGTGGTAATGGCGAAATGGCTATTGACGTTGACACTAACTATATAAGTGGTGTTGGCTTGTATGTTCAATGGAGTGCTAAGTGCGGCTTGTTGCCAACCTGAAGCTGTCTCATTGGAGAAACTAACACTTGCTAGGACTTCCCCTGTTAATGTCCAGATTTTGCCAATATGTGAGCCTGTCTCACTAACCGCTTTCCAATAGCGAATCGCGGTAATTTGACCAGCTTGAGCACTCTGGAATTTCAGACCCAGTTGATAGGTTTCGCCGTCGCTAACATCTGCGTTGCTCGGTGTCAGATTTCCAAAGATGGTTTGCGACGGCTGGTCTTGAGCGATGAGTATTCCATCGTCAAGAATTTGCTTAGTTATTGTAGTCATGGTTAGCAATTTATTTATCTTATGGTTGACTATATAACTAAGCTTCAATATATATTTTGAGAATTACGAACTAGTTAGAGTACCCTTGAGGGTACTTTTAACCATTGTAGGGAGACGATTTGTCTGGCGGCACTCCCTCCGGTTGATGTCAAGGGTAACGACCCAGCGCTACAGTTGAATTGTTTAATCAGCGACTCCGCGTCTACGCACCCACAACTATGACTAACCCTCCAATCTATAACCTCGACATGAGCGATACTGAGTACGCTGCCCTTGTCGCTAAAGGCTACGATCCTACTTTTGAGCGCGATTTGGTAGAAGTTTTTGGTGAAGATGCTCAAAAAGCAAGGAAGTTAACACGGTTTGTTGGACTAATTAAAACTAAGTCGCCAGAAACAGACGGGGAGTGGCAAGAGGTGATGGCGGCATGGGATGATGTCTGTTTGGAACATGATTCCGATGGATTCTAAGTGAGAATGAGGTACAAAGTTGACTAAACAAAATAAACCTCCATCAATTCAATCGCTCAAACGCGCTTTAAGGTATCTCAAGGATTATCCCTGGATGACTTTAGGTGCGGTTGTATCTTTGTTGCTACTGATTGCTGCCAATGCTTTGACTCCACAGCTATTTAGGTGGGGAATCGATCAAGGTATTGCTAAAAAAGATTTAGATACTGTTATTCAATCTGGTAGTTTGTTAATCTTAGTGGCTCTTGCCAGAGGATTATTCAATTTTGGACAGGGTTTTTGGGCAGAAGCGGTGGCGCAAGGAGTCGCTTACAAATTGCGCAATCAAATTTTCGCCAAAATTCAGAATCTCAGCTTCAGCTATCACGATCGCGCTCCAACTTCGCAACTACTAACACGCATTACCAGAGATATTGAACAAATTCGCACTTTTATTGGTACTACTTTATTACAGGTTATCAGTTCTGTCCTAACTTTAATTACAATTGCTAGTATTTTGTTAGTTATGAACTGGCAACTAGCATTAATTACACTAATAGCTATACCTGCTGCGGCGTTGTTGTTTGTCGGGTTTTTTGCTAAGGCTGGAATGCTATTTGGACGGGCGCAACAGCTATTGGGAGAATTGAATGCGGTTTTGAAAGAGAATTTGATCGGCGTTCGTGTCATCAAAGCTTTTGTCCGGGAAGAATCTGAAATTGAACGTTATACCCAAAGAAATCAAGAGGTACTTGGTGCTAATTTGAAAGTAATTCGAGCAATTTCTAACTTTTTCCCTTTCATATTTTTATTAAATAATTTTGTAACTGTAGCGGTACTTGGTTATGGTGGTAGTGCTGTAATTGAGAGACAATTTTCCATAGGCGAATTAGTCGCGTTTAATTCATATTTAGCTGTAATTCTCCAACCAATTGTACAAATAGGTTTTGCTTCGTCATTGATGGCACAGGCGGCGGCTTCGGCGACACGATTGTATGAGGTGGTTGATATTGAAGAAGAAATTCGCGATCGCCCAGATGCCATTCCTTTTAATACCAGTAGTATTAGAATTACCTTTGAAGATGTGTATTTTCGCTATCCTGGTGCTACTAATTATGCCCTCAAAGGTGTTTCTTTTGAAACTAAACCTAACGAACTGATTGCGATTTTAGGGAAGACTGGTTCAGGTAAAAGTACCCTGGTGAACTTGATTCCCCGCTTTTACGATGTGACGACGGGAGCGATTCGCATCGACGGACATGATGTGCGCGATTTTACTCTTGAGAGTTTACGCACGCACATTGGGATTGTTTTCCAAGAAACTAGACTATTTTCTGGCACAATCCGCGATAACATTGCTTATGCAGTACCAAATGCTCCCCTAGAACTAGTGATGGAAGCAGCTAAAATTGCCCATATTCATGACTTTATTATGAGTTTGCCATTCGCCTACGAAACAATTATAGGCGAAAGGGGGGTAGGGTTATCGGGAGGGCAAAAGCAACGGATAGCGATCGCTCGTACACTTTTGACAGACTATCGCATCTTGATTTTAGATGATAGCACATCGGCGGTAGATGCCAAAACAGCGACACAAATTCAAGCATCCTTAGATAAATTAATGCGAAATCGCACTTGTACAGTGTTTGTAATTGCTCAACGAATTAGCACAGTAAAAAATGCTGACAGAATTCTCTTAATTGATGGTGGAGAACTTGTAGCAATGGGAACCCATGAAGAATTGATGCAAAATAGCCCCTTGTACGGTGCAATTTTAGAATCACAAATTAAAAGTTCGTAGTAAGGGCTTCAGCCCTTTCTTAAGCATTAAACTGCTTACTACGAACATGTATATAAATACATAAATAAAAATGCTCAATAAAAACATTGAATTATCAAACCCAACATCACCGCCATACTCAATACTGCGAAGATTTTTACAATACTTTCGCCCATATAGCCAAGATATTCTGATAACATCAGGATTAGTGATAGCAAGTGCTGCATGTCTAGCTACAGGTCCATTTCTTGTCGGTTGGTCAATTGACAATTTGATTACCCGTGGAAACTGGCGGGGGTTAATGCAGATGTTAATTGTACTGACTATTGTTTATACTACTGGTAGTTTCATTATCCGGAGTCAAATTAGGCAAATAGGCTGGATTATGCAGCGTCTTTTGGCTCAGTTGCGCAGTGATATTTTCACCAAAATTCAAAGTTTACCGTTGGGTTTTTTTGATCGCAGTCAAGCGGGTGACTTGATGAGTCGTTTGTTGAATGATGTGAGTACTGTAGAGCAGACATTTGGAGTTGCGATCGCGCAAATCATTGGCAGTATATTCAGCTTAATTGGGATTATCATTGCCATGATAACGCTGAATTTAGAACTGGGATTGGTAAGCAACTTGGTTGTACCCTTGATGATTTTCGCTACAGGGTTGTTTGCTACATGGGCGAGAACAAAATTTCGGGAAACCAGGGAAGCGATCGGTCAACTTTCAGCTAGACTGGAGGAAGATCTTAACAGTGTTCGGGAAGCACAAGCGTTCAACCGAATACAAGTAAATATCCAGCAATTTGATGCTCTCAATGCTGCGAATCGAGATGCCAACGTGCAAGCTGTAGCAATTACCTCTGCCTTTTTACCCTCAATTGATTTTCTCAACACCGTAGGAACAGCAGGGGTACTAGCTTACGGGGGGTATCTGGCGGTGAAAGGAGCAGCAACAGTAGGAACTGTGACTTCATTCCTCATCTACGTTCAGCAATTCTTTCAGCCAATTCAAGTTCTGAGTCAATTTTACACCCAAGCACAATCAGCCTTAGCTGGGTTAGAGCGAATATTTCTGCTCTTAGACGAGCCTGCATTGCTACAAGATGCACCTGATGCCATAGAAATGCCGCCAATACAAGGTGAAGTTAAGTTTGAGGATGTAAGATTTGGTTATAGTTTCAACCAGTTGGCACTTAATGGTGTTAATTTTCATGCCAAACCAGGACAAATGATTGCCCTAGTAGGAGCGACGGGAGCAGGGAAAAGCACAATTATCAACTTAATTTTGCGCTTCTATGATGTGTTGGATGGTGCAATCACCATAGATGGGATCGATATCCGACGTGTTACCCAAGCAAGTCTAAGGCGTCAGATTGGTATCGTTTTGCAAGACACAATATTATTAAGTGGCACGGTTGCCGAAAATATAGCCTTTGGACGAAAAGACGCCACCCAAGCAGAGATTGAACTAGCAGCGCAAGTAGCCAACATTCACGAGTTCATTACTAGTTTACCACAAGGGTATGCTACTCTTTTGGGAGAGCAGGGAACTAGCTTGAGTCAAGGACAACAACAACTGCTGAGCATTGCGCGAGCCGTTTTAATTAACCCTCGGATTTTGATTTTGGACGAAGCCACCAGTAGTATTGATACCCGTACAGAAGCTTTAGTTCAGGAAGCACTTGCTCGGCTGCTGAAAGAGCGTACTAGCTTTGTCATTGCTCATCGCCTGAGTACCGTAACTAAAGCTGACCAAGTACTGGTAGTCGAGCAAGGTAAAATTGTGGAGCGTGGAACCCATGCCGAGTTGATTGCTCAACAAGGTGTGTATGCGAATTTGTATGGGTTACAATTTGGTATAACGCCAACATCCTGAAGGGTGTCGCTACACGTACAAAGCAATATTAGTTTAGGAAAGTTGTTGACGGATATGCCGCTCAAATTCTTGAACAGCATCGTACTGATCGGGCATAGCTATATATTGTAGCTAGGAGTCACGCACCATCTTTAAAGTTAGTTTCATTTTTTATTAATTCAAAAAATTGCGAAATCTGTTTAGTTGAGCGAATATGATAAACACTTTTGATGCTTTTAGCCTGCTCGATATACTCACGATATTTTGGAGTCAAATATTTGTGACATAACCAAAGCACGCGGTAGCTAGTCAGCGAACTCCTCAATATTGGACTCTTGGACGGCCAGCCTTCTGGCGGTTTAAAGTAACCTGTGATGAATCGTTTAGTTACCCACCAGAAATGCACATATAGAGGTAGATCGACAAAAACCAGACTATCCGCCTCGTTCAGTCGTTGCCAGAGGGTTTCCATGCAACCAAACCCGTCAATAATCCATCTGTCAGTAACTAAAATTTGCTGATGGGCAAGTTTATAGTCTTCATGTGAAACCTCAGTTGCCCCTGATTGATATTGAATCAAGTCCAAGACGTGAAGTGGCAAACCAGTGATTTGGGATAATCTCTTGCTTAGAGTTGATTTACCGCCTCCAGAATTGCCAAACACCGCTACTTTTTTCATCGACCTACACAACCGCTTTCTCACACAGGATAACACAATGAATGCTGAATATATCACTAAAACACAACTGAAAGAAACTCGCGGTTGGACAGACGCAGCCATCAAGAAGTTTTTAGGCGCAGAGGATAAAAACGCCTTGTTTACCGCTTGTTGTTGCTAATGGTCGTGAGATAGTTTCTGTAAAAAGAAGTGGTAGCATTGTCGCATTTTCGCGCTTGATTGAGCAGCAGATATTCTCAATCCATGCTGATGATTTGCAAGCAGTTCAGATTAAGTTGAACGCGATCGCAACTTCCGATGAATACAAAGATTTGAGCGCAGAATACAACACCAGAAAATGGGCGCAACAGCGTTACGAGGAACTGCTAGCTAACGCTTATCCAACCTTATTCAACATATTTGAATTTTCAGGAAAGTCTATATGAATCTTTTTGCCTCCTCTTCAGGGATAAATGGCACTTACAAATTTTCTGGGTTAATTCCCCTGGATTGCAGTCGCGCTAACAATTCTTGATAGCGCTGTCGTTCCTGTTCAAGTTGCAACAGCGCCTCCTCTTTGTGTTGACGCTCTTGTTCCGCACGTTGACGCTCCTGTTCCGCACGCTGACGCTCTTGTTCCGCACGCTGACGCTCCTGTTCTCGCAATTGATCCAATTCCATAAATGTGAGAAATCGCTGTCCATCAGGACGATAAATCTCCAACTGATCGGGTGTAAGTTCAAACCTTACTCCTAAACGGGGACTCACCCAACCATTTATTTCTTCAATTACTTCTAAATCTTCCCCTGAGCGCTGCAACCCTGTCAAATCAACTTGTACTGGATCGTAGATGTAATATTCCTCCACTCCATAGCGTTGATAAAACAGTAGTTTGTTTGCCATTTCTTTAGTAGTGTTGCTGGAGGATAAGATTTCAAACACTACCTGTGGCGCAATGTTGTTTTCCTCCCACTGCTTGTAGGAACGCCTGTCTCCTTTTGGTCTACCAAACACAACCATCGCATCAGGTGCTTGACATTTGCTACTTTTCTCAACTGGATACCAAAATAGATCGCCAGCAATGAATACATCAGCAATGGCTGCAAACAAGATTTCGAGATTTTCTTTTACAGTCACAATCCAGCGAAACTGTATAGTGTTATCAGCCATTGGTTTACCGTCGCTTTCGGGATATATAATATCATGCTCTGTGTCAGATATTACAGGTGTTAGTTGTTGTACCATTAGTATCTCCAGTATTATTTGTTAACAGTTAAGTAAAAATGCGGCTATCATTGCTCTTCATGTAGAATTAGACTGTATTCCTTACCTGTGATGCGCATGAGTTATATCTAGGTAGTTCTGGTTGTCTAACTGGCTCGACTTTAATATCATATAGTTCGTTTGTACCATATTTGACAGATTCAGAGCTACAAGTTGTAAAAATTTTCAGATTTGTTTTACTGATAGCAGCTTCATATTGGGTGAGATCATCAACTCAATTCATAATTACTAGCAAAGAATAGTCCAACCAGACAACAGTATAAGTAAACATTTCGCCGACTAACGCATTGGCAGCAAAAATTCTTCTTTTTCTTCGGATGTAATATAACCTCCATCCACAGCTTTACCCATAACTTCATTTAGAAAATTTCTGAGAACTTCTAATACTTGAGTTTGAGCGAATTCAAGAAGCTTTTGTTTAGTGGAGTATCCAAACTCTTGTAGAGTGCAGCTAATTTTATTATCTACTGGCACAAATTTAATATCAAAATAACTTTCAGGGAAGTCTATCTCAATCTTTTTGCCTTTTAATAGTTCTGAAAGTTGTGAGGGGAGACTTTCGAGAAGAAGGATTATATCGGGATCTAAAAACACATATCTTATTTCATCTCCAAACTCTATTAATACTTTATGGTTACGTTCAAAGCAAAAACGTCGTAATCCCATCTGAAAATCAGAAAGTTCTCCTAATGGGTCATCT
This sequence comes from Iningainema tapete BLCC-T55, assembly GCF_014698965.1. Classification (GTDB taxonomy): domain Bacteria; phylum Cyanobacteriota; class Cyanobacteriia; order Cyanobacteriales; family Nostocaceae; genus Iningainema; species Iningainema tapete. The sequence goes on from NZ_JACXAE010000134.1 coordinate 170,430, forward strand.
GGTGGTGCAAGACCTTCCCAAGTCCAAGGTTCTTCTAATTGGAAAGTAAATTTTTGAGCATGATTCACTGATTTTTATCCTATCTTCTTATTTCAAGACGGTGCTAACAGTAACAATGAGCGCGAAATTGTATGGTTTTATCTACCAATGGCTTTCCATCGTCGGATATATATTATCATGACAACAACTGCACCAGTTACTTCTTCAGTTATAGTTTCATCAAGGTGATAATTCTAATTTGCGTTTAAAGATATTATTTCCCAACCTACTATCACTACAACACATTGGCAACGAACTATGACAAACTCTCGACCTCCACTACCTCAACCTCAGTTAGAACCAACTGGTATCACCTCTGACCAGTATTTACATTTCACCCCTGAGAAATTGGAATTGAGTAGAGGATTTTTAGGCTATGGTGGACAAGACCAACTCGGTTTTCAATTGGCTGTTCTCACCAATATGGGACTACTCACAGCAATTCGCCATACAGGAATATTAGTATGGATAGAAGCCTTGGATACTCATCTACGGGAAAAGTTGGAAACGGTCGATGCTGAATCAGAAGTCATCGAAGCTATGTTCAATCGCTTGAACCGGGCATTGAATGATTTGGCAGCAGTAGCTGAGTTTTTGTCAGAATAATTCTAGGGGGTGGAGAACGTAGAAAAAGCAGCGGCAAGCCTGTGGCGATCGCTTACTATTTAGACAGATGAAGATAAGGGGCGATCGCTCACTGGATGGTGAGAGCCGAACTCGCTTTCATTCACCTACAAAATCAACTACTCAAATATCAGCTTTGTCACTTTCCCCATTGGAGTTCGAGGAGTTATTAGGCGAATCAACTAACTCACTTTGAAGCGTTTGATCTGTAGGTTGTTGTAGTTTTGAATCAACCTCTTGTTCGATATTCATTGTGGGTTGCAGTTCCTGTTCACTGGCTGTTATCGACCTTAGGTTTTTCGGTGGCATGTCTCGTGTTGCGTTTGGCTTTGTTGTGTCTCTGGTTGAGGAGTTGCTTGAAGAGTTTCCCTGGGTTGTGGTTTGGGGTTGCAGTGTCTCTTGATGCAGTTGGCTCTGCTTGGACTCCTGTTCTGGAGTCACTTGCGGTAATGGGCTTGGTTGGAGTTTCAACTGAGGGGTTACTTGAAGCGGTGGGAGCGGTTCAAGTTTCACCTGGGGAGTCGTCTGGGATGGTTGGATCGGTTGAGGCTTGGTGCTTGGGGGTATTTTTAGAATGATCGGGATCGCTATGCTTGCGAGAATTAATATTATTAGGAAACCTATCAACAATAGATTTACCGGATTCAAATACTTTTTTTTAATGTCATATTGCTGGACACGCTCAAATACGCTTCGCCAGACTAAATGCTGCGTGAGAACCTCTTCAGATACTCCTATGTCCTCATCAGATTCTGGTATCTGTTTCCAATTTTCACCGTCATATTGCTGGACACGCTCAGATACGCTTCGCCAGACGAAATGCTTCCTGAGAACCTTTTCAGATACGTTTCCTGTAACAATCACAAGCGGTCCATCCCAATCTGGTAAGAGGTATTTCTCAAGTTCTTCGGCAAGTTTCTTTTTTATATCTCGTGAGTTTTTGGCTATCTTAATTGATGGGTCTGGAGTTTCAAATTTCCTATAACCTACTTCATTCGTAACATTCTCAATATACTTGTTAATAGACTCAATATCAACTAGAAACCCCTCATTTTTATCAAAATATACTGCCTTATCAATTATATGTCTGAATGATTCCCAATCCTTTAAAGCATTGGCAGCAATTATGCGCAGGACTGGTTCATCTTCACAATATTCACCTATAAATGCTACAGAATTACGTACTCCTCTTCCGTAAAGCTTCGACCGCTCAATTGCTTTAAGCGCAGTAACTAGCAAGAGTAATTTACTATCATCCTTTGCTAAAACAATTGAATGATCATGGCTCTCATACAGGTCGGAAAGGTAAACTTTTTTACCTTTTTTTGTATTAATTTGCTCTTTGAGAAGTGGAGGAATATCTTCTGATTGATTATCCTTGGTAATTTTCAACCAGCGGTAGTCATGCTCAGGAGCAAGTCCGCAACTCTGAACATAAATCTCCATCGCATACTCCTACTGAATGTTTAACAACTCTTTACCCTGTATCACTTCAAATCCATCAGTTGTTTTACAATCCTTGGCAAAATCTCGAACTGCCTCTTTAAGGTAATGATCTAGACCAAACCAATCTCGCATGAAATTTAATGCTCCCCATTGCCTTTGGATATGGAGTTTTAACAAAAACCGTAAGAGGTACTTAAGCGGCTGTTCGTTATCCTTGGGACAGTATTCAGCATCGGGGTGAAGTTTTTTGAAACGAAAGATCGGATTTCCTTCTATCACATCAATTGAAGAAAAGTAGACTGTTCCTACAGTTTGAACGGGTGTGACAACTACAGCTACTTTTTGCAGCAGCGCTTCCGAACTAAAAAGGTCAAGCAAAACTGCATATTCAGCCTTGATTCGTTGCAGTAATTCAGTAGCGGATTTATTGTTTTGTAGGTAGCTTTCACACTTGATTGGTGCAAGTATTACCAACCGAGGTGTTTTGATATCTTGATAAACCTCTTTAAACCAGACAGTTATATCTAACCGACGATTTTTATGAGCGTGCCACCTACCCTTGGTTTCCATGAGCGCAGGAGTATCAATTGCAATCACGACACCTACAGATTCAGTGAGACATTTCTTAACGGCATTACGCCCATCTTCATCCTTATCCTTGTCCATAACATAACCACCAGGGTAGTCCCAGAAATGCAGCCGCAAAGATGGCTTAGTACCTTTCTGACCTACATCAAAAATGAAAGAGCGGATGGACTTTGCACCTGCTTTTGCCTCGGTAGACTCAATTCCACCTTCTTCATCTTTATTTTTCTCTCTCAGGCTTTTAAGTTGAGCCAGTTTTTTTCCCAAATCGTGTGCAGTATCTAGATCGGGCTTGAGTTGTATTCTGGTCTTAGCTATTTTCTGCTCGTATTCATAATACATAGCAGTCAAGAGGCTAGTTTTGCCTACATATCTCGGACCGAACATCATGATGTTAAGTTCGTGCATAGAAGTGTCTTTAGTTAGTTCAAAAATTGCATTGAGTTTGATTGATTAGTGGTTGTTGCTTGCTCTACTAAATTTAGCCACTTGCTTTGCAGTCGAGTTTGCTCGCCCAACTGTTGAAATTCATCCCAAACAAGTAATCGCACTTCTTGTAAAAAGAGTCGCCACTCTATTTCCATGTCCGCAGCACGAAAGATGCGATCAAGAAATTCCTCTACAATTGCAAACGCAGCTTGACTCGGTTCACACAGTAAGTCTTCTAAGGCATTTTCACACTTATAAACCGCTTCTTTCTGGGCTGTTTTAAGATTGCTTAGCACTTGTTGGGCAGAGGGCGAATGAGAAAGCTGAAGTGTTGTCGGCTCATTTGGAGTGAGTACATCCAAATGTTGTCGAATGCGGTGCTGTACTAATCCCCGATAGGAAAGCTCAAATTCAGCCAGAAGCTTAAAACCAAACTTCAATCGACTTGGTTGCCCTGGTATAAGTTGATCTGGTATTTGTCGGGCGATCGCTTTGATAAATTCAGTTTCCCTTGCTTCCGTCAGTCCTCCCAAATGTCCCTTTTCAATCAAAACCTCTGCCACTTGCGATTTCACTCGGTCAAGCGATCGCTTCAACCCTTGATCTAGTGATAAGAAATGTTTCGATAGGTGGGCGCGAATTTCATTCAGGTATTTAGCGTAGGCGATCGCGTAACTTTTCTCAATATTGTTTCGCTCTTCAATTTCTGCAATTGACGGAATCCCAGTATCATTTCTACATGCTTCCAGAGCATCCTCTACTTGCGCTTTAAAGTCAATATCTACTTCTTCCCGCTTCTGCCTAAGATTTTGAAGGAGTCCTTCTAAACCGTTTGTTAAATCCTTCCAAAGCTCCTTGAATTTAATCTCGAACAAGGCATTCCCTAGATCACCCCCTATTGCTTGATGTAAAGCTTTACTAGCTTTTTCTAACTCAGCATTCACATCACCTTGAAGTTGAATTAATCTTTGTTGGCAGGAGAAGGCATATTTGTGATCTAAATCAGTAATGTTGACAGCTAAGTAGTCAAGAACCAGATCTAGAACTTTGTTAGTCTCTTGAGGGTTGGCGCAATTAGCAACTAGGCACTCAACAACATTTATATGTTTATTGGCAATCTCCCCCGCTAAGTCTTGGCAGTTGTTAGAGTTGTCACCATTTTTGGAATCAGCACCTGTTTGATTGAGAACCATAAAAGACCACAAGTTGATAGGCAAATCAACTAATGCTGCACGGGCTGTGTCATACAAACGCACATCCACATCTGCCCAGTAGTCGCCAGATGACTTTGGCATCCGTACAAACAGTACTGCATCAACATCCTGTCCCAGCGTTCTCATTAAACGTTCTTCGTCGCCAACGCCTGTATCCCCCAAACCAGGCATATCGACTAAGGCAATCTGTCCAACATCGGCATTAGGGAAGTTACAAACAATCTTTACGAACCGCACCGCCAGATAGTTGAAAAACACACGTTGTCCGTCAGGAGTATCTTGAGCTACATATTCCCGAATTTCATTCCGAGAAATTCGGCGGGGTGAAGGTTCCCGCAGCAGGTGACGATACTTTTCTAAATAGGTGTGATATCTGCTCAGATGTTCGTACATTGCTCCCGGTTCTGCGTATCCGGGAAGGTTGTTAGGTAAAGGAGGTAGCGGTTTGGTAGCAAACTCTTCAATTGCGATCGGCTGTGCGCCCAAGTTAAGTTTCTCGTAATATGGGCTAATGACCTCCTCTAAGAACGATCGCTCTGAGTGAAACCAGACTTCACCGTAAGTTTCCACATTGGGATGGTGGTAAATTGTACTCCGAACACCCGTGCAGTGTTGCCTATCCCCATCGGGAATTTCCGCAGTAGTCAGTCCAGTTAAACTCTGTAGTAGCCGACTCTTGCCTTGCCTTGCTCGTCCAACTACCCCAATGTTGAGCGTGTCACGACAAAAGCGCACCTTGAGTTTACCTAAAGCCTCCAGTTCAGCAGTGATACTCGATTGAATCTTAGCTAAATCAATTTCCTGCAAACGTGTAGTAACATTTGACTCATCGACTCGCTTGAGTAAATCATGACGATGGTCATCAAGATTACGAAGTGCTAAAGAAAGAGATTTCAAATTCGCCTCCACCTTTTCAATTTTTTGAACAAGGGGGTGGCGCTTGTCTATGATGCTGGCAATTTTCCCAGTCCTGGTTGTAGTTGCGTTCATCTGGCTGATGGCGGGGTTTAGCTATTGCTTAGGGGAAAGCCACATTTTTGTAGATATAAGTTATACTCATTTGCTACTGACAAAATAATGACCTTTTATATCCCTGTTACATAGTATTCCCAGGGGAAGCAGCAAACTAACAAACTCAAAGCCGGCAAATTTGGGGTAATCATCTGCTAGGAACAAAATTTCAGTCCTTTTCAGGAGGCTTGTACCGATTCAGTTTCCTGTTCTTTTATGCTATTTAGAAGCTGATATTGTTTTTGAAGTTCGATGTAGTAATTTACTAATTTCTGCGGGTCATGCCCATACTCCTCTGATATCCGGTGTCGCGCCTCTCTGATTCTCTTGATTGCTGGATCATCCTTCAACATCATTTTCCTCTCCCATCAACTCTAATGGAGTCACAAGCATTGGGACATATAAACCAAGCATAACGTTCACTCGCCTAATATGACCAAACTTATTCGCATTTGCCAAGTGACGACAATTCCATGTCAACAGGAAATCACACCTGTGATAGGAAGCTAATGCAAGATGTAAGGCATCGCCGACTGGATCTTTCGGCATAACTTGATGCTGAATGTAGGCTTGAACAATTTCAGCAATGGCAGGCTCGACAACTACTAATGGTAAACCGCTAATCAGTTTAATCGCTTCATCTTTACTAGGGAAATCACCTCTGTTAAGTTCGTCTAATACTGCAACGCTGGTTACAAGCCAATACTGATTGCCAGCGTTATCCCACCACTGACGTGTCCAATCCCGACGTGCCACCATACTAGGTTCAGAGCGTACCTCATAGTAAAAACTAGGAATAGATGTTTCGATGTAAACCTTAGGTTTCATTAAAGCCTGCAAATTTGGGTGATCAATTTTGGTGGTGGATAAATGTAATATTTTTTATAGTTTCAGCGTCAACACTAGGAAATATTTACCATCAAGGTTTCTCTGGAACGTTTGAATTGGCTGGAATCCAACTTTTTCACATATCCGTAGTGCCTGCTTATTAAACTCTGCCACTGTAACACGAAATAGGGTTGGCGCAAAGGTGCTTTTACCGTATTTGAGTACGGCATCAACTACACGAATACTAAGTCCGCGTCTCGTTAGGTTAGGACGTATACCAAGTCCAACATCAAGTGCGTCGGCACTGTAATCACCTCCTCTAACCTGCGCATCTGCTCCATAGCAACAGTAGGCGACAAGATCACCATGAGCATTGGTAATGGTGTAGTATGCATTTTGAGGGTTGAGAAATTGCTGCACACTCTCCTCAATTTCAGCAGGATCTGGGTTGTAGAAGTCATATGGCTCGTCATAGCGCCAACTGAGAATTTCATCTGCGCTCTGCGAGTTCATTGGCGAGAATATGAAAGCCATATGTTTCTACCGTTAGCTTGCGTTCTTTGTAACGAGATTTAGTAACTAAGTTTACACATGCCTTATTCGATCGCCTCTTTCAAGCGAAGTAGCTCCAATGCAAGTGGTACGCTCACAACCGATTCCTAACAATAGTAGGGAAGCTGTCCGTCGGGACGTTACTAAAATTATACTTTATGGAACCAATACAACTGAGTGAAGAACTGCGTCAAGGAAAGAACCCCAACATGACTCGTCGGCGATGGATTATCGGCTTGTCTGGGATTGGAGGTTCGATGGGGCAACTTGTCACGCTCTACCAAACTGGGATTATCAATCACTTGCCCGATCCCCCAGTGCCAATATTTGACGCAGACAAAGTTGACGCATCTAACTATGCTTACAGCCGATTTAACTCACCCGATGGACCGATAATGATAGTTAATTACGCCCTCACTGCTTGGTTGGCTGCTGCTGGTGGCAAAGATCGCGATCGCACCAACCCGCTCCTGTCAATTGGGATGGGCGCGAAGATCCTGGTAGACACGGTTGTCGCTGCTGAGCTAGCCCGTGAGGAGTGGAGCGAGAACAAAGCGTTTTGCGAGTACTGCCAAGTTGCAACGGTTTGCTCGATAGTGTCGTTGGTACTAGCAGTGCCAGAGGTGCTAAGTGCCACCCGCACCCTGCTTAGCCGTCGGGCAAGAAGGTTGGAAAGCTCTGAAAATAGATAGCTCTATCATAGTTGAACGTTAAACATGGTGTGTGCGCCAATTTTTATGGGTTATAAATTGGCGCATTTGTTTAGTCCCTTTTCTGGCATTCCTATTGACCATAGTTAGGTTAATCACATATAGGATTACCTAGCAGTTGATTTTAGAACAATATTACCAAACAGTAATTTTACTTATAAATAACCAAGAATAAAATTTTTTATTTTTTTTGTTTACTGTATATTCACTCCTGTGTATGTGTGAACAATAAACTATATTTAGATTAAATTTAAAATGTTTACTAATAATACATATGAACCCTGTATTTCCATAACATCATTACTTGTTTGTATCACAATACAACTTGGTTAAATTGTAAAGAACAAGAGTAATTTTTTGTGATTAAATTATGAGCTTTGTTGATAGCAAATCTAAATCATTTATGAGATTTATTAAATCATGTCTGCTATATGCTTGTTTACAATCTATTTACGACTACTATAGCAATCCTATTTGAGTTACAAACGCTAGCTATCAGAAACACGGTTTAGTAAAAGTTACCGGGTTTCTCGGCGTTCGTGAATCATTTAGGACTGCTATATCTAATATGTAAATGCCTTTTAAAAAATTGATATTTAATGAAAAAAAATAGATTTTAAATGTAAAATGTCAATGATAAATAAATTTTAAATGAGGGAATAATAAATCTAGAAAACTCAAATTTAAGTAGGAAATAATAAAAAAATGTCTTCCATACTGGCAGAGTTTTCCTAACCAAATAATTTGTAATATTTGTAATGGTCAACTCTGAACACAAACACCTGCGCTATAACTTCACAGTTAATATTGCTGATGGTGCATTTTTTGGATTGGGATATGGCTTTGCTTCGTCTATTACCATTGTTCCTTTATTTGTTAGCACTTTGACTAATTCAGCAATACTGATTGCTCTCATTCCTGCCATTCAAAGATTGGGCTGGCAACTACCCCAGCTACTAACAGCAGATCAAGTAGCTCGTTTGCAACGTTATAAGCCAACAACAATGTTGATGACAATTCATCAGAAACTTCCCTTTTTTGGGTTAGCATTGGTTGCTTGGCTATTACCACTACTCGGTTCTCAAACTGGGTTATGGCTCACTTATATATTGTTAATTTGGCAAGGTTTGGGCGGCGGCTTCAGTGCTACCGCTTGGCAGAGTATGGTTGCTAAAATTATCCCACCTAGTAAACTTGGCTTGTTTTATGGTTCACAATCGGCGGCGGCTAATCTTATGGGCAGTTGCAGCGCTTTAATGGCTGGCTTATTGCTACAACGAATCCCACCACCGCTCAACTTTGCCCTTTGTTTTCTGTGCGCTAGTGTGGCAATGGCTCTTTCGTGGTTTTGTATGTCAAAGACACGAGAACCTAAAAGCGATCCATCTGCAACCATTGGTACTCGGCGCGAATTTTGGCGCAATATTAGTGCCATTATTCAGTACGATCGCAATTTCCGCAAGTTTATAGTGGCACGCCTCGGTTCGCAGTTTGCACTGATGGCACCAACGTTCTACACAGTTTATGCTGTGCGCGAGTATGGAATGGGAGAAGAATCTACTGGATTAATTACCGGTTTACTGATGGTAACGCAAACCATTACAGGATTGTTGATGGGTTGGATCGGCGATCGCTCCGGTTATAAGTGTATCTTGCAAGTAGGTGGTTTGGCAAGTGCAGCTAGTGCATTGTTAGCAACCCTTGCACCAACTCTAAGTTGGTTCTACTTAGCTTTTGTCGGCGCAGGAATTGCTATGGTTTCTTTGCAAAATATTGCGATGGTAATGACTGCAGAGTTTGGTAGCGATCGCGATCGACCAGCCTATATTGGTCTTTGTAACACACTCATTGCACCCGCTACAATCCTTGCTCCTCTTATCGGTGGGTGGATAGCAGACAAGATTGGTTATGAAGCGACTTTCATAGTTACGGCGGTGAGTGGGTTAGCGACAGCGCTACTTCTGATGGGTGTGCGCAACCCTCGCCACCAAAAATTATGTAGAGACGCCCCGGCGGGGCGTCTCTACCAATGATTTCGGTTAACGCAGCTAATTTCTATTACATAGGTTCTTCCCATTGCAGTGCTGTTTGCACTGCAACTTGGATCGCATTATCAACGGCAATGCTCTTTTGTTCTACTATTACTTCTTCACCAACCGTGCGCTGGGCAACTACGCCACACACACAGCCTGCACGAAAACCGTATACACTTGCCATTTTAAATAAAGTACCGCATTCCATTTCATAGTTGAGTATATTCAACCGTCGGTATTCTTCTGTAATGCCGCTCAGACTCCGAAGCAAATACGGATGCGCTGAATCTCTGCGTTCTTGTCCTTCGTAGAAAGTATCTACACTAGCAGTAATGCCTACATGATGGTTTACTTTAAGCGCCTGTGCTGCCTTAACCAAAGCTACCGTCAAAAATGGATCTGCTGCTGCTGGATACTCAACTGGTGCAATATCATTTGCTGCACCTTGCCGACACAAAGCCGCATTAGTGATCACTATACTGCCTACTGGTACATGTTCTTGAATAGAACCACAAGTTCCGACGCGAATGATTAGGCGAATGCCAACTTGGATTAACTCGTTAACAACAATGCTCAGTGATGGCGCTCCCATACCACTAGTGGCAGATAGAAGCACGCGCCCGTTAGGCAAAATGCCCAGATAACTATTTAACCCCCGATTTTCGGATAATAAGCGTACCGACTGTAAATAGGATTGGGCAATCAGTTGCGATCGTTGTGGATCGCCGGATAATAATGCTATTGTTGGTGGTGATTTACCCAGGTCTTCTATTCCAAAACCTATATGGTAATATTTGTTGTTAGCCATTTTATGTATTAAATTTTAATTTATTTTACGTATAAATTACCAAAAATTTGATTTTTATGAACCGCAGAGACACAGAGAACGCACCAGAGAAAAGAGAATAATACGTAAGTACTATTAGTTAACTTGGTACCCCCCTTTATAAGGGGGGTTGGGGGGATCATTTGAGATAGCGATCGCACCAGTTCACCATTTCCCAGAGTACGTGGGCTACTGCTTCACGAGAGCGATAACCGTGATCTTCTAAGGGTAACATTACCATGCGGACAGTTGCTCCCAGTCCTTTGAGGGCTTCGTACAATCGTTCTGTTTGGATGGGATACGTACCGCCATTGGTATCATTTGCTCCGTGAATTAGTAACAGTGGTGCTTTTACTTTCGCTGCGTGTGTGAAGGGCGACATGTGAATGTAAGTATTTTGTGCTTGCCAAAAATCGCGCTGCTCTCCCTGAAAACCAAAGGGTGTTAAAGTACGGTTGTAAGCACCACTCCGAGCGATCCCCATTTGGAATAAATCGGTATGTGCTAGTAAGTTTACGGTTGTGAAGCCTCCGTAAGAGTGTCCTCCTATACCTATTTTATTTTGGTCGGCAATGCCACGTCCTACTACATAGTCTACTGCCGCTTGCGCTCCGGCGACTAATTGCTCTACGTAGGTATCATTTGGCTCTGTATCTCCTTCACCAATAATTGGCAGAGTTGGACCGGAAAGAATTGCATAACCTTGAGTTAAAAGAAGTAAAATTGAATCGCGACTGGGACGGCTGAAGGTATTGGTAGCTTTAGTTAACTGTCCGGCAAATTCCTTGTCTTTGAATTCCTCTGGATATACCCAAAATAAGGTTGGTAGAGGACCGTCGCGGGTGCTATCATAATTGGGGGGTAAGTATAGGTTAGCTGATAGTTGCACGCCGTCTGCTCTTTGGTATTTCACTAACTCCTTTTGTATTCCTGCTAGTTGTGGTGCTGGATCTTGGTAGTGAGTAAGTGCAATCGGAGAATTATTGCTCTTAGTTTGCAGAAAATAATTGGGTGGCTCAGTTTGGGATTGGCGATGAGTAATCACAGTTTGTGCATCATCATCTAGTAGGTAGCAAATATCTTCATAGTAAGGATCTTGGCACTGCCATATGCGATGCGTGTTTCCTGTTTCTAAATTGAATTTATCTAGAAAAGGATATACACCATCAGGAGATGCACCCCCCCCATTTAAGTAAATATTGCCATCTGATGCAAAGCGCAATATTCTATATCCTAATGGTCCAATCTTTAATAAGGGTGAACCTGGATCTCCATACTTGTCCTCATAGCTACGATCAAATAGTAGTTGTGGCGGTTTTTGAGTGGTGGGATCGATACGCCAAGCTCGCTCTTTGCGGTTATCGTACCATCTTTCGCGCACCAAGGCTACATCAGATCTTCCCCATACAATACCTGATAAGCGATACTCACATTGCCACAGTTGTTTTGGTGTATCGGTAAAAGGTGCATCAAGTTCAAATAATGCATCTCGGTAAGGAACTTCACGGGTAGGATCGCCTTCATCTAAGGCTTCTACCCAGTATAATGTAGCTTTTGTATCGCCGCGCCAATACACTTTTCTGCGTCCTGTGCGCACTTCATCAAATTTGGTTGTACGTCGCGTATAAAGTGGCACGTCTACAACGTCATAAATGAATTTTCCTGTATCATCGATTACTTGAATGTTTCTGGGAAAGTGGGAGACGGGAACTTGGTAAGAAAATGGTCGATGCAGTGTGTAAAGTAATATGAATTTACCGTCGGGCGAAGGTATGGCTTCATGTATTAGACTGGGGGATACCAATGAAGTGCGGTGTCCGTCTAGGGTTACTTTCTCTAATGTAGAGGTTAAGTAGTATTCAAATAGTGCCTCTTCGTGAGGATTTTTCAGTAGATTTGTGTAGGTACGATTGGGATTTTTACCACCCGTGTGTTCTTGAATTAGGGGTGCGCTGGGAACCACAGGTTCGGTGGGGGCGGGGGAGCGATCGCTCTGAATAAACTTGCAAATTAGTGTATTATCTGATAACCAATGATACGGTTCTCCATATGCAGCATTAAGTACTGGTTCTGTTAAGCGCTTCGTCTTTCCTTGGTTTACATCCAAAACCCAAAGTTCTAATCCTGTGGGTTGGGTAAGGGTAAAAGCCAGTTTTTGACTATCATTAGACCACTTGATGTAACCAATTCTAGCATTTTCAGGTAATGTTACTGTTGTAGCAGTTTCCGGCGAAGCAATTGCCTTGATCTTTATACTACGGTATGGGTTGTGACGAGATGGTCCGTTGGTTTTAGGATTTAACAGAAACCCTGCCAACGGAATCTCTGGTTCGGCAAAAAAGGCTATAGGTGGTAAGAAGGGCTTTTCTAACTCCAGCAACCACTGTCTATCGGGAGAAAGTATAACTTTTGGCGGGGGTGGAGCATCAAAAATCTGGTTGATTGGTTCTGGGGGAGTTTGCCATGAAATATCAAAAGTGGAGGAATTTGCCATTTTTAGTGAGATAATAGAGCCATTGCTTTATTAAAAGTAGCAAATCATCCCAAAATGGTTACTTTGTCTTATTCTCTTGGTGCCTGCAAAGCTTGTAACTGTTCCATTGATAATCCAGTAACTATAGATACCTGTTCTCTGGGCATACCCGTAGAAATTAAATTCATTGCCACTTCTTGTAAAGCTTCAGCTCTGCCTTCAGCCTTGCCTTCAGCCTTGCCTCCGTCCCAACCTTCCTGCAAAATTTCCTTATAAATAACTGATTCGCGCATAATATCTGACCTCAAAACTCGTTTAATCAGATCTTTCTTTAATATTAAACCAGCTAAAATAGCTGTGGAAGCAGCAACGTTACTTTGAACTCCTGACTCTGTAATTCCGTTGATTTCTCTTGCTACAGAGTCAAGTATAGATTCTGGATTTTCTGTATTACTCAACACAGCAAAGGGTAGCAGTCCTGGAGTTCTCAAAAAGACTTCCGTGGGTTGTTCCCATAGTCGAATTAGATCAAACTCATGGCGAGTACGAGTTAGGGTGAATGTGTTTTGATGCACTAATTCCGATTTTGTCTTTTGGAGATAAATTACAACTTGATGCATTTCCTTTTGTGGAAAGCGACGATAAGCTCGTAATCGGTAATCAGCCATCCGAAATGGTATTTTTGGATCTGGTTCAGTTTGAAATTCCAGATGCAGTATGGTTTTGTCTGACTGTAGCAAAATTAACGCATCGGCGCGAATCGGTTCGAGTGAAAGTTCTTGTGGACTTAGTTCGGTTAAGGTTATTGGTTCTCCCAATAGCCAGGTAGCAAAGTCTGTGGAAAAGTGTTCCGCCAGGAATTTGCAGACGTTATCAAACATTCTGTAATTATACTATTTCTTTGTGTCAATTTTATACTTTAATTGTTCCTAGCGCCAACTGATAATTCTTCGTTTAAGCCGGAGACAATCGGTTGAGGTTGATAAACTGGAATGTCAGCGCCATTGACGACAACTCCCAATAGCCCTAATTCAGATTCAACCAATTGGTCGATCGCCTCTGATAGCATATTTTCTTGGGTATAATTTGGTCTTGTCACCAGTACTATGCCATCGCTGTAGGGTTGCATTAGTAATGCATCGTTGGATAAACTGAGGGTGTTAGTATCTAAAATTACTAAGTCAAACCTTTCACGAGCATCTTCCATCAACCGTCGCATTTCACTTGATTCCAGAATAGCAGCCGATTGACGTATTGGACCTGCGCTGGGAATAATGTATAAATTTTCGACATCTGGTACTAAGCGGATACACTCACTTAAGCTGGCGTAGTAACGTAAGGGTTCAACTGTTGCTTCGGGATCGGGAGATACTCGCAGTGATGAAGAGTGAGTTGGCGATCGCAAATCTGTTTCGATAATTAAGGTACGTTTGCCGGCACGGGCAGAAGCTACACCCAAGTTATAAGCACTGAGCGTCTTACCTTCATAAGCACTTGTACTGGTAATTAACACTACCTTCAAATCTCTACCACCGATGCGGCGCAGATTACTGCGGAACTTTTCATAAAACTCTAGGTAAGGAGACTCAGGCGAAAGCACTACCGGGATTTCATCAAGAGATAAACCATCAACTGGTATTAAAGGCAATTCGCCCAGTAGAGCCACTTCCCGTTGTTTGACACTGTCGCGAATGTCCTCTCTGGTTTTGAAGGTTCCTTCCAACGAACCCAGTAAAAATATTACACCACCACCAACCAACAATCCTAGTAAGCTACCCACACCTAAAGTAATCGGAACATTCTTCGGTGGTTTGGCATCGGTGATGACAATTGGTGGTCTAGCTATGCTAAAACTACTGACAGTTTCTGCTTCTGCTGTCTTAGCATCAGTTAGCTTGATCTGCATTTGATCGTAAACAGCTTTTTTGAGTGCGGCTTGCTGTGCTAAGCGTGATTGTTCTAATTGCTTGTTTGGGATGAGGGCATACTCTTGTCTTAACCTCCCCTCTTCTCTCCCCAAATCTACTAATTGCTGTTGTAGTGTTTCCCGTTGAGTTTGCAAAGCCACCATCTGGTTTGCTAATTGCTGTCTTGCTGGATCTAAACTACTTTGGTTACGGATACCTGTAATTGTACCGGGAAGAGGATTAGTTGCACCGTCACCTCCCACTACCTCAACTCCTCGTTGTCGTAGTAGTTGCTCATAGGCTTGTTTTTGTTGCTGCAACTGAATCATTCCAGGGTATTGATCTCTATAGCCTTGTTTTTTGAGTACCTCCATTTGGGATTCGATTTGATAGATTTGCGATCGCACAGTACCTATAATTGGATCGGCACTCAAAGCTGAAGATACATAAGCTTGGTTAACTGATAAACCCAACTTTTCTTGTAAAGAACGAACTTGGGCATCAATTCCGGATATAGTATATTGAATTTGCCGTCGTTGATTTTCGCTACTTGTAATTCCATTCAACAAGCTGCCATTTTGTGCAGCCAATATTGCCGTTCCCTCTTTTTTATCGTAATTTTCTAATCTTCGCTCAGCAATTTCCAGTTCTCGTTTTGCTTGTGGTATGCGTTCGTTAATTTTTTCAATGATTGCTTTTAAGCGCCGAGTGTTAATATCACCGCTCAACTTCACCATTGATTCCATCAATGCTTCTAACGTTTCACCTGCTCGCTTGCGATCGTTGTCTTTGTATCGTATTGTGATCAGATTAGATTCTAATTCACCTGTTTTGGTTTTTTTCGGTAGTTCAATTGCCAGACTTTGATTAAGTTTTTGTGGTTTAACATTTACTTTTGTTGCTACAGGCTCAATTATCTGAGCTGAGCGCAAAATATCCTCATTCAACTCTTGCCCTTGTTGCTGAATTTCACTACCAGTTGCCGAGAAAGAAACCGGCGGACGATTATAGGTTAATGCACCGTCTGCTATGTAGTTGGGTGGTGGATCTGGTTGCATAGCCACCACCGTTGAACCTGCTACAACCAGAGCAAGACTGGCTAATCCAATCCATTTATACTTATCGAAAGCAATGAGATAGCGCTTAACAATCGGTGGAGTCATAGCAATAATAAAAACTCAGCGAAGTAGGGCGAAAGTTTTAAGAAAAAGGTCTGATGTAAATTAAATAACGTGATTACTTTTACTACGTTATTTCTCTTACATTCTAACTTACACTTTTGGTGAGATGGTTATACAAATTACCTATTTCCACCCAAGTATTCAAAGAAGCGGATAAAACTTTCAATATCGAAGAATGGTCGAGTAATTGTACTTATCAAGTTAGTGATTTTACCTAAGAAGTTCCGACTAACAACGATCACATCATTATCTTGAAGAGGTACATTTTGAGACGCATCTCCTGACAAAGCTTTTTTACCATTAATTTTTTGGGTTATAGCTCTACCTCTTTCGGGATCAAAGCGAACCAAAGCAATATTGGTGAGGCTAGCACTATCAAGATTGACTCCACCTAAAGCATCGACAAAACTGCTTCCATTTGGTAACGGGACAGTAACAATTCCTCCACCTGGGTAGTTTAAGATCCGAATTCTAATTTGCGGTACAGCTAGGGTGGAGCGTGCTACTAAATTGCGATCATAATTATCATCTGTAGCGAGTTCACGACGTGGTATAATTACAGCATCGCCATCTTGAAGACGAAAATTAGGCTGTGCAGTGCCATTTTGCAAGGGCGTATACAAGTCAACATTTTGTGACACTATAGAACCATCAACCAACTTTCGGCGCACTTTTATTTGTCGCAGATCTGCCATCATAGTCGAACCACCTGCGGTTAGCAATGCTTCACTTACACGAGATGTACCCGGATTAATTGGATAAATCCCAGGTCGAGTTACTTCTCCACTGATAGTTACACTAACAGGTCTTGGCGTACCTAGAGTTACTGAGACAACTGGCTTAACTAAAACACGATTGAGGCTCAAGCGAATTTTTTCTTGTGCTTCCTCCAAAGTCAAGCCTTGTAGAGACAATGTACCTACTTGGGGGACGAAAATGTTTCCTTCAGTATTGATTTGAGCTTGAAAACTGTACTCCGGACGCAACCCCACTAGTGATAAAGTCACAACTGGGTTAACGACAAAACGGTTTAAACCCGAACGAATTTTCTGTTGTGCTTGTTTCAAAGTTAACCCTTGTAAAGGTAACGTTCCCAGTAACGGTACGATAATGTTACCTTCTGGATTAATTGCAGCTTGAAAACCCAAGTCGGGAAAGCGCTCAACTGAAACGGCAATTGTATCTCCTTGCCCTAATATATATGGACCAGGAGGACGCTGGGCAACAACGGTAACTACATCTCCAGGTCCCAAAATGTAGCGATTTAATTGTGGTAATACACCGTCGGTGCTACTGGGTGTTACCTCCCCACCAGGTAAAGGCGCTGGCGGTTGTGGTTGCGGTGGTAATTGTTGTCCAGTGCCAGTATTTTCTAAAAGTGTTGGCAGTCTTCCGGGAGGTGATTTTTGTTGGGGTGGTAAAGACTGAGCAAAAACAGGTTGGGCAGCTGTTGCTAAGAAAACGCTGACTTGAAGGCTGAAGGAAAACAGGGCGAAGCGTGCACGCATATTATACAAACAATCAAAGTTGGTGCAGTGACGCTGAACTAAAATTGTGGAGCGCCGACGAGTTGTTATTTTACTCTGAAAAGAGGCTAAATATACATTTTTCATGTAAGGACATTTTACAAAAGTTATCTACTGTTATAAAATGCACCCACTAATTACTAGAGAAAGCACTGGTCATTAAAGTAGCTTGCACTGTTTCCCCAAGAGACTGGGCTTGACGCCAATTAGTTTCCACCTGCCCAAAAGGCTCCATCGGAATCAGTATACTTACAGCCACCCAAGGAAGGCGGTGCTTACGCCATTGTGCCAATTGATCTGCCCAGAACCACGATAAAGGTGATGGATTTCCGCCACGAGACCAAGCATACCATTGTAAGACGGCAAAAGTTTTCTGTTTTGTCGAAGCGCGAAAAAATTGCGCTTTTACTTTGGTTAGTGGTTGCTTGACCGTAAATTCAGCATCTCGTTTTTGTGCTACATTCCACTGTCCCCAACTATTAATTTCTGTCCATTCCACTTCGGGTAGATCTTTATGATCTTTTTGTGGGAACAAAAGTAAGATAGCTTGATTTTTAGAGCCTTGTTGCTGGATGATTTGGTAAGACCATTTGTGTCCGCCAATCTGCTCTTGTTTTTGTTGTAAAGTTTGCCAACCAGGAAGGGTTAACCCAGCTTTACTGATTTGTCTCAATTGTTTCATGTTAGTGATTTTTGCAGGTCCTTGCCAATCCCAGCGTCCTTTTAAGTATCCGGGAACTGCTCCCATTACTAATAACAGTAGCAACAGTATAATTACTACTATTTGAGAAAAGGAGCGTTCCTTGAGCAACTTGGAAAATGTTGTCATTGGTAAACCCTGTAGTACTTAGACAAAAGTTTACTGCAAAAATTCAAACCCTGCATCAAGTACTACAGCTTTCGTGACTAACAGTCAGGTAGGCATGACTGTGCTATCTTACAAACAAACATATGCTAATTGAGGTACAAAACTAGATAGGAAAGAGAAATTATGAAGAAAGATGAAGTTTTAGCAATT
This sequence comes from Iningainema tapete BLCC-T55, assembly GCF_014698965.1. GTDB lineage: Bacteria > Cyanobacteriota > Cyanobacteriia > Cyanobacteriales > Nostocaceae > Iningainema > Iningainema tapete. The sequence continues at coordinate 188,832 of NZ_JACXAE010000134.1, forward strand.
GTCGCAGCGCATCGAGAGCAATTGCAAGCAATGGGAGTGAAGTCTTTAGATTTATTTGGCTCAGTGGCACGGGATGAAGCACGTCCAGATAGTGATGTAGATTTCTTGGTAGAGTTTGATCGCCCGGTGGGACTATTTGAGTTTAACCAAGTCCAGCTATATTTAGAGGATATCTTAGGGCATTCTGTGGATATAGGAAGACCACAAGCTTTGAGGGAACATTTGCGGGAACCTATTCTTAAGGAGGCAATCCGTGCCATCTAGAGAATGGCCTCTTCGTATTCAAGATATTCTCAAATCCGCTACAGTAATTATAGAGCGTACAGCTAGCATGACTTTTGAAGACTTCCAAGATAATGAGACAATTGCAAAAGCTGTACTTTATGACTTTGTAATTATCGGCGAAGCTACCAGAAATATCCCAGTTGAAATTAGATCCCGTTATCCAGAAATACCTTGGCGTTTGATGGGGAATATGCGCAATGTCATGACTCACGAATATTTCCAAGTGGACTTGGAGATAATTTGGAATGCTATCCAAAACAGCCTTCCATTGCTAATACCACAAATACAAGACTTAATGGAGCGAGAAGAAATAGAACAATAGTTAAATTGATCGGCAAACATAACCAAAAAACAGACAATCAAATCGTACCGTAGGCTCCCGTTTCATTAATGCGGAAAACATGCAGCTTGCGATTGGGATATTTTTGACGTGCTATTTGTGCAACTACAAATTCATCTTGATCAAGAAAGTACTCATTTTACGTTGGCGTGGTCATCGAGTGCCATCACTCTCATAATTGCCTGGGGAATAATTGTGTCGGTAATTTCCAAGGAAGTCTTTATGAACTTGTGCCTATTTATCATTGATATTCAAAATGGATTTATAGCTCAAAATACAAGTCATATTCCCCAAACGGTTAAGTCTCTACTAGAGCAAAATATATTTGAATACGTTGTGTTCACAAGATTTATAAATACCCTTGATAGTCCTTATGTAAAATATCTAAATTGGCATGGACTTTTTTCAGAAACAGAACAAAAAATTGTTGATGAAATTGAACCATTTGCTCAAGTAATTTTTGATAAAACTGTATATACTGGTTGTAATGAAGAAACTCTTAGTTTTATAAGAAAAAGGAATATTCAGACAGTATTTATTTGTGGAATTGATACTGAAGGATGTGTGTTAAAAACTGCTATTGATTTTTTTGAAAACAATATTTTAACTTATGTTTTAGAGTATTACTCAGCATCAAATGGAGGTAAAAATTACCACCAAGCAGCTATTTTAGTTTTAAGTCAGCTAATTGGAAGAAACAATATTATAACTGAGCCTTTAGATAAAAATAATTTTAATAAATACTTAATAAAAAATTAAATTTTTATTGTAAAGGAAACTATACCCTCTCAATCCTTAATGACTGAAGAGACTACACCATCGATCACCTCTCAATCCAAGCAAACAATGAAACCATCGCTCTTAAGTGACTTTACTGTCTCAGTTAGACATCAAATTTGGGAAGAATCACCGGAAGTAGCCGAGCTTTACCGGGGAATCTACTCTGTAACCCTGAATTTTTTGGTAACTGTAATGTTTGTACCATTTGAAAGAACTGTAGATAATTGGCCTCCTATTTTACCAGAAAATGTTGATGAGGTTACTTCAAAACTCGAAGCAAGACTTTTTACTATAGCACTTTCAGATTACACTGTCACACCAAATTCACACATTAAGGAACAACAGGAACTGATTACTCTACCGTTGGTTTCAGAAGAGGCGAAATTGGATAGTTTGACAGAAATCAAAGTCGTACTTTACGTTAGCCCTCAAAAATTTGAAATTTTTAGTCAAGAATTATCTTGGTTGGCAGAACAGACTCCTAGTGTGCATGATTATGTCAGAATATCTGAAATTGAAAATCTCGAAATAGCAAAATTTATTCTATCTGACCTTATAGGTTCAAATCATTTTTCAGCCGAGCATTTGATAATTTTGAGACGGGAATATGAATATGCACAAAAAAACCTCAAGGAAAGTAGGCGCTATAGCAATCCTAATTGAGTTATGAACCGCCAAGACGCCAAGAACGCCAAGAAAAGAAAGACTTGTATTTACAAATCATTTAGGACTGCTATAGGTAGTATGTTACTAAAAAAACGCTGCTAAAAAGGATTATTTGCACACTGTTTCACATACACGCACTAGCTACAAACCCATGTTTCAGTATTTCGGACTATGCCGACAAATTTTCGTACAAACGCCCCGCTGGGGCGGATGAAGTTATTAGTCTGGGAAGGCTTCACCAGTCATTGGGTTGCGGATGTATAGCCCTAGTGTTAAACTGCGGATCACTTCATCCCACACGGGTATGAGCTGTTCTGCTTGATCTGCCCAATAATCGAATGTAATTAAACATTGAATATTAGATCCCAAGGCAATGCAAGTCCGCGAAAAAGCTTCCCTTGGCTCTTGCTGGGTGTCGATAAACTTAATCTCTGCCCAGACGATTCGGGCAGTTTGGCGCTTGACGGTGATGACTTCTCCCTTAGCAATTGGGTTGCGACTGTCATTTTCCAGTACTTTCTTTAAAGTGGATGCCAGAGGGAATGTACTCCAGTCGTTAGGAGGCAGGTGATTGAAAGATACTTCTAGACAACAATCATCGTCAGGCGGTTTTCGATCCATGAACTTGAATGATTTTTCTTGTGGCTCAAAAACCCAATTCTGGGGTACATTGAAGCGAACAGCCCCTCGATCTGCTACAAAAATCTTATAGCCTGATGGAGATTCCCAGCGATGATCGGGTTTTAGTTCAAGCGTTTTTTTTATCCACTGAAGATTGCTTTTCTTACGCTTTGCCATAGTGTCAAGTGCAAATAGGAGTATTGACTGCGATTGTTCCTTTGGGTTAATACTATCAAATTCAGCAAATTGAAAAGTTTTTGGGCTATTGGATTTGGGATCGAATGTTGAGCGCAGGTAAAATTGATAGCATAGCTTCCAAGAACATTCAAAAGTTAGATGTGATCAGCGATCGCCATGTACGCAGCAATTACCCAGCCACTGACTTTTGCCGAGTTCCTCACCTGGGATGATGGTTCAGGTAGGGAGTTTGAATTAATCGATGGAGTTCCCGTGCCATTATCTGAACCAAATGCGAATCATGAGGATTTAATAGAGCGTCTTTGCTCCTACCTTGAAACTCACTGTCAAGAGTTAGATTTACCATATGTTTCCCGGCAATCCAAGCAGGTTCGGTTAAAGGTAGAACCAGGAGAAAAGGAAAAAAGCCGCAAAGCCGATATTGTGATTTTTGCCAAAGTTGAGTGGCAACGAATGAAAGGTAGCTCTAGTTCTGCCGCTGCTTACATTCCGCCTCCAGGAATTATCGAGGTAGTCAGCAATAATTGGAAAGACGACTATCTGACAAAACTCGCTGAGTACGAGGATTTGGGCGTTTGGGAATATTGGATTGTAGATTACGCTGCTTATGGAGGAATTCGCTACATCGGTTCGCCCAAGCAACCGACAATTACGATTTATCAACTTGAGGATGGTGAATACTTACCAGGTAAGACATTTAGAGGGCAAGAGCGAATTGAATCCAAGTTGTTTCCCAATCTGCCCCTTACGGCTGAACAAATATTTGCCATGAGCAGGTAGCTGCAATTCGCAATTATAAGACTTTACAGGTTTTGCGCAAATCATCGAATTTGCCTTGTGCTTCTATTCTACCTTTTTTCAGAACGATGACTTGGTCGGCGCGACGCAAAACCCAAGGACGGTGAGAAACAACAAGACAAGTTGGTGTCCAAGGAGTTCCGGTTGCGTCTTTTAAGATTCTAGAGTTTCTTGCTGCGAATATGCGCGACCATAATTTTTGTTCAGTTTCTACATCCAAAGCACTGGAAAGATCGTCAAAGACTAACAATTCTGGAAAGCGCACAAACATCCGCGCTGCCGCTGCCCTTTGTAATTGCCCTCCCGATAGTCGCACGCCCTTAGGTCCCAGTAATGTCAATAGTCCCTCCGGCATAGCTGCTACATCCCTTTCAAACACTGCTAGTTCAATCGCTTTTGCTAAGTCAACAGAATGTTGATCGAGTCCGAGTAGGATATTTTCCAGCAGCGAATAGCTAAAAAGTTCTGGGATTTGAGGAGTATATGCGCTCCGGGGAGGAACGAAGAAGTTGGCAGGATCATCGACTTTGTAGCCATTCCAGTATATCGCTCCCGCTTGCATCGGCAACAACCCCAGCAACAAGCGGAGTAGGGTTGTTTTACCAGAGCCGATGCGACCGGTGATAACTGTAAAACTGCCCCGCGCAATTTTTAGGTTCACATCAGTTATCCCCCGGTCGGTATCGGGATAATGATAAGTTAGGTTAGAGACAGTTAGCTCGTGCAGGCGATCGCTCTGATTCCACCGTGGTTGGTTCACCTTTGGTAATTCCAGTTTGCGATCGCCTAAGACATTAAGATAAAGGTGATTGTGTGCTACCAAAGTTTCCGCTTTCACCCCAGACAGTAGAGCTTCCATCCGCTCAAAGGAAACTTCAGTCTGCTTAGACACCGCCAGGAAAAGACCAAAGAATTTGATAAAGAAGGTGATAAAAGATAGATTGTAGACAAAAAAGGCAAAGTCACCTACTGTGAGCTTGCCCACATCACCCTGCATCTCGTTTGCCGCCAAAAGCAAAATCAAACCCGTCCCAATACTCACCATATTTTCAAAGCTAGAATTTAGGACTGAGGTGAGCAATTGATCCTTGAGCATCATCTGGCGGCGTTGTTCGTTGACTTGGCGGAAATAGTCAATTACTTCTTTTTCCGCTCCTGCCACCTTAATGGCTTGCACAGAGCTAAATATCTCGCCGATTATGCCTGTAACCTGTTCAGTAGCTTGACGACTGGCTTGCCGATACCGTTTGATTCGCTTTTGCGCCTGCTGAATGACTGCTACCATGACAACTAGGGGCAGGAAGACGAAGATTGTCATCCAGACATTGATGGTTAGTAGAATTGCAACAGAACCAAAGGCAAACAATCCCGCGCCGATATTTTCTCCTACAAAGGCAACGTTGTTTTCTACCTGCTGGGCATCATCACGGAAGTAGCTCATCACTTCACCCGGCGATACGGTTTTGCCACTCTCATCAGTTGATAGAGGCATAGCTCCAGGACGGTTTAAGATGCTCTCCAAAAGATTGCGCCGCAGCAATGAACTCATAGTGAAACGGTGCTGAGTTTTGGTAAAACGACCCCCAAATAAAACGACTACTTGTCCCAAACCTATGCTCAGTAACACTGCAATTAATGTCCAAGGAGATAAGCCCAGTTGGGATTTACCCGTTAGAGTGTTGAAAAATTCACGGATAACCAAGCCTGGTACGGCAGGCAAGCCCATGATTAAGATCCAGAAAAAGCTGTCAATTAAGTAAAGCCTTGGATTATAGCACATCATGCGCCATAATAATTTCCAGGCAGATACCTTTTTTATCGCTGCCATCAAAACCTCTCGAAGGGTACTGCAACTATGTCGCGCAATTAAATTAAAGCGTATTAAAGAGTGCGATCGCACTCTTTGCCCACCTGTAGCGCAAATTAAAGAGTTACGACTTTATGCGCAGTGAGGTTATTCTTTTATTTTATAATTCTATTAAGAATAGGAGTTAAGTGAATGAAAAAAATAGCTGCTTTCCTCGTGGGAGTTTCTCTTATAGTAATACCGGACGCTCTCATTCCTTTAAGGGCTGAAACTCCCGCTCAATTAGAATCTCCGCTAATTATTGCACAGGCAAGAACAAGACCATATAGGGGAAGAAGATGCGTTATTAGACGAGTTCGTATTCCAGGACGTTATTACAGAGGACGCTACATACCCCCTAGAATAGTAACACGGCGCGTCTGTTATCGATAAGTTATTTTTATAGCTAACTTGTCCTAAGTAGGGGCAATCTTACGAAAGTTCATGTTAAAATGCGTAGCCAATGGGACAAGTTATAAGTGTACAGTAAATTTGCACTGTTTTTTAGAAGCAATTATACCAATTCATAATTCATAATTTGTAATTATCAAGGTAGGGTATAGACAGGGTTTTGGGGTCTGAATCTGTTTGCGACGCGCGAGAATTGGTATTAAATGTCGAGGACAACTCTTGAGGTTCTTGGTTGAGAAATACAGATTAACACTGAACCATCTTCTACCGTAGCAGTTGGTTCTTCCTGATAATCAATCTCACCAGCAGTGATTTTACACATACAAGTTCCGCAGACACCGACACGACAACTAAAGTCCGGATTAATATCATTCGCCTCGGCAAATTCCAAAATACTACCATCGCTCTTGTTCCAATTCAGAGTTTTGCCAGATTTGGCAAAAACAATCTCTGCAACTTCTTCTCCCTCACCTACAGTTGCTACTCTTTGTTGGTTTTCAGATGCACCTTTCGGTTTACCGAAAGATTCAAAGAAGACTCTACTTTCAGGCACTCCCGATTCCTTGAGTCCTTGCATAATAGACTCCATAAAGGATGGAGAACCACACAGGAAATACTCAGCTTCTTGTCTAACTAACCTTTTAATCAGAGCAGCATCGACATAACCAATACTGTGGTAGTGTCCCTCATCTTCTGAAGTAGGACGGCTGTAGCAATAATGCACATTCAGTTTAGGATTTTGTTGGGCTAACTGTTTCACCTCATCACGGAAAGCATGGAATTTACCATCCCTAGCGCCATGCAAAAACCAAATCGGGCAATCGCGATTGAGAAGAGTAATGGCTTTTGCCATACTAATCATGGGAGTAATTCCAACCCCATTGCTAATCAGCACCGCAGGGGTAGACTTTTTGACATCCAAAACAAACTTGCCGTTTGGTGGTTTTGCTGAAATTACCAAACCTTCATTAATATAATCGTGCATAAAGTTAGACGCTACACCAGGCGATACATCTAAACCGTTGGGACCTTCTCGCTTAATTGAGAGGCGATAATATGTACAAGGTTCAGAATAATCAGAAAGCGAGTAGGTGCGAATGACAGGTTGATCTTTTCCGGGAATATCCAATTTGATAGTTAAAAATTGACCCGGTTGAAAGTTAGGAATTTCGCTTTTATCCTCTGGCTGCAAGTAGAAAGAGGTAATTTCCTCGCTTTCTTTAACCTTGCGAACAACTACAAAGTTTCGCCAATCTTTCCAGACATTACTATTAGATTTTACCTCAGTAGTTACTGATTCAAGTCTAGCCTTACTCGTCAAAAATAAGCCAAAAATAGCACCACAGCCTGTTCCCAAGAGCGAGGAATAAACCCCGATTTGAGCAGCAGATTTATCTTTGGGATGGGTTAATCCAATAGCCACACCAGAAACGATGGTAACTACTGAAAATGCGAGACTTGCAGCAGCAGCACTTCTGAGAATGGGATTCTTAATTTGTCGAATATTTTCTAACATTAAGATGTTTCCTCTTCATTTGTTGACGCTAGAACCGCGATAGGGTAGACAATCGCCCTTCTAGTCTGCCTGTATCGTGTCGTTATCACCTTTGCTTTGAACTGTAAATCGATTGTTGCTTGAATAATTAATCGAAAAATTATTAATAATTAAGAATTGACATATAGAAAACTGAAAATTTGTCTAGAAAGTTCTTATATATTTCTCAGCAAAATCTCAATTTTCAGCATCTCGGTGATTGAACATAAATAAATATAACGATAAGGGTTTTTGCTTACTCATGTTTGTATAAAATATATAATGTATAGTTTTATAATTTTTATGTAAAAAAAGTACATTTGTCTAGTAAAAACTAGCGCAGTACCGATACGCGATCGCGATTCCTTGATTCCGAAAAAATTAGCAGAATTAATTGACCAAGCTTTGGTTGATAAACCGGAAATTCACTTTAAAGATGCTACTAGTTTTAAGCAGGCTTTGTCTAATGTGCTGTAATAGAGATGGAGGAAAGTTATGACAAAAGTAATTGAGGCATTGCAGTCAGCTCAGTTCCTTGTAGATGCTAACGGTCAGCCGATTGCTGTGCAGCTTAGTATTAATGCTTGGGAAACCTTGTTGAATTGGATTGAGGATCAAGAAGACAAAGCGATCGTGAAAGCGGCTCTACCTAAATTGCAGCGCTTACGAGAGCATTCGGACAACTCAGACTGGGTAGATTGGTCTGCTGTAAAAGATACTTGGGATAGCGAGTGAGGCTTTTTAATGTATCGAGTCCGGTTACTTGCTGCCGTCTACCGAGAACGTAAAGCTCTACCAGGAGTTATTCGCCAACGGATCAAGAAAATTATTGATGATTTGGAAGATAATCCTCGTCTCCATAACAGTATTGCCCTCCAATTGGACAACATGGAAATCTGGGAAGCGCGAAGAATTCGAGTGGACGATTGGCGTATTATCTACGCGATTGATGAAGAATTCCAACAAGTTGCCATACTTGCGATTCGCCAGCGTCCACCATATGACTATGAAGATTTAGGTGATTTGTTTAGCAACCTAGAATAATTCCACAATTCTACTGCCTTGCTTAAACTGCCTCTCGAGTTAAACTACTGCCCTATTCAAACTAACACATCGGTCAAACCAGTTTTCAACAACCTGGCAAAACGGGAATTGGGATCGTTGGCTAAGTTTTCGCGCTCACCGTATTCGATAATCTCACCCTTTTCTAAAATCAAGATTTGATCTGCCCGTTGCACTGTCGCCAAGCGGTGAGCGATGATGATCCCAGTACGCCCTTGTAGTAGTTTGTCCACTGCAGACTCTATCAGCTTCTCTGTTGTGGGATCGAGACGGGAAGATGCTTCATCAAGAATTACCAAACCGGGATTTTTAAGAAAAATCCTGACAAATGCTAGCAACTGCGCCTCGCCCGCAGAAAGTCCACCACTGTCCGAACCCAATTGTGTGTCTAACCCGTTGGGCAATAACTGCAACCATTCAGATAGTCCCAGCAACTCCAATGTTTCCTGGATTTGTTCATCTTTAACATGATTGTTGAAAAATGTCAAGTTATTACGCACGGTGGTTTGAAAGAGTTGTACGTCCTGAGTTACCAGCCCCACGCGCTGCCGCAAATCCCTCATGGGTGTAGAATCAATTGCCATACCACCCAAGCGGATGCTTCCCTGTTGGGGATCGTACAGACGTAGCAACAGCCTTGCTAAGGTTGTCTTTCCGCTACCAGTGCGCCCCAGCAGTCCCAAAACTTGTCCTGCTGGTAGATGGAAGGAGATATTTTGGAGAGTAGGGGCTTTGTCATAGCTAAATGAGACATGCTCAAAAACCACAGATAGTCCCCCTGCTGCCAACTGTTTATCTCCTCCAGGGCTTTGTTTAGATTTGACTTGTAATAATTCTTTAATGCGGTAAATACTGGCTTGTGCTTGCTGTAGATCCTCTAAGTGTGTTCGGATTTGTTCAATCGGTTTTTGGAGAAGGTTACTGTAATAAAAAATGAGATATACTGTACCGATAGTAATTGTATGTTGACTCCACAGATAAGCGCTCACAGCTAAGGCGATCGCATTAAGAGCCGCAAACAAACCGATTGTTGTTCCCCAAAGAATCGTCTCAGCGAAGCGTGCTTGATGGTATGTGGGCAGCCAGCGTTGCAAAATCACGTAGAAGCGATGCATGACATAGCTGACAGCTCCCAGCCCCCTGATGTCTTCAGTAGCAGCTAGTTGCTCACCCAAAAAGCCAAAAAACTCAGCCCCCACTTGGCGATAGGCTACCCAATAAGAAACAGCTCTGGAACGGAGTTTAACCAAAATCAGCAGCGCGGTGATGGTAAAAAATGTTAGCCCCAAACCAGCTCGCCAATCCTCGTACAAGAGAATCACCAGCACACCTAATAGCAGAATTGCATTACCTAACACGTTGATTGTAAATTGGGAAAAGAACCGAGAAAGAGCGCCCACATCCCCATCTACTCGCTCAACCAACTCTCCAGGAGTCTGCAATTTGTGAAAAGACAAGTCTAATTTTAAACAGTGTTCAACCAAGTCAGCCCGTAGTGCATTCGTCGCTACCCAAGCGACATTTTCACCTAAGTATGTAGCGCTTACCGCTAGAATTTGAGTAACCAGCGCCACAGTAATAAAGAGTACAGCGGCAATAAATAAGGATTGCTGGGAACCACCGTTAACGGCTGTGTCAATAAAGTAGCGCAGGATTTGTGGGTTGAGCAATTGTAAGCCAATGCTGCCCAAGAGGGTGATGGCTAACCAGACAATGCGACTCAGTTGGGGTGACAGGTAGTCAACGAGTAAATCCCGGTATTGCTTCAAGGCAATTTTCATTACTCTTGGTTCCCTCCAGGGGCTTGCTTATTTGGTACGTAGTTGCGCTGTCTAGCCTTCTCAATCGCGGAGACGCTGCGCGAACGGCAACGCCTGACGGCGAACGCGCGAGCGCGCAACTACGTACCTATTAAAGTTACTACTACTGACAACAATTTTCACTCAAATTGAACACATTTGTCAGGGCGAACAGCCGTTCGCCCCTACAATTATGTAATTGTGTGTATTTCAATTAAAGGAAAACTGCTGTAAATATTTATGAGTTGAGTTTTTAACTCCTGACTCCTGTCTCCTGACTTCTATAATGATGCATCAAAGTTCCGGTCGTTGGCGTTTAGGTCTAGCATTATCGCTATTGACCGTTTTTTTATGGGGAATTCTACCTATTGCTTTGGCGGTGACGCTACAAGCACTAGATGTTTACACTGTCACTTGGTTTCGCTTTGTAATGTCGTTTGCGTTGTTGGCGATTTTTTTAGCAGTGCGGGGAAAATTACCTACGCTGCAACAACTGCGCTCTACTTCTTGGCAGTTGTTAGCTTGCGCCACAATCTTCTTAGCTAGTAATTACATTCTTTTCTTGCAAGGTTTAGCCCTAACTTCACCCACTAATGCCGAAGTGATTATTCAGTTAGCACCTTTGCTCATGAGCTTTGGCGGATTAGTTGTGTTTAAAGAACGTTATACGCTACTACAGTGGATGAGCGTAGGTGTACTTACCTTAGGTTTGGCGTTATTTTTCCACGAACAGTTAGCTTCTTTAATTACAGCAAGAGGTACATATCTTTTTGGTAGTGGTTTGACTATTCTCGGAGCCGTAGCCTGGGCTATTTATGCTTTGGCACAAAAGCAGTTGTTACGCTCTTTATCTTCTGGGAGCATTATGCTGTTAATTTATGGAGGATGTGCTTTATTATTCACTCCCTTTGCCACTCCAAAAGCAATTTTTACACTTAATGCTTTCCATTTGGGTACATTGGTGTTTTGTAGTCTAAATACTTTAGTTGCTTATGGTGCTTTTGCTGAATCTTTGGAACATTGGGAAGCGTCAAGAGTAAGTGCAGTGCTAGCTTTAGCTCCCATTGTTACTTTAATAGCAGTTTGGTGTGTATCAGTGTTAGCACCTAATTTGTTAGCTCCAGAACGCCTTGGTTTCATAGGTGTATTAGGGGCAATTGCGGTGGTAGTAGGTTCAGTTGCGATCGCGTTAGGTAAACGTCGTCACTCCTAATTTATAATGATTTAAATATAATTACTTGCTTCTTTATTTATTCGTAAACACTGAGGCAGGTAATTTTTTTTTTGGTTATGATGACATCGTTTAACAACTACAACTATTTGGGTGCAAGCATCACTACCACAACAGTCGCATCTATGAATAAAATATATTTGCATTAAGTGATGAACAGCTTTTTTGCTCGTTGGACTAGCATCCTAAAAAACAATTCGTTGTTGCTAGTTATCTCAATGCTGCCAATATTTAGTATTAGTAATTCCGCCCTAGCAGCAAAACGAATTTATGCATCTTATACCGCTTTTGAACGCTCAATTTCCGTAAATGCTTTAGAAAATTATGCCAAAAAAGGTATAATTGAAGAAGATTTAGCTGCTTATATGCAGTACGTTAAACCAGAGCAATTAAAGCAACTGCAACGAGTTTTACTAAGTCCAATTAAGCTCGATCACGTAGCAGTATCGCAATTTCTCTACACCCCACAAGGAGAATTTTTGCTGCGGCGGTTGGAAGAAGTAATTAAAACAGAATCTCGTCAACCAAAAGCAGGATTTCATGCTCTACGCTCAGCGCTCATTTTAGCGGCAAGAGAACCAGAAGGGTTAACACTATTAAATGTGTTGCATAAATATCCTGGTGCAAGTCTTTACATTGATTTGTCAAAGGCAATGGAAATAGCCGCTCAACTGCATCAACTGGTTAACGATACCCAGCGAGCAATCGCCGCAATAGAGCGCAAGTCAAATACAGAAGCTGCAACTATCCAACCACCACTCAACTTTCAACTACCAGATTTACGCCTGAAAGGACAATTTGCTATAGAAAAACAGACTCTACAGCTTTTTGACAAAGCACGCAAACGATATTTGTTAACAGATATTTACCTTCCTAAAGTTCGTACTCCAGTGTCTGTCATCGTCATTTCTCATGGCTTGGGTTCAGACAGTAGTAACTATGAATATTTAGCTACTCATCTTGCTTCTTATGGATTGGCGGCGATAGTTCCCAACCATCCAGGTAGCGACTCGAAACAATTGCGATCGCTTTTAAGTGGACGTGCTAATGAGATAGTACAAGCTTCAGAATTCTACAATCGACCATTAGACATAAAATACATACTAGACACCCTCACAGAGCGGAACAAATCGGATGCAAAGTTTCGCGATCGCTTAAATCTACAGCAAGTTGGAGTATTTGGTCAATCTTTTGGCGGCTACACAGCATTAGCCTTAGCAGGAGCAAAGATTAACGCAGAACAACTAAAAAAAGACTGTCAACCAAACACACTGCAACAAACCTGGAATGTATCCTTATTACTCCAGTGTCGCGCACTCGAATTACTGAGCGACAACAAAGAATTTAACTTAAAGGATACAAGAGTCAAAGCTGTAATTGCAGTTAACCCACTTACCAGTTCAATTTTTGGCAAATCAGGCTTGAGCCAAATTCAAACTCCAGTCATGATTGTTGCCAGCAGTGACGATACCATTGCACCTGCATTATACGAACAAATATTGCCTTTCTCTTGGATTACTAACTCGCAAAAATATCTCGCAGTGCTTTCTGGTGGAACCCATTTTTCTATAATAGGCACAGCAAGAGGTACAAATGCGCAGGTAGCATTACCTTCAGAAGTAGTGGGAAACGATCCCAGTCAAGCACGTCGTTACATGAATTCTCTCAGTTTACCTTTCTTTGAAACTTACGTTGCCAGCAAACCACAATACGCTTCTTACCTCAACGCCGCTTACGCCCAAGCTATCTCTAGTAAATCTTTTGAATTAAGCCTCATCCAGTCTTTAAACAAAAGCGAATTAGCACGGGTAGTTGAAAAAAGATGAGTTATGAGTTATGTATTAGAGGTTATGAATTCAGAATTCAGAATTCAGCAATAAAAAATCTATTGTACAGATGTTCCGTCGGAACGTCTCTACTTAACTAACTCGTGCAAGGATTCCTCAATCTCAACAAACCATTTAATTGGACTTCCCATGACTGTGTAGCGCGGGTGCGAAAACTCTTGCGCTTGAAACGGGTGGGACATGCTGGTACTTTAGATCCAGCAGCAACGGGGGTTTTACCTATCGCCGTTGGTAAAGCCACAAGACTATTACAGTATCTTCCTAGTGAAAAAGCTTATCAAGCGACAATTCGTTTGGGAGTGCAAACCACAACTGATGACTTGCAAGGCGAAATCATTGCTTCTCAACCTTGCCCGGAGTTAAGTTTAGCAGTGGTAGAAAGTGCGCTACCAAAATTTCAAGGCAAAATTGAACAAATCCCACCTAGTTACAGCGCCATACAAGTCGAGGGAAAACGCTTGTACGACTTAGCACGTAAAGGCGAAATCGTAGAAGCCCCAGTGAGGATAGTAGAAATTTTTCAAATCGAAGTTTTGGATTGGCGTGCCGGAGATTTTCCGGAATTAGATGTGGCAATCGTTTGCGGTGCTGGTACATATATAAGAGCGATCGCTCGTGACTTAGGAACTATCTTAGAAACTGGTGGTACTCTCGCCGCTTTAAAACGTACTCAAAGTAGCGGGTTCCACCTAGCTTCTAGCCTTACCCTTACCGATTTAGAAACACAACTGCAAGCTGGAACCTTCCAACTCATTCCCGCAGATGCGGCATTACAGCATCTACCATCTGTGACTTTACCAGCACAAACCGCTCAGAAATGGTGTCAAGGACAGCGTGTTGCTGTAATTGATGTATTGGGAATGTTGCGAGTGTACCATGAAGATGGAACATTTTTGGGAATTGGACAATCAAACGCTGAGGTGTTAATTCCCCAAATGGTTTTGTCAGGAATAGGGTAGCAAGATAGTAAATTCTGTACCTTCTCCTGGTACAGATTGACACATTAAATTACCACCATGCTTTTCTACTACAATTTGGTAACTGATTGACAATCCCAAACCATTCGCTTTGCCTATTGGTTTAGTAGTAAAGAAAGGATCAAAAATTTTACTTTTCACTTCTTCTGTCATCCCTACACCATTGTCAGCAATGCAAATAGCAACTTGATTATCTTGTCTCAATTCTGTGCGAATCTGAATTTGTCCTTTGTCTTGTACTAATGACTCTTCTATAGCATCAATTGCATTTGTGAGTAAACTCATAAAAACTTGATTGATTTCTCCAGCGTAAAACTCTACCTTGGGCAAGCGATCGTATTCCTTAACAACTTGAATTTCTCCTAGCCTTTGTTGCAGAATCATTAAGGTATTTTCTATTCCTTCGTGAAGCTCAACATCTTTAATCACAGCTTCATCTAACCTAGAGAAATTGCGTAATGTTTGCACGATATCTCGGATTCTAGCTGCACCTGTACGCAATGAGTTCAAGAGGTTGGGTACATCTTCTCGAATATACTCTAAATCTATCTCCTCTGCTTTTTCCATAAATTCTGGCAGAGGAGTGGGAGTTTTTTCTAAGTAAATATCCACTAATTCTAGTAAAGACTGGACGTATTCTGAAATAGGAGCTAAATTTCCATAAATAAAGCTAATAGGGTTGTTAATTTCATGAGCAATTCCAGCTACTAATTGTCCTAAACTGGACATTTTTTCACTTTGAATCATTTGTAATTGTGTGCGGTGTAATTCTTCGAGAGCATTTTGCAATTCCTGAGTTCTTTGCGCTACTCGTTTTTCCAAAGTGTTGTAAAAACGGGCATTTTCTAGAGAAATGGCAGCTTGAGAGGCAATGACTTGCAAAACTTCTAACCTATCTTTAGTAAAAGCACCTGTTGCCAGATTATTTTCTAAATATAAAATTCCGACAATAGTGCTTTGATGCATGATAGGCAGAACGAGAATAGATTTTGGTTTGTTTTCTACTATATATGAATCATAATTAAATTGTTTATTTTGAGTGGCATCATCTAAAAGTAAAGGAGTTTGGGTACGATTAACATAGTTAATCAGGTTTTTTGGCAGCGTATCACATTTAGTAACAGGCAGAGATTGACAGACTGTAACGTTGTTTTCACCGATGAGGGCAGCCTCTATAAATAATTGCTCATCTTGTTTGTCGAGAAAAATGACTTTTTCAGCACCTGCATTTTCGCGTACTAGATGCATGAGTTTTTCTAGCAAATTTTCCACAACAATTTCAGAAGAAAGTGCTTGGGATGCTTTCACCACCGTTAACAAATCAAAAGATTGAGAATTACCAGTAGTTGAGCCAGTGGTAGTGTCTTTAGATAGTGAGTCTGTTGTTTTAACACGGAGGTAGGGATAAAGCGATTCTAATTGTTGAACTTTAGCTGTAGCGCCCCATTTGAGATAGTAATAATAAGCTTTATTCATGTATAATTGATCAATTCTACTTCTGCTCTTTCTTTGTGTAAGTTTAGCGTTAATTCATACTGTGTGTACCAACTATTGTTTGTTAGTAATTCCATCGCTATACGTAAATATTTAACAGCCGGTTCATAAGCTGCTGAAGCTTTGGCTTTACGTCCAGCTATTAAGTTTAATTGCGCTAATTCTTCTTGTTTGAAGAAACCCGGTTTCTCTGAGAAACCGGGTTTCTGAGCAGGAATGCCAAGATTAAGTTGGTTAACAATATCAAAGATGTTGTCTAGTAATTGCTCTGTTGGTGTATTATTTAGTAGTAATTGACCGATTTGGCGATGAGTGGCTTGCTTTTGCTCGTCAGAAATTAATGAATAAGCAGCTTGTTGTACTCTGTCATGCAAAAACTTATATTCTAATTTAGTGTCATCAAAGTTAAATTGTTGAAGTTCACTCTTATCAAACAACCTGACGGGGCGACAAAGCACGCTGAAAAGTTTGTGAGGTAAAGAGTGTAGCAATTTATGGTAAAAAAAAGTAGGTCTACCTTTGTCAAGAAGACCCACTTGTTGAAAATGTTACCAATATTTTACCAAACATACCTGCAAAATAATCTTAGCCCAGCAGAATATTTGTTGGTTCAAATTCTCATTAATCTCCTGCAATCCATTAAAAATGTTAGCTTAGAGACGTTAGCCACATCAATACCTATTCCTATTTTATTTGAAAGTAGAAGAAAGAAGATACAAAGATTTTTATCCTTACCAAACCTGTCAATTGAAAAGGTTTGGTTTCCGATTGTCATGGCTTGGTTATCCACATATTTTGAGAAAGAAAAAATAATTTATGTGGTAATGGATAGAACAAAATGGAGTCGGATAAATCTCTTCATGGTCAGTGTGGTTTGGGATAAGAGAGCATTTCCAGTATATTTTTCTTTGCTACCAAAGTTAGGTAATAGTAATCTTGAGGAGCAGACAAAGATTTTCTCACAAATTTTGCCACATGCGTGAAAATTACAAAATCTGTGTGTTGGGAGATAGAGAGTTTTGTTCTGTTCATCTGGCAAACTGGCTTAGAGAAAGAAATGTATACTTTTGCCTACGACTCAAAAAGAATCATTTTATCGAAGTAAAAGAAGACATTTGGCTAGAACTAAAGCAGGTAGGATTATCACCCGGAGTATCCTTATTTTTTCAAGGAGTAAAAGTTACAAAAACTCAAGGTTTTTTCAGTTTTAACGTTGCTTGTAAGTGGAAACGTAAAATATTAGGCGTTGCTCCTACAGAAGGATGGTTCATTTTAACAAATTTAGAGACTCTTGAGTTAGCGATTTCTGCGTATAAAAGAAGATTCGACATTGAAGAAATGTTTCGTGACTTTAAGAAGGGTGGCTATAATTTGGAGGATACTAATGTATCTGGTGACCGTTTGATTACTCTAATTTTATTGATAGCAATCGCATACACTTCTGCCACAATTCATGGACAGCAAATTAAACGTAAAGGCGTACAAAAGTATGTTGGTCGTGTTAAAGAACCTGGTCGTATTGAAAGACGTCATAGCAGTTTTTATATTGGATTATATGGAGAAACTTGGGTTAATTTTATGGAGCCATATCAAGATTTAGTCACCAAATTAATGAGATTAAATCCCAATAAGCTGACATTTTATCAACGAGGTCTTAGGGCTATGGAGCTTATTATAGCTGCATCCTAGCTCTTTTGTCGCCCCGTCAGAATCTTTGTTTAATGGTAAAATGAGTCCCTGCTGTAAAGCTGTCCATAAGTCGTCAGCAATTTCTAAAACAGTTTTTTGAGTAACGCTCGCCAACACATCTAATTTGAAGCGATCGCCAATACAAGCTGCATAAGTTAAACAAGCTTGCGTTGATTTGGGCAACTTACAAATATTACGTGCCATCAATTCTACCACACCCAAATCGGTAATTCCCACTGTTTGAATTTGCTCAATATTCCACTGCCACCCCCCTTTCTCTAAAGGGGTATCAAACACCAGCAATTCCTGTTGCAGCGTCTTCAACATCTGCGTCAAGAAAAAGGGATTACCACCAGTTTTATTAAATAATAATGATGCAAGTTCTTGTATTTGAGCGGTTTCAGGTTGAGCGAAAGTATCGCATAACAGTTGATTGACACAAGTTAGATCTAAAGGTTTGACAACAATACGATCAACTACTATCCCCGTTTGCTGAATTTCCTCTACTGTTTGCATTAACGGATGTAGAGACGCGCCATCAAACGTCTCTACCTCGTTATCCCGATATGCACCAATTAACAGCAGATACTGACTGTCAGGATCGCAAATCAACAGTTGCATTAATTTGAGCGACGCAACATCAGCCCACTGCAAATCATCTAAAAAGATTACCAGCGGATGCTCTTTTTGGGTAAAGACGCGCACAAACTCTCGGAAAACTAGATTAAAACGATTTTGCGTTTCAGTTAGCCCCAACTTTTGTACTGGGCGTTGCTTACCTATAATCAACTCAACTTCAGGAATAAAATCAACAACAATTTGTCCGTTATTACCTAAAGCCGCGTGCAGTTTTTCTCTCCATTCTTGCAATGAATCCTGATTTTCTGTAAGTAAGGAGTGCATTAAAGATTGAAATGCCTGAATGATAGAGGCATAAGGAATGTTACGCTTGAACTGGTCGAATTTACCAGCAATGAAATAGCCCCTTTGCCTTACAATTGGCTTGTGAATTTCATTAATCAGCATTGATTTACCAATGCCAGAATAACCTGAGACAAATACTGGGACGCACATGCCTTGACTTGCACGTTCAAAGGCAGCTATTAGGGTTGCGACTTCCTGAACACGTCCGTAAAGTTTTTGGGGAATAAGTAACTCGCAAGTGCGATCGCGTTCTCCAGGAATGAAGTCTTTGCTGTTAGCTTGCCAGTGAGTTTGTACAAATTCTAAATCAGTTTTTAGTCCCCAAGCACTTTGGTATCTATCCTCAGCATTTTTCGCTATAAAGTCTTAAAACTTTGACAACCCCCGGTAAATCCAAATTTACAACTGTTTTATATTCGTGCTTGAGACGAGCTAGAGCTAAGAGTGATGGATAATCAGCTCTGAGAACTTTGAGAATTACAGGCTGCTGGTTATTTTGTGCTATACCCCGATAAATAGTGGTGTTGATTCCTTCATGAATAATTTCGCTAACATCGTAGCCGGGAACTAATAGAGGTTGAAGCATTAACAAACCTTTTCGATCAATCTTTTTGTTTTGCCTAACCTTATAGTTCCCAAAATTTGTATAACAAATTCAGGGCAAGCTAGTAAAGATAACTTGCCCTTGATGCTTCTTACTTTAGAATCCAGAAAAGTTGTAGCCGATGCCGATAGATAATCCTACAGCAGCATTATCGAAAGGTGTTGCATTTATAGCAGCAGTTGCTGTAAATCTAGGTGAGAGCGGAACATCCACGCCACCTGTGAGGAGGAAATCAGCTGAGGTATCATCGCCAAATGATACGGCAGCTCCAGCACCAAGATATGGAGCTATACCTAATCCATTAGTTCCTGGTATTGCCCGGGGTGCTAAATCATAGGTGATTGGCAGCAGTAAGGTAGGATCTTCACTCACAAATACACTTGGGCGCACAGAAAAGTTTCTTGTTAGACCAATTTTGCTAAATACAACAAAGCTACCGTCGCCTATAGCAGTGTCACCAGTACCTAAACCAATGTTACCACCAATCCCAAAGTAGCTAGATCCAGAACGAGTAGATCTACCAGGCGAAATCCCATCACTACTAGGTGTAGTTGGTGTTGTCGGGGTAGTAGTGTCTGGTGTGGTGGGAGTGGTTGGGGTAGTAGTGTCTGGTGTATAAGTACCCGGTGGTGTGGTTGGGGTAGTAGTGTCTGGTGTATAAGTACCCGGTGGTGTTGTCTGATTTGGTGAAGTAGGATCTGGTGTAAGTGTACCTGGTGGTGTTGTCGGGGTAGTGGTGTCAGGCGTAATTGTACCTGGTGTGGGCTGAGTTGGTGAAGTAGGATCTGGTGTAAGTGTACCGGGTGTATTCGGACTGGTGGGGGACCCCGGAGTAGTCCGATCAACTTGAGCCACAGGTAATGCTACATTTTGAGCAGGAACATTTACCAGCGCAGAAGCAGATGTAGCAAATTTTCCCGGGGTAGGCACAGCATCAGAACTTACTGTGAATGGAGTATTGATGGCTACAGTTTTGGCATGAGACTGAGAAGCTCTATTTGCCAGCCCTTGACCTTTATGGGAGGCGATCGCTTTACTATTAGTAGATTCTACTGTTTCAGCTTGGGCTGATAATCCACTAAATACAACCGTTAACGTAGTAAGACCCAGCAGTAAAGAATTACGCATGATTAAGTAGCGCTCTGAATCTGTGTTTTTGTATGGTAATTGTTAAGACTACGGTAGCCAAAATACTCTGACAAACTTTAATGAATGTTAGAGTTTTTAAATCGGCGTCAGTAAAAGTATAAATCCTGCTGTACCACTTAACTTCCATCTAAAGACTGTCTTATATTCAAGTTATCCTGTCGTAAGACAGATAAAAAACCCGATTTTCTCTAGAAATCGGGTTAATTTCCGTGAACTACAGATAATTTTTGCTCAATTGTAGTTCTAATGTCCTACTAATTTATCTCGCAAATGCTTAATGCGATCACGCAACGAAGCCGCTTGTTCAAACTCCAATTTCTTCGCTGCTTCTTTCATTTGTCCTTCCAACAAAGTTATCAACTGCGGAATCTCTTCTAGCGGCAATTCATCTATATTTTGCTCAACTGTCTGTACATCAGTTGCGTTGAGACGACGCGACACTTCCAAAAAAGACAAAATCGCGTTACTGGATTTTTTCACAATCGGTTGAGGAGTAATCCCATGTGTCCGATTGTACGCCGTTTGAATTCCCCGCCGCCTATCAGTTTCCTCAATTGCTTTAATCATGCTATCTGTGAGGTTATCAGCATACATAATCGCTTTTCCCCGCACATGACGAGCAGCTCTACCAATAGTTTGAATCAAAGAACGCTCTGCACGCAAAAACCCTTCTTTATCTGCATCCAAAATTGCCACAAGAGAAACTTCCGGTAAATCCAAACCTTCCCGTAACAAATTTACACCAACCAATACATCAAATTTACCGTCGCGTAAATCTTGTATAATTTCGATCCGCTCAATCGAATTAATTTCCGAGTGCAAATATCTAACTCTAATACTATTATCTTGCAGGTATTCAGTTAAATCTTCTGCCATGCGCTTAGTTAGAGTAGTAATTAGCACCCGTTCGTGAAGATCAACTCTGTCTTTAATTTCACCTAATAAATCATCAATTTGTCCTTCTGTGGGACGAACAATAATTTCTGGATCGATTACTCCAGTTGGTCTAATAATTTGTTCTACCACATTACCATTACTAATTTCTAATTCCCACTCTCCTGGTGTAGCGGAAACAAAAATACACTGGTTTACCTTCTCCCAAAATTCCTCAGCTTTGAGAGGACGGTTATCAGCAGCACTAGGTAGACGAAATCCGTGTTCAATCAAAACTCGTTTGCGAGCTTGATCGCCATTGTACATGCCGCGAATTTGTGGTATACTGACGTGAGATTCATCAATGACCAATAGCCAATCTTTAGGAAAGTAATCAATTAAACATTCTGGTGGTTCTCCTGGTAGGCGTCCAGCGAGAAGGCGGGAATAATTCTCCACGCCGTTACAATAACCTACCTCACGCAACATTTCCAAATCATAGCGGGTGCGTTGATCTATGCGTTGCGCTTCTAGTAACTTTCCGGCTTCTTCTAATTGTGCTTTGCGCTCTTTTAATTCTGCTTCAATCGCATCACAAGCAGCTTCTAGTCTTTCTTCTGGAGTAACGAAGTGACGTGCCGGGTAGATATTTACCGCTTCTATACTTTTGATGATTTCACCTGTAACTGGATCAACGTAACGAATCGCATCAATTTCATCACCAAAAAATTCTACACGAATAATTCTGTCTTCGTATGCAGGACCAATTTCCAATACATCACCCCGCACGCGAAAACGTCCTCTGGAGAGTTCCAGATCGTTGCGGCTATACTGTACTGATGTTAAATCTCTTAAAATCTGACGTTGATTTACTTCCATCCCGACTTGAAAAGGAATTGCCGCTTTGAGATATTCAGCAGGAATACCTAAACCATAGATGCAGCTAATTGAAGCAACCACAATTAC
The DNA here is from genome assembly GCF_014698965.1 of Iningainema tapete BLCC-T55. Classification (GTDB taxonomy): domain Bacteria; phylum Cyanobacteriota; class Cyanobacteriia; order Cyanobacteriales; family Nostocaceae; genus Iningainema; species Iningainema tapete. The sequence goes on from NZ_JACXAE010000134.1 coordinate 210,926, forward strand.
ATCACGTCGTTCAAATAGCGATCGCGTGGCTGAGTGCCGCAACATATCAATTTCATCGTTAATCGACGCTGTTTTTTCGATATAAGTATCGCTAACGGGAATATACGCTTCTGGCTGATAATAGTCGTAGTAGCTAACGAAATATTCTACAGCATTATGAGGAAAGAACTCGCGCAACTCATTACATAGTTGCGCTGCGAGTGTTTTGTTATGTGCTAAAACTAGGGTAGGTTTCTTGATTTGATTAATTACATTAGCAATTGTAAAAGTTTTGCCGGTACCAGTTGCGCCGAGAAGAGTTTGATATTGTAACCCATTACTGACACCTGCCGCAAGTTGTGCGATCGCCCGTGGTTGATCGCCTGTTGGTTGAAAGGAAGCTTGGATATCAAATTGCGTCATATGAGAGAGAAAATGAACCATGCCTATATTCATTATGTTTAATAGTTTGTGCGATCGTCTCAGTAGCTTTGTACGGCATTTTGCCGTATCATTAAGAAAAGAAGCTAAAACGGAGAGTCAGATGACCATACCAAATGCTAAAAACGGAGTAAAAGAGGAAGCCAAGCATATTAAGCTTGAACGCTTGGAAGCCAGACTAACACGAGAACAGAAAGAATTGCTCCAACAAGCTGCAGAGCTAGAAGGTAGGACACTAACGGATTTTGTGATCAGCAGCGCTCAGGCAGCAGCAGTTCGTACCATTCAAGAACATACACTGATTAGCTTAACTAAACGAGACAGTGAAGCCTTTGTCGAAGCTTTACTCAATCCTCCTGAACCTGGAGCAGCATTATTGGCTGCGGCTAAACAATACAAGCAAAGTATGGGGCTTGAGTAAGTGAAGTTCCCTCTGTTTGCTTATATTATAGAACCGCTGAATGCTCAACATAACCGTTTTGATTTTGAGTGTGGAGTTGAAGCGCTTGACCGATACTTAAAGCAGCAAGCAAGCCAAGATATGCGTCGGAGAATAGCTGCTTTGTTTGTACTAGTTGACCAAGATAGTAACAGTATAGCAGGTTACTATACCTTAGCTGCCACAGCAATTCGTCTGACAGAATTACCTCCGGATATATCGAAGAAATTGCCAAAATACCCGCTCCTTCCAGCGACTCTTTTGGGACGGTTGGCTGTTGAGCAACGCTATCAGGGACAAGGATTAGGCTCTTTTCTTTTGATGGATGCATTGCGGCGCAGTTTAAATAATGAGATTGCTTCAATGGCGGTTGTAGTTGATGCAAAGGATGACAAAGCCCGTGATTTCTATGAACATCATCAGTTTATGACGTTTCCCGAACAATCGCAGCGTCTGTATCTACCGATGACAACTATTGCTAAATTGTTTAGCACTAGCACGTAATATAACTGAACCTAAAAACCCGGTTTTTATTGGTTCTCTATGGCTTGATTAGATCTTTGAGTTAATCCAAAATTGTCTTACAACCAATTCCCGACAAGAACATAAGGTGCCCAGAAATATGGACGATTTTCTTTAGCTAAAATTGCCAGTTGAGCGCGTTGCAGCGCTTGGGCTTTAGTTACTCCGGCATCTAATTGTCGGTATAATTCACCCATAAAGTTGCTAGTAGATTCATCATCTACTGTCCACAAAGTTGCTAGCGTACTGCGTGCGCCTGCCCGCACCGCTACTCCAGCTAATCCCAACGCGGCTCGTTTGTCTCCGGTGGCGGTTTTACAGGCGCTTAGGACGAGTAATTCAATTGTTTCTGGTCTGCTTTCACCCCTAACTCGTAGTAAATTATCTAACTCAGTAACCTTCAGTAAGTTATCCCAGGTAAGAATATAGGTTTGTTCGACATCTGAACTAAACTGTCCGTGTGTCGCTAGATGCACTACTGAAAAGGGAGCAGATTGAATTTGCTTTTGCAGGTTTGTTTTGGTAAACTGTTGGTTTAAAAGTTCTTTGCTTGTTTTAACTTCAGACTGGACTTGTTTTAATTCCTGAGTCACATTTGAGAGTTGGGGAAAGGATTTACCTTCAATCAGGCGTTCTTGCTCGACTCCGGCAACTAAAGCGTTTAGCCGCACTTTTTCTAAAGGTTTGGGATCAACAAGTTGCAAGCCAGGGGTTAAAGCGATCGCATACTTTTCTACCAGATATTTCTGCTGTTGTTTGTCGTAGAGAATCGCCATTGGGATATTCCGCAAAGAACCATCTAGTACAAACACTAAGCTTTTTATACCTTTGTTTGCTAAATCAGATTCAGTGGGTTTAATTAACCATTCATATAACTGTTGTGACTGTTGCTTAACATCAGGCTCCCTACTGGCAACTGGTAAATCCTTCTGTAGTTTTTCTACAGTGTTTTCTAATACATCTTTAGCTATTTTAGTAGTATGGCGGTAAATTGTATCTTGTCCTGGTAATCTGGTGATAATTTCTAATCGGTCATCTAAAATAATCGGATAAATGACAGCTGTGGATTTTTCGTTTTCAACTAATTTGTCAAGTTCAACTCTTGGCTGTAAACACGGTGAGCGAAAGAAGTTATCTAATTCCGCTAACTGAAGAGATTCAATTACCTGACGGGCTTGAAGGAGATTATCTGGCTTTTTATCCGTATTTCCCTCAGATTGCAACAGTAAATCAACATACTGTCGATACACAGGTTCGATGCTCTCGCGGAAAGAAAATTGCACGTCGGGATTAATCGCAACTAAATCCTTGCGGAGGGACTTGAGGGCGTTATATGCTCGATTGTAAGCTGCTGTTGCTGCTGGAATATTGGATTGCTTTTGCAGTATTCGTCCTATCTGCCAATGCCATTGATAAGCAATGTCTTGAGCATCAATAGATTCGGCTTTCACCAAGGCTTGCTGTGTTAAGTCTTTGGCATCAGATAACTGCCCGGTTTGTTCGTAAAGTTCGCCAAGAGTACCAAGGGCATAAGATTCGGTTCGTTCGTCTTTTAAATTCTTAGCCACTTGCACAGCTTGTGCCAGCATCAGAGCAACATCTTTTGGCTTAATTTCGTATTGTATCATTTTGCTCAGACTTTGGGCAAAGTTAATCAGGTGGTTAACAGCTGTGCGACTTGGAGGCAAATTGTCTATCTGGGGCTGAATTTGGGGTAATAACGCTTTTGCTGTGCTATAGTCTTTTTGCTCTACCAATAGTTTCAATAAATTTAGTTGAGCTTGGAGTAGCACAGTAGGTGTTACAGATGCAATTTGCGCTGCTTGTTGATAGTATTGAATAGCGTTTTTAGTGTAATTTTTGGCGCTGGTTGAGTTACCTAAAGTAAGTTGAGCGTATGTTTGAGCGCGTGCTGTATTACCTAAACTAAGTAAAGCATTACTTTGAGCGATCGCATCTCCCACTCGCCTAGCAACAGAATAACTTTCTGCTAAGATTTTTTGCGCATCGCTTAAATAACCCAAAGTGCGCACGACATTCCCTAAGCTATGCAATCCTGTGGCTTTAAGCGGAGAATCTGGTTGCTTTTGGAGAGCTTCTCGTACCCAGGTTAAGGTTTTATGTGCTTGCAGATAGTTTCCCAAAGCTTGCATTGCTTGGGCTTGATTAATGCGGTTGCGAATCAGTGCTGGTGTATCATCTAATTGTTGGTAAATTTTTGCCGCTTGTTGCCAACTGCCCAAGGCTGCTTCAGTTTGTCCCCGTGCTAATTCCAATCCTCCTTGAACTTCTATTGCTTGGGCAAAGATTTGCGCTAGTGTAGCTTTTTCAACAGAGGTTTGCTTGGACGATTCCAGAGCTTGTAATAGTTTAATACTTTGTGCGATCGCCTCAGTTGCTTCTTGCCATTGTCCTAGTTGCTGGTAGGCAAGTGAAAGATTGCTCAAACTTATAGCTTCGTTGAATTTATCATTAGTAGCTTTAAATTCAGATGCTGCTTTTTTTAAAAGTTGTACCGCCTCCACAAACTTTCCTGCTTCATAAAGTGCTTGACTTTGCTGCACCAAGCTAGAAGTCGAGTTACTGCGTTGCGCGTGGTGAGTCAGCGCTACCGTTGAGTAATTGGATAAATCACAAAAATGTGATAAAAATATGCAGAGAAATGTCGTGAATAATGCTAGGAAAAAATGTTTTATAAATCTCATATAAATTTCATAATCCTACTTTTTCAATGATATCTAGCTGGTTATTCTCAATATTTTGAATTTGAAAATGGAATTTTGAATTTAAAAGCGGCTATTAAGTGCTTTATCATTGATTATAGCATTGAATGCACCTGTTTATATTAATTAACATGAATAACGCGAATATTTCTGTTTAATATGAGTAATTTAAAACGATTTATTGGCGATGATAAAACATGTACAATAGTCTTACTTGCATCGAGAACATAAAAAACATTTTCTATGACGCGCCTTGTACATGATAAGTTCGCGAAGGATTACCTGGAAGAATTACTAAAAGATTATGGAGCAGTAAATACATCTGAGAAAATCTCAGGAGAAATCAAAGAAATTGACGTTTTATTTACCCCCTCCCGGCAACAAACATCGAATTTAAAAATACTGGGATTACTGGGAAGATTCGCCGAATATCCAGCATTATTAGAGGTATTTCGCAATCCTGCCACTGATGACGAAATCGTGGACTGTCTTCAAAAACTGTTTGAAGTCAAGGGAGAGTTGAGACGTGAAGCTAACGCAAAGAAAACCGAACTACAAGAATTTGAAAATCCCAAGTTATGGGTTCTGACTCCAACAATATCGCCGCCCAGATTATCTGGTTTTAATGTCAAGAAGAAAAAGGGATGGTTGCCAGGAGTGTATTTCTTAGGGGATACTTTACGTGCGGCGATCGTGGTTATACATCAACTTCCGCAAACGCCAGAAACTTTGTGGTTAAGACTTTTGGGTAGAGGAAGCGTTCAGGAACAGGCTATGATTGAATTACAGGCGTTACCATTGAATCATCCATATCAAAAAGCCACACTTGAACTTGTTTACAACCTGCGCCAAAACTTGAGAATTAATCAACAATTAGAAGAAGATGACAGGGAGTTAATTATGCGACTTGAACCACTTTATCAGCAAGACCGCGAACAAGCTAAACTTGAAGGAATACAAGAAGGAAGGCTTGAAGGAATACAAGAAGGAAGGCTTGAAGGAAGAATTATTGGAGAACGTCTTGTCGTCGAAAATTTACTACAGGTTCGTTTTGGTGCTTTAGATGACGAATTAAGCGCGATTATTGAACCAGTATTAGCGCTGCCTCCATCTGAATTTACGCCTTTACTAATGCGATTGTCTAGAGAAGAATTAATTGCTAGGTTTGGCGGATAAACTTGATATTGGCATCAGTTACATTCAAGTTTAAATATATAACAATTTCCCACCCCTTGTATAGTAGGGTGGGATTGTTTTTAAAAGTTGTACCGCCTCCACAAATCCTGCTTCATAAAGTGCTTGACTTTGCTGCACCTGGCTAGAAGTTGAGTTACTGCGTTGCGCTTGGTGAGTTAGCGCTACCGTTGAGTAATTGGATGAATCACAAAAATGTGATAAACATATGCAGAGAATTGTCGTGAATAATGCTAGGAAAAAATGCTTTATAAATCTCATATGAATTTTTGAATCCTACTTTATGAATTATTTTTTAGCCTCACGCAAAGGCGCAAAGGCGCAAAAAGAATCTTAGCGTCTTAGCGTCTTTGCGTGAGATTTTCATACTTTTCCATTTAAAACAAGTTATATTGTACAAAAAAATATAACCCGTTTTCTTGCCATGTATTACCTTGAGTATTAACAGAAACTAAAGGAATACCCCACTGAACACCAGCAGTAAAATTATTACCTTGTGACCAACGCAAACCCAAACCAACAGAAGCTAGAGTGTTAGTATCATTTTCCTCTCTATTGGACGAATTATTCCAAGCAGTACCAACGTCAACAAATGGAGTAACTTGCAGAACTCCATCCCACTGAGACACACGCAGAATCGGTAGTCGCAATTCAACAGAAGCAAGAGCGCCATTATCTCTTAACAGGAAATCTTGACGATACCCCCGGACACTGTTTATACCACCTAAACCAAATTGTTCTGAAGCTAAAAGCGATGTAGAAGCCAGTTGAACATCGCCACGGATTAACAGTAGGCTATCAGGAGCTAATAGGCGTACCCATTGCGCCTGTCCTCGCCAAGCGAAAAAGCGGCTATCAGGGGCGTTATCATTGATTGTAGCATTGAATGCACCAGTTCCCAGGCTAAATTGAGAGCGAGCGGCAATGACTTCTTGGCTATTGCGGGAAGTCCATTCTTGAAAAAATCGCACCGCAGATACTCTGGTGCGTCCTTTTTCATCAGCTCCCGGTGAAAGTAGAGAAAGGGGAACTTCCTCCTGTTCAAACAAAGAGGAGGAAACATCACTTTCTCTGCGAGAAGCTGTTATTCCCAAGGCGAATTCTTGGTTGGGAGTTTGCACTAGCGGCTGGCGGAATGTGAGTTCGTAATATTGGGAAGCTGATTCAATATCTAGTGTATTGAAAGGACGTTCAATGATATCGGCTGAGGTATTATTATAGCTGAAGGTGAGAGTGCCATTGCGGGGATTTAGGGGTAAGCTGTAGCTGGCATCTATGGTATTACTGCCGTCAGTATTGGTGTATGCTAGCGATATACTATCTCCAAATCCTAGCAAGTTAGCTTCGTTAATTTGCAATTGGCGTCGGAAACTACCAACGCTGGGGGAACGACCATTGTCCAGTACTATTTGTGTATTGAATGAATCTGCCTCCGTTACTTTGATAACCAGTAAATTAGAGCCGATACGTGAGCCTGTAGACAATTCAGCAGACAAATTTTGAATTAAAGGATTGAGTTGCAATATTTGCAGGGACTCTAGCAGGCGTTTTTGATTCAAAGGGGTGGATGCGCCTAAGGCTATACGGCTGCGGATATAATTTGGATTGAGTCGCCTAGTACCAGTTATTTGGATATCTTCTAATTTACCTTCAATTACCTGAATTTGGACAACACCGCTGGTGAGGGTTTGTTCGGGAATGTAAGCTCCAGAAGTGACGTATCCTTCTTTAATGTAAAGTTCGGTAATTTTGGAACGAGCTTCTATTAATTGTGCAAATGTGATGGGCTTGTTGATATAGTCAGCAAGTACCTCAGCCAACTTTTCTGGGCTAAATACTGTACTACCAATGACTTCAAACTGCTGAACAGTGAAGATTTGTGGCGGTGTAGGGAGTGATTCATCTGGTGTGGGAAGTGGTTGAGAAGGTTGGAGTAGTTCGGATGGCGGGGGAAGTTGCGGTGGTGGAGAGAGCGGTGGTGGCTGAGGGGGCGAAGGTGGTTGGACATCCTGTGGTGGGGGGATTTCCGGGAGTGAGGGAAAATTTTGGGATAGTTGTACGTTATCTACTGTCTGCGCCCTGGTGGGTGTAGTTGTCAGGCTGCTGAGCAACATAAGCAAGCATGACGCTACAAAAGTCTGAGTAACTTTAGCTACCATAACTTAATAATTTTGAAGTCGGAATTAGTTCATCCATGTCTCAAGACCTTAAATTGATTTAAGGAAAAGATATTAAGAGCGAAGCATCGATTTGCCCTTGAACGCTCAAGCTAAACTATGAGGTAATAACGTTAAAATGAAGTTAAGCCTATGACAGTTCGACAACCCCGGTACAGCAAAGAAGAATTTGCAAGAGCGTGGCGATGAAATTTATGAGACTCAGTGCGCTCTCAAGTTGAGGAAGGCAATCATGGTAAGATTGTAGCGATCAACATCGAAACCGGAGATTTTGAAGTAGATAAGAGCGAAATTGGTGCGTGCGATCGCCTGGAAACTCGTCACCCAGATGCTCAGAGCTGGATCGTTCGCATTGGCTCTCGTCACGTTCGTCGATTTGGCGGACGCACTCGGACAACTGCATGATTACTGGAGTAGTCAATGCGGAGTTTGAACCCATCATTCGTTTAGTTCCACCGACTCCTTTGCGTTCACTATGCAAATTTAGCTACCATGACACTGGGTTGGGTTTTGTTTGGAAGTTTGAGGAGTAACGGTGGATGAATTAGCGGTGAGGACTATTTGTCCTTTGGCGTTTAGCGTTGCACCTGTGGCTTCAACGATGCGTTTAGGAATGGTGGTAGTTGGTTTAGTGGTAACAGGTGGTAGGGAGCGGTTGTTGTTGCTGGGTTTAACCGACACCCAATCTATTTGTGCCGTATCAGGAGTAAGAACGTCTTTGGGATTGGGTGGTAAACCGCCGCGCCCGGTGATGACGAAACTGCTTTGGGCGTAACTAGGAGTGTAGCAACCAGAGGCTACCTCGGTGTCAACTGGTATTGTTGGCAACTCAACCAAGCCACTGTTGGGATCGACTTCGGGTGTGATTAGCTCTACGGTACCATCCGCACCAAATTCTGAGCTAGCAGTGATATCGCTTGTTTGTGAGTTTTCCAGGTCTCGAAACCCAATGCCGTAAACACCACTCGCTTTGATTTGAACTCTACCACCACTACCAGTGTAAGCATTAGCAGTGATGTCACTATTTTCATTAGGCACAGCAACTATGAAGCCATTGGGAGCATTGATGGTGATGTTACCGCCGTCTCCACCTGCCCCTTGAGTGCCAGCATTCGTAGAAATTCGACTATTCTGACGTAGTAGCAGGATGTCTTTTAGCCCTATCTCAATATTGCCCCCCTGATTGCTGAATGTTTCTGCCGAAATCAGCGCTTGATTTTTGAGGGTCAGATTGTTTGCCTGAATTTGGATATTACCCCCAACTGCTGTTCCTTGGCTATTGACCGCGATTCTAGCAGTGTCTTGAACACTCAAGGTTCTGGTGTTGACAGAAATATCGCCTCCTTTACCTGCCGTTTCAAAATTAGCGTTGGCAAACAGCCCACTTTCAGCACCTACATTGTTAACACGTTCTGGGAATCGGGCGAGTCTATCAGCGTAGGTGGGGTCACTGCCGGAAAGTGTAACGCTGTCAGTGATGTTGAGGTTAATGTTACCTGCAAGTCCATTACTATAGGTGCTTGTAGTTACTTGTCCACCCTTAGTCGCAGAAAATGTATTGGCGTTAATGGTGACGCTACCTCCTGGTTTGGAACTGAAGGTAAGAGCATCTACAATCGCCCCATCAGCTATGCTAAAGTCGGCTGTACTGATTGTAATTTTGCCTCCCTCTCCTAATTGACTATTAGTGCCAGTAGTTATCAGACTGGAAAATCCGTCGTCTCTTACCCCCTGTAAAGATACAGTATTACGGGCATCAACAATTACATCACCTGCATCGCCCTGTCCTCTGGTGTAGGCAAGCAGTTGAGCGCCATTCGTTACAAAGAGTGACCCAGTTGTGATCTTAACGTTGGCTCCCTTGCCCACAGCTTCAGCAGTTTCCACAGCGCTGAATACTTTACCCCTATCAAAGGAGACTGTATCACGGGCATTTATCGTCACACTGCCCGCATCTCCCTGTCCTTTGGTGCTAGCAACTAGTTCAGCATCATTCGTCATGAAAAGTGATCCAGTCGTGATGGTGATGTCTCCACCCTTGCCCACGGCTCTAGGATCTACAGTGCTGTATACCGCACTGAATAATCCTTTGCTACCCACCCTATCAAAGGAGACGTTATCACGGGCATTTATCGTCACATTGCCCGCATTCCCATTTCCTCCGGTGTAGGCAAGCAGTTGAGCGCCATTCGTCACAGAGAGTGACTTGGTCGTGATGTTGATGCCGCCACTGTTGCCATTAGCTCCAAGTTCCACAGCGCTGAATGCATAAGAATCCCTATCAAAGGAGACGGCTTCACGGGCATTGATATTCACACTGCCTCCATCTCCCCGTCCAAAAGTGCTAGCATTTAGAGCAGCTCCATTCGTGACAGAAAGCGAGTTTGCCGTAATATTAACGTTGCCCCCTTTGCCCACGCCTCTACTTAGCACCATGCTAGCTACCTCAGTAGGGAATCCACGGCTACCCACCCCATCTAAGGAGATTGTATCGCGGGCATTGATAATGATATTACCAGCATCCCCCTGTCCAAAAGTGCGGTTATTGAGTGAAGCTCCATTCGTTAAAGCAAAAGACCCAGTTGCGATCTTGATGTTGCCACCCTTGCCTACAGATCCAGGTCCCACGCCATTTTGAATATAACTATTATTAGTAAGTTTTATTAACCCGGTCGCATTAATTTCAATATCCCCTGCAATTGAGCTAATCGAACCCAGCCCTGACTCTATCCCCGCCAGAAGTAGGGAGCCTCCGTCCATATTTAAGTTATGAGAATTGATAACAATACTTCCACCATCGCCCGCACGTACACTTACACCACCAAGATTGGTAATGGACACATCTGCTCGCACTAAATTATCAGGAAAACTTAAACTCAGATTACTGTCATTTCCATTCAATCCAACTGTTCCCGCACCTGAAGCGCCTGCCAATTCTACTCGCCCACCGAAAGCATACAATCCTCCACCATCCATATAGATATCACCACCTACTAACAACAAACTCTGACCATTTGGTACACGTAAGCCCGTTGTTCTATATGTAGAAGATGGATCTAAACCCGCGTCTGCAATTGAGTTATTTTTAATAGATGCGGCACGCATTTGGTTAAATAGCAAAGCGTTTGGATTGACCGTCAACAGTTCAGGAGTATTCGGATTTGTTGCACTGAAAAAACCTCGTTCGCCAAATCCAATTGAACTTGCTGTAGTCGCTACAAACGAACCACCAATATTCAACTGAGCATTGCGTCCAAAAATAATCCCATTCGGATTAATCAGAAATAAATTAGCTGTACCTAAGGCGCGAATTATCCCATCAATATTAGAAGCTGACCCACCTGTTACTCGACTGATAATATTTTGAATATCCGCAGCATTATTAAAGAAAGCAGTCTCGCCAGCGCGGACAGAAAATTCAGAGAAGCTGTGGAACAAGTTACTTCCTGCTTGCGTTCCTCCAGTGATATTGAAGATGTTCCCATCCCTTGTGACGCTGGAGTTATTTGGTAATGTGGCGTCTGGGGTAATTTGGGCAAAAACACGCTCTTGTAAGGAAGCAATTAACATACTTCCCACTACCAACCAACTTCCTAATTCCACAAACCTACTACACCAACACCGCCAATTTTGAGTTATCCCTGACATAGCACCCCCAATAAATCAGTGACTGATACATCACGCTTATTTTTCCAAGTTGTAATGCTGTATAATTGGCTCTTTAGCAAGGTCTTGCAAGCCAAGTGCATTTAATAAGTCAACCCAATCTTTATTAATAATTGCATCCTGCGGATTGGCGCGACGCAGTTGACCTAAATTAGTTAGAGCATCATACCAAATATTATTAGCACTATAGGCAATGTACTCCCTTGGTTTTGCTGTTTTTAATTGACTATCAAGAGCCTGTGTCAGCGCCTGCCTTTGCACAAATCCATCTACATGTAAATTGTCAGATGTTTTTTTTCTATCACCACAATAAATCTCAAGATACCAGCGGTATGTTTTATCCGCTTTTAAGGAGTATTGCGGTTGTGTTGGTGGAGTTATGCTGATAATACCAGATTTTCCAGATAGAGTAAAAGGTATTCGGTAGTCATTCTGTGCTTCTTTACCATCCTGCGCTTGTAACACGAATTCTGCGGAACGGGTGGTTTCAGGCAGTTCAGGAACATAAAACCAAAAAGTTGGATATTCTGCAACTGTTGATGCTGAAAATGATTTCCCTCCCTCACCGGGTACTAAAGCAGCAAGACGTGTGAGGGAGCTAGGACACTCAGGATTACGCCCAGCGCCTGCTCTGCGCCTACCAGTAGGTGCGCCGTTTCTGGGCAATTTCGGTTGCTTGAAGGATTGTTCGGGGGAATTTTTAATAGTGTTTTGATTGGGAAGTTGTGCCTGCACTGATTGCGAGTCACTCATCAAACTAACGAATAGCAGAGGAATTACGCAAGCATGTAGAATCTTTTGGTATAACTTTTTTTTAATCATAATTAAAAATTTAATTGTCTTTTCCTGCCAAGATGCTCCCGTCTAAACCACAGGACTACCACCACTTGGGTAGTTAGCAACGCTAATGCCGAGGGGATGAGTGGCACCCACCCAGCTAGTATAAAAATGCCAAAACATAACCCAAAGAGTGTTAAAAGTGTGACTGCAACCGCTAGTCCAAGGTGCAGTGGTTTTGAAAAGTACCACGCTGTAATACCTCCTACCAATGACCATTGCCATACCCAAAATGCCTCTACCCATCCAGACCACCACCACAACAAAGGTCTGCGGTCTAAAACTGCACTCAGTATTTGACTGAGCATTTGTGCCTGCACGAACACCCCCGGTATTTGCTTTTGATTGGGTTTTGCAGTAGCACTGAATGGTGTTTTCCAATAATCATTGGTATTGGTAGGAGCAGAAAGACCAATCAGGATAACGCGGTCTTTGAGTAATTCGACTGATTCTGATGGTATCTTTTTATCTAAGACATCTCTCAAACTAACTTGTTGAGCAATTTTTTCCACAGAGGGGAGAGAACGATAATTTAACAACACTTGATAACCGGATGCGTCTACTTTTTGATATCCGCTTGTGTGTTCCTTTAATTGCGGAAAAACAACATCACCAATCTGCAAATAACCTTCTTTTGTCACATCTGATGTTTTACCTTCTTTGTCTAAATAATTAAGTGCTAGTTGTAAACTAAATGCGTATTCTGCGGTACATAGAGATTTTGGGGGAGGAGTCAAATGCAAAAGCTGACGACGAGCAATATTTTCGTCATCTGCAACAAAATCACTAAAGCTTAAGCGTTCTTTTGAAACTCCAGAAGGTGGTGGAATGCCATCACTATCGCCATCATCATCAGTAGTAGCAACTTTACACACAAAAAGTAGACGATTATCCTGCCCAAAACGATTAGCTAAATTTGGATATTTTGGATCTACAATACCATCACGGTAAATATCTAAGCCGATAGTTCGTGGTTGGTACTTATTTAGTTTCTCTAATACTTGAGTAAGTGCTTCGTCAGATAAGGACCATCGCATTTGCATTCCTTTATTGATTTGGTACTGGATATCTGCTTCATCTATAGTGATAATTAAAAGACGCTGGTCAGGTTTTTCGGTGACAAGTTGCGATCGCATCTGCATAAAATGGTCAAAAGCCTGTAATTCTGAAGTTTGCAGATAACCCCAATACCGCACCCCCATCACCAAACTTGTTACCAACAAGCTTGTCAGCAATATTGCCAAAACACTCTTCCAACTGATCATCTTTGGCTGCAACTGCCAAATCATTGGCGCTTCCAACGGATTTTGGCAAATTACAGGCAACCAAGTTGCACATGGATATTCATCTTCTATTCCTTCCAGCCTTTTTCGTGCCTCGCGCAGCGCAGAATATAAAGGCTGTCCACTAGAAAATTCTGTTAAAAAATGTCTTAAAAATTCCTGTGCTACTACATCTGGAACTGGTTCCCGCATGACAATGACTTGGGGAATGTGTAAATCCTCTAACGCTTCCGCTAAACCTAAGCCATCGCAAGAGTTGAAAATTGCCAAGCGCAAACCGCTTTCAATTGCTTTTCTGAGTCCATGTTTTAATTTATCCAGAGTAATTGTCGTAGTTCGATTTATTTGCAGCACTCCTTTTTCTTGACTAGAACTATGTCCTGCAAAAAACAGAATATTCCAACCTTTTTCCCAAAGTTCGTTACTTAATTCCTTTCGTTGTGGTTCTATTAAAAAATTTATTTTAGCTTGGTTTGATAACTTTTCTAAAAAACCCTTATCCTTACTAATATCAATTCCTGTGCTATCACCAAAAATAGCTAAAATCTTGACTTTAGTTTCTTTCGTATATATTTTATGTGGTCGTTGGGCTTCTAAGCAACTCAGTGCAACTTCGGCATTCGGATAATCTTCAAAAAGGTTCCACAAATGCCAAGGAAGTCGCCGCAATAAATTATCACCAGTTGCAATCATAAAACGGATTTCTTCATTCGGATTCAATTGTGTACGTAATTTTTGGTCTATTTTACGAAACTGCTCTGAGTTGAGCCAAGCATTAATTTTACACGATAATTGCTGACACAAGTCATGAAATTCAACTTCGGAAAAATTAGTGACATCAGTATCTTCTATTTCCAGACGTACACACAAACCATAATAGCGGTAGACAGCAGAGTATAAGATTTGCCAACTTCGATAAAGTTGAGCAATCTCTGGCGCTGCTGGTAAACTACCACGAAATTCCATCGCACGCGGATCATTTGGAAAACCGAGTTGCACTGTGACATCGGGAAAGCCTTTGTGCAAGTTTCCCTTACCCAAATTCAAGACAACTAGCTTACTCATTACACTCCGACAAAAAAATGTCAAATCACAAAAGTCTCCTTAATTGTGAAATCCCCATAAGACACTTGGATATTAAAGCATTCTCCAGAATAACCTCGAAATCGCTTTAATTGAATAAAGTTATCATTACTTCGCGATTTAACTTCTTGCATAATTTCTCCTGATTCTGATAGTAAATTAAGTTTAAGGTTAGATGGCAAATAAGTTTGTCCATCAATAGGATGCAGTTGTACTAGTATTTCTACTTTCTGCTCAGAATAAGGTGCGCTGGGTTCCGCTGCCCCTTGAGCGATCGCTACTAGCAACACCACTGATTGATTTCCCAGTTGTAATCCCAAGTCTATTATTTTTGCTCGTGCCACGCTAACTTCACGCTTTAATGAAACATTTCTTAAAGCAAATTTCTGCTCCATACCGCCAAAAATTTCTTCTAAAGCCATCCAACTGCTTTCAAAGAGATTGTCGAACCATTGGCTTAACTTTACTCGTGTTTTGACTACTTCACGTTGGTTAATTTGATGCAAATGTGAGAGTAAATCAGCCAGCGATTCCAATTCACTCAGAAATATCTCACCGCTATTAGTTGGCGTTTTAACAAATCCTAGTATTGTAGCTGTTTTGAAAGATTCATCCAATTGCACAGCTACATAGCCAATTCTGTCGGTAGAAACCTCTGGGGGAACAAAAACTGTTTGTGATGAAGGTAACACTGGACGACATTCTAATTTCCCCAAACCTCGGACTTGTAAATCAGCAACATCCATCAGTCCTTGCATTAAGGGATTATAACTCAGACTAGCTTCCCAGTCAGTTTCCCAACCTATGCAACGCAAATAAAATTTTACCGCTGCCACAGCTAAAGTATTAAGATATACCTGTTGTCCTTTGTCGGGGTTGCTATGTTTGCGGCGGAATTTTTCTGCTAAAGTGCGAGCTTCTAAACCCAAAGGTACGGTGAAAGTTAAAGATTCTGATACGCTCTGCATGATGTGTTGCTCTCCTACTTTAAAGTGCATAGTCTAGACAATAAGTTTTAATTTTATCTGTGAACTTATTTAAACATCGGTAATAAAAGGATCTGACTGTATAAATGTTTAAATTGTATTCGGCGGCTATTTCTTTCCATGATTTACCCAAAATTCTTTCTAGAGCCAAAGCTTGAAAGTTGGCTTGTGGATATTCTCTTATGTGTTCTTTTTTAAAAATATCTTCTGGGTCTGATTTTATACATTCAATTAAAATTTCAGTAATGTCTTGTGGTTTTTCAGGAGGAGCAAGATTATCTAGCTGAGCATCGGTAATATTTGTAACATTTTTCTGACCAAAAAATTTCCGAACTGCTTCTTTGAAAAATCGCCGATCCAAAAGAACATTGACCCATGTCATCACTGAACCGCGTTCTGGATTATAATTATCAATATTCTGACAAATATATAGTAAAAGCTCTTGTAGCGCTTCATTATAAATGTCTTCATAAACATCTGCTGAAAATTGCCCCCTTTGCGGGTAGTAAAGCCTACCTGATTGCACAATGGTATTAACCAGCTTTGTCAGAGCTAGTTGTCGTTGTTCAGCTAAAGGTGGGTATTGCTGTGCTGTTGAAGCCAGCTGTTGAAGCAAAACATCTATTTCAGCGATCGAGGTTTGATTCATCTGCCACTCCAAAGGTTCGTCCCTCCATCTTTATCTCAGGCTTCATCGGGCGAGTTTCATGCAAAACCAGGATTTTTTTAACAAAACTTTACATCATCAGTTATCCAGCCTAAAAATTGCGTATGTTTACCAATACCTTCGTCATGAAACGCCCACAGCATGGAATGCTGGGGCTACACATACAAAGCCCACCTCCGTGGGCTAAAATAAAATCCTTGTAGGCTGCCCCGCTGCCTTTGTTTGTATAGCCACACTCTTCTAGGATGTATGAAAACAAATCAAAGTGACTCAGACATTCTCTAACCAAGCTTGTAAATCAGCCGAACTTGTAAAATCTAACAGTGCTTCACTCAAATTTTCGAGAACAGGCAATGGTAGACGAGAAATTTGCGATCGCACATCATAAGAGATTTCTCCAAATCGCTTAGTTAAAAGTCGGATAACCAGGTTAAATGTTGCTTCCTCTCGTCCTTCGTCTTTGATTTCTCGGTAAACTCTCGTTTCCTTTAGTGTTATTCCTAACATAGATTCTACCTCTTTTTTACTCAATTGTTCAAATTTGTACACCATAATCGTCGTCACCATCTCTATGATGACGCGACTTGATAGATTAGATGCTTCAACAGCGGTTCTAGTTAACAAATTCCTTGCTTCTTCTGGCGCTCGTTCTTCTTCTACCGTAGTTAGTACCATTAGCGCCACCCACAGAGGTAATTGGCGAATATCCCCCAACTCATTCAAATACACCCGATACACTTGGTTTCCGTTCAGCAGGCTTCGATGAGGATAAACATCGCTTTGTTCAACACTGCGCGACGGGTAAATTATTACTGCTTGCCAGTCACTAAATATAGCACGGTTACGATAGAAATATAATGAAGATTCTGCAAATAGTCTCTCGTAAAGCTGTTCATCCTTATAAAATTGTACTTCACAGAAATAGACTACTCCTGCATCTTCGTTTTCCGGTGGAAGAAATACTCCATCAATCTCAAATTTTGGTTCTTTGACAGCTACAGAATCAAATCGGTAAGCATTTGCATTTTTTGGAGGATTTGTCAAGAGTTCAAATAGCAGTGAGGGGGATTGTTGGAACAGTTTTGAATTGTTGAGTCTCGACGCATGAAGCATTTTAGGTAATTTATTTGACATTATATGGCGGACGTTGCATCAGGGAAAATGCATTTTCTGCGGTTGAAAGGTTTCGCCAAATAAATGCGAGACAAGACATAGCGCTGCCGGAGTATTGAGTAACTTTAACTACCATAACACTGAATTAGGTTTTGTCTGGAAGTACGAGGAGTAACGGTAGATGAATTAGCGGTGAGGACTATTTGTCCTTTGGCGTTTAACATTGCACCTGTGGCTTCAACAATACGTTTGGGAGTGGCGGTAGTTGGTTTAGTGGTAACAGGCGGTAGGGCGCGGTTATTGTTGCTGGGTTTAACCGACACCCAATCTATTTGGGCGGTATCAGGAGTGAGAACGTCTTTGGGATTGGGCGGTAAGCCACCGCGTCCAGTTATAATAAATTTGCTTTGTGCTTGAGCGCCACCTGTATAACAGCCTTGTGCTACTTCAGTATCAATTGGTACAGTAGGCAAGTTGACTAATCCAAGACTGGGATCAACATCCAGCGTATCGATTGTAACTTCGCCACTAACTCCAAAATCTGAACTGGCTGTAATATCACTCAGTAAAGTTGGGCTAGAGCGGGGCTGAATGCCAAAAATACCTGTAGCTGTAATATCAACTCTACCGCCCCTACCAGTGAAGGCATTGGCGCTGATATTGCTATCTTCCCTTGGAACGGCGACGATCAAGGGTGAGTTTATAGTGATGTTGCCGCCATCTCCTTCAGCCCGTGCAGCACCAGCATTTGTAGAAATTTGACTACCCTGACGCATGAGCAGGATGTCTTGTAGCCCTATGGTAATATTGCCACCCTGAGTGCTAGATGTTTCTGCTGAAATCAACCCTTGATTATTAAGAGTTAAATTGC
The DNA here is from genome assembly GCF_014698965.1 of Iningainema tapete BLCC-T55. GTDB lineage: Bacteria > Cyanobacteriota > Cyanobacteriia > Cyanobacteriales > Nostocaceae > Iningainema > Iningainema tapete. The sequence goes on from NZ_JACXAE010000134.1 coordinate 228,907, forward strand.
CTGCTTGAATTTTGATATTACCCCCGACTCCTGTCCCTAGACTATTAAGTAAAATGCGGGCATTGTCTAAAGAGATGCGATCGCGGGCATGAATAATCGCATTACCTGCATCCCCCTGTCCATATGTATCGGCAAGTATTTGAGCGCCATTACGTACAAAAAGAGAACCAGTTGTAATGTTGGTGTCGCCCCCCTTGCCTATAGCTCCATATCCCAGTATGTTCAATACTCCACTGGGCAAGCTATTGCTTCCTACCCCATCAAACAAGACAGTATCACGGGCATTAATAGTGACATTACTACTAGCATTGTTCTGTCCACGGATGTCCACGCCTATTTGAGCGCCATTAGTCAGAGAAAGAGAACCAGTCGTAATGTTGATGTCGCCCCCCTTTCCTGTTGCCCTTGCTCCTACCTGGCTAAATGCTCCACTGGGAAAACCATTACTTCCTACCCCATCAAACGAGACAGTATCACGGGCATTAATAGTTACACTGCCTGCATTCCCTTGTCCACCAGTACTAGCAATCAATTCAGCACCATTGCGTACAAAAAGAGAACCCGTTGTAATGTTGATACTACCTGCGCTACCTGTGCCTTCAGATTCCTTCGAGCTGGATATTCCACTTGAGAAGCTATTACTACTCCTGACTCCATCAAACAAGACATTATCACGGGCATTAATAGTTACACTGCCTGCATTTCCTTGTCCATTATTGCCGACCGATAGTAAACCGCCATTGCTTACAGTCAGAGAACCAGTCGTGATGTTGATGCTGCCCCCGTTACCTGTAACTCCATTCACTCTGCTTATTGCTTGGCTAGAGGAGGTATTATTCGTATTACTCCCCACTCCATCAAACAAGACATTATCACGAGCAGTAATAGTGATCTTGCCTGCATTCCCGAATTGTACAAATGTGCTGGTATCTAGTTGAGCACCATTGCGTACAAAAAGAGAACCCGCTGTGATGTTGATGCTGCCCTCCTTACCTATGGCTTCAGGTTTTACCCTGCTCACTACTCCACTGGAGAAGCCATTACTCCCTACTCCATCAAATAAAACAGTATCACGGGCATTAATAGTTACACTACCTGCATCTCCGCTGCCAGAAGTGTCGCCTCCCACTAGAGCGCCATTGCGTGCAACAAAAGAACCCGTTGTGATGTTTATACTGCCCCCATTGCCTGTAGCGCCTGGTCCCACCCCAATTACTGCTCCACTGGAAAAGCTTGGATTTCCAACTCCATCAAACAAGACAGTATCAAGGGCATTAATAGTAACATCGCCTGCATTCCCCACTCCATTTGTGCTGGCAACTAATAGAGAGCTATTGCGTACACTTAGAGAACCCGTTGTAATTTTGATGCTGCCTGCATTACCAAAGGCTCCTGGTCGCACTGAGCTTAATATGCCATTGAATCCACTATTCTCTGGGCTAATGAAGGAAACGCTATCACGGGCATTAATAGTAACATTGCCTGCATTCCCCTTTCCATTGGTCAGAGTATATAATTGAGAGTTATCAGAAACAAACGACCCCGTCGTAATGTTGACATCGCCTGCTTGTCCGGTCGCTCCAGGTGTTAAGACATTAAAAATAAGACTTCCATCCTTAAAATCGACTGCTTGAAGTGCATTAATCTCAATGTTCCCCGCCTTACTGTCTGATGAACCTAGTTCTTGAGCTATCCCTGCCAGTAGCGCACTTCCTCTGAGAATTTCTAGATTTCGAGCATTAATTGCAATAGTACCACCGTTGTCAGCACGCACTTCTACTCCAGCACCATTGGTAAGTTTGACATCTGATGGGCTTATCCCATCCGGAAAACTTAGACTCAGATTATTATCATTCCCATTTAGCCCAACCGTTCCAGATCCTGCCAGTCCTCCCAACTCCACTCGCCCACCAAAAGCTCTCAATTTTCCGTTATCCATGTTGATATTGCCACCAATAAGCAGCAAACTCCGCCCATTAGGAACACGTAGACCATATGTCTTTGCACCTGTTGGATCTAATCCTGCTGGTGCTACTGAGTTATTTTGAATCGATGCAGCAGACATTTGATTGAAGAGAAAAGCCGAAGGATTGACGGTCAGCAATTCAGGAGTATTCGGATTAGTTGCACTGAAAAAACCTTGATTGCCGAACCCAATCGCATTGGCAGTAGTTGCAACAAATGAACCGCCAATATTCAAGCTGGCATTTTTACCAAAGACAATTCCATTCGGATTAATCAAAAACAGGTTAGCTGTGCCATTAGCTTGAATCAAACCATCAATGTCAGAGATAGATTTACCTGTTACCCGACTAATGATGTTTTGAATATCTAGGGCATTGTTAAAGTGAGCCGTACTTCCAGTGGGAACAGAAAACTGTTCAAAGCTGTGGAACAAGTTGCTCCCCGCGCTAGTTCCTCCTTCAATAATGCTACTATTGCCAGATGGAGTGATACGAGAATTATTGGGTAGAGTACCATCAGGGGTAATTTGGGCAAAAGCGCAATCACTAGAGGCGAATGTCTGCGACACGGCTAAGCCGATCGCACTACCCACCAACCAACTCCCCAGTACCAATTTCCAGCACCTCAGCTGTTTGCATCTAGACATTGCACCCCCCAAATAAGCAGCAGTTAAGTTAACTACAACCTTTACGATACAAGGGAAATTGACTATAGGATTCTAAAAATAGTTACGAATAATTACATTGTTGCTATTTGGCTGAGTGTCTTGCAGAGCAAGATGCAGGGTTAAACCAAGGGTTTTGTTTATCCTCTGCCCAAGTGCAATCTTGGGCTTTGAAGCTCTGATTATCTATAGCTGCAATTCCTTAATATGATTTTGTACTTTTTGATACTCTAATGTTTTTTCTTGAGCAGAAAAGAGGGCAGCCGCTTTTTGTAAATTATCAACAGCTTCTTGTTTAACACCCCGTTCTTTGTAGAAAAGACCTTTGTTATAGTAAGCTTGGGCAAGATTAGGAAGAATAGTTAGAGCTTGATTGAAATCTTTATCAGCTCGCTGCTTGTCTTCTTTTTTTAAGTAGATCATTCCTCTGGCAACATAAGCTTCACTGGTAAACTGAGTAGTGCTAGGCATGAGGGTAATACTTTGAGTAAAGTCTTCAATTGCTCGATTATGATCACCAATACCAAAGTTGACAATACCCCGTAGTACATAATAACCATATTTCCATAAATTAGGAGCGTTACGTAAATCCCGATCTAAATCCTCAAGTGCTCCCTTATAGTCGCCAAGCTTAGTACGGACACTAGCTCTGTTGAGATAAAATGTGTAATTACTAGGATCTACTTTGATAGCTAGGTTAAAGTCCTCAATGGCTCCTTTATAGTCTCCTAGTAGCACACGACCAAAGCCTCGGTTGTTATATTTAAAAGCCTTCTCATCATTAGTACTTAGTAACTGAGTCAAGCTAGCAATTCCCTGCTTAAAATCTTTAACAGCTTCTTGATAATTACCAAGAGATTGATGGGCAACACCTCGGTTAAAGTGTGCTTCTGCATAGTTTGATTCAATGCTTAGTACTTGATTGTAATCCTCAACAGATCCCTGGTAGTCTCCCCTCAGCAACTTCTCAAATCCTTGAGCGAAAAGGCGCTTTAACTTCAAACTCTTGATGTCTGTTTGCAAATCAGAAGTCGCTTTTTTGTAATCTAGAGAGGGAGGGGAGGAGCGAATTCTTTGGGCAAGAGCGTAATTTCCAGAAAACCCAAGTGTCTGCAAAAAGGCTACGCCAATCGCAGCACTCATTCCAATCCCTAAGAACCAGCGACTCCGAATACTCTTGAAACCGGACATTGCACCCCTCCTTATGAATTAAGAATTTGCTATAATAAAAGCTAGTTTAGTACTACTACTAAGTAAATTTCATGTACTTTAGGAAAGTACTGAAGCCTTAGTATTCTTCCACTTGGTGCAAACAAAATCCTGGACAAGTGTTCCTCATCTAGATTCATCGCTACCTATGGTTGTAATCTCTTTACTTAAACAAGCTCTACTTATTACTCAGCTTTAGGCGCGAAGTTTTACATAAAAACCCCATTTTCTTCACAAAAGTTTACTAAATTCACGCGCTAGATAAATTCAACTGTTGGTTACTCAAATAAATAGAGACGCTTCCGGTTTCCCTTTAGCTATCTTTTCCTGGCTAGTAAAGCATTTAATTATATGCTGTTTTTTATCTGGAAGCCCTAAAAATCTGCAATCAACCTTGCTTTTCTCAAAAAGAATTGTAGTACAGTTTCTTCTCTAGAAATAATATCGGCTCTGCCCTCCATCCCTAATTGAATAGAACACTGTTTTTTGCCGTTATTGAGGAAAAGGCTTTCTGGCTCAATTGTTACCTCATAGAAAGCACCAATAACTGCTGCTTTTTGGCTGGCAACTGTTGTGGAAGCAACTGTAGTAGCACCATTCCCTTGAGGGACGAATGCATCTGGGGAAATCGCCTTGACCTTTCCTTTAAGAGTGCCGTAATCTGGATAAGGACAGGCAGAAACCCGTACTAAAACTTTTTGTCCTTCTTTTAACTTGCTTTTCTCTTCAGATGCTACCACTGCCTTAACTACCAAGGGGGCATCACTAGGGACAATTTGAGCGATTTCTTCTCCTGGGCGCACAGTTTGACCAGAATTTCTCAGATTGAGTTTGGATATTATACCATCTGCTGTGGCAGTGATGACAGTTTGACTGAGGTCAATTTCTACTTGTTGGAGTTCACGGCTGTCGCGCTCTATGGTTTGCTGAATGCCAATCCTTTGCTGAATGAGGGCTTTGCGTTCTTTGTCTAAGGTAGCTTGGTTGGCTTTGAGAGAGGCTTTTTCTTGGGCAATGCGCTCAGAAGCGATCGCCACTTCTGCTTTACTAGGATTAAGTGTAGCTACTGCACGTCGCCCTCTAGCACTAGCTGCCCAGATTGCTTGTTGTAGCCGTTCTATTGTTTGTTTTTGCGCCTGAATTACTGCTTTTTGCGCCTCCACTGCTTGTTCTTGCTGGCTTGCAACTAGTTGTGCTTCCTCAAATTGATCTTGAGAAAGCGCTCCTACTTTGGCTATTTTCTGATATCTGTTCCGCTTCGACTGTGCTGCTGATAAGCCTGCAACTCTTGACTTTAAGTCCGCTTCGGCTGATTTTAACTCGGCTGTGGCTTTTTGCAATTCCTTGTGAGCTATCTTAACATTCGCCTGTGCTTCTTCGACATCAGCGGTGGTGATAATTTGCTTGTCTCGATAGTCTCGGCTGCGATGCTCTAGCTCAGCACTAGCACCAGCAATAACACGGTTAATGCAATCAGTTTCGGCTCTAATTTGACTATTAAGCGCACTAATCTGGGCGTTGATTTGAACTTCATTATAAATGTCTTCATAAACTTTGATTTCTCGGTAAACTCGAGCTTTCTTGGCACGGGTCTTCACGGTTTGGGTGAAAACCACCTTGTACCCAAAGTTGCCGAGATTTTTGTATAAAGCGATCGCGACGCCGTTCATCATTTAAATCAAGTCGGTTACAAGTAGCTCGACCTGTAGGTGTGATGCCGATAATCTTTGTACTGTCTGCCGACCAGATAAAGTGTTCAGCCCACTGTTGCTGACGGGGATTAAATAAGGGGACTTTTTGCTCCGTTTCTGGGTCGGTCCCAACTGTAAAATTATAGTGGCGTTCATTGCATCGACGACAAGCTAAAGCCAAGTTATCTACGTGATCCTCACCCCCCAATGACTGTGGCTTGATGTGGTCAATTGTCAGAGGAGATGTACTGAGAAATTCAGGATAATGGCAGTATTCACAGCGAAAATTAGCGCGGTTCCGTACAAATTCTTGGATATTATGAGGAATTTTCACGACCCAGATGCAATAGTAGCATTTATGTAGCTAAAAATCATGTCTAATTCTCCTATAGCCTCTAGTTCAGCGGCTTCTTCTGGTGTAAGTAAATCAGCTTTTTTCTTATCCAGAAGTTCTTGAAGGCGCGAACCTAGTTCTTCAGTAAATTTGAAAAGATTAAGATTATTGACTTTTTCGACTCTAATACCAGTCGTAAGCCAGGATGAGGGTTTAATGACTAGGGTCGTCATAGGGGTATTTTTATTTTTTACACTACTATTGTAGTTACTTTATTTTAGTTAACAAAGTCAAAAATATAAATTTCTCCAAGTTTCAGAATAGATTCAAAAGCATTTAGTTATATGCTGTTTTTTGTTTGGAAGCCTTAAAAGTCCGCAATCAACCTTGCTTTTCTCAGAAAGAATTGAAGTACCGTCTCTTCTCTAGAAATAATATCGGCTCTGCCTTCCATCCCTAATTGGATGGAACATTGTTTTTTGCCGTTATAAAGGAAAAGGCTTTCTGGTTCAATTGTTACTTCATAGAAGGCACCAACAACTGCTGCTTTTTGGCTGGCAACTGTTGTGGAAGCAACTCCAGCAGCACCATTTGCTTGAGGGATGAAAGCATCTGGGGAAATCGCTTTGACTTTACCTTTAAGAGTGCCGTAATCTGGATAAGGACAAGCAGAAACCCGCACTAAAACGTTTTGTCCTTCTTTTAACTTGCTTTTCTCTTCAGATGCTACCACTGCCTTAACTACTAAGGGAGCATCACTAGGGACAATTTGAGCGATTTCCTCTCCTGGGCGCACTGTTTGACCAGAGTTTCTCAAATTGAGTTTGGATATTATACCATCTGCTGTGGCAGTGATGACAGTTTGACTGAGGTCAATTTCTACTTGTTTGAGTTCACGGCTGTCGCGCTCTATGGTTTGCTGAATGCCAATCCTTTGCTGGATGAGGGCTTTGCGTTCTTTGTCTAATGTAGCTTGGTTGGCTTTGAGAGAGGCTTTTTCTTGGGCAATGCGCTCAAGTGCGATCGCCACTTCTGCTTTACTTGGATTGAGTGTCGCTACTGCGCGTCGCCCTCTAGCACTTGCTGCCGAGATTGCTTGTTGTAGCCGTTCAATTGTTTGTTTCTGAGCCTGAATTACTGCTTTTTGTGCCTCCACTGCTTGTTCTTGCTGACTAGCAACTAGTTGTGCTTCCTCAAATTGATCTTGAGAAAGCGCTCCAACTTTGGCTATTTTCTGATATCGGTTCCGCTTCGACTGTGCTGCTGACAAGCCAGCAACCCTTGACTTTAAGTCCGCTTCGGCTGATTTTAATTCAGCGGTGGCTTTTTGCAATTCCTTGTGAGCTATCTTAACATTCGCCTCTGCTTCTTCGACATCAGCGGTGGTGATAATTTGCTTGTCTCGATAGTCTCGGCTGCGATGCTCTAGCTCAGCACTAGCACCAGCAATAACACGGTTGATCCGATCAGTTTCAGCTCTAATTTGACTATTAAGCGCACTAATTTGGGCGTTGATTTGAACAAATTGCAACTGACTCTGCTGGATATTGCTTTGCAATTGACTCTTTTTGGTTTGAAGGCGAGAGTCATCGATAGTAGCAATGATATCACCTTTTTTAACAACTTGATTTTCTTTGACAGAAACACGCATAACTGAACCTTCCGTTGCAGCTTGAACAATCCGCAACTCACCAGCAGGACGGAGGTTCGCCTGAGCCTTGACTGTTACCTTATACTTGGCAACAGATGCAGTAGCGATCGCTATTCCGATAAAAGAAAGCATAACCATTCCGCCAACAGTAGTCCAACGACCAAGTGGCGGTAGAAATTCGTTTTCTTGAACTGGGGGCAGAGAGTCTGAGTTGGAGTAGCTAAGCGTCATGATTGTATGATTGCTCTTGATTTACCGTTAGAATCAGATTTGGAGGATTTCAAAACAAAACCATTGGTTGATGGGGCAACTTCGTCTAGGAATTCTAAGTGTTCACCAGGTTGAAGGCGTAGCTCTTGGGGAGTACCTTGAATTTTCAATCGCCCTTCCTCCAGCAGCACAATCCAATCGGCTCGCTGAATAACTTTGGGGCGGTGACTAATCATAATTGTGGTTTTGCCCTTTCTGTAGTACAATAATTTGTCTAGCACTTGGGCTTCACTTACTGGGTCAAGAGCGCCGGTGGATTCATCTAGAATGAGTATCGGCGGCTCAGTAACTATAGCTCTGGCGATTGCTAATCTTTGCCTTTGCCCACCAGAGAGATTTGCGCCAAATTCTCCTAAAACTGTTTGATACTTGTCGGGTAGTTTACTAATAAACTCATCTGCACCAGCAATCTGGCAAGCCCTAACAATTTGTTCAAAACTGACGTGGGGATAGCTGAAGTGGAAATTGTCAATAATTGAGCGACTCCAGAAGTGAGGTTCTTGAGGCACTAGCACCACCTGCTGTCGTAGGCATTCTAAAGAAAGGTCTTGCTGATTATAAATACCATAGCGAATATTACCTGATTGCGGAGAATATAATCCGGCGATCATTTTAGCGAGAGTACTTTTGCCACAACCAGATTTACCAATTAGGGCAATTACTTGACTGCCAGGGATAATTAGGGAAAAATCTTGCAAGAGGTCAACTCTACCTGCGTGGTGGAAATTAAGGTTAGTGCAGGTAATGTCTGCATTGCCAGGAATTTCTGCCCAAGGCTTTTTAAAATCATTATCGTCTTCTGGGGTAGCATCAATTACCTCGGTTAATCTTTGGATGACAATCTGAGCAGTGATAAATTCATCAACTAACCCAATGACTGAACCGAGAAAGCCCAGAAAGTTGCCACTCATACCGTTAAAAGCTAGCAACTGACCAATACTTAAGGTGCGATCAATCACTAAGTGCGAACCTAACCAGAGTAAGGCAATACTAGTCAAACTGGAAAGAATACCAGTGATTGTGCTGCTGTAAAGCCCCAACTTCATCGTACTCCAGCCCAGATTAGCAAGACGACCAAAATTGCTCTGATACTCTTGCCAAGCTTGAGGGGTGGCTTGGGTAGTTTTTAGCACCTGGACACCACGAAAAGTTTCGACGAGAAAGCCTTGGTTTTCCGTACCTAAGACAATCTGGTTGCGGGTTTTGTGGCGCAAGGCGGGGAGAAAAAGCAGGTTGACGAGGGTGACATAAACGGGAAACAAATGATAAGATTACTGAAGATAATTACGAATAATTAAGATGCGAACGCGCTTGTTGCACTCTTGTTAGCCAGTAGTGGTGCTAGAATTTGTAGATAGGGGCGCAACCGTAGAAAACTCACTTTTTATTCGTCTCAATTGATACCTGCCAAGTGTCCAATGTAGTTCCGACAGTTCGATCCAGGTTTGTCAAAGCATTGAGATATTCAATTGTTGCATTAAGCTCTGCGTTTCTTGCCTCTACTAAACTATTTTCCAGACTGACAATCTCGAAGACTCCAGATCCCCTTCCCAATCTCTGTTTTTCTCTTTCAATCTCTAGTTGTCGTTCAGAAGATTCCCTAGCTTGTCGGGCAAGTTGCACCTGCTTGAAACTCAAATTCACATCTCTAATCCTGTCTGTTACCTGAATTTCTAAACTTTCACGCTGGTCATTCACATTGTTCTCTGCTTGCTGTAAACTAATCTGGCTTCGCTGAAATCTCTGGTTCTTTGTCAGGTCGCCGAATGTTCTAGTCATATTTAATCCGGCTGTCATGTCTCCTGTGTTGCCATAACTGACTTTCAAACCCAAGTCCCAGCGCCTGTCATTTTTTGCTTCTAACAGGTCAAGTTTAGCTTTGTCCAGATTTAGCTGTGCCTGCAAATACTCTGGCTGATTCAACAGCGCTAATTGCCGCTGTTTGTTTGAGTTTAACGTAATAGGTGACGCCTTTGGCACTTCTGCTGCCATAAGATTGATATTTTGATCGATATCAAGAATCTGAAGTAGAGCTAACCTTGTTGACTCAAGAGTATTCTGGGCAGCCACCAAACTGACTTGTCGGTTCGCGATCGCTGTCTGACTCTGGATAATCTCGACTGGTGCCAACCTACCCGCCTCGATCAAAGCCTGGTTAATTTCCAGAATTTCTTGGGCACTTTTTAACGAAAGCTGCTCAATTTTTAGTCGTTCCTGAGCGCGAAGTAAATTTCGATATGCCAGGATTGCATCAGTAATGGTGTTGGTTAATGTCGATTTTAAACCAAGGACATTGATTTTTTCGTTCAACCGCGCAGTCTCAATCGAAGCTCTATTTACCTTAATTCCAGATCCTCTCAATAGGGGTTGGTTAAATTCTATCTTTGGCGCGAGAGAGTTACCTGTCCACTCAACACTGAGATCTCCCCCTGTAGGAATCTTCATTTTTGCCCCAAGACCAACTTCATTAGTAGTTGTTGTGGTTCCATCTGATCCAGATTGAGCAAGCGACATTGATAAAGAGGGTGTGAAATCAGGTGCAAATTTATCCTCTGCCACTGCTAGGTCTTGTCTTTGAGCTATCCTTTCAAGATATGCATTTTTAATAGATCTGTTGTTTGCCAAAGCCAAAACTACAGTATCAGAGAGCTTCAGTGTAAGAGAACGTCTGTTCGGTGATGGTTGCTGTTGATTCTGTTTCAAACTATTTGCAGCCACTCTATTTAGTTGTTTTGCTCCAAGAGATTGATTCTGAGAAATTACCTCTGCTACTAAGGTTTTTTGGACTTGCATATCAGTCGTTAATTTAAAGTTAATAGGTGATTCTCCTTTGGAGACGCTTTGTGATCGCTCGTGAGGGCGCTTCGCTTCGCGCAATCGTGCTATTAAGTCTTGCGATTCGGTACGATGCTGGTTTTGCGTATGAGTTGTCAACTCGAAGACAACGTGCGACGATCGCTTTTGAGAATCCTGCGACGATTTGTGGTTGAACGGAAGCAGTTGACCGTTTGAGTGTTGAGGTAGGGAATGAGTTATGAGTTTCTTTGTGTTGGCTGTGGGCTTTCTTGAGGGGTCGTGTACGCTCCTACTTTTTGGCTGTTGATGTTTTCGCTTTGTAGAAGTTTCTAAAAGATTTTTCAAAGGTAAAGCGATCGCCTCATCCTTGCTAAGTTGATGATTGTCTTTACTTTTCCTTTGGATCGGTTTGATGTTTTCATAAGCTACAGGTTGAACATTATTTGGCGGTTTAACTGCTGTTTCAGCGCTAGCACTAGATTTGAGTATCTTTGATTTAGAAACTATGGTGAGAATGTGAGCCGTAGCTAAAGTCGCAGTTAGAACAACGATCACATGAAGTAAAAAGAAGCTGACGGAGTGGAAAGATAAATACTTATATAGATTTTGACCTTGGGAGTCTTGGTTAGGTGACTTCTGCATAATGAGTTAAATTTAGTAAATTGCTTTGCATAGCCTGACTTTTTAAAACTAGGACTAACTTTCGGCTCCGTCTAGACAAAACCATTCCCTTTCAATTAAGTGGTTAGGTCTTGAGATACCACCACTATCAAGTTGGCGATGTCAGACTTAGAAATTGCATTGAGTTGTAGTTCAGCTTACTAAAACCCATTGCTACTATCTGAATTCTAGTCTTGATTTTTACTTTACACTGCTCTTCTTACCTTCTTTATAAGGTTCTGAAACAAAAGTGCTTTAGTTTTGAGTTCAAGAAATTAATATAGCAATCCTATTTGACTTGTGAGAATTGCGATCTCTAAATCCCCAACTTTGCAGAAGTTGTCGGGTATCTCGTTTCTCCCGAATGATTTATAATTGTTATTTTTTCTCAATATGATTTTTATAAATATTAATTATTTAAATAAAAATTATTATTTCATTTTTACAAACTTATAAAATAAAAACATAACTACAGGTTTTATGATTTTTAAAAAGACTAAACAGCCTTGCTATTAAATATTTTTTCTTGCAAACTGAAATCAAGTAAGTTAAGTATTAACAGCTTAACTTACATAAAAAAGTAGGTGAGCTTACCAAATAAAGCACATCTTCTAATATAAAAAGCAAGTTCTAACGAGAGTTTGCTTTAACTTCCAATAGCAATTTCACTACCAAGAATCGGCAAGTAATTCTGGCATAATAACACAGCATTTGCTGGTATTTATATTGTCCTTTATGAGGTAGTTGTAAGAACAATGTACGCGACAAATTCTGACAATCAAACTCAATCTTTCAAAGGAGAATACTCATGTCTTTTCTCGCAAAACTAAGTCAGTCACCACGTTTAATAACTCTTGCAGCTTGTGGTGCAATCGTGGCTACAATTCCCGCTAATCCTGCTTTTGCAGCACCCACCTCTCCTAGTAGTTATCAAAGTTCTTGTCAGAACATTGGTGTTTCTGGAGCTACCCTAACAGCACAATGTCGTAGAATAAATGGCACATTCAACAATACATCAATTTTGATTCGGGGAATCTACAATGATAATGGAGTTCTGCGCTATACGAGTAATGCAACTGCCGCTAGTAGTTATCAAAGTTCCTGTCGGAACATTGGTGTTTCTGGAGCTACCCTAACAGCACAATGTCGTAGAATAAATGGCACATTCAACAACACATCAATTCTGATTCGGGGAATCTACAATGATAATGGAGTTTTGCGTTATTCATAGGTAGCAAGTAGAATGCATTAGAGACGGTTTTGCTGCCCGAATCTTTTGAGTAAATAAACTACTGATTCATGTCATTAGTTTTGATGGTGTTCTAGATTTCCGACATCTTTAAGATGTCGGGAATCTGAAGAACGCAACCCCTCAATTCAAACTTGACAGAGTACTACCCCACCAGAATTTTAAAATCAGGTGGGGTGATTTATTAAATATCTGAGGCAAGCACTAGCTGCTACGCAAAGCTGCAACTGGATTGAGTTGGCTAGCTCGGAGGGCGGGGAGAAAACCAGCCCCTACCCCCACCAACAGTGCTGAACTGAAGGATAAGGCTGCTGTGGTGCTTTCAAATTGGTAGGGTAAATTAAAAGTACTGGCAGCCACCACTGTCAACCCATGTACTGCAACGATCGCCACAGTTCCCCCCAACACACTTAACAGCGCTGCTTCGAGAATGAACTGCAACATGATGTCCTGCTTGGTTGCCCCTATTGCCAGCAAAAGACCAATTTCAGAAGTACGCTCCGCTACAGTGGCGATCGTAATATTAGCAATACCGACACCCCCCACTAGTAGAGAAATGACTCCCACCGCTGCTAGTGCCCGCGAAACAGATTCAAGGGTTTTCTGTTGCTCCAGAATATCTTCTATATTATTTGAAACATAAAATTTCTGATCAAAGGAGCGTTGTTCTAACAGCTTTTTTACCCGATCTTCCAAGTTTTTCAAGTCTTCAAGTTTGCGGGGACGTATCCAAATAGTTCCAATATCCTGACTACCCATCAGAGCGTTGAATACCGACATCGGTATGAGTAACTCACCTTCAGGTACCTTAGTTCCAGGATTAGTTTGTACTACTCCCACGACAATATAAGGTTGACGATTAGCATAGATGCGTTGACCTATAGGCTTTTGACCTTGAAAAAGTTTTTCTGCCAGAAATTGATCGATAACCACTACAGGTCTATAGCTAGCAAAATCTGCCTCAGTCAAGAACCGTCCCTTTGCTAACTGCTTACCAGATGTCAGCAAGAAGTTTTGGGAAACACCTGACATTGAAGGATTCGCCTCCCGATCTTGAAATACGGTTGGGGAAGAGAATGGAACACTGGACGCACTGATTGCTTGCAAGCCCGTCAGCCTTTGTTGCAAGAATTTCATATCTTCTAGTCGAAGTTGGGACTGTTGCGGGTAGACTATAACCTGAGGGGAATCGCGCTCAGCCATTTGACGAGCAATCACTGCCCGACTAATGCTGCCAACCTGAAGCGTTGCTGTCACCGCAGTGACACCCATGAAAACACCTAGTGAGGTTAAGGTAGAACGCAAAGGATTGCTACTTAGAGAGCGGTATGTCAGATTTAGTAAGTCGAGAGGTTTGAGACTCATTGTTCTTTGCCTTCTGGTTCAGTTGGATTGGGGAGCAATCAGCGTTCCTGGTTCCAATTTTGAATCGGCTGAGGGCAGTACCACTCGATCTCCTGGATGTAAACCAGAGGTCACCTCCAGATTAGTCAACCCTTCTAGCCCTAAAGTGATGTTTTGTTTTTGCGCCTTACCTTGTTTATCCCGCACCCACACAAAAGGCTTTTCTTCAGAACGCTGAATCGCATCCGTATTTAAAACCACTACGTTTTGCCGCCGTTGCAGAACGATTTCGACATTGACATGGCTACCAGGAATCACCTTGCGAGAAGGTGTATTAAGTTTTACCTTTGCAGATACCGTTGCTTGCCCTGATTGTTGACTACTACTGCTTGGGGTGTCGTTTCCGGAAGAAGTGGTTGCTATGGGAGACAAATACTGTACCCGTCCCTCGAATGTCTGAGCGTTGGGACCTATGACACTGACGCGAGCCAATTGATTGACCCGCACTTTAACCGCATTGAGGGTGGAAAGTCGAAGCGACACGACCTCTTGAGTAGGATCGCCCAGAGTTATCAAGTCGGTACGCACCTGAATCCCTTCCCCATCCTTAACTTTGATGTCAAGAACCTTACCATTAATTGGTGCTGTCACGATGTTATTCTGGAGTTGCTGCTGGATTTTTTGCAGTTCAAGCTGAAGGCGCTGAAGTTCGCGGATATCGTTGTTAACAGCTAACTGAGCGTCCTCCAGGGCTGATTCCGCTTGCGTGACTTTGTCCCGCGCTTGCTGTTGCGTATTTTGGATCTCAAACTGAAGGTTTTGGAGTTCGATAGTATCGTTATTGACCGTTAATTGAGCTTGCCACACTACCGACTTGGCACGGCGGACTTGTTCCTCCTGCGACCGAAGTTCATTTTTGGGAATGAAGCCCCTTTTATCTAGAGCCTCAAGTTCCTGAAGTTTCTTTTCCTCGGTTTTTAGATCTTCCTCGGCTTCGATAAGTTTTTGGCGGTTACTAGCTAAGGCGAGTTCTTGTTTTTTAATTTGCAACTGCTGCTTGTTGTTCTGGTTTTCTGTTTTAGTTGCTTTTAGCTTTTCCTGGGCTTCGATAAGTTTTTGGCGGTTACGCGCCATAGTCAGTTCTTGCTTTTGAATCTGCAATTGCTGGTTGGCGAGGATAGTTTGTCGGTCAGGGTTACGCAGAAAAATCAGCGGTTGACCGGATTTGACTTGATCCCCAAGCCGCACTAACACGCGATCAACTGCGCCTTCTGCTGGAGACTTCAGAGTTTGTTGACCACGCAGTTCAAGAGTACCGCTTTCATTGATAGTGTTTTCAATGTTGCCACGTTCTACAGTAACAACAGGCAGCGCTACCGACTTTGTAGACGGCTGATTTCGATGGACATACAGCAGTCCACCCCCGACGCTAAGTGTAGCCAAAACTCCTGACCAGGCTAACCATTTTACTCCTGCCTCGAATTTCTTTTTAACCTGCTTCATAAGCGTAGCGCCGTTTTTTGAGGTCAATGCATCACGGTTCAAGAGGAAGTTTTAGGCGCACCTTCTTGTTGGAGTCTGCTAGGAACTATGAGGCGTGACACTGGCTGCATTTGCCCCGCTCTTCCCATCAACCAACACGCAAAGCACGAATTTCCAGTTCCAACGCCGCCTACATCGAGTCTTTTCGGACATTGCACCTCCATTTGAAGCAGTAGTTGATTGAACCACTTAATTCGACTTCAATAATATTCTAAGATTTAATTGAGTATTTCAAGTGTTTGAAACTTCTTTTTTATGCATAACTCCAGGAGTTATGTTTTTATTTTTTAAATCTTTTATAAAGATACTTTTGTCTTCCCAATAAAAGTGCAGTGATGCGCTCTCACTACTCCAAATTATGCAGTTTGAAAATGAAGCTATGTCTGTGCTTGCAAATAGTGCTGTTTTTGTCCTGTCAAATTACTAATGCCTGAAAAGCAGTACTTCTAACCGTTCGTCAGAGAATTGTGAATTTTTGTAAATAGTTGTGGAATTTCTAGACTTTTGATGCTGACAAGTAGGCGGAGGTTTGCAAGGAGCATCTAGAAAAACTTCCAGTTCTGTAAGTTCTACTAGGAGGGTTTGTTGTGAAAAAGCAAGGACTTTACTTATCACCTTTTCAGCGCAAGCATTTGCAAAAGAATTTAGAAACTGATTTACGCCTAGAATACCGTCGTCGTATTGAAATCATGCTGCAGGCAGATGCAGGTTATTCTCAGGTACAAATCTGTGAAGCACTCTTGTGCGCTCAAGAGACTGCACGATACTGGATTGCTATGGCACAGACAGGGCAGGCTCATAAATGGGATGATCGCCCGATGGGACGCCCCAAGGTTGTTAACGATCGATATCTTACTCGCTTGAAAGAACTTGTAACCCATAGTCCGCGTGAATATGGTTATCCATTTCAACGTTGGACAGCCCAATGGTTAAGTAAGCATCTGGAGAAAGAATTGGGCATTAAGCTAAGCAGTTGTCACATTAACCGTCTGCTCAAGTCCATGGGGCTTTCAACTCGACCAAAAGACAACACAACTGAGAAACAAATCTCAGGCAAACAGGATTCCAGCATTACGATTAGTAATTTACCATCGAACGCCAAGCCCAACTCTGGGAGATTGTTTGCGATCGCTTTGTCCCCAATCACTCCCGCAACAACGCCCGAAACCCAGCTTGAACAAAATGCACATCAACTGTTACTGCATCAGTCAAACCTTGCTCCCACATTACTATAAAAGAAATGCAGTCTGTCAAACCCCAAGTTTTATCAGGACGCTCACCTCATATCTTGCACCTGGAAATTTGAATGTCAATTCCTTGACTAAGTGCTAGCTCTCTTTTGCTTTCAATGTCTTGTAAAAGAAGTAACACCACTAAGTGTGGAAATATAGTTTGGAACGCGATTAGAGCGGCTTGTCCCCAATTAGGTAGATTCGTAGAGCCGATTGATGTGGATAAATAAGCCCAATGGGCTAAAATATAAGAAATAAGGGATAAGACTAACCAACGATAAACACCTAAAAGTGTTCCTTGTCCAAAACGGTGCAAGCCGAAACGGTGTTTTGCAGTTTTAAACCAACCCTCTATTTGCCAACGTCGTTTACCCCACCAAGAAATAGTGCTAGCTTTGAGAGCAATGGTCTCAATGACAAACCGTTTTTCATACTTGCCATCATCACGTTTAAAATAGTACCAGGATACATAGACAGGAAACTTCAAACTCTGAAGGCGAAGCTGTTGCCCTCGTTTATGTAGTCGAGCAACACAGCGACCATCAACCAACTTACGGGTACAAGCGATTCCCGCAATCACATGGTATCTCCGCTTTCGGACACCATGAATAAACTCCACACTACCAAAGGCTGTATCTACCAGAACCATCACCTGGAAGTTCTTGGTTAATCTTTTGGGCAAAGTTCTGACCATTTTTAATCCCAATTGTGCGGGGGAAGGAGTTCCTTTTCCCTTCCATACACGGAAACTCCAAGGTACTCGCCACCGACCAACAACTAAATACAGCACAACCAAATGCAAACCTCGTTTTCCGTTGTATACACGGATTAAATTCTCAAACCCCTTAAATTTGCCAACTTTTTCTAGAGTTGTCAGGTCAATAATCACTTGTAGAAATGGTTTGCGCCCCTTAGGACACTCAGACAAAATCTCCTTAATAACACGGTTACGAGTAGCACGAATTACACCTAGTGTTGACCAGTCGTAGATGTTGAGAAATCGACTTAAGGCGCTGGCTGACTTACTTTTACTGTGTTCAGGTAGAGGATACCCCTGTGCCTGCAAGAACAATCCCAACATCGCTTCAAGATTTTCTTGCTGGTAAATAGAAGGCATCAATGACAGCAAGGTGTACACTAAATTTTGGGCGTGGGCAAGAATTGAAACCATTTTTCTTGCTGAATTAATTCAGATGTATTTCAACGCCCTTTTTCTCATATTTTGGTACTTCAATGCAAATCTGATTACTCTGCCTAAACACCAAATTGACCCGCTCAATCATAATGATAATCATTACCATAAAAGCGGTAGCCAACGGCTTTGCCGTAATGAACGTTGATCAACGCTATTTAAATTCTTTTCTAGTGGCGGCTCCGGTTAGGATCTGCCACTCCCTCTATAATTATCATTTTCACTAAAACTAGGTACGGAAGAGGTTTACACGTAAAATTACTATACTTATATGTTGAATAAACAACTATTACTCACTTAGACTTTTTGATTGTTCCCAAGTCATAGTTTTACGCTCTTTTTCACCAACTTGTGGTTTATCCACAGAGGTGCAAGATATGAGTCACTGTAAAGCTGTAATGCACGGTTGAGTAATAAGGTATCCACTGCTACCACTTTCAAATTAGCCGTATTGTAACATTGCTGGATAAACTGCACCGCTGTAGGGCGATTGACAGCACTCAAGGCATTACCAACTTCCACCAACACCGCTTCCGTTACCCAAACTTCTGCGGCGGCTCGCACTCTGGGCAGAAACGCTCTAGCTAATGCATGATACTGATCGCGTTTATTTAACAAAGCTTGGATAAACACCGTATCCAGAAATAAGCGTTCATCACTCATGAAGTGCCTTCTGTCTCACCTTTGGGCGTACTATACAAATAATGGTCATGTTCACTAGACCAATCTGTCGGTGCTTCTATTGTTCCCGTCATCGCCTCCAGCACATCCCAAGCATCACCTGCTATGGGTGGTGAAATCGACTCTTGAATTGTAATGACATAGCGCGTATTCGGTGTCAAATCCAAAGGCTTGTCTGGACGCAAAACATTTCCATCAAATACAACCGTTATCTTCTTGCTCATAACTTGCGCTATTCGTTGTTTTAGGTCGTAGCTAGTAGGCAATTGTAGCCGGAAAAGCCTAACTTCTCACCGCAGATCGCAGATTGTGAAGTTTTATAACGAGTTGTGGAATTCCAGGACTTTTGATTCCGATAAGTAAGCGGAGGTTCGCTACAGAGCATCCAAACAAACTTTCGGTTCCGCAAGTTCTACTAGGAGGGTTTGCTGTGGAAAATCAGGGACTTTACTTAACATCTTTTCAGCACAAGCTTCTGCTCAAGAGTCTAGAAGGAGATTTACGTCCAGAATATCGCCGTCGTGTTGAAATCATGCTGCTGGCAGATGCAGGTCAATCTCAAGCACAAATCTGTGAAACTCTCTTGTGTTCTCCAGAAACTGCACGGTATTGGATTGCTATGGCACAAGCTGGGTTAGCTCATAACTGGAGCGCTCGCCCCATGGGACGCCCTAAAACTGTGAATGAACAATATCTCGCTCGGTTGAAAGAACTGGCAAGTCATAGCCCCCGTGAACATGGCTATCCATTTCAACGTTGGACAGCGCAATGGTTAAGCAAGCATCTGGAGAAAGAATTGGGCATGAAGCTAAGCAGTTGTCACATCAACCGTTTGCTTAAGGAAATGGGGCTTTCCACTCGACCAAAAGACAACACAACTGAGAAATATTCTTCAAGCCAAAAGGATATCAACATTACTATTGGTAACTTACCATCAAATGCCGAGCCTAATTTCGGGAGATTATTTGCGATCGCTCACCCGCTTCAACATACCCACGCTCAAAAAGCAACTTAGAACTCAATACAGTTCGGATAAGACTTGATCCCCCCAACCCCTTGAAAAAGGGGGGTATCAAACCCCTCTTTTTCAAGGGGAGCGTCAGGCTCCATCCAGGTTTCTCAATGTTACGGCTACTAGCGTGAGTAATACCAATTCGTAAAAATTTTTCCTTTAGGTTTTCTGCTACCTCAGGTTTAAACCTGGGGCTATGCGGTTCATTTTAAAGTAACTACCAATTCTTCTTATAGTTACCACACGTTTTTACCCCCCAACCCCCCTTAAAAGGGGGGCAAGAAGAGATCTTGTGTAACCAGCTTTTGGAGAAATGGTATAATTACAAGGAGTTATAGAAATGTCCCAAATTTACACTATTCATCCAGACGAAATCATTCATCAAATCAAGCTTTCTTGCCAAATTCCTGCTGTTGTTGAAGGTATCCTCACTCGCAAAATTATTATAGATGCAGCACAAGAAGCAGGTATTAAAGCAGAGCGAGAAGAACTTCAACAGGCAGCAGACAACTTGCGGTTAATCAGCAATCTTCACTGTGCTGACGCCACTTGGGCATGGTTAAAAAAACATAGTCTCTTTTTAGATGATTTTGAAGAGTTAATTTATTATACTGTCATCTCCTCAAAGTTGACAGAACATTTATTTGCCGAAAAAGTTGAAGCTTTTTTTGTTAAAAATCAGTTGGATTATACACAAGTTGCCATGTATGAAGTGGTTTTAGATGACAAAGACTTAGCGATGGAACTTTTTTATGCAATTGCTAAAGGTGAAATAAACTTTCCCTCTGTTGCACACCAATATATTCAGGATAAGGAAGCACGTCGTTCTGGAGGATATAAAGGAATGGTGAGTCGCACAGATTTAAAACCAGAAATTTCCGCCGCTGTATTTGCAGCAACTCCACCGCAGATTCTCAAACCAATCGTTACCTCTAAGGGTGTACATTTGATTTTTGTTGAGGAAATCATTCAGCCAGAGTTAGACGAGATGCTGCGCTCAAAAATTCTCACAGACTTGTTTAATGAATGGCTCAAGCAACAAATTGAACAATTGGAAGCTGAAATAGTTTTTCATCCACAAACCGAATATGTAGCGCATACAAATAGTAGTGGGGGCGTTATCAAAACTACCCCCACATAATCTTTCTATGATTTTTTAATAGCACCAGCCCTGATGAAAAAATATTTACTCAGCAATATTCGTCATTGAAACCTGTGAATTAGCCAATGTCGGCGCGGTAAAAATACGAGAGTATAGACTTGTTGGTTGTTGATGAGCTACAACTGGCAGAACCTGACGAGCATGAGCCGCTACTGCCACTGCTTTGACATCGTAAGTTTGTGTTGCCAACTTGGGATACAAACCGATACCGATGATAGGAACCAAAAGACAAGCAGTTACAAATAGTTCGCGAGGTTTAATATCGGCTACTACTTTATCCAGTACCAAATTTTCGTTTTGTTTGCCGTAGAAAATAGAACGTAACATCGACAGCAGGTAAATCGGAGTTAATATCACACCAACTGCTGACAGTAGCACGACGACAACTTTGAAGTTAGAACTGTAGACATCACTGGTAGTGATACCCAAGAACACCATCAATTCTCCAACAAAACCACTCATTCCTGGTAAAGCGAGAGAAGCCATTGCACCGGCAGTAAACAGAGCAAAAGTTACAGGCATTACCTTCGCTATACCACCCATTTGATCCATCATCAAGGTGTGAGTACGCTCGTAGGTGACACCAGAGAGGAAGAACAAGCTAGCAGCAATCAAACCGTGGGAAACCATCTGTAGCACAGCGCCACTGATACCTAGCTCTGTGTAGGAAGCAATTCCAATCAGTACAAACCCCATATGAGCGATCGAAGAGTATGCCAAGCGACGCTTGAGATTTGTTTGCGCAAAAGCACAGCAAGCACCGTAAACAATATTCACTACACCCAAAA
Source organism: Iningainema tapete BLCC-T55 (assembly GCF_014698965.1). Lineage (GTDB taxonomy): Bacteria > Cyanobacteriota > Cyanobacteriia > Cyanobacteriales > Nostocaceae > Iningainema > Iningainema tapete. Next base: position 250,349 of record NZ_JACXAE010000134.1, read on the forward strand.
TCACTAGCACAGGAGCAAAGTAAACATGAGCATCAGTTAACATCTCCATGTTGATGCGGATGAGAGCATAACCACCCATCTTCAACAACACACCCGCCAATATCATCGAAACTGGCGCTGAAGCTTCACCGTGAGCATCAGGTAACCAAGTATGTAGAGGGAAAATCGGTAGCTTTACCCCGAAAGCAATTAAGAAACCTGCGTAAACCAGCAATTCAAAAGCTTTAGGATATTCTTTCATTCCCAGAGTCGCCATGTCAAAGGTGACTGTATCTCCAGAGAATGCCATTGCAAAACCCGCTACCAAGATAAATATTGAAGCAGCAGCAGTATAGAGAATGAACTTAGTTGCTGCATAGCGACGCTTTTGCCCTCCCCAAATGGAAATTAGCAAGTAGGCAGGTACTAACTCGATTTCCCACATCAAGAAAAACAACAGCAAATCTTGGGCAACAAACACCCCTAACTGGGCGCTGTACATCGCTAGCATCAAACCATAAAACAATCGCGGCTTGTTTGTTACTTTCCAAGCCGCGAAGATTGCCAGAGTATTGATTAAACCTGTAAGTAGTACCAGCGGCATCGACAATCCATCAACCGCTACTGACCAATTTAAACCTATTTGCGGAACCCAAGGATAGCTTTCTACTAGTTGAAAAGCACTATTGTGAAAATCGTAGCTGAGCCAGAAAGCATAAATCATTAAAGCAAAGTCGGCGATCGCTACTCCCAAAGTATACCAGCGAACTGTTTTACCTTCTTTATCCGGAATCAGAGGGATGGCTAAGGCAGCCACCAGTGGCAAAAGAATAATGGTTGTTAACCAAGGCATTTCAATAGCATTCATCACTGACAATCAATTGACTTATTTACTTTTAGTTACATTATATTAAGCATTTTTGAGTTTTGTAAACGTAATTTCTTCCTAAAGCCACTATCTTTACGAAAACTTTAGTAATAAATACTTGTTTTTCGGCATAATTTACCCTAAATGTAAACTTGTGTAAAGTCAATAAAAAACGGCGCTAGCGCAACCGTTACAAATTGTAATAAAAATAGGAGGCAGGAGACAGGAGTCAGGAGTCAGGAGTAGAAATTCTTGATCCGTGGAAATCAACCGAGAGCGATCGCACATCAACCTCAACACCTTCCGATTGCCAAGCAGCAGCCATTGCCACCCGCACAGCCTCTTGTTGCGATCGATCCGTCAAAGCCAAAAGAGTAGGTCCAGCACCACTAATCACCAAACCATAAGCACCAGCAGCAACAGCAGCCGAATACACCGCATCAAAACCCCTAATTAACTCCCGACGAAAAGGCTCATGCAACCGATCCTGCAAACCAGCCCGCAACCAATCCCCATTCCCAGACTCCAACCCCCGCAACAACAAACCCAGATGCGCCACATTAAAAATCGCATCCCCACGACTCACCTCACTCGGCAAAACCCGCCGCGCCTCCTGAGTAGACAACTCAAAATCAGGAATCGCCACCACAGGAACAACCGAATTACACCAACCAACCTCACAAACCTCCCACTCTTGGCGCTCTTGGCGTCTTGGCGGTTCAACCCCCAACCCCGTCGCCGCCAAACGACAACCCCCCAATAAAGCAGGCACAACATTATCAGGATGCCCCTCCAAAGCGATCGCCAACTCCATCACCTGCAACCGACTCAAAGGCTCACCCGCCAAAAAATTCGCACCCAGCAACCCACCAACAATAGCCGTCGCCGAACTACCCAAACCCCGCGCCAAAGGAACACCAAGATTAATGGACATCTTCACAGGCGGCGGAGCCTGCCCAATATATTGATATAACTTGACAAAAGCCTGATAAAGAAGATTACTCTCATCAGTCTTTACCTTCTCTGCCTCAGCACCAGTAACAGCGATCTTTACTCCTTCTTCATTGTGCCTAGTGAACTTAAACTCGTTATACAAAGTTAAAGCGGCACCAATGCAATCAAATCCAGGTCCCAAATTAGCAGTTGTAGCGGGAACAACAACAGTAGCACAAGAAATTACAGACATATGCAAATACATACGAATCAATAAACCAGCATCCCATGTATCTGCTTGATTTACTCATTTGTAAATGCAATATTAACTAGAGAAGGCAATATCACTATCCGCGTCATCTTCGTTTAACCCAAACTTCTCATACAGTTCTCTAACATTTTGAGGCTGAATCATTCCCGCTTTTGCGCGTTCCAGAGCAGTGAGCAAACGAGCAGAATTAGCAGGTGAACGAAGTAAATACAGAGTTTCTAATAAACTGTTGTATTCTGCTTCGGAAATCAAGACAACATTTTTACCATCTGGTTGGCTAATAACTACCGCTTCATCTGTCTCTAAAACTTTACTGAAAAGCTTTTCATTGTTAACTATTTTGCTCATTTTGAACACAAGTCTAATTTTCCATTGAATGAACAGCAACTTAAATTGCCATAAAAAAATGATAAATTCAGAATTGAATTGAAAGAAACCCAGTTTCTTTAAGAAACTGGGTTTCTGGGAAAAAAAGCGGGCTAACCGCTATTACTTAGGTTAACCCGTGCAGCTTTGGGAACGCGCAGAGAGATTAATTATTGCAATACCAACTTAACGTTGGCATTTTGCAGACCGCGTTGCTTAACTTCAGCCAGAGTTTTGTTAACAGCGTACTTCTGGTTGATAGAGTTAATTAGTTCAGTCTGGTTGTGCTTCTTAGCAACGCCCCACAGGTCTGCGATGAGGTCGAAAGAACCATCGCTGTTGCGAGACCAACCGAGATCGTACTCACCTTCTAAAACTGCAACGATGTCAGAACGAACGCGCTGACCGTTGTAGCCGCGAACATCAGCATCAGTTTTTACGCTGATACCCAAATCGCGTAAAGAAGACTTGAGGATTTCTGCATCGGAGATTTTGGTGCGCAGGGTGCTAAAATGAGACATTTGGGTTTCCTCCAGAGAAGATTGAGAAAAGGACAACGGTTTGTTTTAGGCGCCGCGTTTACACTATTACGCGGTTTTTTCATAACTGCTAGCGTTGGGCGCTAGCCTTTGCCTCTGTTGTTACAGAGGAAAGCTTTTAGAACTCCATCCGCTGATATTCAGCGACGGAAGATGCTGCAGGTCTTGCACGCTGTCTAGCCCAGTCTCTGAGGGCTGTTACCTGTTCTTGCATCGTGCGGGACAGCGGCAGTGTTGCCTTGAGTGCAGCAATAATATCTAATTGGGTGAACTCGCGTTCTTGGGCAAAAGCTTCGTACATTGCTGCCACAAGCGCTTGTTCTATTTCTGCCCCAGAAAAACCATCAGACATTTTCGCGAGTTGTTCCAAGTCAAACCGAGCGATATCGTCTCGGCGCTTAGTGAGGTGTATCTTGAAAATATCTTGACGCTCTTCGGGAGTAGGCAGATCCACAAAGAATATTTCATCAAAACGACCTTTCCTTAAAAATTCGCCTGGTAGGCGTTCTACCCTGTTTGCTGTCGCCATGACAAATACTGGCGATTTCTTTTCTTGCATCCAGGTAAGGAAAGAGCCGAAGATCCTGCTGGAAGTACCACCATCGGAATCAGAAGAACCTGTAGTACCAGCAAAGGATTTATCTAACTCGTCGATAAACAGAATCACTGGAGATATTGATTCTGCTGTTCTGAGGGCGTTGCGTAAATTTGCTTCTGAACGTCCCACCATTGAGCCGTCATATACTCGCCCCATATCTAAGCGTAGTAGTGGTAAACCCCACAACCGCGAGGTAGTTTTGGCAATCAATGATTTACCGCAACCAGGAACTCCTAGTATCAGCATTCCTTTAGGTTGGGGCAAACCGTACTCTCTTGCTCTTTCTGTGAAAGCATTAGAGCGTTGCTTTAACCACTTCTTCAATTCTTCTAATCCACCTACAGCCTCAATGGTTTCATCTTCTTCTATGTATTCTAGTATACCATTGCGTCTGATTAGTTGCTTTTTCTCCGATAATACTATATCTACTTCATCTTCCGTCAAACGCCCTGAAGTTACCTGTGCCTTGCGGTAGACTTTTTCCGCTTCATCTTTAGTTAATCCTAAAGCTGCCCTGAGTAATTTTTCCCGCGCTTCTGTTGATAGTCGGCGTCCACGATTTTGCTCGAGATGATAAGTTAAAACTTTATTTAACTCACCCATGTCAGGTAACTGAAAGTCCAAAACAGCAACTTCCTTCTCTAGTTCGATTGGTATTTGCTGCATGGGTGACATCAAGATAATGTTCTTTTGCGTCCCTTTGAAGCTAGCGATCGCATCCCGCAAAGATCTTGTTGTCGGCGGCGCATCTATAAACGGATGTAAATCTTTAAGAATAAATATACCAGGCTCTCTTTGCCGAATAATCCACTCGATCGCCGCTTCTGGCGACACTGTGTTGTGTTGAGTGACATTCCTGGGTTGACCGTACTCAACGATGCCGTGAGTTACTGTCCAAACGTATACTCGTCGCAGAGGCTTTAACGATTGAGCGATTGTGGAGATTGCTTGCTCAGCCCGCTCTTCCTCGGAGGTCACAAGGTAGATTAAAGGGTATTGAGCTTGAATGAGGACGTTGAGCTCTTCTTTCATACATCGACCTACTTGAGACCACTAACAGACAGTTCAGACATCGCTTTTAGGCTTTTAAATACTGTGGAATTATGAACTTATCACTCATAATCCCTATTTTTTAGCAAGGAACTAACTCTGATTCTCCCTTTTGGGGTGTTTCGTCCCTTATTTCATCCATAGGTACATGCTCAGTGGTAAATCCTGACTTACCCATTGCTACCAATTCACCATCTCGTAATAATAGAGAACTTTCACAATTTGGACAGGAATAAACTCTATGAGTTCTTCCATAGGATGCTTCTGTTTCTTCTACTAGCTCTGAATTTGCTAGATAAAACACTAACGCACGTTCTGCTAGTTCTGACATTGGTTCTGAATCGATTGCTGATCGAATCTTCAACCTTCTGTGCAGTTCTGGCGATAAATACAAAGTTACCTTTTGCTTCGTTTGCATACTACTCTTTAACGGTCTTACCCGGGTATGTATCTTACGTTATCTGCTTATTTTTTAGTTGTCAAGACACTAAAACGTTTTGACGGCATTATTGTTACATTTATTTACAAATGAGACGGGAGTCAGGAGACAGGAGTCAGGAGATAGGAGATAGGAGACTCCTGAATTCTTCATCTTTAGGGGTCACAAACCTGATAGATTTAGCTATCAGCGAGTAAAAACTAGTGAAAATGAAAGTCCTGGTTATTGGTGGTGATGGGTATTGCGGTTGGGCAACAGCACTTTACCTTTCTAATCAAGGTTACGAAGTTGGAATTTTAGATAGTTTGGTGCGGCGGCACTGGGATAATGAACTAGGCGTGCAAACGCTTACCCCCATTACGTCAATTCAGCAACGTCTCCAGCGTTGGCAAGATTTGACGAGTAAATCAATTGACTTATTAATTGGCGATATTACCAATTATGAGTTTCTCAAACAGGCGCTGCACAAATTTGAACCAAACGCAATTGTACATTTTGGCGAACAGCGATCGGCTCCTTTTTCGATGATTGACCGCGAACACGCGGTTTTAACTCAGGTGAATAACGTAGTCGGCACTTTGAATTTGCTGTACGCAATGCGAGAAGATTTCCCAGATTGTCACTTAGTCAAGTTGGGAACAATGGGTGAATATGGTACGCCAAATATTGACATTGAAGAAGGGTACATCACCATTGAACACAATGGGCGTAAAGATACCCTACCTTATCCGAAGCAACCCGGTTCAATGTACCACTTGAGCAAAGTTCATGACAGCCATAATATACACTTTGCCTGTCGGATTTGGGGATTAAGGGCAACCGACTTAAATCAAGGTGTAGTTTACGGTGTTCTTACCGAAGAAACTGGAATGGACGAAATGCTCATTAATCGTCTTGATTATGATGGAGTATTTGGTACAGCGTTGAACCGCTTCTGTATTCAAGCAGCAATTGGGCATCCCCTGACAGTTTACGGTAAAGGTGGACAAACAAGGGGATTTCTCGACATTCGGGATACAGTGAGATGTGTAGAAATTGCGATCGCCAACCCAGCACAAGCAGGCGAATTCCGCGTGTTTAACCAATTTACCGAACAATTTAGCGTTGGCGATTTAGCAGTGATGGTGAAAAAAGCCGGAACTGCAATGGGGTTGAATGTAGAAATTAACCACCTCAATAATCCCAGAGTAGAGAAAGAAGAACATTACTTCAACGCCAAAAACACTAAACTCCTAGATTTGGGTTTACAACCCCACTATCTCTCTGATTCTCTACTCGATTCACTTTTAAACTTTACCATTAAGTACCAGAATCGAGTAGATCGCCACCACATCCTGCCAAAAGTATCGTGGCACAGATAGTTGATGGTTAATAGTTGATTGTTGATGGTTAATAACAATTAACTATTAACCATCAACAATTAGCCAGCTAGTAATTAATGACTAATGACTAATGACTAAATATGCGAATTGCCCTATTTACCGAAACCTTTCTGCCCAAGGTTGATGGAATTGTGACACGTTTGAGTCACATTATTGACCATCTCCAACGCAATCACCATCAAGTACTAGTAATTGCTCCAGAGGGTGGTATTACAGAACACAAAGGAGCTAAAGTATATGGTGTTTCAGGCTTTCCTTTACCACTATATCCAGAATTAAAACTAGCACTGCCTCGCCCATCAATTGGTGAAGAACTAGAAAATTTCCAACCGGATATTATTCATGTAGTGAACCCTGCCGTACTGGGATTAGCTGGTATATTTTATAGTAAGTTATTAAATATACCTTTAGTAGCATCTTACCACACCCATTTGCCCCAATATCTTCAGCACTACGGCTTGGCAATGCTAGAAGGATTGTTGTGGGAATTACTCAAGGCAGCTCATAATCAAGCCGCATTGAATTTGTGTACCTCAAAACCGATGGTGGACGAACTGACAAATCACGGGATTGAAAGAGTGGATTTATGGCAACCAGGAGTGGATACAGAATCATTCCATCCTGACATGTATTCTCAACAAATGCGGGCGCGATTATCGCAAAATAATCCCGAAAACCCATTACTGCTGTATGTTGGGCGTCTTTCTGCTGAAAAAGAAATTGAACGCATTAAACCGGTATTAGAAGCGATTCCTCAATCACGGTTAGCATTAGTGGGAGATGGGCCGCACCGTCAAGCACTGGAAAAACATTTTGCTGGGACTAATACCTATTTTGTTGGTTATCTTACTGGGACAGATTTAGCTTCTGCTTTTGCCAGCGCTGATGCTTTTATCTTCCCCTCCCGTACAGAAACACTGGGATTGGTGTTACTAGAGGCAATGGCAGCGGGATGTCCGGTGGTAGCAGCACGTAGTGGTGGTATTCCCGATATTGTTACTGATGGAGTTAATGGTTATTTATTTGAGCCAGAAGCCGATGTAAGTAGTGCGATCGCAGCTACTGTTCGCCTATTAGAAAGGAAACCAGAAAGGGAAGTTATACGTCAAAATGCTCGTCGTCATGCTGAACGTTGGGGATGGGCAGCAGCGGCACAGCAACTGGTTGGGTACTATCAGAGAATTATTTATTCTGAACTACCAAAAGCGGCATAAAAATTTCATGCCGTAGAGACGTTCCGGCGGAACGTCTCTACAGGATTTTGATTAAAGGTGAATTTTTTCACCTTTATTGTCCGGATTTGTAGATTTTAGTTGTGAATCTCAATTATTGAAATTAGAATCTAAAATCGCTCATCTTAAATCTACCCATCCCCATGACACTCCTTAATACTGGTAGCGTCCTGGCTACATTAACTGAACTTACTCAAGTTAATCGCACTCACGCTCTGCTACGCCGTGTCAAAGACCTTTCTGTAAACGAATTTGTTTGCTTACTTGATTTTATCACTGCCGAATTTCAACAATTTCTTAGAGCTATAGATTTGATTAATAATGAAGCTCTAGAAACAATGCTAGAAAAAGTTTTAGAAGCAATTACACTCAAAATTGGACAGATTCTTCAAGCTGAACATACTACTATTTTTTTAGTAGATTACGATAAAAATCAGTTGTGGTCTAAAGTTCCCCAAGATAACAGTCAAAAACCTCTAGAAATTCGCATTCCCATTAATGTAGGTATACCTGGATATGTTGCCAGTACAACTGAATATTTGAATATATCTAAAACACACACTCACCCACTCTTCAGTCCAGAGTTAGAAAAACAAATGGGCTATAAGACTCATAATATTTTATGTATGCCAGTTGTTAGTAGTAAAAATCAAGTTGTGGCGGTAGTACAACTGGCAAATAAAGCCGGAAATATTCCTTTTAATTATGAAGATGAAAAGAGCTTTCGAGACTTTGCTTCTTCTATTGGTATTATATTAGAAAGCTGCCAGTCTTTCTATGTAGCAGCACGCAATCAGCGGGGTGCTACAGCTTTGTTGAGGGCAACTCAAACACTAGGACAAAGCCTGGATCTAGAAGCAACTTTGCAGATAGTCATGGAACAAGCCCGGATTTTAATGCAGGCAGACCGCAGCACACTATTTTTGTATCGTAAAGAAATGGGGGAACTGTGGACTAAGGTGGCTTCTCTTGACGGGAAAACAATGATGGAAATTTGTATCCCTGCTAATCGAGGTATTGCTGGATATGTTGCCTCAACTGGTGAAGCACTAAACATCACTGACGCTTATAAAGATCCACGTTTTGATCCAACTACAGATAAAAAGACTGGTTATATAACTCGTAATATTTTATGTTTACCCGTATTTAATTCGGCAAATGAATTGATCGGGGTGACACAGCTAATTAATAAGCAGCAAGGTAGTTTTACTGCATCGGATGAAGAATTTATGCGGGCTTTTAATATCCAAGCTGGAATTGCCCTAGAAAATGCCCGTCTTTTTGAAAGTGTATTATTAGAAAAACAGTATCAAAAAGATATTCTGCAAAGTTTGTCTAATGCTGTAATTTCTACAGATATGGAGGGTAGAATTGTCACAATTAATGATGCAGCATTGGAGTTACTAGGTTGTCCGTTAGGAGAAGCTAACGCGAAAAATAACAAGCATTTATGGGAACAAAATTTGATTAATCGTCTAGTTTGGGAAGTTGTACCAATTGATAATTTACAGTTCCGGCTAGAAGATAGTTTGAAAACAGGAGCAAAACATTTTGTCCCAGAACAAAGTTTAACAGTGCAATTGTGTGTAGAGACGCGCCATGGCGCGTCTCTACAAGATACAGGTATTTACATTCTGGCAGTACGCTCAAGTACCCAACCAGATGTTTTTATTCCTTGGAATCAACCTCTGACACCATCAAGAGCGCTACTAAGTGGGAACAACGTTAAAACTATCGAACGTAGCCTTAATCTTACCGTTAATCCTTTAACTAATCCAGAAGGTGGGGTGCGGGGTGGCTTAGTAGTATTGGAAGATATCAGTCGGGAAAAACGGATGAAAACTACTATGTACCGTTATCTTACTCCTCATGTAGCAGAACAAGTAATGGCATTGGGAGATGATGCGTTAATGGTAGGTGAACGTAAGGAAGTAACAGTTTTATTTTCTGATATTAGAGGTTACACCACACTGACAGAAAATTTAGGCGCTGCTGAGGTAGTATCGCTGTTAAATCAGTATTTTGAAACAATGGTGGAAGCAGTTTTTAACCATGAAGGTACTTTAGATAAGTTTATTGGTGATGCTTTAATGGCAGTATTTGGTGCGCCGCTACCACTCGTAGAAAATCATGCTTGGCGGGCGGTAGAAGCTGCGTTAGATATGCGTCAACGCCTAGCAGAATTTAATCAAAGACGCATGACTCAAAATGTGCCACAAATCCGGATCGGAATTGGTATAAGTTCAGGGGAAGTGGTTTCGGGTAACATTGGTTCACACAAACGAATGGATTACACAGTGATTGGCGATGGTGTGAATTTGAGTTCACGTTTGGAGGCTGTAACCAAGGAATATGGTTGTGACGTAATTTTAAGTGAATTTACTTATAATTTGTGTAGCGATCGCCTTTGGGCGCGAGAATTAGATAAAATACGGGTGAAAGGGAAAAATCAAGCAGTAAAAATTTACGAATTGATTGGCGATCGCAATACTCCCCTAGATTCACGAACCCAAGAATTTTTATCTCACTATCAAAACGGACGTTTTGCTTATTTACAAGGTAATTTTCGACAAGCAATTACCTATTTTGAAACCGCTAAAAGTATTCAACCTCACGATCAAGCCGTTGCTATTCACCTACAACGCTCCCATAATTACCTGATGCAACCTCCGGATAAATATTGGGATGGTGTTTGGAATACTAGGTAATTTTGGGAGTTAGTACAGAAGTTCTGCGGGAACGTCTGTACAAGAGATATGAGGGAGAACTACTCATTGGTTTGATCGTTACCATTTCCATCATCGCTATCAAATGGGTGTTCACCGATACCAAGGTCTTTTTTTGACTGTTTGAGTTGCTTCCAAAGAGCTTTAATTTGATTGTAAGCTTCTTCTGGATATAACTTGCCTGCTGTTTCTAAACTGCATATGTAGCTGATTTTCTGAGCAAATTCTTGCAAATTAGCATTAAAGACCAAGTTTTCTGGCTTGACTTGACCGTAGTAACGACCATGAGGATAGAGATAATCATCTTTGTTGGTCATTTTTTCCTCAACACCCTTTGATGAGTAAGTGTAAAATTATACTAATTATTGTTTATGCCTTCGCGTTAATGATTACTAACTTTGTTTTTTCTGAATGATAGCAACTAAGTAACAAAGGACTAAAGATAAAATCCCTCTGCCCTTTGCCTTTCTTGATAAAATGGTGAAGCTCAACAGAAAGTTGTTGATCGCTCATAACTTAAACTTCTACCATGTCAGTTCATACAAAGTTATACGAAGGCAAAGCAAAAATCCTCTATACAACGGATGATCCAGAAATCTTACTGACTGAATTTAAAGACGATGCAACTGCTTTTAACGCCCAAAAGCGCGGCAGTATTGTTGATAAAGGAATCATTAATTGTAGCATTTCCAGTCAGATATTTCAAGAGTTAGAAAAAAATGGTATTAAAAATCACTATATTGACTCTCCGCAACCAAATCAGATGCGGGTGAAAGCAGTGAAAATTTTGCCGTTAGAAGTAGTAGTCAGGAACATTGCCGCCGGAAGTCTGTGTCAACAAACAGGACTACCACTAGGAACTGAACTGAAAAAGCCATTGGTTGAGTTTTATTATAAAAATGACTCTTTGGGAGATCCACTGTTGACAAGCGATCGCCTCTACCTGCTACAACTAGCCACTCCGGAACAAGTTGACACAATTACTCATCTAGCTAAACAAGTCAACGAGTTTCTCAAAGATTTTTTTCAGCGGTGCGACATTACCTTAGTGGACTTCAAACTAGAATTCGGGTTGGACTCACAACAGCAATTACTCTTGGCAGATGAAATAAGTCCAGACACATGCCGATTGTGGGATAACTTCAACAGCGATCCCGATAGTCGAGTACTAGATAAAGACCGCTTCCGACGAGACTTAGGAAATGTAGAGAATGCATACCAGGAGGTTTTACAAAGAGTATTAAAAGTAGTAGATTCCACGCTAAAGTAGGTAGCTAATCGCAATCAGCTTTCATCAAAAAGAAACATAAAGGATTCTTATTAAATGGATGCCTGTTGTCGTCTGGCTAGTAAAGTAAAAAGGCAAAAGAAAGAATTATTTTATTCTTAACTTTTTGGATCGCAATATAATCGCGTAATCGTTGGTGTGTGGACTTGAGGAGGAATCTAAATAAAATGCGCTTATCCCCCCTTTTAGTAACTGTGGTGGCAGTTGCAGCGCCTTTTGGCGGCTCACTGAATGCAAATGCACAAACCCCAAGCAATTCTCAACAGAAAGAAGAAGTTTTACTGAATAATCAAAAGCATGAATTTGTTGAGGTGTCAAGAGTTACAGCCGTAACTTCACCAGAAGTATTGGAGCTAAGCTCAACTATCCCAAAAACAACCAAAGACGTAGTTATACCTACCTCTACAGCTAAAGACGTAGTTATATCTACACCAACTGCTCAAAACCCGCCAAGCAATAGGGTTCCAGAAATTCCGCCGGCGACAAATCAGCAGATACCACAACCTAGCCCTACTCCGAATCAGCAATCGCCTATTGAGGAACCAGTAACGCAGCCGCAAAATCCCACAACTCCCCCCAACACAGTTCCAGATATTCCCCCTCCTGATAATCAACAAATACCACAAGCTCCCGCTCCGAATCAGCAATCGCCTATTCCAGAAACGCAGCAACAAACGCCTAACTTACCGCCTCAGGATCAACCTACACAGCCAGAAAATACTCAACCCACTGAACCCACACAACCAGAAAATACTCAACCAAACGAGTCTCAATCAGCCGATGAAACGCGGGTACTAGTATCTGAAGTTTCGATCAGAGCGGAAACAGGACAATTATCACCGGAATTAGAAAACGAAATTTACAGAGTAATTCGTACCCAAGCAGGGCGAACAACAACCCGCACTCAACTACAAGAAGATATCAACGCCATTTTTGCCACTGGATTCTTTTCTAATGTCCAAGCATTACCAGAAGATACTCCCTTGGGTGTGCGGATCGGTTTTGTTGTCCGACCTAACCCTGTGTTAACTAAGGTGCAAGTACAAGCAAATCCCGGCACAAACATCCAGTCAGTACTACCACCAAACGCGGTAGATGAAATATTTAAACCGCAGTATGGTAGAATCCTCAACCTGCGGGAATTACAAGAAAGCATTAAGAAGTTAACCAAGCGCTATCAAGACCAAGGTTTCGTTTTAGCAAACGTAGTTGGAGCGCCTCAGGTATCTGAGAATGGAGTTGTCACCCTGCAAGTTGTAGAAGGGGTGGTGGAAAATGTTCGCATTAGATACCGCAATAAAGAAGGTCAGGAAACGGATGAAAAGGGCAAACCAATTCGGGGACGGACACAGCCCTACATTATTACACGGGAAATACAGTTAAAGCCAGGACAAGTATTTAACCGTAACACGGTACAAAGAGACTTACAACGGGTATTTGGTCTAGGATTGTTTGAAGATGTGAATGTCTCCCTTGACCCCGGTACAGATCCTACCAAGGTTGATGTCATTGTCAACGTGGTTGAGCGTAACACTGGTTCTATCGGGGCAGGGGCGGGGATTAGTTCCGCCAGTGGACTGTTTGGTAGCATCAGTTATCAAGAGCAGAACTTGAACGGAAGGAACCAGAAGTTGGGGGGTGATGTACAAATAGGTGTGCGCGATCAACTGTTTGACTTCCGCTTTACCGATCCCTGGATTGCAGGAGATCCCTATCGAACTTCTTATACCGCTAACATTTTCCGTCGTCGATCCATTTCACTAATTTTTGATGGTGACGATGACTTTAATGTTGAAACCTTTAACCAAGGCGATCCAAGTGAGGAAGGCGATCGCCCCCGGATTGTGCGTTTAGGTGGTGGTATTACCTTTAGCCGTCCTTTATCCAGAAATGTCTTTGAAAATGCAGAGTGGACAGCATCTGCTGGGTTGCAGTATCAAAGAGTTTCAGTCCAAGATTCTGAAGGTGATGTCAGAAGGTTTGGACGGGTAAGGTTAGAAGATAATTGTAATGATCCCGTCATCCGTAGAGAACGGTGTGTTGATCTTAGCGCATCTGGAGAAGGTAGAGACGATCTACTGTTTTTACAATTAGGCGCAGCACGCGATCGCCGTAATAATCCCCTACAACCGACTAGCGGTTCTGTTCTACGTTTGGGAATCGATCAATCAGTACCCGTAGGACTGGGTAGCATTTTTCTCACCAGGCTCAGAGGTAGCTACAGTCAATATTTCCCGGTGAGATTCACTAACTTTTCCAGAGGACCACAAGCCCTAGCTTTCAATATTCAAGCGGGAACTATTATCGGCGACTTACCTCCTTACGAAGCTTTTTCCCTTGGTGGTAGTAACTCAGTTCGGGGCTATGACGAAGGACAATTAGGTACAGGACGGAGTTTCGTTCAAGCATCTGTTGAGTATCGCTTCCCAGTTTTCTCTGTTGTCAGTGGCGCATTATTCTTTGATGTCGGTAGCGACTTAGGAACCGGCACAAGAGTATCGGAAGTACTTAATAAAAACGGTACTGGTTTTGGCTATGGACTTGGAGTACGGGTACAGTCTCCACTCGGACCTATTCGGATCGACTATGGTATCACTGACGACGGTGATAGCCGCATTAACTTTGGTATCGGCGAAAGATTTTAATTCGTAGAGACGCGATAAATCGCGTCTCTACAGTTTTTTTTGGTAAAATTTTATGCAACAGCACACAATAGGTAGGGAAATTACGCAAATAGGGGTAGGATTGCATAGCGGAGTGACTACCCACGTGCGCATATTACCCGCAGCAGCAAACAGTGGACGCTACTTTGTGCGGGTAGATTTACCAGATACTCCAGAAATTCCGGCTGCCGTGTCAGCGGTTAGTCAAACTGTTCTTTCGACACAGTTAGGTTCTGGGGAAGCGAGTGTGCGCACTGTAGAACATTTGTTAGCAGCGCTATCGTCTATGGGTATAGATAATGCCCGGATTGAAATTGATGGTTCAGAACTCCCGCTTTTAGATGGTTCAGCGCTGGAATGGGCAAAAAGCATTGCTAGTGCAGGTGTACAGCCGCTAAGTAGTGACGAGGTTCCCCCGCTTACCATTAAAGAGCCAATTTGGGTACGTCAAGACGATGCATTTGTCGCCGCCCTTCCGGCACAAGAAACCCGCTTTACCTACGGGATTGATTTTGAGCTACCTGCTATTGGGAATCAATGGCACAGTTGGTCACTCAGTAGCGATCGCCAACTTGCCTCTTCTAGCTTTGTCGCGGAGATTGCGATCGCCCGCACCTTCGGGTTACTACATCAAATTGAACACCTACAAAAATCAGGTTTAATTAAAGGTGGAAGCTTAGATAATGCTCTTGTTTGTGGACCTGATGGCTGGTTAAATCCACCATTAAGATTTCCAAATGAGCCAGTACGTCATAAAATCTTGGATTTAGTAGGAGATTTGAGTTTGTTGGGAATTTTTCCCTGCGCTCACTTTGTAGCTTACAAAGCCAGTCACAACTTACACATTCAGCTGGCAACAGAAATTTTGGCAATGGCTAATGGATAATGGCTAATAGTTAATTGTAACGATTTGCCATTAACAATTAGCCATTCCCAATCCCTAATCCAAAATCTTACATAGAGTCAATGACAACAGTTAGCGAAGCCACCATCGAAATTCCCACACCTGCATCTTCCCATCATCAGCCAGATGGTGATGACACCAGTAACCAATCTGAAAATAAAGTTGTTTTCACCGTAGAAGACATTCATAAACTGCTACCCCACCGCTACCCAATTGCGCTTGTAGATCGGATAATTAAATATGTTCCTGGAAAACTAGCAGTTGGCATTAAAAACGTTAGTTTTAATGAACCTCATTTCCAAGGACACTTCCCAGGGCGTCCGCTTATGCCAGGAGTTTTAATTGTAGAAGCAATGGCACAAGTCGGTGGGATAGTCATGACCCAATTACCTGAGTACGAGGGCGGACTTTTCCTATTCGCTGGTATAGATAAAGTCCGCTTTCGCCGTGAAGTTGTTCCTGGAGATCAGCTCATAATGACCGTGGAACTGTTGTGGGTTAAACAGCGTCGTTTCGGTAAGATGCAAGGTCGTGCCGAAGTTGACGGTCAGCTCGCTGCTGAAGGCGAACTGATGTTTTCTCTAGCTAAATAAAAAAACGTTGTGGTATTGGCACTATCCAAATGTGCCTTTACTGAATCCTGAACAAGGATATCAAGAAAATATTTTAGCCACAACAGCATAGTGTAAATTTTAAATTTTCGCCGCCCTCACACGCTCAATTAAGCTAACCCGACGCTTTCGGCTCAATAGACGTTCTAACCGAACGTCTCTACAATACTTCGCACGCATACTGTTTTGGAGATGCACTTTTGAAAACACTTATTCATCCCACTGCTGTCATTCATCCTCATGCGGAACTCCACCATACAGTGCAAGTCGGTGCCTATGCTGTGATTGGAGCGCATGTGAAAGTCGGTTGTGAAACTATCATTGGCGCTCATGCTGTACTGGAGGGACCTCTGGAAATTGGGGCGCGAAATCAAATTTTTGCAGGCGCTGCCATTGGCATGGAACCCCAAGATCTCAAGTTTGTCGGAGAACCCAGTTGGGTCAAAATTGGGGATAACAACTCAATTCGTGAGTACGTCACTATCAACCGCGCCACTGGTGCAAGTGAAGCGACGGTAATTGGTAACAATAACCTACTGATGGCATACGTCCACGTAGCTCATAACTGTGTAATTGAAAACAATGTAATCATTCCCAATTCTGTAGCATTGGGAGGTCATGTTCATATAGAATCATTTGCTAGGCTAGGTGGAGTTTTGGGAGTTCATCAATTTGTACATATCGGTAGGCAAGCGATGGTGGGAGGCATGGCACGCATTAACCGAGATGTACCACCGTACATGCTGGTAGAAGGTAATCCGGCACGAGTGCGAACCCTCAATCTTGTCGGACTGAAAAGATCTGGTATCGATCCTACCGATTTGCAAATGCTGAAAAAAGCCTTCCGCTTTTTGTATCGTTCTAACTTAACTTTTAAAGAAGCTTTGGAACAACTGGAATTGCTAGGTGATACTCCATATCTACAGCACTTGCGTCGCTTTCTGCTACTTTCTCAAATGCCAGGAAGACGCGGCTTAATTCCAGGTAAGGGCAAAGCAGTTATTAGTGAAGAGTGAGGAGTTATGACAAATCTTACACTAGCTTTTTCGTCCGCCGAGAAATAAATTTCTCGGCTCAAAGCTCAAGTAAGAAGACAGCTCACTGGATATACATTCGTCTCATCTCGTTTCCTGGTTCTACCAGGAAATGCATTTGCATTGCGGCTCTGCCGCCAGAACTGGAGGCGGAGCCTCCCAAGGGGCATTCCCAGTCAGAGACTGGGAACGAGGCGACGAGGTAACAAACCGATTAACTTTTAACTCCTCACTTTTTCTCTCATGCGTATATTTATTAGCACTGGCGAAGTGTCCGGTGATTTACAAGGATCTCTTTTGATTGCAGCACTCAAGCGTCAAGCTGTGGAGTTAGAAATTGTGGCGCTGGGTGGCGAAAAGATGGCAGCGGCTGGGGGTACCTTGTTGGGTAATACTACTGGTATTGCCTCTTTTGGCATTCTCGAATCGCTGCCTTTTATCTTACCTACTCTTCAAATTCAGCGAAAAGCGATCGCCTACCTCAAGCAACATCCTCCTGATTTGGTGGTGTTGATTGATTATATGGGACCAAATCTGGCGATCGGTAGTTACATTCGTCGTCATCTACCGCAAGTACCAGTTGTATATTATATTGCCCCACAAGTTTGGGTTAGTTCCATTAGTTCGGGTAATACTAAGCAAATTATCAGTATTAGCAACAAGTTATTAGCTATATTTGCTACAGAAGCTCAATTTTTCCAAGACCAAGGTGCAAATGTTACGTGGGTGGGGCATCCTTTAGTAGATAAAATTCAGGATTATCCTAGTCGAGAAGTGGCGCGCTCCTTGTTAGGAATAGGGGACGATGTAACAAGTATCGCTCTTCTACCTGCTTCTCGCAGTCAAGAAATTAAGTATCTGCTGCCGATGATGTTTGAGGCGGCTCAAGTAATTCAAGCTAAAGTACCTCAAGCACATTTTTGGATTCCTTTATCTTTAGAAATTTACCGAAAACCGATTGAAGAAGCAGTACAACGATATGGTTTACAAGCCACCGTTGTCTCTGGGCAACAACAAGAAGTACTTGCGGCAGCGGATTTAGCAATTACTAAATGTGGCACTGTTAATTTGGAACTAGCGCTGTTAAATGTGCCGCAAGTTGTAATGTACAGATTGCACCCGTTTACTTACTGGGTGGGGACAAAGATTATGAAAATTTCTTTCCCCTTTGCTTCACCTACTAATTTAGTTGTAATGAAGGAGATTGTGCCAGAGTTTATTCAAGAAAAAGCAACTCCAGAGAATATTGTTCTTTCCGCGATGGAATTATTGTTGAATCCAGAACGTAGACAGCAAATGCAGCTAGATTATCAGCAAATGCGGCAAAGTATTGGAGAAGTAGGGGTGTGCGATCGTGCTGCGCAAGAAATTTTGTCCATGCTACCCAGTAGATAATTTTATGTCCATGCGCGGAAAAATGTACTATCTTCCCAAATTTTGGCAGTACGCTGCTCAATAGCTGCTAGTTCCTTTTTATTAAGTAACTGGAAAGCTCGCGCTACATTCACATTACCTTCTAATTGCTTAACCGTCTCAGCCGCAATTACACAACAATGAACACCAGGTTGAGAAAGACTGTATCCCATAGCTTGTTCCATACCTTGCAATCCACCTGGTTTGAACAACCTACCGTAAGCTGGTACTTTCATCGCAATTACACCGACATTTTTTTGCTGCGCCACTGGTAAAACTACAGGTAGGAAAGGACGAGGGTGATATTTATCGGCGGCATTTACAGGGATCAGGGTTGTGTGGAAAGGATAGCGACGCAATCCTTCAGCAATCACTTTCGGATCGTGATGCCCAGTAATGCCAGTAAACCGGATCAATTTTTGCTGCATCGCTTCTTCCATAGCTTTAATTGCACCAGATGCACTAAAGATGGTGTCAAGTTCATTTGTAAAAGAGACGTGATGCAATTGCCACAAGTCAAGATGATCTGTTTGAAGACGTTTAAGACTCCGCTCTAACTCTCGCCACGCACCATCGCGATCTCTTTTATCAGTTTTACTCGCTAAAAATAACTTTGAACGATGGGCAGGTAAAACTTTTCCGAGATAATCTTCACTAGGACCATAACTTGCGGCAGTATCAAAATAACGGATGCCAAGTTGCAGTGCTTTTTCGATAATTGTCACAGAATCTTTTTCTTTTCCTTCCTGGGATAGAGGCGTTTGTCCCGCTCCACCTAATCCAAAAATCGGAACTTTTACACCCGTGCTTCCTAGTAATCTTTCTGGCATTGTTGCAGGTGGAGTAGCAGTATTGCTCGCATTTTCTTGCAAAGCAGTACCTCCGACTATACCACCAGCCACAGCAACACTAGTGATGATGAAATTACGCCGCGTCGTTCTTTCTGTCATGATTTGCTTTTAGAGCGAAATTGCTTCACTTATTATGTTACTTAGGCTTTTGAAATACGTAGCAGCCGATCGCCGTGAAATCGACGCGAAAATGGAAGATGGCGATCGCGATCCTACTATCTGCCACTGTAATACTTAATTGCCAACTACCCCACAACTTGTTTACCAAACAGCTTTGAGTAGAAAACTTATAGTCAAGCAGTACGCGCCACTCGCGCCGTTTTTTCGCTCTTGCCCCCTGTTTCTCCGAGAAACCAGGATTTTTGGTTTTACCGCATGATTTAGGACTGCCATAGCCTAATTTGGTAAAATAGATTATCAAAAACAACAGCAAAAATGAACGAATTTAGATATATTGTAGGTGCGACAAAAGAACTTCAACAAGGTTTGATTATGTGGCAAAGAAAAATTAAAGACTATGTAAATATTTACTACCAGGGTAATGAAGAAAATGCCAGAAACACCACATTCTACAATTGCATTTCAAAAGTAAGAGAGCTTGACAATGATTTATTAGAAAGAGGAGAAGATTTTAGAGGTGTAATAGATGATCAAGGTTTATTAGCTGCAGCTTGCATCATTCAAGAAACAGAAGTAGAAATTGATGGACAGTCATTGTCTTGCTTAGAGATAGAAAAACTCACTAATAGTCCCTGGAATACAATTACCTACCCACAACCAGAGAAAAAGAAAGGAGCAGCTACATCACTAATTGAAGGGATAGTACGTGAAAGTCAAAATCTAGATTTTGGTGGTATTGTAAAAGTAATAGCAATCCAAGCAGCCAAAAAGTTTTATCAAGAGATAGAATTTATTGAAACAAACGGCTCTGGAGAAATGATACTGACATCCAATGCCGCATCGATGTTTATTCTAGACCAAGAACAAAAACGAAAATCAACTTTTGATTAACCAAGGATAGTTATATGTCAAAACCGAAAACCTATCAACCAACACCCGCACAACTAGAACATTGGAAAAAACTAGATGAAATCGAACAATTTGCAATATCAGGACTCCCAATATCTGAAGAACAAAAAATAAAAAATGTTCAAGAATTAATCGACCCTAATTATCTCCAAAACCAGTTAGATGAACTACGCATCTACAAGCAAAAACTCTTGAAAAAACTTGCATGGATTGAAGAACGCGAACAGTTACTAGTTAAGGAAATCCAACAGTAAGCAATCATAAATAATTTAATAAAAATGTGATAATAAAACATAAATCTTGCTATGGTAGCTGCTCGCCGTGAACTCGACGCGAAAATGGAAGATTGCGATCGCTAACACGACGAGGACAATGAGGAAAAGTAACTCTTTAGGTACTTGACACACATTACGTCTTGCTGTTTCAGTTGTGCTTTTGCATAACTTTTAGGGGTATTTGCGCATTTTTTTCTAGCCTTGATTATTTAACTTACTCGTTGAAGATAGTCATAGTGTTCGTTATCTACACACTTCAACAACTCTTGCAACTTCCTAAGTCGCTGAGTTCCATCCTGATACTCTTGTTTTGAAGGTGAGTCTCCTAGCTTAGTTAACACAGAGTCACATTCGCTGATAATCTCCTTACCTAAAAAAGCTTTTAGCTTCTTACGATTACCTTTAGATAACATAACTAGAGGTAGTGTCTGTTTTTCACCGTCTATTAAAATTTTTCTAGGTACAGATTTGCCTATCTTAGAGAAATCAGATTTCGCCAACCACTCATAAATTTCATCTATTAATTCTACATCATGCGGTGGATGACCGTTTTTTGAATAAAAGCTGATTTCTAACATTAGCCTTCCTCCTGAGCTTCACGCTCCATAAACTCTCTTTCAGGAATATTCTCTGCCCATGCTATGTTGGCGGCGTCAAACTTTTCCTTAGCCTGTTTAGTAATTTTTCCTGTAGTTAAAACTGATACTACGGTTCCTTTATCTATAATTTTCTGCGCCAAGGTTCCATCGATGATTTTACGAGACTTAATTTCAATATAAGACATTGTTTTATTATTAATTTTAACTATTATATTTATTTTGAATCTGACGGACTATCTCTTGTACTCGTGGTGCATCCTCTGGCTTTATAATTAATATGTCACCATTGCGGTTATTACCAGTTGTTCTTTCAGCAAAAATACCTTCTTCCTTTAACTTGTCTATAACCCAGCCAATAAAGTTTCTGTGTACTATTAATTTGTAAATCATCTTATCTTCATCAGTCATTTGATAGCTCCTTAAATACGTCTTTCAAGTGTTGATGGGTTGAAAAGCCTTTTTCAAAAACTTCAACCAATCTTTCCTGCATATAAATAGAGCTATCAGCACATAATTTATCAACTAATAAATCTTTATACAAGCTCTTTATATCTCCAACAGTGAATTCACGTTGCTGATAAATAGCGTATAGCTTATCAGCTTCCTTTTCTGTAAGTGTAACCTTAAGTGGTTGATTTAAATAATCAACGTATAGCTTGAACTCTTCCCTTGACAAACTTGAATCTACTGACCTTTTCAAAGAAAATCTACGTACTACCGCTGTGTCCAAAAGCTGGGGTACATTAGTAATTCCAAATAATAAAAAGCGTTGGTTAGTCGCCGAGTTAAGTTGATCAAGTTCCAGCATCAAAGTTGCCATTGCTCTACGAACAGCATCATGCTCTTGAGCGCGACTCCGACTCATGCAGAATGTATCTAGCTCATCTAATAATAAAAATACTGATGTTCCATCTAAGCAAATCTTTCTCAATTCTTGAAATATTTGCTCTAGGTTGCGTGAAGACTGACCTAAAGCCGGATCAAGCATTCGACCAATATTAACAGTATAAAAGTTAATTTCATTAGTAACTTCTTGCTTAATCTGGTCAAAAAGAAAATAGCACAAACTGGTCTTACCCGTATTAGGTGGTCCATAAAGTAAAACAGATGGTGCAAGGTCATAAAGACTGAAATAACTTAGCATAGAGGCATCAGCCGTCAATATAGCCTTACAAAATCGAAATAAATAGTTTTGTAATTCATCTAACCCAAATAGTTTTCGGTGAACTATTTTGCGCTGAATTTCAGCATGGTTAAATTGCAACAATCCACTGCAACCGTGAATAATACCACTCATATTTATAAAGTTAAAGAACTTTAAACCTTTTGTGCTACCTAAGAGTCAAGTGGAAGCATGTCACTGTTGTAGATAACTCAAACACTCAGCTTCCCATACAGATAGGAGCAGCAATCTGCTAAAACCGCAGCAGATATTCTCCTGCTTCCATTAAGCATTAGAATTTGTAGTGCATCTGTCTATTTGCTTGACTGCTGACTTGACTGCCCCTGACCCAATCAAACAAATCTGTTTAGCTTGATAATACCAGTATTTAACCAGGAGATGTCAGTGGTTGTCAAGAGCTTTATGAAAGTTTTATACAACCTTGAAGGTGTAATCAGCAATTGGAAAAATCAAGCTTTCACATCTTCCTATCTAGTAAGTTCTAACTCCCGGTTCGCCTATTTTTTCAGGAGTTAGATAAAAGTGAGCAAAAGCGTAAAGGCAGAAATTACAAATCAGTACGAAGAGTCAGATAAAACATTTTATACACACTGAAGCGCGGACGAATACGTTCTCCTACCTGGGTAAGCGCCCGTGTACAAATAAGGAGTAAAAATTAGGTTTGTTTTTTTCTTTATTTAAAGTAAGTTGTGCTTTTCTAAGTTGTTAAAAACAGATATTTTCTGCTGTCAAAATTTCAATATTTTGGTGTTTCAGCCTTTGACGCTTGTCCGAGCGACTCTTATCCTACTCAGGAGTCAAAGATTGACCATCAAGTTGAGTATAGATAGCGATGGGGAACCCAAGTAAACCAAGAATACGCTCCTGTAAAGGAGAGAGATTAGTTAAATGGGCATACACCTCATTTTTCACCTCAATTAATATTAGTGTAATTTCTTTAAAAGCAGCAATTGCGTTCAGCAGTAGGGCGTGCAGTTGATCGCTTGGGATTACCTGTATAAAGTCCTGAAAGTTTTTCTTGATTTTCTTTAAGACTAGAACGTACCTGGAACTCTAATAAGGTTAAGACACGCAAACCAATGGAAAGTAGTCGAATCAAACCAGTAATATGGTCAACACGAAAGCAAGTAAATTGGTGTCAATGACAAGGGGAAACCTTTGAGTCTAGCAAATCCTCGCTCTGTCAAATACTCGTCCCTATAACAACGAACTGCTTGTTTAAGAGGCAGGATCGTTGAGGTTTGATTAGTAACGTAAACACGCCAACCCAATAATTTAATTTGTTGTGTAACAGCTGATTCCAAAATCTCAAAATCTAGCTTAATGGATGTTTCTTCTACAGTTTGAGGTAGTCTATCAAGATATCGCCTAGTAGTTTTTTGAACTGTTGTAATTTGAAGATTAATTTTAAATAGTCCATTAGTGCGATAACGTTTTAGAATCGCTGCTACAGATGCTTCCCATTGATCAAGGGATGTTAATTTTTTCTTGCCGCGACGTGGCTTTCTCAATTCTTCGAGAGCAGAGGAGGTTTTTTGTAAACGTTCACGCAACGACTTTTCTTCTGTTTCTGCTATGGCAAAAGAACGTACTATTAATTGTCGCTCTTTCCAAGTAAATTCTTTACCATCTACTTTAACTGTGTGAGCTAATTCCCGTTCAAAACCTTCGGCAATTTGCTTGTTTTCCCCATCCGCATAATCATAATCAATAGTCGTTAGTTGTTGCTCTCCATCCCAAACTCCTTGAAGATATTGTCCAATTTCTTCTCGTGTTATTTGTTTAGCGCTTAAGGGACAAAGATCAAAATCTTGACCCAGAGCAATGTGAGTACGAGTTGCTATTGATGCCATTTTACAGTCACCAACATATAACATTCCTGATTTTTCAAGTGTCGAACGTACTTGGTTAATCGCTGGAATATATAATGGGTCATCGGCTTTATTTCCTGATAATATTTCCGTTGCTATTGGCAGACCTAATGGGTCTAAAGTCGATAGCATAATTTTGACTTGTGCCAAGTCTGGTCGATGGTCTTTACTATGACCAAATTGAAATAGTCCGAATGTGTTTACGCCACAGTGACTACTAGCTGTTGTACTATCTAAACGTATCTTTTCTGGATTTAAATCGTAAACTTGTATAATGTTTCCAGAAAGTTCTGCCTCAAATCGTTTCCAATCATCATCTCTATTAAGATAACGTAATAGCGATTGCAGACGGTCGTCTGTAAGGTCTAATTCTTCTAACTTTTCCCCAACAAACATTTTTAATGTTTCTAACCTTTTCGCTACCCATCCTTGCACATGGTTTAAACGATGATCAGCTTGTGAAAGTATATGCGTCAACCAAATTACTGCTATACTCCCTAAGCTTTCTCCTTGCCAATTTCCATGTGTGGGGAAGTGCTGATCAAGGGCGTTGCATAATAGAGGGATGAATTGAGGAATTGTACTGTGCAATGTCTATACTGTGAGTAAAGCTGAGATTAGGAGAAATGGGAAGCGCAGAGGTAAACAAAATTACATTTGTACCCACTGCGGTCGTCAATTTATAGATGTCTATAGTCCACCGAAAGGATACTCCGATGAGATTAAAGTTGAATGTTTAAAGTTGTATGTTAACGGCATGGGATTTCGTGCAATTGAGCGTGCCACAGGAGTTCATCATACAACTATCATTTATTGGGTTAAACAGATTG
This sequence comes from Iningainema tapete BLCC-T55, assembly GCF_014698965.1. GTDB lineage: Bacteria > Cyanobacteriota > Cyanobacteriia > Cyanobacteriales > Nostocaceae > Iningainema > Iningainema tapete. The sequence continues at coordinate 275,283 of NZ_JACXAE010000134.1, forward strand.
GTGAACAACTGCCCGATGCACCACCTGAATCTGAAATTCCCGAAGTTGCTGAAGCTGAGTGAATTGGAAACTTTTGTGGGTTCAAAAAAAAACAAAATTTGGCTTTGGACAGCGGTAAACCACTTTAGCCAAGGAATTCTGGCTTGGGTGTTGGGGGATCATAGTGCGGAAACATTCAAACCTCTATGGGACATTGTTTGCTGTTGGCGATGCTATTTCTATGTCACAGATGGATGGAAAGTGTATCCGAGTTTTATTGAGCCGGGAGATCATATTGTAAGCAAAACATACATGACAAGAGTTGAAGGTAATTGTCCGTTTACGTCATTATCTAGCGCGACTGCATCGAAAAACATTATGTTATTCTAAATCAGTAGATATGCTGAAGTACTCAATTCGATTATTACTTCATTATCTGAAGTATTGGGAAATACCCGTATTAATTTAAATCATCCCGCATTTATGCAACGCCGTGCTGATCAAGTAGTTGCTTTACACCCATACGCTCTAATTGTGTTAGCAGTACAGGAATATCATCCACTCGTTCGTTTATAATTGTAGGTTCTGTATGCATAAACCCGAAATTATACCTACTCTGTGCTTTTGTAAATAGCTCGCTGGGTATACTTTTGACTGCTTATTTTTCTAACTCATCAAAAAATGGGCGAACCGGGAGTTCTAAACTATTTAGCTGTGTCATAACTAGTAACCCACATTCCGCACCCTAACTGTCACAAGTTCATTAGTACTTAACTAATTTTCAGTAAATAGTATTTGTGAACTATAGACTGGAGTAGTATTTTAAGACTTAATGAGAATAGATATTATTAATAGACAATTGAGCCAAGCCAAAGCCAAAAAGCGTGTATATAGCGTTTCCTAGCCTGAATCGGTACAAATTTATCTGTGTTTATGTAACTTTTCACTCCCCCCCTCAAGCAGCAACGGGAATAGGAGGAGGCAATAATCCCTTACGACCGAGAGCAATTACTTGGGCAATGTAAGACCAAGGATCTACTTTTCTCAACCGACAGGTTTCAATCACGCTGAAAAGTGAACAATAAGCCAAACTGCCTTCAAAAGTCCTCGTACCATAGCTAATCCGCCGTGCAATCACTGCATGTCTAAGGGCACGTTCAGCTTCATTATTGGTAGGTGGTAGTCCAGGATGATGGACAAATGCAACTACAGCATCCCAGTCCCTTAAAATCAATGAGTGCGAGAGCTTTCAATTTGGGATGTTCTGCGGCTTGCGCTAGCCGACAGACCCTGTAGAGGCGACCGGGGACTGGGTCAAGGTTGTTGTCCCCGTCGCCAGAGCCGAGGGTTTGTATTAGTTCCCTCAACTCTTCTAGGAGCCACTGTCCT